>NZ_JCAUAZ010000011.1:0-204526 GCF_059692215.1 Paenibacillus sp. J22P51 | reverse complement strand
TCAAATCCCCAAAAAAGTTATTTTTTCTGCCTTAATTGAGCCTCTCTACTGGATAAATCCAATAGAATGCTCTGAAAAGTAGCCGAATTTTGTGTTTGACTGGATAAATCCATTCAAATCCCTCAAAAAGCTACTTTTTCTGCCGAAACTAAGTCTCTCTACTGGATAAATCCAATGTATGGGGAAATTAAGGTCTCTTTTTGTGGGTTTCACTGTATATATCCAATGGTGTATGCGCAATTACGATCTGCCTCGCCTCATATGTGGGAAAAATAGCCCTTAGCTACTCAAACTCACCTTCCTTCAACTGAATCTATTTCAGCACCATCCTCACGGGACCCACCACTCGTCTAAAGTGCACGCCATTTCTCATCCCCGTCTCTCACTAATGCTCGGTATTCGTATTCGTTTCCTTACATGGCCTCTCTCACCGCATGCCTGGAATACGCCCCCTCCAATCAGGGAATACTAGAACATACATAATCTATCGTGAGAGAGGCGAGTCCTAATGCTACTGTACCAATTAACCCAGTGGTTCGAAGAACGCACGACCTTGCAGCAAGCGCTGCAACGTGAACCGGCAGAATCCGCCGATGAAATCCATCAGAAAATCCAGGAAGTCGAACAGCAGTTGTACTCTCATGCTGAACGCTGGAAAAACGCCATCGAAGAAGCCTCTTACCTGCAATTCCCCTATGAAGCTCCACATTTGGACGACGACATGGTCCTGTAACGAACCTTGTTTATCTATACATGATTCTGTAATGGTCCACATTTTGCATAAACTGTACAAGTCGTCCCTCATGAGAGGGCCTACCTTTGTATTTCCTCCATTTTCGTGTAGTATTAGAGGGCACGATAATTGAGAATAGAACGAGGTTTTTTGCATATGAAAGTACTTGTATCCACACTGAACGCCAAATTCATTCATACCTCCTTGGCTTTGCGCTATCTTAAAGCGTTCTGCGAGAAGGATTTTGATGTTGAAATATCCGAATATACGATTAAAGACCCCGTCATGAACGTTGTCTCTGATATTTATCAGAAGGCGCCGGACGTGCTGGGCTTTTCCTGTTACATATGGAACATCGAAGAGACGATTAACATTATCAAAATGATCAAAAAAATCAGACCCGAAATCCTCATCGTCCTTGGCGGACCCGAGGTTTCTTATGATACGGACTACTGGATGGAGCGCATTCCTGAGGTCGATTTCATCGTCATGGGGGAAGGGGAAGAAACGTTCCACCAGCTTCTGACGGAGATTTCAACGACGCGCAAATACCATTTCGTCTATGGCGTTGCCTATCGCAAGGAGCAAGAAGTGATTCTGATGCCGGGCAGACCGAAGCTGAAGCTGGATGATATCCCGTCGCCGCATCGCTTCAAGGAAGATCTTCCGAGCCTGGCGAATCGTGTTGTCTACTTCGAGACGAGCCGCGGCTGTCCGTTCTCTTGTCAATTCTGCCTATCGAGTATCGAGGTGGGTGTGCGGTATTTTGATATGGAGCGAACGAAGTCGGACCTGCTATACCTCATCGACTCAGGCGCGAAGCTGATCAAATTCGTAGATCGCACGTTCAACATTAAGCGGGACTATGCGATGGAGATTTTCGAGTTTCTGATCAAAAATCACCGCGGCACCGTATTCCAATTCGAGATTACCGCAGACATTATGCGACCGGAGGTTCTAGACTATCTAGCTGAAAATGCCCCGCCAGGGACGTTTCGTTTTGAAATCGGTGTGCAGTCGACGAATGACACGACGAATGACCTCGTGCAGCGCAGACAGAATTTCTTCAAGTTGAGCCGCACCGTGTCCAAGGTAAAAAACTCTCTCAAAATCGACCAGCATCTCGATCTCATCGCCGGATTGCCGGAAGAGGATTATAACTCGTTCCGTAAGACGTTCAACGACGTTTTCGAGCTAGGACCAGAAGAGCTTCAACTCGGTTTCCTCAAAATGCTGCGCGGCACAGGCATGCGTAACGATGCCCATAAATATGGCTATATTTATATGGATCACGCCCCTTACGAGATTCTCGGCAACGATATCCTGCCGTTCACTGATTTGATTCGCATCAAGCGCGTGGAGGATGTGCTAGAGAAATACTGGAACGCCCACCGTATGGATCACACGGTGAAGCATCTCATCGCGAACGAGTTCGCGTCGGCGTTTGATTTCTTCCAAGAATTCGGCGACTTCTGGGAAGGTCGCGGCTGGCAGAAGATCGGGCATCAGCTCGAGGATCTGTTCACCCGTTTGCACGAGTTCTTGGTGCATCGCGGCACGTCAAACATGCACATCATCGAAGGTCTGATGAAGCTCGACTACTTCCTCGGCCATAAATATAAGCCACGTAAAATCTGGTGGGACTTCACCTTGGAGAAGTCTGAACAGAATGCGTACCTCAAGCTGCTTGCAGAGCAGCCTGAGCTTGTCAGCGGAGACTTCCAGAGCCTCCGCATCAACGAAAAAGACCTCCACAAGCATGCGATGCTTGAGGTATTGCCCTTTGCTTTGCAGACGTATCTGCAAAGCGGCCAACTAGACCAAAGCAGCAAGGAGCTGCTTGTCGTGCACTTCCCGCCGGACGCACAGAAGCCGGCGTCCTACTATACGATGCCGCTGCAGCAGCTGGCAACGATCTAATAGCCATACCCCTCACGACCGCCGTGAGGGGTATTTTTCTCGCGATCTGGGTAAATTAGGGGAGTTAAAGTAGATTGAGACTGAGAGGAGAGCGAAATATGATTGAAACGAAAAACTCACAACTCGAAGAACAAATCATCCAGGTACTGAACGCCAATCAGGTGTGCTCCTTCGCTACGATTGACGGTAACAAGCCTAAGGTGCGTTACATGGCCTTGTTTCACGAAGGGTTGGAAATTTATTTAACGACGAGTAAAAAAACAGATAAGGTCGAAGAACTCCAAGAAAATCCCCATGTGCATATTCTTGTGGGATATGATGGCAAGTCTACGCCTAATATTTTGCAAATCCAGGCTACGGCCACGATCTCTTCGGACAATGCCCTTCGGGAGAAGCTTTGGACCGAGGAAATGAAGCAATGGTTTGAGGGGCCGCATGATCCTAACTATGTCGTGATGGACATTTCCCCGTACTATATTGAATATTCGAGTCGTGGTTCCGAACCACAGATTTGGAAGAAATAACACCGATTCGCAGCCTGCTGAACATTTCCCTAAAAAATCCATTGACCATAGGCAAGGTTCAGTGATAAGATTATAAAAATTTACCTATGGATCAATCAAAGGAGAGACTTTGAGCTACGCTCAAAGATCCCTATATTTAGGAGGAAATTGTAAAGTGGCTACGTATTATATGGAACCATCGCGTACGTTTAGTGAGTTTCTATTGATTCCTAACCTGACGACGAAGGCATGTACACCGGCGAATGTAAAGCTGAAGACTCCGCTAGTCAAGTTTAATAAAGGTGAGGAGCCTGCTATCTCACTGAATATCCCGTTTTCTTCTGCTGTCATGCAAGCCGTATCCGATGATGGAATGGCTATTGCGTTGGCGCGTAGTGGCGGGATTTCGTTCATTTTTGGCTCTCAGTCGATTGAAGAACAAGCGCAGATGGTGCGCAAGGTAAAAGGGTACAAGGCTGGTTTCGTCGTAAGCCGCTCCAACCTGACACCTGCACATTCGCTTAGTGATGTATTGGCATTGAAAGAAGAGACAGGCCATTCTACAGTTGCGATCACCGATGATGGTACAGCGAACGGAAAATTGCTGGGGATCGTAACAGGGCGTGACTACCGCAAGAGCCGCGACTCGCAAGATCGTAAGATTTCGGAGTTCATGACACCTTTTGATAAATTAATTTACGGCAAATCAGGGATTACTTTGTCTGAAGCGAACAATTTGATTTGGGATCATAAGTTGAACTGCTTGCCGATTGTGGATGAGAACGGGAAGCTGGACACGCTTGTTTTCCGCAAGGACTACGATGAGCACAAAGAGAATCCGATGGAGCTCCTCGATAAGAATAAGAGCTACATCGTCGGCGCTGGGATCAACACGAAGGATTATTTGGAGAGAGTTCCTGCGCTTGTCGAAGCGGGCGTAGACATTCTCGTTATCGATTCATCTGACGGCTACAGTGAGTGGCAGCATGAGACGGTGCAGTATGTGAAACAGAATTTTAATGTGAAAATAGGTGCCGGTAACGTCGTTGACCGTGAAGGCTTCCGCTACCTTGTAGAGTCAGGTGCTGACTTTATTAAGGTAGGGATCGGCGGGGGTTCCATTTGTATTACGCGGGAACAGAAGGGTATTGGCCGCGGCCAAGCTTCCTCGGTGATGGAGGTTGCTGAAGCGAGAGATGAATACTTCAGAGAAACCGGTACGTATATTCCGATTTGTTCCGATGGTGGTATCGTACACGACTACCATGTTACTTTGGCTTTAGCGATGGGCGCTGACTTCGTTATGTTGGGCAGATATTTTGCTCGCTTCGATGAGAGCCCAACTCGAAAGCTTAAAGTCGGTAACAACTTCGTGAAAGAATATTGGGGCGAAGGCTCTAATCGTGCACGTAACTGGCAGCGTTATGATACAGGCGGCAAAAGCAAGCTTCTATTCGAGGAAGGCGTGGATTCCTACGTTCCTTACGCAGGAAGTCTGCAAGAAAACCTGGACAAGACGCTTGGTAAAATTAAATCCACCATGTGCAACTGTGGTTCTTTGACGTTAGATGAGCTGAAAGCTAATGCGAGAATTGCTCTCGTATCCGCGACAAGCCTAGTTGAAGGCGGAGCGCATGACGTGATTTTGAAGGAAAGCAGCCTTTCGGAAGAATAGGCCAGCTCAAGCATAGAAAAAGCTCTCTGATATCCGTCAGCAATGACGGCATCGGAGAGCTTTTTTTTTCATCCAATCGGTAAAATTTAAGGCAAATAACTGCGAATAACCGTCATGCTGCCCTCAAGCGAATAGCTGCCCAAATCAGCAGGAAGCAAGAAGCAGTCACCAGGCTTCGTTGCGATCTGACCGTCAGCCCATTGCAGTGTTCCGTTGCCATCTGCGATCACAAGGATCACGAAGCTATCTGGCGTGGTGGTAAGCTCCCATTGCGGGCCAACCAGGCCTTTTTCCACAGTGAAAAAAGGAGAGGACGCGAGTGTCAGCCATGTACCGGCTTCCGTCAAATCGGTTTTCATGCGCGTGGAGCCTGAGCCTTCATAGGCGATGACATTGAGCGAGTCTTCGATGTGCAGCTCACGCAATTTTCCGTCCAAGCCAGGACGGTTATAATCATACAAACGATACGTAGTATCCGAGTTTTGTTGAATTTCTGCTACCAGTACACCCGCGCCAAGTGCGTGGACCGTACCAGCCGGAATGTAGAAGGAATCGCCAGCTTCGACAGGAACTTCTTGCAAGCAGTCCATTATGCGGTTCTCCGCAATGGCTTCTGCTAAGCTTTCCCGTGTCACGCCTTCTTTCATACCATATATGATTTTGGCGCCTGGCTTAGCGTCGAGAATATACCACATTTCTGTTTTGCCAAGCTCACCGGCTGCCAGGTTCTCGTAGTGATCATTGGGATGAACCTGAACGGACAGATCGTCCTCACAATCTAGCAGCTTAATTAATAGAGGGAAGCGACCGTTTTTCTCGGAAAAGCCTTTGGTACCGAACAACGTTTTCCCGTACTTCTCACGAATTTCATCTAGACCAAGGCCAGCTAATTCACCGTTGATCACTTTCGTTGTTCCGTTCGGATGGTCACCGATCATCCAGCCTTCGCCAATAGCGCCTTCTGGCAGCTCAAAGCCAAAACGTTCGAGGGTTCTGCCTCCCCAAACACGTTCTTTCATTTCAGGTTGAAATTGCAGTGGGTATGACTTCAAAACAATCCCTACTTTCCCCTAGTGTCTAAATCTATTGAAGCCTGTGGTCCATACTCTCTAGCATTATATCATGCAGCTATCTTTTTTCTAGAGCTAATAGATAGGGCGCGGAGGTGCTTCTATTGACAAATTGGTACCGCAGCACTTGAAACGCTGCGAGTGGAAGCTGAGAAGCCCAGCGCTCGACCGCTGCGGCTTCTTCGGACCCGCCATCGTGCCCGCTGTACAGCACGATAGTCACGATTCCGCCTTTGCGCAGCAGGCGGAGGGCAGCTTCAAGAGCAGGAATGGTGGATTCCTGCTCGGTGATAATGGCGGTATCGGCTCCTGGCAGATAGCCGAGATTGAAGGTGACCGCGGCGACCTTGCCGTGGCGGTCTTGCGGCACCGCCGCTTCCATGAGCGCATGGCTGCATAAGCTCATGGCTACTTTCGCGTCTGGCAGTTCTTTCGCCAGACGCTGCTCGGTTTGATCCAGCGCAGCCTGCTGGATATCGAAGCCGTACACGCTGCCGCGAGTGCCTACGAGCTTCGCCATGTATACTGCATCAACGCCAGTGCCGAGCGTAGCGTCCACAACCGTATCACCAGACTGGACGCGCTGCCCAAGGAGTTGGTGTACATAACTCAGAACTGAAACAAATCCCATAGGTAAAAGCCTCCAATTTTCGGATAGTTCATTACTGTGACGTATATTAAAGCGTTAAAAACAACTAAGATGCACTTATTTTGTTGTGCAATTGATGTGTGCAGCTTGCATCCTCGAACCGGCTCGTCGCTGCGGAAACACCGCGCAATAAGGCCCTCTTCGGGCCTTAATGACGTGCCCGAGCGTCAGGCTCACTGCTTTAACGCCCAAAAGGGGCGTTAAAGCTCACGAACCGGCTCGTTGCTGGGTAAGCGCCGCGCATTAAGGCCCTATTCGGGCGTTAATGACATGCCCTAGCGTCAAGATCACTGCTTTAACGCCTAAAAGGGGCGTTAAAGCTCACGAACCGGCTTGTCGTTGGGCAAGCGCCGCGAATTAAGGCCCTATTCGGGCCTTAAAGACGTGCCCGAGCGTCGGAATCATTGCTTTAACGCCCAAAAGGGGCGTTAAAACTCACGAACCGGATCGCTATTATCGCAAATTGAGCATCCTGGTTCCCTTTTCCAGAATGCTCAATTTGGGAAAATGCCTATGTTAAGTTAAACTTTCTTTTCCCGCCCAATACTTCCCTTGCCATGTGTTTCTCTCCAACAGCAACTTATCAAAAGCGTTCAACACTTCCCACTTTTTGAGGCTCCACATCGGTCCGATTAACAGATCCCGCGGAGCGTCCCCAGTCAGTCGATGAACGATCATTTCAGGTGGCAGAATTTCAAGTGTATCGACGATCAGATTGACATATTCATCCTTCTCCAAGAACTGCAGCAAGCCTGCTTCATACTGCTTCACCATTGGTGTTTTGCGCATGAGGTGCAGCAAATGGATTTTGATGCCTTGCACATCCATCTGAGCGACTGCTTTCCCTGTGTCCAGCATCATTTCATGGGTTTCACCTGGCAAACCATAAATAATGTGTGCACAGACTCGGATATTATGTTTGCGCAGCTTGGCAACAGCGTCCAAATAACATTGGGTATCATGCGCACGATTGATCAGCTCTGAGGTGGATTCATGTACCGTTTGCAGCCCCATTTCTACCCATAAATAGGTGCGCTGATTCAATTCAGCCAAGTATTCGACGACGTCATCCGGCAAACAATCCGGCCGCGTGGCGATAGACAAGCCCACAACGCCTGGCTGCTTCAAAATCTCTTCATAATATTCTCGCAGCTCTTCAACGGGCGCGTAGGTATTCGTATAAGCCTGAAAATAGCCAATATAATTGGCTTCGGGCCATTTTTGATGCTGCAGATCCCGTATCTTATTAAATTGGGTGACAAGATCGTCGCGGCGGCTCCCTGCAAAATCCCCTGAACCGCGGGCGCTGCAGAAGGTGCAACCGCCAGTTGCGATCTTCCCATCGCGATTAGGGCAAGTGAAGCCAGCATCCAGCATTACTTTGAAAACTTTACCTCCGAAGGCATCGCGCATTTCATAATTCCATGTATGGAAACGTTTATCTCCCCATAGCTGGGGTGATTCCTGAATCATTGTAGACATAGGACTGTATCCTTTCTTTCTGTTGCTTCGCATTCTTTCAACCTATATTGTAGCGAAATTTTCGTATGAAAGCGACCCCTGCCTTTCCAACAAGTCCCCCAATAAAAGCTTACAGAAGGGAGCATGATAACCTTGCACCACAATTACGAGCTGAGAGGGGAAATGCCTACGTGAAAAAGTTTCGTACGATAACTTTAGCAGTAGCTTTGACAGCAGCTTTAAGTATGGGGGCAGCAGGAGCTCAGGCAAGGAATATGGATTCGGGGAATGCAGTCGGTACGGGATCGCCGATAGGAGCACTGGGGACAGGAACAACGGGGACTACGACATCAACGGGCTATACAGGAAGTAACTATGATGCTACTTCACCGGGAATGGGGCTAGGAACTGGCATCAGCTCTCAGAATTTTAGTGGGAATGGAACGAATGGGATCTATAATGGGAATTTAACGACTCCGAATACGTATTCCGGATATGGAACAACGACCAGGGGAACGGGTGTCATGGACCATATTAATGGATATGGAACGAATCCCGTTGAAAGAGGGGCTAATGCCGTTGAAAGAGGTGTCAACCGCGGAGCCAATATGATCGAGAGAGGTGTCGATCGCAGTGCCAACATGGTTGATAGAATGAGTACAAAAAGCGTAGCAACAACGCCACCAAGCACTTATAGAGCTTATGCAACAACGGATACGGATAGTGATATCAGCTGGGGATGGTTAGGTCTCATCGGACTTCTGGGCCTAGCAGGGCTGCGAAGTAATAATAGAAGAAGAGACGAAAGTTATAAATAATGTTCTTTTGAACACCTAGAAGCACCTTCCATTTTGGAGGGTGTTTTCTCTCATTTAAGAGAGAAAGCTTTGATTTTTTTTATAGAATCGACTATGATTTGTATTCGAAAGCATGTACGTGTAGGAGGAAAATGAATAATGCGGTTACGGGGCAGAAAAGGTATCAGAGAAGATATAGAACGCCAGAAAGAACTCGTTGTGTTAAATGCCAAGGATTATAAGGGCAAATGGGCCGAGTTATTCGGAAACAATAACCCGATTCATGCCGAGCTTGGGATGGGAAAAGGGCGCTTTATTAGCGAAATGAGCAAGAAATATCCGAACATCAATTTCATTGGCGTGGATATGTATGATGAATTGATTCGGAAAGCAAGTGAGAAGGCCAAAGTTGCTCATGAACTTACAGTGGATAATGAAGAGGATGCTGATCTTAGCATTCCAAATTTAAGGCTGATGCTGTTCAATATTGAGCATATAGAGGATGCTTTCGCTGAAGGAGAGCTAGAGCGCGTTTATTTGAACTTTAGTGATCCTTGGCCGAAGAAAAAGCATGCGCGTAGACGCTTAACGCATCCAGGATTTGTTGCCAAATATCAGCAAATTTTGAATGCGAAAGGCGAAATTCATTTGAAAACTGATTCTCAGTCCTTATTCGAATTCTCTTTGAATTCTTTTGCTGATATGGGTCTCAGAATGCGCAATATTTCGTTGAACCTTCACGTGGATGGCATTCATCCGGATCACGTGATGACCGAATACGAAACGAAGTTCGCGGGGCAAGGCATGAATATTCATCGTTGTGAAGTTGTGATTGGACAAGAAGCCTTATCTACACATCAAGAGCAATTGAAGCAAGCCGCTGCGTCCGCCCTAGCTGCTGAATCGAAAGAAACAGCTGAATAAGACACAAATCAAACAGACTTTCCAGAGTTGCGAATAAGCAGCAAGGGGAGTCTGTTTTTCTCATCCAAGCAATTGCAGGATCACCTCGGAACCATCGCCTGCCGGCAGATGGGCCTTCCTATGTTGATTGGAAACGCGCTTGGCCTGCACATCCGCATAGCGACTAGCCAACATGGATAACCAATGAGAGATCGTATCTGCTGACTGAATCGGTTCGCCGAAGCCGTGTCTTGTGAAATAATGAACGTTTTCTTCCTCTTGGCCTGGAAGGGGATCATAAAATAACATAGGAATCCCCTTCGCAAGTCCTTCTGAGCATGTCATACCGCCTGGCTTCGTAACAAGTAAGTCCGAGGCTTCCATCAGCTTGCCAATCTCTTGTGTAAATCCGAGCAGGTGGATATGAGGATGCTGATACCGCGGATCAGCCGCTAATTTCGCAATGGCTTTCTCATTATGCCCTAAGCAGAAAATAAACTGAATTCGATCTCTCCACATCAATAGATGCTCGCTTAATGAGTCGCCACCGATCAAGCCCCAGCCTCCGCCCATGACCAAAACCGTTGGCATGGAAGACAGCATAAACTGGTTTCGAATCAGTGTTCTGTCATGTACCTCCCGAAAGCTGGGATGAACGGGTATCCCTGTGATTTCGACATGTGCGGCCGCAATGCCATGCACGATGAGCTTGTGTTTAACATCCTCGGAGGACACCATATATTTATTAACCTCTCGGCTGACCCATGTCCCATGAACATCGTAGTCGGTTATTACTGTGCATAGGGGGATGTGTAAGCCCGCTCGCTTTAATCGAGAAACAACTACGCTGGGAAAAGGATGCGTACACACAATGGCTTGGGGCGCCCAATGCCTGATCATAGCTGCCGTTTGCGCATAGAAAATGCGATGAAGGGCGAGCTGAGTCAAAGGATTAAGCGATTTTTGATACTGAGCACGGTACAATCGACCATACAATTTGGGCTGCGTAGAAATGGTTTTCTTATAGGCGCTGAGAATCCATGGTGCCAATGTGGGATGCAGAAAGGAGCCTAGCTCTACCACACGCGTTTCTATATTAGAACAGCGCTGTTCGAGGCTGCTAGCCAGAGCGAATGCAGCTTGCGTATGGCCGGCACCGAAGCCTTCTGAAAGAATGAGCACTCTTCTATTTTGCGATAGTTGTTCCATGATTTACCCCCAGAAGGCTACTGTCACTAATGATGCTGTCGTTCCAAGCAAACAACCTACGATACAATCTGAAGGATAGTGAAGTCCCAAGTAAATCCGCGATAGGCCAACGATACCAGCAAGCGGGATCAGTATGAGTCCGAGCATGGGTAAAGCATATACGACGGGAATCATAACTGAGAAAATCGCTGTGGTATGTCCAGAGGGAAAGGAATGATCTGTCAGAGGGTTTTTATGTGTAATGGTTTGAGGATGGACAAGATAAGGGCGCAGTCTAGGATATCTTTTTTTCATAATGGCAACAGGGATATGGCTGATTGTCAAAGCGATCAGTGCTTGAAAACCGGCTATACGCAGCGAGCCTTGCCAAAAGCATGCCAAGCATAAAGAGAGCATAATAGAAGCTGTGGCACCGCCTAGATGTGTTATTTTTGTGAAAAAATGATCGAGGAAATGATGTTGTATTCGTTGGTTGACGAAGTGGAATAGACGTGTTTCATGATGCTGAAGCCAATGAACAACTTTGCTGCTCATGAATAACCTCCTCCTTCTTATCTGGAATTTCTCTCTATCTTTATTGTACGAAGGGTTTATTAGAGGAAGATTAAATGAATGATAAATATTCATAAATTCAAATTAATGTTGCACTAATCTAGCGTTAACATTTCTATGTTAGGATGACAAATATCTTCGAATCGACACAGCGCCAATGCAGCGCAATTTCGCAGTTTTCTTGTTAGTCTTCCCTGAAATTGAAACGACTATCCCGTGCAAGTCGCGGATGATATGTCCTTATTGTGAACGACGGACTCTTTCGGGCTGTGTTGTGCGAATGTTGTTAAGGTGACTGTTTTCATCCATTAACAGGGTAATTAAGCAAATGTTGTAAGAAATTAACGGAGTGACTTATAATAGTGACGTTGCCACTTAGAAAAGACAGTGTTCGTCTAAATGGTGAACTTTTGGTACACAATAAATGAAAAACGATGAAAACAAGACATTTTCGACCCGATTTCAAGCGCATGCTCTGTTCGGCGTGTGCGAACCACCCAAATTTCAAAGAACTGCCGCTTTTTCGGTGTTTGCAGACTTTGACAAACGGGGGGAAAGAGAGGAAAATCAAAAACGATTGTTTCACCGTTTGCCTGTTGACACGAATTACCTGTACATAAACGCACGAGGCATATAAAAAGATAGCTGACGTGCACAAAAAAAGGGGGACTTTGCTTCATGCTAGACAAGATTATGCTTGCCGTTCAAATGTTCTTGGCTTTGGTCGGTGCGTATCAGTTGTTTTTAACGTTTTTTGGTTGGTATCGTCCCAAAAACAAAAAAGTGTTTGCTCCGCAGAAATCGTTTGCTGTATTGGTTGCCGCTCATAATGAGGAACAAGTCGTAGGGGCTCTGATTGAGAACCTGAAGACGTTGGATTATCCGAAAGAGCTCTTTGACATCTTCGTCATTTGTGACAACTGTACGGATAACACGGCTGACATTGCGCGCCATCATGGCGTGTATGCAATGGAGCGCCGCAACCCGAACCTCAGAGGGAAAGGGTATGCGATTGAATGGATGCTCAAAGAGCTATGGAAGCGTGAGCGTCAGTATGACGGAATCGTGATGTTCGATGCGGATAACCTGGTTAGTCCTGATTATTTGATCCACATGAATAACGATCTTTGCTCAGGTTCCCGCGTTATTCAAGCTTATCTGGATACCAAAAATCCAAATGATTCCTGGATTACGGGTTCCTTTGCCATCTCGTACTTCTACGCGAACCGTTTTGTTCAAACGCCTAGATCGAACTTGGGTCTTGCCAATTATCTTGGCGGAACGGGCATGTGCTTCGACTCCAACCTGTTAAAGGAAATTGGCTGGCGCGCAACGAGCTTGGTTGAGGATCTTGAATTCTCAATGAGATGTATTCAAATGGGTATCAAACCTACGTTCAATTATGATACGCGTGTTTATGATGAGAAGCCGTTATCGTTTAATGCTTCTGCTAAGCAGCGTCTGCGTTGGATGCAAGGTCACTTTGAAGTGGCCAAACGCTTCTTCTTCCCATTGCTGTGGCAAGGGATCAAAACGGGAAGCTGGATGAAAATTGACGCGGCGATCTATTCCGCGAATGTATACAATTTCTTCTTCGGTGCCATTCTAACGGTTATGCTGTGGATTCAGTCCATGACATCTCACGGGACGGCTGAGTCAGCGTTAGTTCATATCAATCCAGTTATAATCAATTCACTCAGCTTGGCAATCTATGTTTTGCTTCCGATGTCGATGTTGATTGAAAAGGCTCATAAGAAGACGTACAAGTATTTACTGCTTTACCCAATTTTCATGCTATCTTGGTGGCCGATTACGTTCTATGCGTTCTTCACGCAAAACAACAAACAGTGGAGCCATACCGAGCATACACGTGTAATTCGTTTGGATGAAATGAAAAGTAAACAAGTGAGTTGACTTTTTTAGAATGAGATGATATTATATTTCGAGTAAAGCAGAAGCGCCCGCTTCTCACCTGACTAACGTAACGTTGGCTGGTTTGAATGAATCATCATGTACATTCAATAGGTTTGTTATAAACCTGTTATTGATGAAGATGTGGGCCCACTGTGCCCGCATCTTTTTTATATTTGGAAGAGAGTTACATACTTTATGGAGGTGGAACACAATTAGCAAAGACCATATGATTAATGACGAGATTCGTGTGAAGGAAGTACGCCTTATTGGGGCGGACGGAGAACAACTTGGTATTACACCAATTCGCGAAGCTCTTCAAATTGCACTTGACGCGAACCTTGATTTAGTAAACGTTGCACCGACGGCGAAGCCGCCTGTCTGCCGCATTATGGATTACGGCAAGTTCCGTTATGAAACGCAAAAGAAAGAAAAAGAAGCTCGTAAGAACCAGAAGATTGTGGATATCAAAGAGATTCGCCTAAGTGCGACGATCGATGAACATGACTTCCAAACGAAGCTTCGCAACGCAGTTAAGTTTCTTGGCGAAGGCGATAAAGTTAAGGCTAGCGTTCGTTTCCGTGGTCGTGAAATTGCGCACTCGGAGATTGGTCGCAAAGTGCTTGAGCGCCTTGCTACAGAAACTGCTGAAATTTCCTCGCAGGAGCGTGCTCCAAAGCTTGAGGGAAGAAGCATGATCATGATCTTAACGCCAAAAGCGACAACTTAGGCGGTATACTAAATTAGGAGGAACAACAACATGCCGAAAATGAAAACACACAGCAGCCTGAAAGGCCGTTTCAAAATCACTGGCACAGGCAAAGTGATGAGATACAAACAAGGTAAAAACCACTTGCTTTCTGGTAAATCATCCAAGCAAAAACGCGTATTGTCCACGAACCCAACAATGGCTCCTGGCGATGTACGTCGTTTGCAACAACAATTGTCCCTTATCAAAGGCTAATCGTTACTCAGCTTAACATTCGAACATCATTTATATATCCCAGGAGGTAGTTCACAATGGCAAGAGTCAAGGGCGGATTTATTCGCGCTCACCGTCGTAAGAAAATTTTGAAATTAGCAAAAGGTTATTTCGGTTCCAAACACCGTTTATTTAAAACAGCTAAAGAGCAAGTAATGAAGTCATTGGTATATGCATACCGTGACCGTCGTCAAACAAAACGTAACTTCCGTAGACTTTGGATTACTCGTATCAATGCAGGCGCTCGTCAAAACGGCTTGAGCTACAGCAAATTGATGCACGGCCTTAAATTGGCTGGTATCGAAGTTAACCGTAAAATCTTGGCTGACCTAGCTGTGAATGATTCCAAAGCATTCAACGATTTGGCAACAGCTGCAAAAGCAAAAGTAAACGCGTAAGCTTGACTTCGCGTCTGAGAGCTTGTCCCCTTCAGGGGGCAGGCTCTTTTTATATGTCTGGCAGTATTCTGAAGATCTTCTCTCACAGCCCTTACTTTTATTCGAATTTCCCTATTGACTATTGGCCTTCCGATGCATATAATAATCTTTAATCATATTTGATATGGTGAAGCATACGAATGAATCGCTATGAAGAGGAAGAAGTAATAAGGGCACTTATGCGCAGAGAGCGTTGGACTTGCTGAAACCATCGCCTTAATCCCTTACGTACGAAGTCACCTCGGAGCTGTTTTCCTGAAACGTGCAGATTACTTGCAGTATTAGGGAGAATCGGAAGAGCACACGTTATCGTGCTGAGGGTAATGTTCGTTAGTGAACATACCTGCTAAGGTTATGTGCTGTGAGGCATATAGCAAATTTGGGTGGTACCACGGAAGCTTAAACCCCTTTCGTCCCGTTGAGCGCGTTTTGTGCGCGCACGGGATGAATAGGGGTTTTTCTTATTTTCATGGAATGTTTAACAATGACACGAATTGACTTTTCGAGAGGAGGATCACAATGAATGTTCAAACTGAACCAAAACGCTCTAAAGAAGAACTAATTGAAAAGCTGACGCAGCCTGACCTGATTACAGGTTCCGAAATTTTGCTAAGAAGCTTATTGCTGGAGGGTGTGGACTGCGTCTTTGGATATCCAGGCGGCGCTGTATTGTACATCTATGATGCGATGCATGGTTTTGACGATTTCAATCACTTGTTGACTAGACATGAACAAGGCGCGATTCATGCAGCTGATGGCTATGCTCGTTCAACAGGTAAGGTTGGTGTATGTATCGCAACTTCCGGGCCGGGGGCTACGAACCTCGTCACAGGTATTGCTACAGCATATATGGATTCTGTTCCTCTAGTTGTTATTACAGGTAACGTGGCAACGAATTTCATCGGAACGGATGCTTTCCAAGAGGCTGACATTACCGGCATTACGATGCCGATTACGAAGCACAGCTATCTGGTTAGAGACGTTAATGACCTACCGCGCATCATTCATGAAGCGTTCCATATTGCGAACTCAGGTCGTAAGGGGCCGGTTCTTATTGACATACCAAAGGATGTCTCCGCTCATAAAACGATATTTAAGCCTGCAAAGGATGTAAGCATTCGTGGTTACAACCCTACAGTGCAACCCAACAAGCTGCAGATTGATAAGCTGATCAAAGCCATCGAAGAGGCTGAACGTCCGGTTATCATTGCAGGGGGCGGCGTTGTTTATGCGGATGCTTCCAACGAATTGATCGAATTTATTAATAAAACACGGATCCCTGTCGTAACAACCCTGCTTGGCTTAAGCGGCTTCCCGAGTGCACACGAGCTATGGCTCGGTATGCCGGGGATGCACGGAACGTTTACAGCTAATACAGCGATCCAAAATGCAGATCTACTCATCTCCATCGGTTCCAGATTCGATGATCGGGTAACGATGAATTTGAATGGTTTTGCTCCTAAGGTGAAACTGATCGCTCATATCGACGTGGATCCAGCAGAAATCGGCAAGAACGTGAAAACGGATATCCCATGTGTAGGCGATGTGAAAGCCGTTCTCGAATATGCCAATACGAAAGCGAGGCCTTCGAATGGCGAAGCTTGGATTGCTGAAATGCAAGCAAGCAAAGAGAAGTTCCCGTTGAAATACGGCGAAACTGAAACGGAGCTTAAACCACAATATGTGATTGAGATGATCAGCGAAACGACCAAAGGTGAAGCGATCATTACGACAGACGTTGGACAGCATCAAATGTGGGCTGCGCAGTTCTATAAGTTCAAAAACCCGCGCTCTCTGGTAACGTCCGGTGGACTTGGCACTATGGGCTTCGGATTCCCATCAGCGATCGGCGCTCAAATGGGGAACCCGGATAAACTGGTAGTTTCCATCAATGGAGACGGCGGCGTTCAGATGTGTGCGCAAGAGCTTGCAATCTGTGCGATCAACAACATTCCAGTTAAAGTTGTTATTATCAACAACCAAGTGCTTGGAATGGTTCGCCAATGGCAAGAGATCATTTATGAGAATCGCTATAGTCACATTGATTTGGCAGGAAGCCCTGATTTCGTGAAGCTTGCAGAAGCTTACGGCGTGAAAGGCTTGCGCGCAACGACGAAAGAAGAAGCGAGAAAAGCATGGCAGGAAGCCCTCGATACACCGGGGCCTGTCGTTATTGATTTCGTCGTACCGAAGGGCGAGAACGTGTTCCCAATGGTTAAAGCGGGCGATACAATTAGTGACATGTTAATGGGGGATTCGGAATGACAACTAAACATACAGTTTCCGTACTCGTAAACAATCAGCCTGGTGTTCTGCAACGTGTATCTGGTTTGTTTGGACGCAGAGGCTTTAATATTGAAAGCATCACAGTAGGAGAGTCCGAGGAAATCGGACTTTCTCGGATGGTTATCGTGACCACAGGTGATGATAACACGTTGGAGCAAATTTCCAAGCAATTGTACAAGTTGATTGACGTCATCAAGGTTGTGGATCTGAGCTCCAATCCAATGGTAGCCAGAGAACTCGCACTTATTAAAGTAAATGCTGAACCCCTCATGCGCCCAGAAATTCTAGGCATCGTTGAAACGTTCCGCGCGGCAGTTGTCGATATCGGCCCTGCTTCATTGATCGTGCAAGTTGTTGGAGATTCAGATAAAATAGATGCTATGGTCGAATTGCTTCGTCCTTATGGCATTCGTGAGCTTTCCCGTACGGGCGTTACTGCGATGATTCGCGGTTCCGTTAAATAAATAGAAACACCCATTTTCAATGAGAAGTAAGCTCTCTTTGAGTGGGGGTTTCAGCGGAGTACCACGGTAAAACGTTGAAACACCCACTCAAGGGGTAGACAAAACGGATTCATTATATCAAAGGAGGATTTATTCGAATGGCAGTTACTACTTACTATGAAAAAGATGCAGACTTAGCGGTACTTAAAGGTAAAACGATTGCGGTTGTTGGTTATGGTTCCCAAGGGCACGCACAAGCACAAAACTTGCGTGATAGCGGGTTGAACGTTATTATCGGACTTCGTGAAGGCCGTTCATGGAACGCAGCTAAAAACGATGGTTTTGAAGTTGTATCTGTAGAAGAAGCAGCACGTCGCGCTGATGTTATCCAAATTTTGATGCCGGATGAAACGCAAGCTCGCGTTTACAAAGAGTCCATTCAACCGAACATGAAAAAAGGCGCAGCAATCATGTTCTCCCACGGATTTAACATCCATTTCGGACAAATCGTTGCTCCTGAAGGTACAGATGTATTCTTGGTAGCTCCTAAATCCCCTGGTCACATGGTACGTCGTACGTACGTTGAAGGCTTCGGTGTACCTGGCTTGATCGCAATCGAGAAGGATGCGACTGGCAATGCAAAAGCAATCGGTCTTGCTTATGCAAAAGGTATCGGCTGTACACGTGCAGGCGTTATCGAGACTTCTTTCCGTGAAGAAACAGAAACTGATTTGTTCGGTGAGCAAGCAGTTCTTTGTGGCGGTGCTTCTGAACTGGTTAAAGCTGGTTTCGAAACATTGGTTGAAGCGGGTTATGCACCAGAAATGGCTTACTTTGAGTGCTTGCACGAATTGAAATTGATCGTTGATATGATGTATGAAGGTGGACTTGCTTCCATGCGCAGCTCTATCTCCAACACAGCTGAGTACGGTGACTATGTAACTGGTCCACGTATCATCACAGCTGAAACGAAAAAAGCTATGAAAGCTGTTCTTTCCGATATCCAACAAGGTAAATTCGCACGCGACTTCATCTTGGAAAACCAATCCAACTTCGCATTCATGAACGCAACGCGTCGTAACGAAGCAGAGCATCCGATCGAAGTGGTTGGTAAAGAACTTCGCGAAATGATGCACTGGATCAAAAAATAATCTTTCGTCATTATTGAATTTTATAGCTGTACATTCCACAGGGAGTGATTGAGGAGAATTTCCCAATTGCTCCCTGTGAATACTATAACGACTTGGAAAAACATCTTAGCAAATGCTTACGAAGCAAGTTTTCTATTGAAAACTCTTAGGAGGTGACATGGTGCGTAAAATTTATATTTTTGATACAACCCTTCGTGATGGTGAGCAATCACCAGGTGTGAACCTGAATACGCAGGAGAAGGTCGAGATCGCATTGCAGCTGGAGAAGCTTGGCGTGGATCGTATGGAAGCTGGCTTTCCTGCGGCATCCCCAGGGGATTTGGCGGGTGTGAATGCCGTCGCTAGAGCGGTTAAGAACGCTTCTGTTATCGGCTTGTCCCGTTCGCGTGAGAATGATATCGAAGCTGTGCGTGAAGCCCTGCAGGGTGCACAGGATCCATGCATTCATCTCTTCCTTGCCACGTCGCCGATTCACCGTCAGCATAAGCTGCGGATGGAGAAGCACCAGGTGCTAGAAGCAGCGGAAGCGGCGATTAAATATGCGAAGAAGTATTTCAGCAAAATCGAGTTCTCACTCGAGGATGCTGGACGTACGGAGCTGGACTTCATCGCGGAAGTGACGAACATGGCGATTCGCGCCGGTGCTTCTGTCGTGAATATTCCTGATACCGTTGGCTATATGACACCATATGACTACGGCAATATTTTCAAAATGCTGAAGGAGACTGTGCCAGGCATTGAAAAAATTCAATTGAGCGCGCACTGCCATGACGACTTAGGCATGGCGACTGCGAACGCGCTCGCAGCTGTTCTGAATGGTGCCGATCAAATCGAAGGCACCATCAATGGTATTGGCGAGCGAGCAGGGAACACCTCGATCGAGGAAGTCGTTATGGCGCTGGAAACACGCCAAGACTTCTACCAAGCGAAAACTTCGCTTGTGTTGAACGAGATCTACCGTACCAGTCGTCTTGTCAGCAAGCTGACAGGCATGGTGGTTCCGGGCAACAAAGCGATTGTTGGCGCTAACGCCTTCGCGCATGAGTCCGGCATCCATCAGGATGGGATGCTCAAAGAGAAAACAACTTACGAGATTATGTCTCCGGAAACGATCGGCGTGAAGGAAAGTAAGCTCGTTATGGGTAAACACTCCGGACGACACGCATTTCGTGAGAAGCTCATTGATCTTGGCTACGAGCTCGGTGACGAGCAAGTAAACGTGGCTTTTGCCAAGTTCAAGGATTTGGCAGACCGCAAGAAGCAGGTAGAAGACGAGGATATTCGTGCTTTGATCGAAGAAAAATTGATCGAGACACCGGAAATTTTCGCACTTGGCGCGCTTCAAGTTGCCTACGGCAACCAAATGACACCAACCGCAACGGTTCATGTACGCTTCCAAGATGGCAGCGAGGTGGCTGAAAGCGCGGTAGGTAACGGTTCGGTTGACGCGATCTACAACGCGATTGATAAAGCGACGAAGGAAAACGTTGAGCTTGATGACTACTCCATCAAATCCGTTTCGCACGGGAAAGATGCGCTTGGTGAAGTTCACGTCGTACTGAAGCAGGACTCCATTTCTGTGCAAGGACGCGGCATTTCGACGGATATTCTGGAAGCAAGCGCGAAGGCTTATCTGGACGCTGTGAACAGACTGATCGATAAGCGCAAAAATCCAACAAGCAACAGAAGCAACGTAACGTTAATATAATCTCTTAGCTTTCATGGCAACCCGGATTAGCACCTCACCTCCAAGATTAGAGGAGGGGTGCTTTCTACAAATGCGAAAGGATGCGTCCCTGTATGAAATATCGATTTTCTAAATCGTTGGAAGGCTTCTCATCGTCAGCTGTAAGAGAAATTCTTAAGCTGACACAAGGGAGCTCGATTATTTCCTTTGCTGGCGGATTGCCTGCTGAAGAGTTTTTCCCGTTAGACGCTGTCAGTGAAGCGTTCACAAGAGTTGTTGGCGGCGGTAAGTCTGCGCTGCAATATGGTTTGACAGAAGGCTACAAGCCTTTGCGCGAATCCTTATGCAAGCGGATGGCAGCAAAGAACATGCTGGTTACCCCAGACGAAATGCTGTTGACGACAGGGTCGCAGCAAGCGATCGATCTTTTGACACGTGTGTATATTGATGAAGGTGATGTCATTCTCGTCGAAAGTCCGACGTATTTGGCAGCGATCCAAGTGTTCCAAGCCAAAGGCGCGAAAATTTATTCCGTTGATAGCGATAGCGACGGCATGATTCTGGAGGATTTGTCAGCCAAAATCGCGAAGCATAATCCGAAAATGGTTTATGTCATTCCAACTTTCTCCAACCCTGCGGGTCGTGCGTGGAGCTTGGAACGTCGTCAAGGCTTGCTGGATATTTGCCGCGGCGCTGATGTGTTGATTCTGGAAGATGACCCGTATGGGGAAATCCAGTTTGATGAGAGTGAAAGCTATCCGACTGTCTACTCGTTAGGTGGCAAAGCGGAGGGTGGGAATGTTGTTTATACGAGCACTTTCTCCAAAACCGTTGCGCCAGCTTTCCGTACAGGATGGGTGATGGGGGATGAGATGCTTATTCGTCAAGTTGCACGCTTCAAGCAATCCGCGGATCTGCACTCCAGTACGATTGATCAGCAAACACTGTATCACTTGCTTGAGCATTTTGATCTGGACGCTCATATTTCCTTAATCCGTGAACAGTATCTGGATCGGATGAAATTCATGTCAGGTCTCCTCACTGAGCTGAACTGGCCTGGTCTGAAATGGGAAGAGCCAAAGGGCGGCATGTTCATTTGGGTAGAGCTTCCTGAGCAAATTAACGCCGCGGATTTGTTGAAAATCGCGGTCAAAGAAGGCGTTGCCTTTGTTCCCGGTGCTACCTTTTACGCGGAGAATCCACAGTACAACACGATGCGCTTGAACTACACGCATACCGATCGTGAAACGACGATTCTGGGCATGAAGAAGCTCGCGAAGGCGATGGAATCGTATTTGCAAAAAGCATAAGCTAGAGATGCAGCACCCAAGGCAATTAGCCTTGGGTGTTTTTTGTGGCGCCGGTGGGCGCCGATAAGGCCCGGAAGGAGCCTTAAAGGGCGGCACGCCGGCAACGGCGAGCGGGAACGGAAGCAATAACGCCCTTTTTGGGCGTTAAAGCAGTGATCCCGGCGTTCGTGCGCGCGAATAAGGCCCGAAAAGGCCTTAAAAGTGCGGCACGCCGGCAACGGCGAGCGGGAACGGAAGCAATAACGCCCTTTTTGGGCGTTAAAGCAGTGATCCCGGCGCTGGTGTGCGCGAACAAGGCTCGATAGGGGCCTTAAAACGCTGCGCGCCGGAAACGGCAAGCGGGAACGCAAGCATTAACACCCTTTTTGAGCGAAGCAGTGATTCCGGCGCTCGTGCGCGCGAATAAGGCCCGATAGGGGCCTTAAAGGGCTGCACGCCGGCAACGTAAGCATTAACGCCACTCACCTAACCATCTGGACGGCAACTGTTGGGTGTAACTGATAGTATCTTATTCGTTGCTGCCCTTCACGCGCGGGGACGAGTAGTTGTTTCTCTTTCATATTATGAAGGATGCTCCTTGATTTCTTAGTTCCGAAACGAAAATGTTCAGACACATCAAGAGGAGAAATACCCTGTCCATGTGATAGAGCTAGCCGACAAATCTCTTTTTCAATGATACTTAACTCCCCGTATTGTTCTTGCTCCCTAGGCTGTTCACTGAAATACTTCCCTATAAATTGCAGGATGATCTGCTCGCACATACGAGGACGATCCTTTACATCATCATAAGTAAAACGCAGTATTTTCCACCCATCGATCATCAAATGATTTTGACGTATGAGCCCATCAGAGAATTGTGTGCGACTGATCTGACTGGCGTGTGTGGTGTAACCATCAATTTCGATAGCAAGTTTTAATCCATGTCGAATGTAGGCAAAATCTATAAAGCGAGTGCCATCACGGAAATCCTTGACCTCAAACTCTGGATGCAAAAATAGAAATTCGCCTAATGCCCTCCACCATACTTGTTTCAGAAATAATCGCTCGGCATGACCATGCCCTTCTTTCAATCTTCGTAATCGTTCACCATTTCGTCTGGAATAATGCGCCTGTATGAATGCCTCATAAGATTTATCGAATAATGACATAACCCAATTCCGCCCCTTTTTTCAGAAAATAAAGAAGCCGCTCCCTAGAATCAGCAAAGGCTGAACTAGAGAAGCGGCGTGTGCTTCACTACCATTTTTTAACACTTTACCATGAGTGTGAAGGAAAGATCAAGCAATGTGATCATTTCGCAGTAATTGACTTGGGATTATTTTGAAATTAAGATGGGATCAAGGAAGTGAGAAAGGGGACGATCTGACGGATGAAAAAGCCGAAACAACCCTTAAAACCGATCCACCGAAGTCGGGCAAGGATTTATCTAGGGATCAAAGCATACCGCTTAAGACGATATTTGACCTGGTTTTTCGATGGAAAAAAATATGCAACTTTGAAACAGGACCAAACACTGCCAGAGGTAGCTTTTACGCACCGAACCCCTCTTTTAAGACAGTTGAAAGATGTAGATATGTGGCTTCAGCATAACAAAGTGGTGAATTTGAAAATTGCCGCGAAGCAGTTGAATGGCGTGATCATCAAGCCTGGCGAGACTTTTTCTTATTGGCGCTTAATTGGCACTACGACCCGTAGAAAGGGGTATGTCGATGGCATGGTGCTCTTTCATGGAAAAGTGAAGACGGGGGTTGGAGGCGGTTTATGCCAGCTTTCGAATTTGATCTACTGGATGACGCTGCATACGCCGCTTACCGTAACGGAAAGGTATCGTCACAGCTATGATGTATTTCCAGATGCGGGGAGATCTCAGCCTTTTGGGAGCGGGGCAACGTGTTACTATAATTACTTGGATTTGCAAATTCGGAACGAAACGTTGGAGGCGTATCAGCTCGTTATTCATGTCACAGATACCCATTTGGTAGGGGAATGGCGTACGCTCAACCCTAGCTTACATAGCTATGAGATTTATGAAAAAAGCCATCGGATTACGCGTGAATTTTGGGGTGGATATGTCCGGCATAATGAAATTCACAGAAAAGTGATGAATAAGGAAGGGCAGCATGTAAGGGATGAATGGGTGACAGATAACCATGCGATTATGATGTACGAACCTTTGCTGACAGCTGGAGAGGCCGATAAAAATTGATGAAATCTTAATCAAAATTATGGTAAAAGTATCCACAACTGGTGGCGGTGGCCATAGATAATCTCATCTTTTGATTGTATCTTATAATTTGTGTTGTTTACATATTACGTTACAAGAGGTGAGTTGGTATGAAGATTCTCGTTCTCATTCATGTTTTATCAGCCATTATCGGGGTTGGCCCAACGTTTTTTGCACATGTGCTGCTTAGAAAGAAACAAACGCTTGAGGAACTGAGGATGTCCTTACGCGTGGGAAGTCGGTTGGAGATTTTTCCGAAAATCGGCGGCAGCCTCGCCGTACTTACTGGATTGTTGTTGATTTGGTTAGGTGATTACGGCTCCATCATGCAAACTTGGCTGATCGGCTCTCTTGTGGCGTATGTTATCATTCAAATTATTGCCATTGGCTTCGCAACGCCTAATCAGAAGAAACTTGGAGGCTGGGTGCTAGATCCTTCGAATCAGAAGGCGACTACACTTCCAGGAGAGCAAGTGATGCTGTGGGCTAAGGCGCGTAATTACTTCTATGCGGCATCCACAGTTGGTGTTATTTTATTCATCTTCATGATTATCAAACCAAGCTAAGCTTAAGCCCTTTCTTGCTAGCAGGCAGGAGAGGGCTTTTATTTTTCGTTGTTTATAGGAAAAAACTATTAAAGCGATAGCTTTTATATCTAAAGTAGGGTGTTATCTTATGGTACAATGAGGTCAGGATAAACGATAGGAATGCTAACTAACTAGGTTTGCTAAAATAAGGAGTGAATGATTGTCATGGCTGATGTTAAAAAGATTGCGGTAATAGCTGGAGACGGTATTGGTCCAGAAGTCGTTGCAGAAGCAGAAAAAGTATTGAAGCGTACGGAAGAATTGTTCGGATATCAATTTGAAACGGAACACGCGCTTTTCGGTGGTATTGCGATTGATGAGAAAGGTACACCGCTTCCGGAAGAAACATTGAAGGTTTGTCAATCCGCAGACGCTGTACTTCTAGGAGCAGTTGGTGGTCCTAAATGGGACAACAATTCCAAAGAGCTTCGCCCTGAAACAGGTCTTCTAGGTATTCGTAAAGCGCTTGGCTTGTTCTCCAACATCCGTCCAGCGTTCATCTTCGATTGCTTGAAAGAAGCTTCCACATTGAAACCAGAAGTTCTTGAAGGCACAGATTTGATCGTTGTTCGTGAGTTGACTGGCGGTATTTATTTCGGTGAGAAATTCCGTCGTGAAACAGCAAACGGTCAAGAAGCGGTTGATACTTGTGCATATAATGTAACTGAAATCGAGCGTATCGCGCGTCAAGCGTTTGAAATTGCACAAACGCGTCGTAAGAAGCTTGCTTCCGTTGACAAAGCGAACGTACTTGAAACATCCCGTCTATGGCGTGAAACGGTTAACCGTATCGCGGTTGACTACCCAGATGTTGAGCTTGAGCACGTATTGGTTGATAACTGTGCGATGCAATTGCTACGCCGTCCGTCCAGCTTCGATGTTATCGTAACAGAGAACATGTTCGGCGACATTTTGAGTGATGAAGCAGCAATGCTTACAGGCTCCATCGGTATGCTAGCATCCGCTTCTCTTGGCGAAGGCAGCTTCGGCTTGTACGAGCCGGTACACGGCTCTGCGCCTGATATCGCAGGTCAAGGAATCTCCAACCCAATCGCTACAATCCTTTCCGTTGCTTTGATGTTCCGTTTGACTTTCGGCTACCACGAAGCAGCGGATTCCATCGAGCGCGCTGTAAAAGAAGTATTGGATGCTGGTCACCGTACAGGGGACATCGCAGTGGATAAGAGCACAGCAATCGGTACGTTGGCAATGGGTCAATTGATTGTTGACGCTATGCGTAAATAAATAATAGAACTAAGCTCGCACCTTCGAGGCAGGAATGCTTCGGAAGTGCGGGCTTTTTTGTTGAAGCCTCCAAGGATTAAAATAATTATTATCTAGTATACGATCTAATTATTGACTTTCAAGTAGGTGGATGGTACCATTTTATACGGATAATATAGAGTTTAGATAGATTTTGAGGAGGAATTATACCCATGGCAGAACGTTTAGTTGGTAAACAAGCTCCTGATTTTACAATGGAGACAGCTACAGGTGACGGTACAGCATTTGGTAAAGCATCTTTGTCCGATTACAAAGGAAAATGGTTAGTTCTTTTCTTCTACCCATTGGACTTCACATTCGTATGTCCAACAGAAATTACAGCACTTAGTTATGCTGCTGATCAATTCAAAGCTTTGGACACTGAAATTCTTGGTGTTTCCATCGACAGCATCCACACACACAAAGCGTGGATCAACACGCCGGTTAACGATAATGGTCTTGGTAAATTGGCATTCCCACTTGCTGCTGACATTACGAAATCCGTTGCTCGTGACTATGGCGTTCTAATCGAAGAAGAAGGTATCGCGCTTCGCGGTCTTTTCATCATCGATCCAGAAGGCGAATTGAAATACGAAGTTGTTAATCACAATGACGTAGGTCGCAGCGTAGAAGAAACACTTCGTGTACTTCAAGCGCTTCAATCCGGCGGATTGTGCCCAATGAACTGGAAACCAGGCGACAAAAACTTGGTTGTTAAATAAGTTTTAACTACATAGGAAGGCCCCTCAGATTAGCATGCGAATGCGGGCGGAGGGGTCTTTCTTCATAAGGAGAACATACATGGATGTCATAGCGACTGAAGATTTATATTGGGTACGTAAGGAAGGCAATGAAGCAGTAATAGGGCTTACTGAGCATGCGTTAGAAAAATGGGGAATGATCCTATTCATCGAGCTGCCTGAGAAAGGTGTTGAATTAACGAAAGGGGAGTTTATGAGTTCACTCGAAACGGCTGTCGATGAATATGAGTTGTTTTCCCCTATATCTGGGAAAGTGATTGCTGTGAACTTGTTGGTAGAGCGAGCCACAATGCTGCTGTATGAGTCGCCGTACGATAAAGGCTGGTTGTTTCGGGTAGCATTGGTTTAGTCTCCGCCGCCACCGCCACCATCGCCACCACCACTGTCACCAGAATCGCCGCCTCCACTATCCCCGCCACTATCGTTGGAGTCCCCGTGCTTGTCATGACTACCATGACCGTTGTGATGATGGTTCCCATGATGACGGCGATCATCGTAGAGAGAGGAATCGCTAGCGAAGCCGCTGTAGCTGGCATCATGGCTGTCCTGTCGGCGTCTGCGCCGATTCCTTTTGCGAGAATCATGGGAAAAAGCTGTAAAAAGGAGAAGAACAACTATAACAATGACAATAAAGGTGATGAAAGTAGCCATGTTCACGCCTCCTCGAAAATAAATGGATTTTCTCCCGCGCCAAATCAGCCAACCTGCTGGGCAGATATTATCAATGGGATTTGCCCAAGCTGAAAAAAGCCGTCCCCTTAGAGAACGGCCGACATAATTCATTGCTATTTGGAAAGCTGTTTAAATTTGTTCAGATATTTGACTACAGTAAGAACATATGTCGCATGGGACCACGTAAGTGGAGCTACGGACACCGGATCGCCAGAGAAGGGATCCAATTGCTCGGACAATACGCCGCTTTCCATCGCGTGTTTGACGACCCACTCCAACGTTTTGCGCGGAGCTTCAAGTTCAGCAATCGTCTTGGCGTACTCAATTTCCCATTCAGCAATCCAGAGTGTACAAATAATCCAAGGATTACCTGGCACTTTCTCGATATCGGTGGAGCGTTGGAAGTAATAATCATGATGATAGCGGGCGGATCCACCGACCTCGGTTTTGATCATAAGACCTTCTTTGTTAGCTTGCATCGTACTTACCACACGTGGATCGTCAGCAGGCAGCACACCAAATTCAAAAATGCCATAAACAGAGCTCTCCAACGTCATATCCTTAACCCATTCGCCATCTTCCATATACAAACCGCGAACGAATCGTTGTTCATCTTCATCCCACAGATGCTTTAGGATACCGGACTTGATTTTCTCCGCAGTATGCTTGTAGCGATTGCTCCGCTCTTCATCCCCAAACAAATTGCTGAAATTCGAAGCAGCGATTAATCCTCCGTACACAGCTGAGGCTGTGAAGGTATAGATCCCGTAGCGTTCTTCCCATAAATCGTAACTCGGCTTCGGTAAATTCAACTCTTGATCAATGTATGTGGACATGAATCTCGCTGCTCTACGAATGAGGTTTCGATACAGAGATTGGGCAAATTCAAGGCTTCCATTTTTTTGGAAATCCTGCCAGAGGGCAAATAACACAAGCGCCGTTTCGTCTTCCTGTATCGGAAGCTGTACACGGCCGGAATGAATATAGGGATGCCAGCTCGAGCCTACGGTGCCGTCTGGATTGTATTTATGATGCAAATAACCTTCAGGCGACAGTACGTTCGCACAAAAGTTAAAGAAAGGAATAATCATACCTTGGTAGCCAGCCATCGACATGGAATAAGCGATTAATGCACCATCGCGGGGCCACATGTAGCTGTAATGATCTCGGTTGCTCTGCATGATGTCGGAATCGTTGGCTGCAATAATAGCACCGTTCACATCGGTTTGCGTACGAACGAGCAGCAGGCTTTGTTTGAAAAGCCGTTGCACTTCTGGTGTGAGATCGTAGTAGTCGCGATCGATTTTGTTGGCCCAACGCTGCCAATACACCGTCACACGGTCAAGCAGTTTGCCTGGGTGGCTGTCTTTGACATAAGCATCGAGCTTTTTGACTTCTTCCAAATTTTTGCCTGCGCCCATCCAGTAGTAGAGCGTTTGGTTTCCGTTAGGAGGGACGAAGAGTCGGAAGGAGATGGTACTATCGACAGAGCCTTGTGCGATGGCATTGCCCATGAGATGACCATCTTCGGCATCGCGCCATGTGCCTTCGGCGTTGTAGAACCTTTTGACACCAGTGGAATATTGATAAATACCTTCCGTACCCGTGGAGCCGTTAAACATGAAATAACGATCCTTTTTATAATGAAAGACGGTGTTCGTTAAAGGGTAGTAAGCGGCTGTATCGCCCACTTCTGTCTCATTAATGAGCAGGTCTTGGTTGAAGAACATACGTACTTCACGAACCGTATTGGTGTGATTCGTAACGTGAATCCGTTTCAAATAAATATCCTCACGCTGGTGAACGCCGTCATTCATAAGCAGAGTAACACCGAGTCCTGGATGTGTAGCTGTCACCTCAGTGACTAGGGAATCTTCTACATAGGCAAGCTTGAATTGCCATTCAGGGGCATTCAGCCATGCGAAGTCACCATCTACCCATACACCAACACGGCACTGATAACCGCCAATATGGTTAAGCTGGCCTACGAAAGGATAGTACAAATCTCTCATGTACGAATGCTGATCGAGGTTAATAAGGAATTTTCCATTTCCGATGACCAGATGTCTTGGCAATACAATCACTTCCCCACTCTTTTGTTTGATCGCGCATTCAGATCAGGCCAGGAGGTCTGAACGATGGAGCACATGTCTTGCCAATAGGTTACCTAATTCTGACAAAGGAATCAATGATTCTTTGAAAAAATTCTGAAAATTCTTACTGGTCACGCTTACATTTGGAACGGATATCCAAATTACTTGATTATTTCCTTTTGCTGCGGGGACATACTGGTTGGTATAGCCAGATTGGAAATCACCGTCTCGTAAACGTGAGTTGTCAAAGATCCAATTTTCGCCAAATCATAATTGGTATTAACGGTACGTAAGGCAGTGAATGCAAGCTTGGACGCGTAGACGGGTTGCTCTAAAAGCTGAATGATTTGCCCTGCTAAAGCATCGCTGTCCCCTGGCGGAAATGTACATCCGTTCACTCCATCTTTGACAATCTCTACGAGGCCACCAGTTTCAGAGACGATGAGAGGTGTCCCGCTGGCCATCGCTTCTAAAGCAACCAATCCGAAAGGTTCGTAGAGGCTTGGGAATATACATAGATCTGCCGAGTGTAAAAGCAAGCCTTTGTCCGCCTCATCGAGAAAGCCTGTGAAGCTAACCCGATCTCCGAGGCCTATAGAGAGCTCCTCCAACGCATCACGCTCAGGTCCCGTGCCGGCGATGATTAATTTGGAGCCCGGAAACCTAGCGAGCACATGCGGCATCGCGGCTAGGAGCGTGTGTACGCCTTTTTCAAATACAAGACGTCCGAGAAAAGCAAGGATTCGCTGCGATGTGTCGCTAGCGGAAATGGCGTCAGCCAGCAGTGGATTCATCGTAGAAGTCGATGGACCAGGTTTGCGCGAAGGAGCAATGCCGTTGGGAATAGGTGTTATTTTGTGAATAGGGATATGAAAGAGCGTCTTAACCTCCTGTTGCATAGACAGACTGCAAACGATGAGATGATCAGCCGCCGCTGTTAATTTACCTTCTAGGGTATGAATCCGTTTCTGTAACGGTGACTCCAGCTTTCCTAGATTTCGTCCCGTTTCCGTTGCGTGAATCGTGGCCAGAAGCGGGAGCCGCAGTTCTTGCTTGGCTACATGTGCTGTGTAATATACTAGCCAATCATGCGCATGCACGAGATCGAAAACGAAACCTTGCCGTGATAACTCTAACATGATATCTGTGAAGGCCATATTCATTTGGAATACGCGATCTAGAAAATGCAGGGAATCCGTCGCCCAGAGCATTTCCGCACGATGAATGTGGACACCCTCTGACACTTCATAGGGGGCACATCCGGGAGACTGACAGGTGATGACGTGAACGGTATGGCAGTCGGAAGCTAGTTGCTTGGATAGGTCGCAGACGGCTCTGGCAAGACCACCGATCACATGCGGCGGGTATTCCCAAGCGAGCATGAGAATGCGCAGTTTGGATGTATGTCGGCGAGTAGTTGCTTCTGTCAATGAGGTGACCGCAACTTCGTTTAATGGTATTTCTGTATCTACGCGCGATGGTGAGCGCTGAATGGCATGTTTAGAAGAAGATGGCTGAAAAAGCCGATAATGCAGATCTGGTAAAAAAGGTGACTTCCGTTCCAAGGAATGGACGAGTGTGGAAAGCTCTTTGTCAGTGCTGCCCTTGTCTAACGTGTTCAGCAGGTTATGGAAGTGCGACAAATGCGTTTCAATACGCTTCGTCGCATAGGAGGTGACCGTGTCCGCATCCAGAATAAACGTCCAGTCGCTGCTCTGCGCGAGCATCAGCTCCCGTGCGGCTTGATTCAACGCCCGCAGCTGCAGGCTGCTAAGCGCTGCCGGATCATGGTGCTTCTGCGCAGCCTGCACCATGCGATCCTCTGCCGCGTGCAGCCGCGGCGTAACCCACTGGCTGCGCGGCTGCAGCCAGACTTCGGCATAGCCGCCGCGACCCCAGCTCGACACCGGAAGCGAAGCAATGGTGGTCGGCGCATGGGCGGCGGCGTAGCCGCCAAGTGTAGTCGTCTGCACGACTACACTTTCATCGCTGCACGCGGCAAGGCCGCGCAGCACGGCTTCGAGCCACTGGTGGCCTTCGTACCACCAGTGCCCGAAAAGCTCGGCATCGTATGGACATACGATGACCGAGGGCTCCTCTGGCGCAGATGCTCCTGCGCCTGTGGCTGTGCGCCGCTCCGCGAGGCGGCGCACCTGCGCCACCCGGCTAGCGATGAAATGCTCAGCATGCTGCTGAGCTTTCTGAGCGGCGCGCGCCGGGTGGTAGGGCACTTTGGCGTCACCATCACCGGTGACGCTGTAGTACTTGAAGCCCGTGTTGATGCGTGCGCCGTCTGGCAGCACATAGGGCTTCAAGTAGGCCCACTCGGCCCCGCCTTCGCGGCCGAGGTCGTAGCCGATATCGCGATAATATTCGCGATAGTCGGGGTCGCCGGGGTACCCGGAGTCGGCGCTCCAGACATGGGCACCGGCCTCGGGATCCCGGGCGAACGCACAGGCGCCGCCTGGCGTGCGCAGCGGCAAGCCAGCGATGTCTGCACTTCGATCGCGATGTGCTAACGCATGTGCATGCGTATCAACGACGAAGTAGCGTAGATCTAATGCTTGCAGGTGAGGCTCAAGCGCTGGCGAATAGCCGCACTCCGGCAGCCAGATGCCTGCAGGAGCGACACCAAAATGCCGGCGGAATTCCTGCACCGCCGCCTCGAGCTGTGCGCGTAATGCAGCCTCGTTCTTTACTAAAGGCAAGAACGCATGCGTAGCGGCGCAAGTAATTAATTCTAAGCAGCCTGTGCTGTTGAGGCTGCGGAATTTCGCAATAAGATCGCCGTGTAGGCGATCGTAGAGAAGGCTGAGCCGGTGATACCGATCAGCGTACAGCTTGGCTAACGGGCCGAAGACTTCATCGCCCCACAGGCGAATGACTTCACGCTGCCCCAGCTGGCAAAGCGAGGATAGGTGCTTGCGAAGTCGCAAATGTAAACGTGAATCCTCTAACATGGCAAGCAACGGCGGAGACAAGGACAACGTTAGTCGAAATGGGACATGATCTTCAAGGAGCCTCTCCATCATGTCGATGAGAGGAAGATACGTATCGACAACAGCTTCGAAAAACCAGCGTTCTTCCAACGTAATCTCAGATGCATTATGGCGAACATAAGGGATATGGGCATGCAAGAGCAAAGCAACATAGCCTTGTACGTTAGTGCTCAATCAGTATCGCCTCCGGATTCCATATCTACTAGGTAAGTGTTCTTCGGGACATACACCGAATAGGCCGAGAAATACGCATGTACATCGGGCGTTACTTGCGGTAAATGAAGGGCCGCCAGCTGGTAGATGAAAGGCTGAGCAGATAGGGCTGGATAACTAGTGCTAGGCAGCTCAATGGCTGGAAGTTGAATGGTATTGGAATGTAGGATCGGAATGAAATGGCCTTGCTCATTCCGAACACCGAGACTTGCGAAGTACGTTTGACCGGCGTTTAACCCGCTTACAAAGCAGGATTCTCCAAGGGGAAGTAGCAGCTCTAAGACCCGCACTGCAGGTTCCTGTGGCTTGCTGTGAGATGGATCGTCCACTTCATGAAAACGAAGTGAGGGTGTTAATGAACGCCAATCCTTCTGGAAATGCTCCTGTAGGAGCATTTGCTTACTGGTTGAGAGCTGCCAATAAATAAACTGAACCGAAGGGGACTGTGCTAGTAAATAAAGCGTATCGCGATTGATGACAAAGGGGTGTGCTTGGATAGAGATCAGACTCACCTTTTCTCAAAATATCAGAATTCAAAGTTTACACAATAATATGGCGTTATTTCGTGATACATGCACTACACAAGAAGGATGCTCTACCTATATATATGTTAGGGGAATAAGAAAACCTTTATCGAGCCATTCGTTTAAGAAAGCACGTTTGTGCTAAACCTATGTTCAATTGTAGCATATGCGCCATATAAACCAAAAATCTCCACCCATATAGAAAGGGGGGAGATTGCCTGCATACGCGTTACTTGGTTGAAATGTTACCTTCCATGTACCTACTTTCCGTAAGTCTCATTAGAGAATCATACCGATTCGCCGATGTAAAAACCAAGAGATACTCATCTTGTTTCACATTGGTGTAGGAGGCTCTGAATCCGGTATGATACTGAACTGTCATGCTGGAGGATTGATCGTCATATTGGACAAAAGCAATCTGTCTGGAAACACTCGGAATCATGTTCACGCCGCTCTCCCCTTCATCTTAAGAATTCGGAAAACACGAATTGGATCGATCATTACTATATTTATGCTTATTCAAACACATTTAGAATGATTTGACATAAGCTAGCTCTCATATGAAAAAGGAATTTCACACATTTGTAACGAATATATTAAATTAATCCGGGTTCAATGATTAGGAGGGAATTCCATGAGTTTTTGCTGTGGAGCCAGTATGATTGGAACAAAAGGTACCTTGAAGCACATACGTACACAAATTCACAATGTGCCCATTCTCTTCTGCCCGGTATGTCACCATATTGAGGTTCATTATTTGGTTGAGAACGAGTATGAAATCCTCGCCGAATACGCCCATGGAGATGGAGCTGCTGAAGTCGATTTTGTTGAGTACGTAGATGGCAAAGATCATCTGTTGCACGATAATTGTGTAAACCACGAAGGTGAAGAGCCGATGGATATCGTGCGTTGTCAAATTGACATGGCGTTAGATTTATTGGGCTTCGCGAAAACCATTGCCGATCAGGAATGGGAAGATCAACTTATGAAACGGTTAAAAATGCTAAGCGCGCGTCGTGACAAGCTGAAAAATAAAAAAACCTCTAAGAACACTTAGAGGTGCAAATACATGGTGGGGGGTAGTTCCCAAATTGAGCGAAATCCTGCCACTGCATGAAGCTATCAACTGTGTTAGTTGGAAAACCTACAGCTAATTCGTTGATTTCTAGAAGAAAATTCCGTTTTAATGGAAAACCTCCTGTTAATTTTCTGGTTTTTGCTGTGTTCAAAGCAAATCCCAGAGAATAGCGGGAGGTTTTCCTGTTATTTGGCGTAGAGACGGAATTTTGCCGAAAATAACGGGAGTTTTTACAGTAAATAAGATTTATCGTTCAATGTTAATAGATGAGTTTTCTCCGTCCCAAGTAACTTTCTTTTGCAATGCTTCGCCAACGAAACGCAGTGGCACGTAGGTTTGATTTTCTATAATTATAGGCGCTTCCGCTAATTGCTGAGCTTGTCCATTAACGAAAGCCGAATGGTCACCTATGGATAGCTTGATAGATAAGCCTTCCTTTGATCCAGTTATGGTATGACTACTAGGTTCCCATTCTATTTGAAGGCCCAGATGCTGGAAAAAGGAGCGGAAGGGGACTAGAACTATGCCATCTTTGTTAAGTGGCGCATCAGCTAATGGCATGCTTATGTTATCTACATAGACTTGAATATGCTTTTTGCCAAAGGCTGCGAATTCCCTACAACATCTTTTCTTGGTTGCAGAAAATAGAAAGAGCCGCGCTACTACTGGTAGCGGGCTCAACTAAATTGTACATCAACACTTACTTGATTTCCTGAAGCAATCTGGCAAAATCCTTCTGTAAGTCTCGACTCAAAGGAATCTTGACGGAGGTATGCCTCAAATGAATCAGGAATCTCCGAGAAGTGGGAAAGCCACTTTCTTTCACAAAAGAGACGACATGCCGCAAATTAACTAGAAAGCCCTTGAAAGGGCTGAACATATGAGGTGTGCTTTGAGCTAGAATATCGGATAAATTAGAACTGGATTCCATTTGAGCACCGTTGACCAGATGGATTCTAGTGTGTCGCTTATCTTCCTTCTCGACGAAAAGAATGGCGTCCTCGGAGATGGGCAGCTGTGATTTCTGATTTTTAATGGTGATCCAAGTTGCTGAGGTTGGCTGGGGATCTTGCAGCACGCGGCTGCGATCTAATTGAATTTCGGCGACGGCTTTTCGAATGGCGGCTTGAAATTTAGGAAGCATGACAGGCTTGGAAAGAAAATAGACAGAGTCTAGCTCGTGAAAGGCCGTCAAAATATGATCCATATTTGTTGTTCCGCTAACCATGATCACCTTTTGCTGATAGCCAGCCATGCGTAAGGATTGAACGACGCTTATTCCATCCAAATTACCTTCAAGTCCAATATCCATGAGCACAATATCAGGCTGAAGCTTGTCGTAATCCAGTAGAAATTGTTCACCGTCTGACACAATAGAAAGGACTTCTAATCCGCATTGCTGACAATAGCTTTCAAGTAATTGACCTACCCAGTAGTTATCTTCTACGATGGCGACTGTAAAGCCGTGCTTCATTTGTTGATCTCACTCCAATCCTTTCTATACAACAGCACGAACGATGTCATCTTATACGCGTTAACAGCCAACTTAGTCCACTTTGCAGGCAAGAGTACGATTATCTTGTATACTTCGAAGTGTGATTGGTAAAGGTCAGGCTGCCCATAGAATGATGTCTTTGGTTAGAAATGAGGGGAACCGCAATTGTTTACATGGGTAAAATTGATACTAGGTATTATTCATTTTGTTCCCATGCTCTTATTCTCTTTGTTGCTATTTCGGATTCGAGTAAAGCCATATTGGAAACAAATATCACTTGCTGTGCTGGCAGGATCTATGTTCGCCTTGATCACGGACTCGCCTTTATTATTGGTTTGCCTCATATGTATATTACTTATGTGCGTTTGGAAATATCGTTTTGTACCTGCATTACTTATTGCACTTTCAGGCTACATGATGTCTGCCCTTGTGTCTACTACTGTGATCGTGTGCATAGATTTCACACAAGCAGGAGCCTATATTGATATCAAAGACGACCTCACCATTTCCATTGTGACGCGTATCTTCATTTTGTTGGCAAAATGTGGGTTGCTTCTCTTTCTCTACAAACAACGATTAGGATTTACCTTCCTCTCGAATTATACGAGAATTGCGTTCGTAGCTGAGAATACAGCTGTGTATCTATACATGGTCGTAGTTTTCACAGGTATGATTTACCGACATGCATTTCGCGATAATGTTTTCAGTGCTATTATGCCAATTCAGATATTGAGTATGGCAACAATCCTTTTTATTTATGTCATGCTAAGTAAGGAATTTAGCCTTCAAAGAAGAGGGGCAAAGGGAACCCAATGATTCCACAGCGTGTCCATTATTCAGAGCAACGTAATCAAGAATCGTTTGATGATACTTCTTCTGTGGAATGGCTGCGGCAATGATGAAAGGTGCATTTTCATAGGTATCAAAATAAAGTTTGCCTTCTGAGGAGGCATACTTTTTTATTTTGTTCAGATTTACGAAAAGATGCATATCTAACTTAACAAAGTGGTTCTCCGTTAATGTTTCAATGAAGTGGGTGAAGGCTACGAGAGATTCAACCTGCTCTTCTTTCATCCCTTCTTCAGATACATAGAGGATCGTTTGAATTCCGAACTCGACGTACCAGATGTTATCCAGTTTTACCTGAGCTGGTTTAGACCAAGTGGCAGCTTCTTCTAAATATCCTGCCTTTTTAAGTAAGTCGGTGTACGGATATTGATAGGCGTGAGCCAATTTTCTTAAGGTCTCAGGAGAGGGTTTAATGACATCATTGGTCGTTCGATTACGACCTAACTCCAGATCCCTGATATAAGCGTGAGATAAACCGCTTTTGTTAGCTGCTTTACGCAGTGATGCTTTGCCTCGTAAGGTTTCAAGAAACTTACCGAATTGATTGCTAGCTTCCATTATGAAACACCCCCCAATCTTACCATTTTAAGAATAATACAAGTTATCGAGTTTCGAAACCGAAGTTTTTCTGATTGGCATTTTTATAAATTAGCTTTAACGCCGTGCTTACCCAGCATGGCATCGATAAAGGTTATCTTAATATTATAAAGGATTGATTAAGTAATTGAAACCGTAAACAAGGGTTTATTTGCCAGTAGGTGCTCATTTAGAGATCTATGTTATAATGAATCAGCAATTTATTTTCGATTTTCATCACGTGTACCCCCCGAATTGTTATACATAGGGACGAAACTACTATACTGTGAGGTGGAAAGGTGCTACTGGTACTATTCAAAAAGTTTCTGGGAAAGAATGAGTCCCATGGAAAAAATGAACCGCAAGCCTCTTCACTCGAGGTCACCATACATCAAATTCAATCAGGAGACCTACGACTAAGGAATCAATTTATTGCGGATTATCAGCCGTATGTAGCGAAAGTGACGAGCAGATTCTGTAAACGATTTATTGATCCCGCCAGGGATGATGAATTTAGTATTGCATTAGCCGCTTTTAATGAAGCTATTAACCAATACTCTTCGGCTATGGGAAGGTCTTTCCTAGGTTTTGCAGAGACGGTTATCCGGCGGAGGTTAATTGATTTTATTCGTAAGGAGCAACGTTTCAAAGGGCAGATCCCTTACAGCTCATTTGATCAGGAAGATGATGAAGATAACTTAATGAATCCCATTGAGGTTCATCAAGCGATTGAAGCCTATGAGAAACAGAAGGGTTTAGAAGAAAGACGAAGTGAAATTATTGATTTTAATCGCTGTTTGAGTGATTTCGAAATTAGTTTTTCGGAATTGACGGATGCCTCTCCCAAGCATGACGACTCAAGGCAGATGCTGTTCGGTATTGGCCGCACACTTGCACAGGATTCAGAGCTTATGCGCACTCTGTTGACGAAACGACAGCTGCCTATTAAAGAGCTGCTCGAGCAGGTTCAAGTATCTAGGAAAACCTTGGAACGAAATCGTAAGTACATCATTGCAATTGCACTTATTTTTAACGGTCCATATCCGTATTTACGGGATTACTTACATATTCGTGATGACGAAAGTTGAATGAAAGGAAGAACAGCGCATGAACAAGGGGATCGTAATGGAATTAAGCGAGAGCTCCATTATTGTAATGAATTCAGAGGGTCGTTTTGACAAGCTTCCAAGGGGGACACGTAGCTGTGAGTTAGGAGAAGAGATTCTCTACGCGCCAGTGAAACGTCGGTTAAGGGTACCGCAAATGGCGATCGTTTCAGGATTAGCTGCAGCGATTATGGTATGCTTCGTTCTAGTCTCAACCTTGTCAGGGGGGGTACCAGGCAATAGCGTTGTTGCGTACGTAACCATTGATATTAATCCAAGTGTTGAAATTGGGATCGATAATAATGAGATTGTTCGTGACCTGCACGGATTAAATACTGACGGCGATGATTTGATTCAAGCATTAGTCTTTGAAGGCAAATCGTTAGAGGACGTAACGTCTGATATTCTAGATAAAGCCGAGCAGGGTGCATTGGCTAAAGGCGAGGGAGATATTATTATTTCCTCCACAGTTGTTGGCTCTAATACAACAGTGAGCGACGAAGCCATTGCGACGAGGCTAAAAGCTCAGGTCGCTAAGCACATCGAAGATAGCCATCCGGATCGAGTGAAAAATTATGAGGTGCAAGCCTTCGCTGCTCCGCAAGAGGTCAGGAAGGAAGCGCAAGCGAGTGGGGTTTCCGCAGGGAAATATGCCATCTATCTAAACGCCATTGATAATGGTGTGAAAGTATCGCTAGATGACATCAAGACCACTTCCATTCATCAACTTGCGAAGGACAACGGTGGTATTCAATCATTCGTCAAACAGCCGATAGATAAGTCTTCTTTACAAAGACTACTGGCTGACGAAAAATCCGGCAAGCTTAGTGAGCGCGTACAACAGACGCAAAATGCAAGATCCGGTGCGAGCAATTCATCTAATAAAGATGATGATAAAAACAAAAATAACAACGGCAAAGGGAATAGCTCAGGGAGTAATACCCCGGGCAAAGTGACAAGTAAACCTACGCCGACGCCAACATCGAAGAATGATCGAGATAATAATAAGAATAATGATAGAAACAACAACAATGACAAGAACAATGGAAATGACAAGAATAACAACGGAAATGACAAGAACAACAGTAATGATAAAAACAATAAAGATAATGATAATAAATCGACCCCAAAGCCGGATCGTAGGGATGACGACGATGATAAGAACTCATCCTCTACGAAGAGGCCTACTCCAACACCTAAGGTAACCGCTAAGCCTACTGTGAAGCCGACAAGCTCAAGTAAACCAACGGTAAAGCCTTTCCAGCAATCCAGAGATGACTTGGGGCGATTCCCAGGAGTAACATGGGGCTGGGGAAACAATGATCGGGACGACAATGGGAATAATAATGAGGGAAGACGGTAGTAATCACCTGTCAGCGAAGGCAGAAGGGATTACGATTGATGCTGTCTGGAAGTAGAGAGAACACCTGAGGCGAAGGCCTTAGGTGTTTTTGCATGTTGAAATCCGATTACACGCATGGAAAGTGCAACCGAGTTGTATTACAATAGTTGAAGTGTAGTAAAGGATTATGATCATGCGGGAGAGCATGATGAGAGCAAGTTAATCTAGTTAATCTGATAACGTAGCAGTAAACCTAAGGGGGAATAGGCCATGAGATATTCGACGTTTGGGAAGTCAGGCTATAAAGTGTCGTCGCTAGGATTCGGCGCAATGAATCTGCCAAGTGTACCGTTAGAACAAGCAAGAGAAGCACTCAATTATGCCTTGGATCATGGCATTAACTATATAGATACGGCTGCTGCCTATAGGAATAGTGAAGAAATTATTGGCGAGTGTATCTCGCATCGGAGACAGGAGTATTTCCTGGCAACGAAAACAGGAGCACGCGATTATGCAACCGCGAAAGCGGAAATTGAGCGAAGCTTGGTGCGTATGAAGACCGATTATGTGGATTTGCTGCAAATACACTATGTGAATAATGTGACGGAATACAAGAAAGCGATGGAAGTCGGTGGCGCTTATGAGGCTGCGCTAGAGGCTCAGCGAGAAGGAAAGGTGCGATTTATCGGCATTTCCGGACACCGTCCAGATCTACTTGTCAAATGGATTGCGAAGGGGCAATTCTCGCAAATTCTATTCCATTTGAATTTGGCACAGCCCTTCGCGCTGGATGAGTTGATTCCCAAAGCGTCCGAGATGGATCTGATGCGGGTAGCAATGAAGCCTTTGTCGGGTGGATTCATTCAACCTGTGGATCGGGCGATTCGGTATCCGTATAGCCAAGATGTGCATGTTACCATTTCTGGAATGATAAGCGTCCAGGAAGTACAAGAGAATTTGGATGCTCAAGAGAAGGAAGTAGGGCCAGTGGAACGCCATGAGTTAGAGCAGCTAGCTCTTGAATTAGGTGAGCATGATTGCAGACGCTGTAACTATTGCTCGTGTCCACTGGAAGTTTCGATCCCTGATGTGATGATCGCGAGTAAGTTCAGAGAGAAATTTGGCTTGCTGCCGAAGGGGGACGGATTCTTCCAACGGCAAAAGGATAGAATAACAGGCTGTGCAGACCATGACCCATGTAAGGTGGTACCACTTTGCGAAGCGAAGTGTCCGTACCAATTGCCGATGCAGTCGGTGGTGCAGAAGGCAGCTTCGTTTTATTAGGATGGTGACAGCTAGATTAGAGGCAGATAGAGATCAGGCAATGCTCCGCCTGCCGTCTACGTTGTGCGGGATCGCGGGCGTAGCAAATAACTGGAAAATGTACAGTTATTTCAAACGGATTTCCTCTTTTGCGAGGAATAAATGGATTTTATGTAGTTAATTTGCTCGGTTTGGGCAATAATCGGTTAGAATGGCAAAATTAGCTGGTGTTTTTCCAGTTATTTTTGTTTTTGGCTGAGATATTGAATAATTAACTGGAGTTTTTCCAGTTAATTGGGAATCTGGGATCAATGAAAAGACTCGAAATATGGATGAGGGCAGGGACATTTTCCTATGTTTACAAAAATAACGGACATCACAACGCGTGTTTACACCTCGTTGTCGGATAATACAACAGGGGCAGACGCGATTCTCGTCTGCCTCACAGAAGCGGAGCTGCGCCAGGACGGCGTCCTCGGCCAGCCGCAGCTCGATCAGGCCCTTGAGCGCATGCGCGCAAAGGGCCTATTCACCGGCGCCTCAGGCGAGCTCGAGGCGCTGCCGACCCACGGGCTGCTGCCGTATGCGTACGTGCTCGTTGCGGGGCTCGGCCCCGCAGGCACGCGTGATACGCTGCGCGCAGCCGCGGTCTTTGCAGCGCGCAAGATGCTCGCGCTGCGGTTCGAACGCTTGGCGCTGAAGCTGCCAAGCGGCTTTGACAGCCGGTCAGCCGCCTCGGCGCTGACCGAAGGGCTGCTCCTCGGTACGTACCGCATCGCGGCGTACCGCAAGAACGAGCCTGCGCGCGCGGAGCTGCGCCAGGCGGTGTTGCTCACAGAAGCGGCTGCGGATGCAGCGCTTCTGCCGAAAGTGATCGCAGCCGCAGAGGCGGTTGCGGAGGGCACGAACTATGCCCGGGATCTCACGAACCTCCCGGGCAACAAGCTTGTACCGGCTTCCCTCGCAGAGGAAGCCATCAAACTCGCCCAGCACTATGGCTTCGCTTGCGAAGTGCTGGATGAGCACGAGATCGCCGCCCGCGGGATGGGCGGCCTCATCGCGGTGGGCGCGGGCAGCGTCCACCCGCCCCGCATGATCACCCTGCGTTACACGGGTGATCCCGACAATGCCGACGTGCTGGGCCTCGTCGGCAAGGGAGTGACCTTCGATACCGGCGGAATCTCGATGAAAAAGCCCGACGGCATGGAGGAAATGATCAGTGATATGGGCGGAGCCGCAACACTGCTTGGAGCCCTGCATGTCGTTGGCCAATTGAAGCCGAAGGTGAACCTCGTTGTGGTCATTCCGGCAGCGGAAAATATGACGTCGGGTGGCGCGTACCGCCCAGGAGATATCGTCACAATGCTCAGCGGGCATTCTGTGGAGGTACTGAATACCGATGCGGAGGGCCGTATTATTTTGGCAGAGGGAATCACTTACGCGAAAGCGCATGGAGCGAACCGTCTGATCGACGTAGCCACATTAACTGGAGCAATCCTTATCTCATTTGCGGATATCGCGACAGGGGCCGTAACGAATGACGACGAGTTCTTGAAGCCATTTTTGCAAGCCGCATCAGCTGCAGGTGAGAAAGTATGGCAGCTTCCTAACTACCCCGAATATCGTGCGATGCTGAAGAGTGAAGTAGCGGATATCAAAAACGCGACTTCCTCCGACCGCTGGGCAGGCGCGATTACTGCAGGTTTGTTCATCGGTTATTTTGCCGAGGAAACGCCGTGGATCCATCTGGATACAGGCGGTACAGCTTGGCTTTGGTCGGCCAAAGGCATTGAACCTAAAGGGGCAACGGGTGTCATGGTCCGAACGTTAGCCGCGTATTTATGCGGTGAGCAGCTTACTTAGTCTTTTCACTAAGAATGTAAAATCTGGTTTCCCTAATCCTTTCCACCAAAAAAATCACCCATGCCTGAGCCTCTTCTTACTTGCCTGATTGCAGGTAAGTAGAGAACTCAAACTTCGGGTGATTTTATGCGTTCTAGCGATCTGTTATGCACCAACCTGTTGCCCTACGGAAGCAGGGTGGTTGATGTTGGTTTGTTGCAACTCTTGAATATCCGAAATACGAATAATTAAACGGTTTACTTCATTGGTTGTATAAGAGAGCTGTTCTGTGCGCTGCTCGAGCTGTGATAAGGAAATGCCGACCCAGTTCTTTTTGCGGCTATGCGTGAGTAAATCATATTTTAGAACCGTAAGCGTTGCCGCAAATGGATCTGGCTTTACATACACATCCTTCATTTTATCCGCCAGATTGAAGAAAAGCTTGCCGCCATTCCATTTGATATCCCCTGGTTCAAAAAGGATCACAATAAAATCGGAATCTCCGCCGTCCTTATTTTCCATCGAAATGAGACGTACGGCGCCGTTAGCCTTTGGCTTAATATATTGATTAGAACGAATATCTGGAAGAAAAGGAACGACCAGAAGCGGGCAAACACTAGCGATATACAAATAAGTAGTTGACTCAAACTTGATAGAGAGTACAATGAAAGTCAAAAAGAGCAACAAGGTTGCAAGTAGACCCAAAAGTTTAGGTTTCATAAGTTTACGAAGATCCCGCCTGACATGATAGATTAGGTAGTCCTACCTATTTTACCATAAGCAACCCATAGGTTGTAAACTATTAGATCCTGCTAACCTTGCTAGACAGACAAAAGGAGGTTTATGCCTATGAAATTATTCGATCCGAACGCGCGTAAGCCGAAGAAAAAAATGTCCACATACCGTAAAAGCTTATTAGTCGCGACATTTGAGGGCTTCCCTGCTGTTATCATTTTTCAACTGCTAGGTGGACCGTTCTTAACAGGTTATTTGATTTACTTGGGAGCAAGCTCAACCGAGATTGGCTTTATTCTAGCGATCACCACCGTCGTGAACATCGTTCAAATTGCGATGGCGGTCATCATGCAAAAATTCCGAAATCGAAAACGTATGCTGATTATTTTCGGATCTACGCATCGAATACTATGGGCCTGTGTAGGCCTTATCCCTTTTGTCTTACCGCAAGAGTATTGGGTCATCACCTATATGATTTTGTACACGGCTGCTCATCTAGGGAATGCTGCTGGGGGAATTGTGTGGACCTCCTTAATCAGCGACGCGGTACCTGGTCCGATTCGGGGACGGTATTTTGGGCTGCGCAATACCATTTTAGGGGGAGTTAGCTCGCTGGCGCTTTTTATAGGTGGTCAGATTCTTGATAAATATCCCGGTGAGCAGGGCTTTACATATATTTTTATGATCGTTAGTGTATGTGTGGTTTTGAACGTGATTGCTTACTTTTTGTATCCGAATCCACCTTTCGAGCCATCAACGGCATCGAATCCCGTGGGGATGATACGGAAGCCTCTAATGGACCGCGCTTTTCTAAAAGCAATTATTTTTCTGGCAGCTTTCCTCTTCGTTCAGGGACTGACCGTGCCTCTATTCTCTTATGTCATGCTGAAGCTGATGAACATTACGTATGGAACTGTTTCCTATATTACAGTGGTCCATACCTTGGTCATGATGGCTAGCTATTATGTATGGGGAAATTTGAACGCGCGATTCTCGGCTCAAACCTTGCTATTATGGTCTTTGCCGATTATTGCCTTGGCCTGCCTCTTATGGGGAGCGATCGCCTTCGTTCCAGCAGTTGTTGTCCTGTTTGCCGTTCATATTGTGCTGGGTATTGGCTTGGGAGGCTTCAATCAAATGGTATTCGCTTTTACGATTGGAGATACACCGAAGAGTGAGCGTCCGATGTATATTGCGACGTACTCGGCGATCACTGGTTTTGCGGCTTTCTTGGGACCTGTTGCAGGTGGCAAGATTTACGCCTTAATTGCGGATCAACCTATGTGGGTGCAGGTGTATGGCGTGTCTACGTTGGTTGGTGCTATTTTGCTCATACTAGGATTGTGGGTAGGACGTTACGTATTACGAACAGAGATAAGGAGTGGCGTTTAGTATGTCTAGAAAGAGAATAGGCCTTATCGGCTTAGGCGATATCGCACAAAAAGTATATTTACCGCTGCTTTCCATCAATGAACAAGTGGAACTCGTAGGGATTATGAGCTCTACGCCTGCGACCGTTGAACGCATGAAAACGAAGTATAGAGTACCGTTCGGGACGACGCAGTTGGATGAACTATTAGCGCTTGGGTTGGATGCTGTTTTCGTGCATAGTCCGACGTCGACACATTTTGATATTGCGATGAAATGTATGGCACATGGCATAGCGGTATATGTAGATAAGCCGCTTTCTTATACGTGGGCAGAGTCAGTGGAAATGGCCTCCTATGCGGAGCGAAAAGGTGTGCTGCTCGCTGCGGGCTTCAACCGTCGCTACGCACCACTATATATTGAGGCGAAGATGTGGCTGCAGGAAGCGGGTGGATTTGATGTGGCTTCTGCCGTTAAGCATCGTACCAAGCTTCAGGGGCACGGCGCCAAAGAAACGCTCTATGACGATTTGATTCATATGCTGGACACCTTGCTTTGGTTGGGTGAGCGTCCTTACGAGGTGAGAGCCTCTCATCAACAGGTGGATGACAGTGGCAAGCTGCTACATGCGTCAGGCACGCTGGGATTCGGTTCCGCGATCGGCTCCTACAGTATGGTGAGACTAGCAGGTGTTGATTTGGAAAAAGTCGAGCTGCACGGCAGCGGTAGATCCGTCGAGGTGACGAATTTGGAGTCAGCGGTCTTCTATGATAAAAATGCTGCTCCGCGTCTGCGTACCTTTGGCAGCTGGGATACGGTGCTGGAGCGTAGAGGCTTCGCCGGCGTTGTTCAGCATTTCTTGGCTTCGCTTGATAATCCGAATGCTTGCGGCATCCGGGGGGATCTGGTGCTGGCTTCGCATCAGCTGGTTGAGAGGCTGTGCCACAAATAACGGAACGTCAGTGTGCTATTTGGCCAAACTAGCTTGATTTCAGCTTCTAACGGAATGAAGGGATGCTATTTCGTCGTTTTCACATCAAAAAGCACCCTCATGCAAAGAATAGCGGACTTACGTTCCGCATCTCAGCCAAAACGCTTGAAATTCACGAAATAGTGACTCCTAGTTCCGTATCGGTTGACGTGAGTGGGATAAAGGAATAAAGCCCTCATCTTGGTGACAAGGTGGGGGCTTTTTCATGATTGCGCAAGAAAGTCCAATGATAGAATCCAAGATTACATGCAGAAGAAATCGATAGAGTTCATATAAGTAGGTTTTGTTCACACTACAAAATGAAGTATTGTTCAGTTTTCGACGGAATGTTGACTACACGTAGAAGGGCTTACGTTCTAACATATAGACAAGCAGTGATGACATCGCTTTGCGAAATTCGGCGTACGGGGGGATACAAGACTCATCACTCAACTCAACCACAAAAGGAGACGGAGCATGATGCATAGAAAGCACAAACTGTTAGGATGGTTTTTGCTGTTGATAGCCATTACATCTCTTAATCTCACCAAACAATCGGAAGCTTTGGCCGCGCCAGCAGCACCAACGACTTATTTCCAGGATGATTTTTCGGATGGTGATTATACGGCTAATCCAGTATGGACACCAGCGTCCGGAACATGGAAAGTGAATACGGACCCGACTGATGCTAGTAATAAAATGTTGAATCAGACGGACGCTGGGGAAGGTATCATTACTGCAGGAGATTCTACATGGACGGATTCTACGGTTACTATGCGTTTCTACACAGGTGCTGGTGGAGCTTATCCAGGAATACTGGCGCGTGTTCAAGACTATAGAAACTTTTATTATTTTCAAATGCAAAAGACCGATACTTTGGTTCTTTCAAAAAGGATCAACGGTACGGATACGGTTATAAAAAGCCTTAGTTATGCCATGAACCAAAATACATGGTATACACTTAAGATGACATTGGTAGGCAATAACATTACCTGCTATATCGTTAATAATGGAACGGATAAGCTCGTTTTTAATGCGACGGATACGACTTTCCCCAGTGGTAAGATCGGAATCCGAAATAAATGGCAAGCCATCTATTTGGATAATGTGAAGGTAACGGACGCACCGGCTGTCAACACTTCAGTCGTACAATCGGCCACTCAAACCACTTCGTCGATTTCGTTAAATTGGTCTCCTGTCGATGGAGCAACAAGTTACAATATTTATCGTTCAACGACGGCAAATAGCGGTTATACCTTTGTATCCAATAGCTCAACCAACAGCTTTGTGGATACGGGGTTACTTTTTGATACCGCTTACTATTATAAAATTGCCTTTGTGTATGGCGGTCTGACGGAATCCCAATGGTCAACTGAACTCAGTACTCGGACTACGCCAGCACCACCAGTTGCACCTACGGGGCAGACCGCAGTAGCCGTAAATTCCTCGAAAATAAGTATGAGTTGGGCTGCAGCGTTGAAAGCGACAGGTTATCGAGTATACCGATCATCAGATGCAGGTAATACGTTCACCCAAGTGTATGACGGAGCGGCTTTAAGCTATACAGATACTGGGCTAAATGCGAACACAGCCTATACGTATCGTATAACCGCTTATAACACGATCGGAGAATCACCATCCGCGGCTGTACTGGCTACTACCTATCAGTATGATGCGCCTGGGAGCTTTGCAGCTGCTTCTGTTTCCTCCACATCAGCAGATTTAAGTTGGGACAGCGTACAAGGAACAAACGTTACCTATAAGATCAGCAGATCCTCAAGCGCGACTGGAACTTATAGCCAGATATACAGCGGTATGAACACCGTGTTTATCGATAAAGGCTTAACGCAAGGTACAGGATACTTTTATAAACTAGTTGCGGTTATAGATGGGGTAACATCAGCCTTATCAGATCCGCTTGGCGTAGGCACTTTGAGAACTGCCATTACACCTGGTACGGTATGGTCAGATCTCAGTGGTAATCCTATTGATGCCCATGGAGCAGGTATCATGTTTGATCAGAAAACGCAGAAATATTACTGGTATGGTGAGTACCACAAAGGTGCATGGCCTTCAGCGGGTGTGAGAGTTTACTCTTCCACGGATCTGTACAATTGGAAAGATGAAGGCATGGCACTAACCATGGTAAAATCGATGGACGATTTTACGAATGATCCTTTCATTTCTGCTCTCTATGCCGGTAGAACGGATACGTTGAACATCTGGGCAGATATACGAACGGGCCGAATTATTGAGAGACCCAAAGTTATCTATAATGATAAAACCAAGAAATATGTCATGTGGGCTCATATTGATGGAGATAAAGATCCGAATAATAACAATGCAAACTATGGAAAAGCGCAAGCCGGTTATGCCATAAGTGATTCACCAATAGGTCCGTTTATCTACCAGAAGAGCTATCGTATGGATCAAGCACCAGCGGGGCAGATCGATTATCAGCCTGGCAACCCCGGCATGGCACGTGATATGAATTTGTTTAAAGATGATGATGGTACGGCCTATCTCATCTATTCCAGCGAAGAAAACTTAACGATCTATATTTCCAAGCTGTTGGATGATTACTCTGACGTGACTGGCTGGCACACGGATGGCCTTGTAGATGCCAATGGCAAACCTATCCGAGATACAAGCTATAAGGCTGTTTACGGCTCAGATTACGTAAGAGTATTTCCGGGTACTCAGCGTGAAGCTCCAGCGATATTCAAATTCAATGGGAAGTACTACATGTTAACTTCTGGCGCAACAGGATGGTCTCCGAATGAAAATAAATTCAGCGTTGCGGATACGATGTTTGGTCCATGGTCAACGCCAGTTAATCCTTTTGTTAGAACAACTACATCGGATCCTGATCCACAGACTGCCTTCAAATCTCAAACGACAGCCGTAATTCCGGTTGACCCTGCGAAAGGCAAATTCATCTATGTGGGGGATGATTGGAATGGTGGGCAGTTCACGACGAATGGCGGTGCCAAATATATTTGGCTGCCGATTGAATTTGGTCAAGGTACGGATATCTCAATAAGATGGTATAGCAGCTGGACAACAGATGTATTAAACAGCATGGGTAAGATGGACATCAATGTTAAATTACCTGAGGTTGTTGCAACCGGAAGCCTGTTGAGATTACCGAGTCAAATCGAAGTTACGCCAAGTGGAGCTGCGGTTGCAACGACAACACCTGTTACGTGGTCAGTCAATTCACAGCCCCTATCAGCGAGTACATTTGCACTTCCTGGTGTCTATACGTTACAGGCTGTTCTTCCACAGTTTAATAATAAAGCGTTGCGTTTTAAAATTTACGCCGTTCCTGATAAGACGATCTATTTTGTGAATAGCGGTGGTTATGCGACGAGTGATTACAATCTAATGACCTCCTATCTTCAAGACACCCTTATGAATAAGAGCACTGTTGAACAGGCTTACAATTCAGCTGATCCGGCTGCTTGGGGCTATGTAGGAACGAATTCGAATTCAGCAGGTTCAGCCAGTGGGGATATTTTCTCAACACTTCGATATTTGAATGGTGGCAATGTTAGTAATTCCCCTGCGGGTACGGACTTGACCTACAAGTTCAATGTGAAAAATGGTTCCTACATGGTGTTCACAGGCTTTAATGATATATGGAATAATGCCTCCAGAAAGGCAGACTTATATATCAATGGGGTTAAAAAGAATGCAATCACGTTTATATCCAATACGGTCTATGGACATTCTGTTGATGTGACGGAAGGCACGATCACCGTTACAGTGAGAAATACGGCCTCACAGGATCCGTTGATCAACTGGCTGATGATTGTTGACTCTACACAGACTCATGATCCATTAATGGGACTTCAGGTTGTTTCGACAACATCCAATTCTGCAGAGCTTTCCTGGAACAAAGCGATTGGGGCAACCTCCTATACACTATACAGATCAACTAGTATAGATGGCACCTATGCGCCGATTTATCAGGGAGGGGCAGCAACTTTCACGGACAGTGGAGTTGACCCTGCTGTACGCTATTACTATAAGGTTACTTCTACCAGCGCATCTGTCGAATCGCCAATGTCAGATTCAGTCTCGATCCTCTTGGATCAAACGAAGCCAGTTACCGAATTTGCAATGGCAAAAGCGGCTAACATGGGCTGGTACACCACGAATGTCGTATCGCTGAATGCTGCCGATGACTTATCTGGTGTAGCCAAGACGGAATACACACTTGGTGATTTGACAAATTGGACGGAGTATTCGGGACCGTTTACACTACTCCAAGATGGTACTTATACAATCCAGTACCACTCCGTGGACAGGGCAGGCAATGTTGAAGAAGTGAAACAGCAGACAGTACATGTTGATGTAACACTGCCTAGCTATAAGTTTTTGATCAATGGCAATGAGTTAATGGAGGGAGACTCCTTTGATGATCATCTGCCTCTAACCTTCCAAGTATCCGATAATCTATCCGGATTAGCTTCTGCACAGATCACGGTTAGCGGCTCGGTCTATGCGTTAGATCTGACAAAGGGATCAAGCTTAGTTATCGATTTAGCGGGAAAAGTTGGAAATAATCATGTATCTATCATGGTTGAAGATAGAGCAGGGAATAAATTGCTTAAGAATTTCCAAATCAATGTGACGACCAGCATAACTGCCATGAATCAGTTGCTTAATCGTTATAATGCTTCTCTAAGCAAGTCCTTAACATCTCAGTTGAGCAATGCCCTCAAGCAATCAGAGCATAAGTTGGATATGAACCGGCCGGATCAGGCAGCCAAGCATATGGAGGACTTTGTGAAACATCTGAATAAAGCAGCAATTGGAGAAGATATTGATAACAGCGGCGTAAAAGCTATCTTTCTTGCTGATGCAAACGCATTGATCGAGCAATGGTCAGGTGAGTAAATTCTTGTTGCCATCTTAAGCAAAAACACCGTTTCAGCTGGCTTTATGCCAGCCTGAAACGGTGTTTTTTGGTTTATCTAAGGGGCAGAATTCAAATTGACCTTGTTAATTCGGCTGCTTTGGTGTGAAGATCGGACATGCAATCAAGTCATTAGCCAATTGTCCGATCCCTTTCTTTAAATATCGATAGTACGTCGTTATAGGAAGGCCAAGACGTAGAGCAACAGTTTCATGGGAACCGATCTGTTCTATGTAGAAAAGACGCAGAATTCGTTCTTGCATTTGTTCCTGAAATTTACCCTCTGCCAAACGTTCAAGCGATTTTTCGGCAAGGCCTATCGTTCTCTTTGCTACCATTTCGTCCGAAAGTTTAGGCGAATCCCCAGGTTGCAATCTTCTAATCGTATCGAGAAAGGCGGTTTCTCGAGATAACGTATGGTATCGTTCCAACGCTTGTTTAATCAGCTGCATACGAGTTTCGGGAGTAATGACCTGCCCGATGTCCCCGACTTCAGTAGGATGAATATGAGTGAAAAAGTCATCTTTCCTAAGATCAATTCGGCAGGCTTGATAGTGCAGTCCTCCGGGAGAATGGAAGTCTGCCCATGGCAAACGCTCGAATCCGAGTTCGCACATCGAGTCAACTGGACCCTCGAATGGAATCGTTGTAAACACTAATTTGCCTGTCATGCTATGACACAGAATATGTTGGATGAAGAAACTCATAGCGTCTAAATGGAACTCTGGCGCAATGGCACCTATCCAATTTAGATATTCCAATTCCATCGGTGGGGATCTCTTCAAATAATTGTGGAGAATGCAGTTATCAGCTAGAATTGCCCTCATTTTCTCATTTAACGGTAAACAGATATGAAATCCGGCCAGTTTGTTTTCATACTGAAAGACTCGCAACGAAGATGGTTCTTCTTTCCAAATGGCTTCGATAAAGGAATACTGCCCAGTGTCGTCTGGCAAATAAGGGGGGAAAGCCACATGGGTTTGCTGATAGATCGGGGCTAAGAGGGGGATATCCTCTTTCCTTGCAGCTCTGACTTCGAAGCCTTGCCCGTCCCCGGTAAAATAATAATTTTGCAAAAAGGAGTTGGAAAGAAGGAACAATTTCTCAAATCGCAGCTTTACTTTATACGCCTCATCATGGGATGTATGTTTTATCCAACGATGTTCCACCGCGGCAATAGCCCTTTTTCTGTAAAGAGCGTAGGTTTCAGGGGCGCGATGGGTGAGCTCAGCATTCATCCATTTACGAACGGCATCCAGAATGCAATATCCGCCTTCCCGAATGATGGTTACATAAGGCAAATTGCAAAAATCGCTAAACAAGCGTTGAGGAATCTTCTCGCTGAGAATGGACTCCAGCATGTCTTGATCGAATCGCCACACGAGTGACGCGGCAGCAAGTAACCGTTTGTTCTGTGAAGGTTCATCTCCTGTATAGAAAAATGCACGATCTATTAAAGCGATGATGGAATTGGTCTGTCTTCCCTCCAGAAACGAGGTTTCTCCATTTTGTAATGCCGATTCGCATGCCAAAGAAAGTGCAAGTGGGATCCCGCCAGAGAATCGCTCGATGGCATCGCGCAATTTATCGCTGGTGATACCGTAAGACGTCATAAAACTAGCAATCTCTTTTTTGTTTAATGGTGAGAGTCTGATACTTCGAACGATACTGTTCCAGCCTGTTTCCGTCAACAAACTTTCATCCAGCGGATACCTCCCAGCCGAACAAACTTTAACACGTAAGTTCAAAAGAGGCAGCCAACAGTCCCGCAGCCATGTTTCGACCGCTCTGCATCTATCCATACTATCCAAAAGCAGGACGACGCCCCTGTTTTCTTCCCCGATTCGGTTTAACGCTTCTGCTTCCCATTCACCTAAACGCGCGTCATCCTCCGATTTGCTTACAGGAATAGATTTCATTGCGAGCTGGATGCGAACCGCTTCTAGAAATTGAGCTGGATGCAAGTAGGAACGACCATCAATTAGAAAAATAAGCCGATCTTGTATTGTCCTTTGGAAGGCCCTCAACAGAGCGCTTTTACCGATTCCACCAGGTCCATAGATGTGAAGCATCCGCCAGCCGTCCTCATTGGCACACAACTCCTGCTGCATAATGCTGAGCTCTCTTTCTCTGCTAACAAAACGTCTTTGTTGCAATTCATTCAGCAGTTGGCCAACCTTCTTCATGAGGAATCACTCCCGGCAATATTGGTAGTGGAATGGTATTGGTTATGGAAGTTTATACCTTGTATTATACAAGTGAATATTCTCGTTCATGATAGGCCTTTATGATTATAAATGGCTATATTTCGGAGAAACCGGAGACATACCTCGGCGGCGTTTGAGACTCTCGCTTGTTGATCTTGCGTAAACTAACGCATTGAGAAAAAGAAGGCGCTTGGGCCAGTTTAGTCTGGTTCAAGCGCCTTCTTTTTTGTCTTCTTCATTTACCCGCAGGTACAGTTCAAAACAGGCTTCCGCGCAGCCAACGCCTCATCCATCCGACTGACGACAGTCGTATAAGGGGCATTTTTAACCAACTCAGGATTCTCTTCCGCTTCCTTAGCTATGGCAATCATCGTGTCGATGAAGCTGTCTAGCGTCTGTTTACTCTCTGTTTCCGTCGGCTCAATCATAATGCATTCTTCCACACTGAGCGGGAAGTAGATGGTTGGCGGATGATAGCCGAAGTCGAGCAATCTTTTGGCAATATCGAGCGTACGGACACCCAGCTTCTTCTGCCGATTGCCAGAAAGCACGAATTCATGCTTACAGAAGCGCGGATGCGGTACATCGAAGTAAGGTGTTAACCGAGCCAGCATATAGTTGGCGTTCAACACGGCGTATTCGGATACTTTGCGCAAGCCTTCCGGACCCAGCGTACGAATGTACGTGTAGGCACGAACAAGGATGCCGAAGTTGCCATAGTAGCCTTTGACGCGACCGATGGACTGTGGATAGTTGTAGTCAAAATAGAAACTATTATCCTCACGTTTGGCCACGAGCGGCGTTGGCAAGAAGGGAATCAGCCGCTCTTTGACGCCGACTGGGCCTGCGCCAGGTCCGCCGCCGCCGTGCGGGGTGCTCATCGTTTTGTGTAAGTTGAGATGGACCACATCGAAGCCCATGTCCCCTGGCCGCGTGATGCCCATAATGGCATTCGCGTTCGCGCCATCATAGTAGAGCAGCCCGCCTGCGGCATGCACGATTTCGGCGATCTCGACGATTTGTTCTTCGAACAGGCCGAGTGTGTTTGGGTTCGTGAGCATGAGTGCAGCGGTGTCGGAGCCGACAGCACGGCGCAATTCTTCGAGATTCACGAGGCCGCGTTCATCCGATTTGATCGTGACGGTTTGGAAGCCGGCAACGGTCGCACTAGCTGGGTTGGTGCCATGCGCCGAGTCAGGACAAATGACCTTGGTACGGTGCTCGCCGCGACTTTCGTGATACGCACGGATCATCATGAGTCCAGTCCACTCTCCATGCGCACCAGCAGCGGGTTGCAAGGTTACGCGGTCCATGCCCGTGATCGCTTCAAGATCATGCTGGAGATTGTACAACAGCTCCATCGCACCTTGCAGCGATTCCTCCGGCTGATACGGGTGAATATGAGCGAAGCCAGGGAAGCGGGCAACGTCTTCATTGATTTTGGGATTATATTTCATCGTACACGAGCCCAGCGGATAGAAACCATTATCCACGCCGAAGTTGCGACGAGAAAGTGCCGTGTAGTGGCGGATGACATCGACTTCGTACACTTCGGGTAGGTCTGGCTCTAGCTGACGCCGAAACTTGGCAGGAAGAAGCTCATCCATGTTGACTTCTGGAACGTCAGATTCCGGCAAGGAATACGCGACGCGACCAGGGTGGCTCATTTCGAAAATGAGATCTTTATCGTTACTCATACAAGTACCTCCAATGCGGCTGCGAAGGCATCAATGTCTTCGCGTGTTCGTTGCTCGGTGACGGCGATCAGCATATGCCCGGCTAGCTCTGGGTAGTCGCGGCCGAGGTCGTAGCCGCCGATGAAGCCTTTATGAAGGAGCTGACGATTCAGCTCCTCGATGTTCATGCCGTCCGGCAGCTTGACGGTAAATTCATTGAAGTAGCTGCCTGTGAACGGCAGCTCCAGTCCTGACGCGGTGAGGCGATTCGCCGCGTAGTGGGCCTTCTGGACGTTGAGCTTGCCAACGTCCTGGATCCCTTGTTTGCCCATCGTGGACAAGTACACGGATGCGCAAAGCGCGAGAAGCGCTTGGTTGGAGCAGATGTTCGACGTGGCTTTCTCACGTCGTATATGCTGCTCCCGCGCTTGCAGCGTAAGCACGAAACCGCGCTTGCCATCGCGGTCGACGGTTTGACCCACGATGCGCCCCGGCATGCGGCGCATCCAGCTCTCCGCGACGGCGAAGTAGCCGCAGCTCGGTCCTCCCAGCGCAGCTGGGATACCGAGCGGCTGGCAATCGCCGACGACGATGTCAGCGCCGAGCTTGCCCGGCGCTTCGAGCAGCCCAAGCGTGAGCGGATTCGCGCTCACGACGAGCAGTGCGCCCGCGCCGTGCGCGAGCGGCTCCACGGCCGCGATATCCTCCAAGCAGCCGAAGAAATTCGGCGATTGGAGGATGACGGCGGCCGCGTCGCTCTCGAGCTTGGACGCGAGATCGTCCAGATCGGTTACACCTTCAGGTGTAACTGCGATCTCGACGACGTCCAAGTTCAGCCCGCGGGCGGACGTGCGCAAGACGGCGCGCGCTTCCGGGTGCACCGCGCGCGAGACGAGCAGGCGGCTGCGCTTCGTCGCGCCGCTGGCTAGGGCGCCGGCTTCGGCCAGCGCCGTGGCCCCATCGTACATTGAAGCGTTCGCGACGGCCATGCCGGTGAGCTCACAGATGTACGACTGAAATTCAAAAATCGCCTGCAATTCACCCTGGCTGATTTCCGGCTGATAAGGCGTGTACGCGGTGTAGAATTCGGACCGCGAGATGACATGATTGATCACCACCGGAAGGTGATGATCGTAGATGCCAGCGCCAAGGAAGCTGGCGTAGCGCTGAAAGTCCGCGTTGCGCCCCGCCAACTCGCGCATATAGCGGAGCAGACCTTGCTCGCTGAGCGCCTGACCAACTTGAAGTTCACCCTGAAACCGCACCTGCTGCGGGATATCGCTAAACATCTCTTCCATGGAGGAGATGCCGATCGTTTCCAGCATTTCCTTTTGATCCTGCTCCGTAATAGGTAAATAACGATGTTTCATAACAAAAGATGCTCCTTCCGACCCGGATTCGGGGATTATTTCTTTTTATGAAAAGGGGTAGAGACGACTGTCGCTTTCACTTGCGAGCCTCTGATTTCAACGAATACTTCTGTACCAATAGCGCTATACGCGGAATTGATTAAAGCCAGGCCTACGTTCGTTTTGTAGGTAGGTGATTGCGTGCCTGTTGTAATTTCACCAATCTGCTTACCTTCTGCATATACGGCGTAATGAGGGCGGGGAATGCCGCGTTCTTGCATTTCAATGCCGACGAGCTTGCGTGGCACGCCGGTTGCCTTTTGCTCCAGAAGGGCATCCCGCCCAATGAAATCACCTTTATCTAGCTTCACAAAATAAGAAAGTCCCGCCTCAAGCGGCGTTATGTCGGCGGATAGCTCCTGCCCGTACAGAGGTAGTCTTGCTTCAAAGCGCAGCGTATCCCGAGCACCTAGTCCTGTGGGAATGAGCCCATGCTCATCACCAGCTTCTAGCAGCTTTTGCCAAAGGGAGATCGCATCCTTGTGATCAACATAAAGCTCGAAGCCATCTTCACCCGTGTAGCCAGTACGAGAAAGTAATGTGGTCACGCCAGCGACGTTCACCTCAGGGAGGAAATGGAACGTTTTCAAGGATTGAATCGGTGCGTCTGTCAGTTTAGCTAAAATATCAACTGCCCGAGGCCCTTGCAGCGCAAGCAAGGCGGTTTCCTCGGAAATGTTAGTCAGCTGAACATCACCTGCGAGGTGCTGTTGCAGCCAAGCGATGTCTTTCTCGATGTTGGATGCATTGATGACCAGCATGTAGTCGAGATCACTCAGCTTGTAAACGAGCAGATCATCTACTACACCGCCACTCGGATAGCACAAGAGGCTGTATTGGCATTGACCATCTACCAGTTTAGCTGCATCATTCGTCGTGAGTCGTTGTATAAATGCAAAGGCATCCCGGCCCTGGACACGTACCTCGCCCATATGCGACACATCAAAAAGCCCAGCTTGCTGCCTGACAGCATCATGCTCCTTTTGAATGCCCGTGAACTGCACAGGCAGCTCCCAGCCGCCAAAATCAATAACTCGCGCGCCATATTCTGCGTAAATCGGGAAGAGCGGTGTTCGTTTCAACATGCGTATTACCTCACCTTCAATCGACTAATTACCCGTTGGTCTTATTTCGGAAATGCAAAAAGGAGCAAAAGGTATGCAACACAAACATACCTTTTGCCCCTGTCCTTTGTACCTGAGAGTTGCCTAGAACGGGTGAATTTATACACTCAACCGTTAAGTTTCCCCTTGGGTGTCCGATTTCTCGTGATTAACGAGTCCTCGAAGCTCTCCAGAGTCGCGTCCGATACAGGTCCTTTTGCCTGAGAGATTCACCACATCGGGCTTACTCCTTCGGCGCTGCAAACATGCTCCGCAGTCTCTCCCTGTATCCTCATTCGCCAATATTTAATTAGCCTTATTATATTCATTATGCGCCTAAATCGGTGTGAATTGTCAACAGTAACTTTTTGGCGCGACGTCCATCTTGACTTTGATGTTCACAGTAGATTAAGCTATAAGCAAAATTTGTAAGTAAGTGAGGCGTGGACTGATGAGTAACGTACAAGCCAATTTGTTATACACCAAAGAGCACGAGTGGGTAGAGAAGCTATCGGATACGGTGGTTCGCATAGGGATTACCGATTTTGCGCAAGATCAGTTGGGAGATATTGTATTCGTGGAGCTACCGAAGGTTGGTGCTTCTGTTACAGCGAATGAGAGCATTGGCAGCGTGGAATCGGTCAAAACGGTTTCGGATATTTTCTGCCCTGTTTCAGGCAAAGTAACGGCTGTGAACAACACGTTGGAAGGCTCGCCAGAACTCGTAAACAGTGCGTCCTTCGGTGAAGGCTGGATGGTTGAGGTTGAAATCTCAGGGCCAGAAGCCTTGGAAGGCTTGTTGAGCGCTGCGGAATACGGCTCCTATATCGGGAACGACTAGGATTCGGAAAGTAGAACGGATGGAGGGTATTCCATGCAATTTGGGCAAAAGCAGCCGCAGGATCCGAGTGATCGTGTTCCTCCTGGGCAAACGCTGACACAAGGCTGGCCTGTACTGCACTATGGGTCCGTGCCCTACTATAACGACATGAGCAAGTGGGATTTGCGTTTGTTCGGGTTGGTGGAGGAAGAGTTCACCATTTCGTACAAGGATTTTATGGCGCTGCCTCGCAAGGAATTTGCCAACGATATTCATTGCGTGACCACGTGGTCCAAGCTGGACAATGTGTGGGAAGGCATTGCTGTATCTGAGCTGATGAGCAAAGTGAAGCTGAAGCCAGAAGCAACGCATGTGATGCTGCATGCTGAGCATGGTTGGACGACCAATCTACCGCTGGCCGATTTCTTGCTCGAGACATCCTTTCTGGGCATTCGACATAATGGCGTGCTGCTAACGCCTGATCATGGAGCTCCCGTGCGGATGGTTGTGCCGCATCTGTATTTCTGGAAAAGCGCCAAATGGCTGCGTGGCATTGAGTTTATGTCCAAGGATAAGCCAGGCTTCTGGGAGCGGAACGGCTACCACATGTATGGTGATCCATGGAAAGAGGAACGCTACGATTTCGACTAAGCAGCTCAGATATAAGTTTACGAAAGCTCACTCAAAGTCATTTGAGTGGGCTTTTTGTGGTTGTATATCCCTTGCCCGCCTGCCTTCCAAAATATCCAGACTGTAACGGTGAAAAACACGCTTACAGCCCCGAATCCGCGCCGAGTCGGCCGAAGACCTGGCTGTAACGGTGAAAAACACGCTTACAGCCCCGAATCTGCGTCGAAACGACCGAAGACCTGGCTGTAACGGTGAAAAACACGCTACAGCCTCGGATCCGCGCCGAGTCGGCCGAAGACCTGGCTGTAACGGTGAAAAACACGCTTACAGCTACCAATCCGTGCGAATCCCCCAAATATCCCGACTGTAAACAAAAATTCATCTCTTCTAGGCACCAATGCTGCTTGTCCATAACCTTCACCCACTTCTAACTCACCTACAAGTGACCATTAGGCACTTGAACACATACTATGGTTAAGAGTTGGAAAGGAGTGGCCGGAGCATGCCTGCAATTATTAATGGTGGAATCAAAATCCTCAACGTCGCTCAGGGCTCCAATGTCCAGATTGGCGATACCTTTGCAATTAATCTTACCAGCAGCTCCAAAATCTTTGCGGGAGCCAACTCATTTTCGCCGGGAGACAGCTTTGGAAGTATTCAGAATGTGCTTAATGGGAGCACGAATACGGTTGATCCTGATCTTGTGGATACACCGAATAACACGATTTAATTGCTTTATGTCTACTTCCACAAATTGGACGATTTCCAAGCCGATGGCGACGGTCCTAAAGTGAAATGGTGCTGCGAAAGATATACGGAACGTGAAACCATATCAGATATAAATAGGGGATAGAGCAGCTTGTTAAAACGAAAAGTGATTCGGATATATATTGGAAATTTAATGTGGTTCCTTCCAATCTTGATTTTGATCATGGGGGTCAATCCTTCTGTCGCAGGCAGTTTTTGGTGGAAGATACTAGGTTTCCTACTCTTTGCGGGAATTGTTGCCGTCTGTGTGAGTTCATGGCTTGAAGTGAACCGTGAGCAGCGTAAAATCGACGAAAAAAAACACTTTGATTCGGTTGTACTCCGACAGTTTTACTAAAATGAATAGAAATACCCTGACATAATGGTGTCAGGGTATTTGTTTTACAATCAGGATATAACTGGTAATGAGCACATAAATCAAAGGAGACGATAAATATGACGCAGACCTCGATTCGGATGTATGACTATCACGTATGGGCCAATCAAACGCTGATAAATAGGTTAAAGGAACTTCCGCCAGAGGTATACAGGCAAGAGATTCAGAGTGTGTTTCCGACGGTTGCGAAAGTGATTGCGCATATCTACCTCACAGATAGCTGTTGGTTAGATATTCTTGGAGGAATGAGCATGCAGGCGGCTATGGCAGCCTCTTGGCAACTAACTGAAGCAACAGAAAGCAAAAGCCTAGATGAGCTAGAGGCCATGTATACTGAGTTGTCGATGCGTTTTAAAGCATTTCTACAGGATCAGCCTGATTTGGAAAAGAAAGTCACCCTCGATAATCCCTATGCAGGCGTAAGGGAAACAAGTTTGGCTGAAATGGTTCTACAGGTAGTAAATCACGCTACTTATCACCGTGGAAATGTAACGGCCATGCTGCGTCAAATGGGCTATGCCTCGGTCATGACGGAATTTGCACTGTTCTGGTATGCAGGCGCAGGAGAGGCGTCACTCACTTAAAAACGTCATAGCTTCGCTACACGAGCACGATCGCCTGTTCACGTGTTGTATTACATTTCACCTCATTCAAATCTAGTTGCATATGATCCCATTGGATAAATCCACTAGATTGCTCTAAAAAGGAGCACATATGTGAGTTTGACTGGATAAATCCACTCAATCGCTGAATGAAATCGTTTTCTTATGCTTTTGAGCGCTATCCTACTGGAAAAATCCAATGAAGTGACAATTTCCTGCTTATTTTGTGGGAATACAATGGATTTATCCAATGGGGTGAAGAAATAGCCTGTGAAATGTTCCGACGGTAGTCGGATTACATCCCTCGTGATCAGTGGTTGCTACAGCAGCCAGTTGCGTTTCCAAACAAAAAGGCCCTGTCGCAAAATCTTGCGAACAGAGCCTTTTTTCATATTTAATTCATCGTTTCGCCTTCTGTGAATAGGTGGAAGGTCACGCCAAACTTATCCTTCACTTGTCCGTAAGCTGGGCTGAAGAATGCTTCATGCAGGTCCATGATGACCGTGCCGCCTTCTTTGAGCGCTTCGAAAAATTGTTTGGATTTGCTGGCATCCTTCGTTGTAATACAGATCGTTACATGATCTCCCTGTTGAACCGGTTGACCTGGGAAGGTGTCCGAGAACATCAGTTGACTTTCGCCGACTTGCAGCATGGCATGGCCAATGAGTCCTTTTTGTTCATCCGCAAGCGGGAATTCAGGGTTAGCAGGCATTTCACCGAAGGTTTGCTTAAACAGCACTTGCGCGTCCAATGCTTTCTCATAAAATGCAATAGCTTCTCCAGCGGTTCCAGGCAATACTAAATACGGAGTTAAACGGATGGACATAAATAAACAGCTCCTTAGATCGAGTTATTTGAAATGTAAAAAGTCTACCTCTTATTATTACCACATTTACCCGGAAAAATAAAGAACATATGTTCTATTTTGGAGCGAAATCAAGAAAAAGTTGCCCTCCATCTTGAATTTTCCCCATGCCTCCAGAAAGTTAATAGTATAGATAAAGACTATCTTCACACACAGGAAAGGTGCTAACGTCGCCTGTGAATAAGAAGTTTGCTATCTGGTAGTGGCTACCACGCATGTTCCATTACTTTTCATTAAAACATCGCATATGGTTTACCTTTGTCATTTCCAGAGGTAGAAATCTACGCTGCCAATCAAACATCCGGAGCTATCATTTCAGCGAGCAGTTCGTTGGAGAATAGCAATTACTCCACGAGCAAAGTGAATGACGGCGGGCGAAATTCGGTGACAGGTTCCATGGGTTGGACCAGTAATAACAGCCTGACTGCGAACCATACCGAAAACTTGACGATTGATATTGGTTCCAACCGCAGTGTGACGAAAGTAGTCGAGCCTAAATAGCCGCGCCCCCGGAAATAAGCTCGGAAATCGAGCTAGTCCACACCCTCGTGCATATCGACAAATTAAAGTCTTGTCTTTTATATATTCCCTTCATACAATAGGAGAAGATAGTAAGTAAGACCTTAGGATTGGAGCGCTGTGTGATGCGTTTTAAAGATGTGTTTTCCATCATCGGGCCCTCGATGATCGGTCCTTCCTCCTCGCATACCGCGGGTGCGATTCGATTAGGCCGCGTTGCAAGGCAGCTGCTAGGCGAACTGCCGCTTAAGGCAGAAATCACATTATACGGGTCATTCGCAGATACGTACCGAGGACACGGGACGGATCTCGCGTTGATCGGCGGGATATTGGATTTTGAAACGGACGATCCACGAATTCCTCAAGCGGCTGAAGTAGCGGAAGCGACAGGGGTAGCAATAGTTTTTCATATTAGTAAAGATAAAGCAGACCATCCGAACACGGTGGGAATTGTACTTACCTCAGAAAAACGGAAAGTTAGCATGAGGGGGGCTTCAATCGGTGGCGGCAATGTTGAGATTAACAGTGTTGAACAATTTGACGTGAAATTTACTGCGAATTATCCGACATTAGTTATTTCACATCATGACCGGCCTGGGATGATCGCGGATATCACGACGCTTTTAGGCACCAATCAGATCAATATCGGATTCATGGATTTGGATCGGAAGGGGCGCAATCGGGAAGCAATGACAGTCATTGAGACGGATGCAGCTATCCCGGATTCGCTTATTGAACAACTTTTGCGTTTAAGTATGATCACCGATATTAGAAAAGTGGATCTTGCAGAAAGAGGCGACGAATGAGATTCCGGACATTAAAGCAACTAGCCGAGGTATGTGTGGCGGAAGGTTTGACGATTGCTGAAGTGATGCTGGCTGATCAAAGTCACGAATCTGGAAAACCGCCCGAGTATGTGTTTGACAAAATGCGTGCCTATTATCAAATTATGAAAGAGGCCGTGACCAAAGGTTTGACCGAGGACACGACTTCACGGAGCGGGTTAACGGGGAAGGATGCGCAGCGTGTCGCCACCTACCTCACGACAACGGAAGCCTCGCTCGGTGAAGAGGCTTGCAAGGCTATGGCTTATGCCCTTGCAGTCTCGGAAGTTAACGCATCGATGGGGCGAATCATCGCCACGCCAACTGCGGGTTCATGCGGAATTATTCCTGGTGTGTTTATCAGTTCTCAGCAGCGTTTTGGGTGGGATGATGATCATTTGGTCAATGGTCTGCTATGTGCGGGTGCGATTGGGTATGTGATCGCCAATAATTCCTTCGTTTCCGGTGCCGAGGGAGGATGCCAAGCGGAAGTCGGCTCTGCAATTGGGATGGCGGCTGGCGCACTTGTCGAGCTGCGCGGCGGCACACCAGAGCAAGCGATGCATGCGGTAGGGCTAGCGCTAAAGAACACACTGGGACTTATCTGCGATCCTGTTGGCGGACTTGTGGAAATCCCTTGCATCGTTCGCAACGGCTTCGGTGCGGTTAATGCAATGGCAGCAGCCGATATGGCTTTGGCAGGTGTCAGATCGGTCATCCCGTCGGATGAGGTCGTCCAAGTGATGTATGAAGTGGGCACGGCCATGCCGGAGAAGCACAGGGAAACCGCCAAAGGCGGCTTGGCCCAGACACCGACAGGCCGGAAAATTATGAAGGAACTCAACCTAGGGAAAAAAAAGTAACCGTGAAGTCTGTGGGCATCTCCACAGGCTTTTTGTTTTAACTTCCCTTCATTTCGGTATATAGTAGACATATGAAGTGGAAAGGAAGAAGAGAATGCGTACAACAATGACTACATCAATGATTGAAAAACAACAAGGTATCTTCCCTGCTGTCTGTCCTCTGGACTGCCCAGATCAGTGTGGCTTGCTGCTTCATAAAGAAGACGGGAAGATTGTTAAAATAGAAGGAGACCCTGATCACCCCGTGACGCAGGGGGCTATTTGTAACAAAGTTCGCAACATGACGGCACGTCTTTATGATGATAAAAGATTGCAGTATCCGATGAAACGTATCGGCCCCAAGGGGGAAGAGAGCTCATTCCAACGCATTACCTGGGATGAGGCATTGGACACCATCACGAGCCGCTGGAAGGAACTGATCGCCTCGGAAGGCCCAGAATCCATCTTGCCTTATAGCTTTTATGGCAATATGGGACGGATCGGCACGGAAGGCATGGATCGTCGCTTCTTCCATCGCATGGGAGCCAGCCGTCTGATGTATTCGATTTGCGAATCAGCCGGCACGGAGGGCTACAAATATACGATGGGCGGCAGCTATGGGACCGATCCTGAGGAGACGGTTCATGCGAAGCTGATCATCATGTGGGGCATCAATGCGGTCAGCACGAATATGCATCAGGTAATGCTGGCTGAGAAAGCCCGCAAAAATGGCGCGCAAATCATCGTCATAGACGCGCATAAGAATCAAACAGGTCGCTGGGCGGACTGGTTCATTCCCATTTTGCCTGGAACGGACGCGGCTCTAGCACTTGGTATGATGCACATTCTATTCGTTGAGAAGTTGACGGATGAAGCATTCCTACAGCAATATTCGATTGGGCACGAGGAGCTAAGGGAGCATGTCAAGCAATACGATCCTGCGAGCGTATCCGAGATTACAGGCGTGCCTGTGGAGGATATTTATCGCCTTGCTCGCTTATATGGTGAGTCTTCACCATCCTTTATCCGAATCGGAAACGGGATTCAACACCACGATAACGGCGGCATGTGTGTACGGACAATCGCCTGCTTACCAGCGCTTACGGGCCAATGGCTGCATCCAGGCGGCGGTGCGATCAAAGGAAATGGCGCTTATTTGGAGCACAACATTGCGGCTTTGCAGCGGCCTGATTTGCGATCGAAGGAAGCGCGTCTCATCAATATGAACCTGATTGGCAGCGCCTTGCTCGAGCTAGATCCGCCTATTAACGCGTTGTACGTCTATAATTCCAACCCGGCTCTGGTCGCTCCCCATGCCAATAAAGTAAAGGAGGGGCTGGAGCGAGAGGATTTATTTACCGTCGTGCATGATCTGTTCCTAACAGAGACAGCCAAGTATGCGGATATTGTGCTGCCAGCGACGTCCTCTTTTGAAAATACGGACTTTTATCGTTCCTATTGGCATCACTATGTACATCTTCAGCTCCCTGTGATAGAGCCTTATGGAGAGAGCAAAGCGAATGTAGACGTATTCCGACTGCTTGCAGAGAAGATGGGCTACGAGGATGAAGCGCTGCGGGACAGTGATGAGGACATGGTTCGTCAGGCTTTGAATCATCCTGGAAATCCAGCTTTAGCTGACATATCGTTCGATGCCTTGTTGGATTCCGGATTCATGAAGGCAGCGACCATGCCCTTATTTCCTGGGGAGCTGCGGACACCTAGCGGCAAAATCGAACTGTATTCAGCCGAAATGGCGAGCAAGGGCTTTCCAGCGCTTCCGACATATGTGCCGCTTGCCGAAGACAGCGATTTGCCATTTATGTTCATTCCAGCGCCAAATCATAATTTCTTGAATTCAACCTTTGCACATAATGAGAAGCATATCCGTATGGAGAAAATGCCAAAGCTGCACATGCATGAAGACGATGCATCTGCTTTGGGCTTGGCGAGCGGCGATCTCGCACGTGTGTGGAACGAGCGCGGCGAGTGTGAACTAGTCGTTATGACAGGGCGCGATGTGCGAAGCGGCGTTGTAGTTAGTCAAGGGCTTTGGGCTGATGCGCCAGGCAGCAAAACTCGCGTGAACGTCCTGACCCCAGATCGCGTTGCTGATATGGGCGGAGGGGCGACCTTTTTCTCAGGAAGGGTAGGCGTAGAAAAGTTGAAATAGCTTGAACCTATAGGCGAGTTATCGCATAGGGTACATCAGGAGATGATGACTTATGCCCATTCAGCAAAAAGCTTACGCCTTAATCGGGAGACCCGTTGGTATTTCCCTGATGGATGGTACCGGCGTATCTGGCATTCTGTGCAGTGTACAAGGTGGCTCTATTTATGTAATTGAATATTTATACCATACGCAATTTGCTACCAAGCACTATACGTTCAATCAAGTGAGAGATATTTTGCCATACCCGCAATGCCCGCAGCCGTATCCGCCTGTGTATCCATCACAGCCGTTGTACTAAGCAGTTAAGTGGGGAGAAAATAAATGAACTTGTACACGTAACCGATCCTTCTGGATCGGTTTTTTTGTGCGAAATCCTAATTTAGTCACTCCTCAACCTAAATAAATGACAATTCAATCGCAAGGATAGCATGTATTATAATTTTGTATACGCTTACAACTTAGCTAGAATGAAAAGGGGTTTGAATAGTGAAAATGCATGTGTTCAAAAGTAAGATAAGCATGATGTTGATTTTTTCAATGATATTTTCGCTTATGTTGCTTCCTGCAGCAGGAATGGCAGCAGATCTTGAGGTAGAAGTTACGAAACTTCCCCCTGCGGCGGATGCAGCGATCGCGTGGAAGAGTGCGGATACGGCTATTCCAACGCTCGCGGATACCGTCTATGATAAGAGAAATGGATCAACAGATGGGCTATTCAATATCTCTTCAACAAGTACTCAAAAGAAACAAATGTATTTTAAGTTTGATGTGGCAACTGCTTCAGACCCAAGCTATAAATATATATTGCAGGTATCAGCTAAACTAGGAAGCAGCCTGCCCCCAGCGGATTTGCAAGTTTTCGGATTAAACGATAGCTCTTGGCAGGAAAGTACGTTTACATGGAACAATGCATCTGCCCAACAAAAAGATCTTCTGCAAATGGAGCAGGTAGGCCAATTTACGATTACCACCATAAATGGCGCTAAGCCGATTTATCATGATATCGATGTCACTGATTATGTAAGACGACATTTAGCGGATAGTATTGTATCCTTTGTAGTCGCAGATTCGCAATTAACAGGGAAATCCGTAAACATCTATTCCAAAGATAATACCTCCGCCTCTAATCCGGAAACGCAGCTTCTTGTGAAGCGCATTGTGCAAAGCGACACTACGCCGCCACAATGGCCTGCAGGTGCTGCCTTAAAGTCGATCAATCTTGGAACAGACTTTGTTCAACTGGTATGGCCGGCAGCGACAGATGATAGCTCCGTAGCAAACTATAAGATCTACCAAGATAGCGCACTTACAGCGACCATTTCGGGTGGTACTACGTATACGGCTCAAGGCCTGACACCGAATACTAGTGTATCTTATGCAGTCTATGCAGGAGACGTAGCTGGAAATTACTCTTCAGAACCTTTGACTTACAACACAACAACCTTGTCAGCGCCAGTTACGCCGATTCCGATTGTCGATGTAAATGCGAGCAGCAGCGACGGGAATGTAGAGAGCAACACATTAGATAACAACTTATTCAGCCGTTGGTCTGCCTCGGGCGATGGTCAATATGTGATGTTTGATTTAGGTCAAACAAAACGAATTGGCTATGTTGGTATCGCTTTTTATAAAGGTGATCTACGTTCGACTCGACTTGATATTGAGACCTCTAATGATGCTATAGCATGGACAAATGTATGGAGTGGAAACAGTCGTGCGACCACAGCGAATATGCAAGCTTTTGATATTCCGGATACTGACGCTCGTTTCGTACGTATCGTTGGGCATGGCAACTCAGATGGCAGCACGTTTACCAGCTTAACCGATGTCATGATCTATGCGCCATATGTGACCGGTGATACACCTGTTGCTATTGTTCCGAATATTACACCCACTGCACCTCCGGGAACAGTTCCTTTCACCAAACCAGGATTAACAAATCCGGATGGTACTGTTCATACGCTGCATACTCCGAACCCCGTCACTGGAGCAACTATTAATGTAACTAGTTATGGGGTGGATCTTGCCGATAATGCGAATGATGACCGTGTTGCGATTCAAAATGCGATAAATGCCGCTTCACCAGGTGATGAAGTCTACCTGCCAAATGGTGTGTATAACCTAATCACTTCACCTGATGGATTTGTAAATTTGAAGCTAAAGTCTGGTGTGAATGTACGCGGAGAAAGTGAAACAGGCACGATACTGAAGTCCAGCATCGATGATATTAAAAATAGTTCCGTTGTGAAGTCATCGAGTCAACACGATATTAAGGTGTCTAACTTGACGATCACATCGACTTGGAATCGCTCATTTTCTCTCGAGCATGCGACGAATAATCCAGCTGCTGGTGGTCCAGATAGTAGTATTGCTGTAGCTAATTATGGGGAAGCGCCATCCTTTAATGTAACCATTGATCATGTTACCGTCGAGCGTTTTAGACGTATGGCCATTCGCATTGAGAATAGTCATGATGTGGTTGTTCGTCATAGTACCTTCCGTAATGCAACCGATCTAGGCGGAGGAGGAGCGGGTTACGGTACCTCCATTCAAGGGATGCCAAAGGTAGATAGACTTGGTTTCGACAATGATACGTATTGGAATGTTGTTGAAGACTCAACGTTTGAAGGACCTTATTTACGTCATGGTTCCCTTATCCAAAATGTCGCGCACAATAACGTTCTGCGTAACAATCATTACATCAATACCAAATTAGACTCCATCGATCTACATGGTGAGTTGGAGTACTTAAATGAAGTGTATGGCAATACCATCGAGAATATTTGGACTGGCGGTGGCGTAGGGCTAGGAAATACAGGAGGGACGGCTCCTTCTAATCATAGTAAATCCGGCCCAAATAACCACATTCATGATAATGTGATCAGCAATTCGCGCGAGGGCATTGTTGTCACGATGGGTACACCAGATACCTTGATTGAGAATAATATCATCGAAAATACAACTTCCGTCGAGAATGCAGTAGGTATCAATATTTTAAATGGACCAGGTACCCGTATTGTTAATAACATTATTCGAAATAATACCGCGACTAATTATTGGGGCATCTTACTCGAACATGATAGAGGAGATCAGAATGCTAACTTTATCGGTGCGGGAGACCCTCAAAATGTACAAATTGCAGGAAATGTGATTACAGGAAATACAAATGGGATTCAACTCCAGGCAGGTGCAAATATTACTGTTAGTAAAAATATCTTAAACAATATTGGCACTAATTATGATAAGGCGGATGACGTAACGGCTACGGTGGCATGGCCTTCGACGGACAACACATTAAGTGGCTTGGGTATCAGTTCTGGGACACTGAGTCCTGCATTTGATCCAGCCGTGATAGACTATTCGTCATCCGTACCTAAAACAACGAGTGAACTTATCATAACGCCAATAACAACGAACAGTGGAGCAACGTTGACCATCAACGGAGCACCTCTCGTTAGCGGATCTGGTTCCAATACGATTCAACTACAAGTTGGTGAGAATGTCATTGAAATTGTCGTTACCGCAGAAGATACGTCGACGAAAACGTATCGACTAACGGTAACACGGTTACTGTCGGACAATGCGAATTTAAGCAACCTAGCTATCAGCTCAGGTACGTTAACTGCTGCATTTGACCCTATGCTAACAGCCTATTCAGCGAATGTGTCTACTGGGAATTCTAAAATCCAAGTAACACCAACTACCTCAGATAGTACGGCTACTGTGACCGTAGACGGAGTATCTGTCACTAGCAACGCTGCGTCTAACACAATTAAATTACATCCAGGCGAAAATATGATTGAAATTGTCGTGACCGCAGAAGATTCATCTACGAAGACGTATTACTTGACGGTAATCCGTGGCAAGGACAAGGACAAATAAGATCGACAAGGCAATAAAAAAAAGCTTAGTCAATTTCCAGCAAACAGCTGGGATTGACTAAGCTTTTGTCATGATTAACGGTTATCAATCTTCTCCGGATACAAATCATGATTCATCAAGCGATGTTCAGCCATAGCTTCGTACTTGGTACCTGGTTGGCCCCAGTTACAATAAGGGTCAATGGAAATACCGCCGCGAGGCGTGAACTTGCCCCAAACCTCGATGTAACGCGGATTCATCAGCTCGATCAGATCATTCATAATAATATTGACACAATCCTCGTGGAAATCACCGTGATTGCGGAAGCTGAATAGGTAAAGCTTCAGGGATTTGCTCTCGACCATTTTGACCGTTGGAATATACGAAATGTAGAGTGTTGCGAAATCCGGTTGTCCGGTTACAGGACATAAGCTCGTGAACTCAGGGAAGTTAAATTTGACGAAATAAGCCCGGTCCGGGTGTTTATTATCAAATGCTTCTAAGAGTGTAGGGTCATAATTGAAAATGTACTTCGTGCCTTGATTACCTAATAAGGTAATCTCTTTCAAATCTTCATTGCTTCTGCCTGCCATGGGTAAATCCTCATTTCATAGTTTTTTAGAGAGGGAGTTTGCGAACCTCTTCTATTAGCAGATAGGTCCGTAGGTCCGCTCATAGAGGTGACTTCCTATTTCTTAAAAAATGTATCATACTCCGCAGGAAAAAGCACCTTGCAGCGGGGTGGCAATTATTACAGTTCAGTGGATTTTGGAATGAATTGTCGAAGTGGATGTTCAATAAGAAGGATAATGTTTATAATAGAAAAATAAATCGCGATGAGAGCTAATCTATGAGGTGAATAGTTGAATTATGAAAGCTTATTTGGAACTGCTTAAAGATGTTTTAGATCAAGGCGTAGAGAAGGGAGATCGCACGGGTACAGGAACGATTTCTGTTTTTGGACGACAGATGCGAATCAATCTTAAGGATGGTTTTCCACTTTTGACAACGAAGAAGCTGCATATCAAATCCATTGTTCATGAACTGCTGTGGTTCTTGAGCGGCAGCACGAATGTTCAATATTTGCGCGACAACGGTGTAACAATCTGGGACGAGTGGGCTGATGAAAACGGAAATCTTGGCCGCGTGTATGGCGCACAGTGGCGTACGTGGATTGCGCCGAACGGGCAGGTTATTGATCAAATCGAGAAGCTGATTCATCAAATCAAAACGAATCCCGATTCGCGCAGACACTTGGTATCCGCATGGAACCCTGCCGAAGTGGACCACATGGCGTTGCCGCCATGTCATTATGCGTTTCAATTTTATGTAGCAAATGGTAAGTTATCTTGCATGTTTCAGATGAGATCGGTGGACACGTTCTTAGGTCTGCCATTTAATCTGGCGTCGTATGCCCTCTTAACTCACATGATTGCTCAACAGTGCGATCTGGAAGTCGGGGATTTGATTTGGAACGGCGGCGATGTGCATATTTACCAGAATCACGTTGAACAAGTGAACAAGCAGCTGCTGAGAGAGCCACAAGAGCTGCCAACTCTTCATATCAAAAGGAAGCCAGCTTCCATCTTCGATTACCAATTCGATGATTTTGAGTTTCTGAACTACACGCCTCTGCCGGGCATTAAGGCGCCGATTGCGATTTAAGCAAGGTGTTGTAACGAAAGGAGTGTTTCCCGTTGAGTATTTCATTTATATTTGCCATGGATCGCAACCGAGCGATCGGTGTTAATAATACATTGCCGTGGCATTTGCCAGGTGATCTGAAATTTTTCAAAAACGTGACGATGGGTCACCCCATCCTCATGGGGCGCAAAACGTACGAATCCATCGGCAAGCCGCTTCCTGGAAGACGCAACGTCATTCTCACGCAAAATACCGCGTATCAAGCTGAAGGTTGTGAAATTTTTCATTCGGTAGACGAAGCGATTGAAGCATTCCGTGACCAGGAACTGTTCGTGATCGGCGGGGCAGAAATCTTTAATCTTTTTGCCGCTAGCGTGACTCGCATGTACATCACTTTCATTGAGCACGAGTTCGAAGCCGACACCTTTATGTCTGATTTGGACTTGTCTGCTTGGACCTTAGTGTCAAGTGAGCAAGGCGAGCGCAATGAGAAGAATCCCTACGAGTACTATTTCCGGATTTACGAACGGAATTAGTTAGTTGGAGTAAGAGTGAAGCCCTGAGCTATCTGCATCTTCCAGATAGCTCAGGGCTTTTTGTTAAATGGTATGCAACTCGGTTCCATTGGATAAATCCACTGATTTGCACTAATTTGCCACCAAAAAAGTGATTTGATTGGACAAATCCACTCGAATCATGGAAATAGACCCTTTTGGGTCTTATTCCATTGGATAAGTCCAATGAAGCAATCGTTTTCGACGTCTATTCCGATATTACACTGTATATATCCAATGGGATGAGTTGTTGACAAGAGCAGGTAGCAAAAAGCGTTGAACAAGAACAAGAACAAGAACAAGAACAAGAATAAGAACAAGAACAAGAACAAGAACAAGAACAAAAACAAGAACAAGAACAAGATCTGATCTAACAAGAAAGCCTCGAGCACTCCCTCTGTTTCACACAGAGAGTCTCGAGGCTTTCTGAATTAAGGCATTACACGCACTTATCTACGTTTTCTAACCAACGATACGATCAAGGCTAGCGCGCCAAGCACCACGCCAGCAATGGAAAGGTACAGCGAGGTATTCGAGTCTGAATCCGCCGTTCCTGCCGCACCGGCTGTTACATTCCCATGACTATCTGTCGTTGCGCCAGCTGCTGCTTTGGCTTTAACGGTTGTTACTGATGCTGGCTTGTCTGAGCCATTCGCCCCAACCCATTCCACAACAGAGCCATCCTTGTAGGTCTGGTAGGCCTTCCAGATGATTTGCGTAGCGTTATCAGCAACTTTACCCTGCATGCTGAAATCACCAAACTCCGTGCTTCCTAGTCCATCTCCTGTTGCTGTCCATGTGACGCCAGTAATTTTCCCAGCAGCGTCCTTGGCAATGTCGTACTTCCAACCCGCTTTAGGTTCAAAACGCGAAACAGCTACCGAATCAATTGGAAATTTGACCTCAACTTTAACAGTAGCACTGTCCTTCTCGGAAGGTACACGCACAGTGAAAACTTCATAGCCGCCTTGTGTGGCTTCTTTCGGATAGACGACGACGTGGGCACTTGCAATTCCCACGAGGAGCATAGATGCGATCATCATCGAGCTTGCGGTTAACATAAGTTTTTTAAACATGGCATTCATTTCCCCTTTCAATATCAACTCTTACCATGTTGTCCATCTTACCTGATAGACAAGCATAAGAGTATGACTCGACTGGGCTATTTTTTCGACTAGTTTTGTCTAAATAGTAGCATTTATGTGTTTCATATTTTCATTTTCGTGTCAGTCCGTGCTTAATGGCGAATGCGGTGAGCTGGACGCGATTCTCTAGAGATAGCTTCACGAGAATATTTTTCATGTGATTTTTCACGGTATGCTCGGAGATGAGCAGCTTTTCGGCAATCACCCGATTATTGTCCCCTTGTGCGACATAAGCGGTAATTTCTTGTTCACGTGAAGTGAGCATATGTGGGCTTGGACCTTCTGTGTTTGCTCCTATCGGTGAGCGGAAGCGTCCGAATAGCTTGTCCGCCATTCCTCTGGCCACCTCCGAATTATCGTCAAGCAGGGCACGCAGATAGCTTAGCCATTCATCGGGATCCATGTTTTTGAGCAAATACCCTTGTGCGCCGAACTGCAATGCCGTGAAGAGATCGGCAACATCATCCGAAACCGTTAGCATAACGATGCGTATCCCGCCATACGCTTGTTTAATGTGCCGTGTGGCTTGTAATCCGTCCATCGGCGACATATGAATGTCCATTAAGACGACGTCGGGAGCAAGCTCCCCGCAAAGTCGAATGGCATCTTCTCCAGTGCTGGCTTCTCCAACGATGAAGAAATCTGAGCACGGCGCCAGCATGCTTCGTATCGCTTTGCGGGCTAAGGGATGATCATCAACAATAAGTACGCGAAATGGCATGAGATCGGGCATTAGCTGTTCACCTTTCTTTCGGCTTGTACGATCAGTTTCGTGCCGGCGCCTTTCTCACTCTGAAGCGCAAGCGTTGCACCAAGCTCGGCTGCCCGTTTCTGCATGAGGTCAATGCCGTAGGTTTTGCCTTTATCATCCGTTGCCGATTTAAGCTCCATACCGCACCCGTTATCCGTAATGAGTAGTCTCCAGTGATCGTTTCCAGCTTCCAAATGAAAGGTAGCATCTGTTGCCATAGAATGCTTTCGAATGTTCGTGAAAGCCTCTTGCATAATGCCGAATAGTTGAACTTCTTCACTAGGTGAGAAGCTGTGATCTGTGATCTGCACGGTCTTCTGAAGCTCAATGCCGGTTACCAACCGCCAGTTCTCTAAGTAGGTATGAATCCGTTGCCCAAATGAAGTGCCCTCTTCTGGCGGCGTTCGTAGATTGAAAATAGCCTGACGAAGCGAATTGTCAATCTCGGAAACAGCCGCTTTCGCTTCTTCAATGTCCCCTTGTCGCAGCTTCACATTGAGGAAGAAGAGTGTTTGAGCCAAATCGTCATGTAATTCTCGAGCCAACCGCTCACGCTCCTCAAAGACCGCTCTACGGGCTTCACTGAGCAGAATTTTCTCATTGCTGCGTTCAATGCTTCCAAACATCCAGGAGGCGAAGAGATACGATAAGAGCAGCGTAATCACCGTAATCGTGAAATTACCGGCTTCCATTGTTAGATAGCGTAGTAAATATTCATGACGGATATATTCAAAACCACCAATAATAAGGACGGGCACCAGCACCGTAAAAAGCTTATACTTACGCATGGACATGCAGCGGGTCAGCTCCTTTTCGAGATAAAAAAAATATATAGGCTTCACAAGATAAATGAGGTGTCGTTTTTGGAACGGTTTCTATTATATCAGATCTCATTTAGAATTCTTTACAAATAATCGGCCCGGTACTTCTCAATTCATGCACACGTGTGCTACATTATTAATAAATCGTAACACGAATGGGAAAGGTGGGGTTGAATACCTATGTGGAAATCTTTGCTGAGAGAGAGAAAAAGCTGGGGCGGATACGTTGGCGTTATTATCCTTCTTCACGTAATGGGGCTGATCGGTTTATACTCCGTTGCCAAAACATCGCCCGCCTTCTGGGGAATTGGACTCCTGGCTTATACGTTAGGGATGCGTCATGCGTTCGACGTTGATCATATTGCGGCTATAGACAACACGGTTCGGAAGCTTGTGCAACAGAAGAAAAACCCACTAGGTGTTGGCTTTTACTTCTCGCTAGGTCACTCGTCAGTCGTGTTCGTCATGGCGATTGTGACTGCCTTCTCGGTGCAATGGGCTGCGCGTGAGCTTCCTTGGATGCAGCGCTTTGGCGGCGTGATTGGGGCTTCTGTTTCTGGACTATTCCTCGTCATCATTGGCATCATTAATTTGATCATTCTTATTAGCCTATATAAAATGTTTCTGAAGTTTCGCACCGGCAAGTACGACAACAACGAGTTTGAAGAGCTGTTGGAGTCACGCGGCTTTATTGCACGCCTGATTAAACCGCTATTCTCGTTCATCACCAAAAGCTGGCATGTCTATCCGTTAGGCTTTCTATTCGGTTTAGGCTTCGATACTGCAAGTGAAATCGCGTTGTTGGCTATTTCCGCGCACGCGGCGAAGGATGCAATTCCTTTTATCGGTGTGATCTCACTTCCACTCTTGTTCGCAGCGGGGATGAGCCTATTCGATACGGCGGACGGCATGTTCATGACCAAAGCCTACAAGTGGGCATTCCACACGCCAGTGCGTAAGCTTTACTATAATTTGACCGTTACTGCGCTCGCGGTGGTTGCGGCATTAATCATTGGTGTGATCGAGCTTGGACAAGTGCTTTCCGAAGAGTTCAGCATGGAAGGTACATTCTGGACGTGGCTGCAAGAGATTGATTTTGGTACGTTAGGCTTTATTCTGGTTGGGATGTTCGTCATCGCGTGGATCGTTTCGATTGCCGTCTGGAGAGGGATGAAGATCGAGGAACGTTGGGGTGCAAAGTACAATCCATAGGAAGAAAATGGCCCTTGCTAGCGTGCAAGAGGCCATTTTATTGTGCATGGTGAACAATGGAATATGAATTTTTTCTAAAGGTAATGATAGAAAAAAGGATTTTTCATCTATTCGTTGAAAGTAGTCTGTCGAGCTATTAGAAATTGAGTAAAAGAAAGTAGGACGAATATGATTGAGTTTAAAAATCTTTCAAAAGTATATCCAAATGGTACTGTTGGTTTGAATGACATTAACCTTACCATACACCCGGGGGAATTCGTAGTTATTGTAGGTTTATCAGGGGCTGGAAAATCAACACTGCTTCGTTCGATTAATCGTCTGCATGAGACTACAAGCGGTGAAATTCTAATCGATGGGAAATCCATTACCAAAGCAAACGGCGCGCAGCTGCGTCGGATGCGTAGAGATATCGGGATGATTTTCCAAACCTTTAATCTAGTCAAAAGATCCACAGTTATTCGCAACGTCCTTTCCGGTCGCGTTGGCTACCATTCAACACTTCGGACGATGTTCGGCTTGTTCCCTAAAGCGGACATGGAACTTTCACTCAAAGCATTAGAACGCGTGAACATTAGGGAAAAAGCGTATTCGCGCGCCGACGAATTGTCCGGCGGTCAACAGCAGCGTGTTTCCATTGCAAGAGCGCTCGCACAGGAAGCCAAAATCATCCTTGCAGATGAGCCGGTTGCTTCACTGGATCCGCTCACAACCCGTCAAGTTATGGATGACCTGAAACGAATTAACAAGGACCTCGGCATTACAACCGTCGTCAACCTTCACTTTATTGACTTGGCTCGCGAGTACGCAACACGCATTATCGGACTTCGTGCAGGTAAGGTCGTCTATGATGGACCTGTTGCCGATGCGACGGACGATGTGTTCTCCGAGATCTACGGCCGCGCCATCAAGAAAGATGAGCTGCTGGGGGTGCAGGAGGAATGAGTGTAGCAACCGTCAAAAAGCCTCCGCGCACAAAGTTTTATATGATCATCGCGATCATGGTGCTATTCTTGATCGGCAGCATTTATCAGACGGATGCGACGCTGACTAGATTAGCTACGGGAACGCCGGAGATCTTGAAATTCGTCGCAGAAATGTTTCCGCCAGACTGGCTATTCTTCGCAGACATTTGGAAGCCGATGGCACAAACCATACAGATGTCCATCCTGGGCACGATCATTGGAGCTCTATTTGCGTTCCCAATGGCGCTGCTGGCTGCTCGTAACGTAACAACCTCACCATGGTTGTCGTATCCAGCTCGCTTTATTATGAATTTTGTTCGTACCATTCCTGATCTGCTCTATGCAGCATTATTTGCCGTATTAGTAGGCTTTGGTCCAACAGCAGGTACGTTAGCGCTAATTTTCTTTACGTTTGGGATTATTTCAAAGCTTTCTTATGAATCAACGGAAGCCATCGATCCTGGTCCGCTTGAAGCGATGACCGCAGTTGGAGCTAATAAGCTGAAGCTGATCCGTTTCGGTGTCTTGCCACAAGTTGCACCTACGTATCTAGCGCATTTTCTGTACACGTTTGAAGTGAGCATTCGTGCTTCCGCAATCCTCGGTTTGGTTGGCGCGGGAGGTATCGGCTTATTGCTCAAAAACACACTGGATCTGTTCCGTTACGATCAGTCTTGTGCCATTGTTATTTATACGTTGCTGATCGTCGTCATCATTGATTTGGTGAGCACACGATTCCGTACGTATTTGTTAAAAGGCAGTGCCAAGCCGATGTCTGAAACGCAAGCAAACACGTTTAAAATTATTGGCTTAGTGGCTGTGATCGCTCTACTTGTATGGGCGTTAACTGGCTTGGAATTAACCGGCTTCCAACCAACTACTTGGATTCTGACCAAAGCAATGATCAATGGATTATTCCATCCTGACTGGGCATATGTCTATATTCCTGAAGGCGAAGATTTACTTCGTTCCCTACTTGAAACCTTGTCCATTTCCTATTTAGGAAATTTCGTATCAGCGATTGTCTGTCTGCCCTTTGCTTTCTGGGCCGCGGCGAATATGAGTAAGTACCGTGCTGTTTCTGGCACTGGGAAACTATTTCTCAGCGTCGTTCGTACGATTCCGGAAATCATTATGGCGTTGATCTTTATTAAAGCGGTAGGTCCGAATGCATATGCGGGCGTTATGGCGCTGGGATTGCACTCTGTGGGCATGTTAGGCAAGCTCTATGCCGAGGCTATTGAGAACATGGATATGGGGCCTACAGAGGCTATGACGGCCGTAGGAGCGAACTTCTGGCAGCGGATGTCGTTCGCCGTCATTCCGCAGGTCATACCAGATTTCATTTCGTATACGCTGTACCGTTTCGAAATCAATGTCCGTTCTGCGACCTTGCTTGGGGTCATTGGTGCAGGAGGGATCGGAACACCGTTAATCTTCGCCCTGAATGCAAGGCAATGGCCGCGAGTCGGTATTATCTTGATTGGGATTATTGTTACAGTCTCCGTCATTGACTATATCTCGGGCACATTGCGTAAACGGATCGTTTAAAGCGATCAACTATTCATTACAAAGCAAAAGGCAGTTCCTGAAGGTTGTAGACCTTCAAGAACTGCCTTTTATTCATGAATGAACATTCCCACCTTGCGCAACCAAGTGGAGAATACGAGGCTCACGAAGACGATGAGAAGCTTGAGAGAGACGTTCGTCTGGCCCCAAGATTTCAATTTGGTCAATTAACGTGAGAGGAATCATAATGTTGTTTATTTTTAAAAGCTGGAATTCTGGGTAATACTGCGAAATGACTCCCTGTACTTCATCGGTGCCGCACCGAATAATAACTTCTGTTTTACGCATGATCAGCATTTCGTACATCCAATTTTTCACCCCACAATGAGTTATGACACGACCGACTAGTAAACGTTTGATAGTTGAAAGTAAACGATAAGCTTGGACGGGCGTGCCACATTCATAATATGCAAGGAAAGTCTGGTATAGAATGTAAAATTAGAAGGAAAAAACCACCGCGTCATGGATTAAGGCTCATGCTGCGGTGGTTTGTTTGTGTGTAGTGAATGAAATCTTATTTCAAGCCCATTGCTTTGTTAGCTTCACGAACGATGTTGAATTTATCATCAGTAGTAGCAACATAACCTTGGTGTGTGTATACATCGATGATTACTTTCTTACCTTCAGGATCGTTTCCAATCGCGATGAAAGCATCTTGAATTTTCTTCTTCCAAGCTGCATCCATATCGGAACGAACAGCGATCGTATCATTTGGAATTTTATCGGAGAAAGAAAGAACTCTCGTTTGTTTGAAGATTTCAGGATAATCCTTCAACATGTTTGTGCGAATATCTTGGAACACGCCTACTGCATCAACTTGACCATTCAGAAGAGCGATAACTGCTTTATCATGTCCTTGGAATTGAACGCCTGTTACATCTTTAACTGGATCTACACCAGCGTTTTTCAAAACAAGACCTGGGTAAACGTAACCAGCAGCGGATGTAACACCTTGCCAGCCCATTTTCTTACCTTTCAGATCAGCAACGGATTTGATTGGGGAATCCGCTTTAACAAGAATTTCGGATTTGTAGAAATCAACAAGCTCTTTCGTTGGTTGACCTGTTGCATCATCAACGCCAAAACGTTGTGCTTGTACAAGTAGATCAGCAGCTTTACGGTTATCGTGGGCAACAACATAGTTACTTGGTGGCAAGAAACCAACATCAACTTGTTTGGAAGACATCGCTTCGATTACTACGTTGTAATCCGTTGAAACAGAAACCTTAACCGGGATACCTAGTTTATCTCCAAGCAATTTCTCAAGCGGCTTAGCTTTTGCTTCAAGAGTTTCTGCATTTTGGGAAGGAACGAATTGTACTTTCAGTTCTTTCGGAATGAAACCTGCAGCTGCTGCTGGAGTAGCCGTTGCCGCCGCTGTTGCTGCTGCAGTAGCTGAAGCAGATGGTTTTGTTTCTTCTTTTTTCGCGCAGCCGACAAGTGCACCTGCAGCTACAACCATGGACAAGCTAAGTACTGTTAATTTTTTCATGTTTTTTTTGACCTCCGTTTAAATATTTACTTTTTATCTATGTTGTACTATAACATTATCATAAGAGATATGGAAGATAGTGTGAAGTATTTGTTAAACTGACAATTGATATGTAAAACTTTACAATAAAATGCAATGGAGTGAATCGCTTGACGCAGACAGGGCAAGGGAAAATAAGTCATATTACGATTTTAGAAACGAGCGACCTCCATGGGAATATGCTTCCCATTCATTACGCAAATAATCATCCCAATGAGGTGGGATTGTCGAAAATAGCAGCATTAATTGCACAAGAACGAGCGAAGGAAGCGCATGTAATTGTGATCGACAACGGTGATCTGATTCAAGGCACTCCGCTAGCTTATCACCACGCACGTTTGGATAATGAGCCTATGAATCCCATGGTGCTGGGTCTGAACTATTTGAACTATGATGGAGCTGTGCTGGGGAATCACGAATTTAATTATGGTATGGATGTCCTGCAGAAAGCAGTCAGAGAATCTGAATTTCCCTGGTTATGTGCCAATATTGTGAACGAAGAGACGGGAGAGCCATTCTTTGGAAAGCCGTATCTCATTAAACAATTTCCTGAAGGGTTGCGTGTAGGGATTCTTGGATTGACAACTCCCTACATTCCGAATTGGGAAGACCCGAAGCATATTGTCGGCTTGCGTTTCGAAGATCCCATTGCGACAGCTCGTACATGGGTGCAGTTTCTCAAACAGCAGGAGCATGTAGATGTCGTTGTTGTTTCCTACCATGGCGGTTTTGAAAGAGATATCGCAACTGGAGAGCCTACAGAGCCATTAACAGGCGAGAATCAGGGTTATCAGCTTTGTATGGAAGTAGCGGGTATCGATGTTCTACTCACAGGTCATCAGCATAGAAGTATCGCTGGTGTGGACATTAATGGCGTAACCATCGTTCAACCAGGTACAGCAGGCGTTACGCTTGGGAAAGTGAACATCGCTCTGGAGCAAGTTGAAGGGGGCTGGCGTATTGTTTCCAAGCAATCAGAGCTTCTAACTGTTGCGAATGTTGAGGCAGATAGGGTCTTGTTGGAGCAAATCAGTTCCTATGAGTCGAAGACCCAATTGTGGCTGGATCAACCCATCGGAAAGCTATCGGGGGACATGCTCGTGAGAGATCCTATGCAGATTCGTACTCAGGACAATGCGTTAATTGAGTTTATAAACAAAGTCCAAATGGAGCTGTCAGGTGCCCCGATATCTAACACCGCGTTGTTTGATAACTTTTCACCTGGATTTCCAACGGATATTACCATGCGGGATATTGTTTCCAACTATATTTATCCGAACACGCTGAAGGTCATTCGAATCTCCGGTCAGGATATTAAGGATGCGTTGGAGCAGTCTGCGGAATATTTTGAATTGACGGAAAAGGGAGATCTACAAGTAAGTAAGGCTTTTATGGATCCGAAGCCTGCTCATTACAACTATGATATGTGGGAGGGAATCTCCTACACGTTAGATATTACCCGTCCTGTCGGGAATCGTGTTGTGCAGCTGGATTATGAGGGGGAAACGATTAAGCTCGAAGCCTCTTTCGATGTGGTAATGAATAATTATCGCGCTGCAGGCGGAGGTAATTATGCGATGTTCCAGAATAAGCCGGTGATCAAGGATATTCCAACGGACGTAGCTGAGCTATTGGCGGGATATATCATGGAGCGAGGTACGATAGAAGCGAGTGTAAATCATAACTGGAAAGTGATTTGGGCGTAGCTATTGCTGCATACAATAAGCCTGACAAGAGCGAGAGAATCTAAGGTCTCAGTTCTTGTCAGGCTTTTTAAGTTTGTAAAAAAGTTACTTTTCACGAATATAAGCACGATCTCCCGTTCGAGGATTGTAGTAGACCCGATAAGTGAATCCGTCTTTGGGATCAATGAACACTTCGGTTGTAAATACAAAGCCGTTTGGAGGCGATTTGGGCGTCGCGGCACCCTCTGTTTTGTAGCGTTTGTCATAAACTAGATAGCCTAGAAGAAATAGAATAATGAAGCCAACAATCCACACGCCGTATACTAGCAAAATGGTTGACATTCGATCATAGCCTTCGCGCCCGAACAGCTGTGCCATAGGCGACGATTTCGCTCATATTTTGACCAATATCCCCGCTATCAAAACGCATCATCACAATAGCATCAGCGCCCATGGCAGCTGCATTTTTGACGAGTCGGTCCATCGCTTGCCTGCGGCCGTCTTCGACCATCTGCGTATACTGTGTGACTTCTCCGCCAATTAAGCCTTTCAAAGAGGCCATAATATCCCCGCCAATGCCTCTGGCCCGCACCACGACGCCAAATGTACTTCCCAAAACTTCAGTGACCTCATAACTGGCAATGTTTTCTGTTGTAACTACAATCATTTTGAATCGCTCCTTTATAGAAGAAATAGATGCTTTTCTACTTGATAAGGATTGGCTATTATTAACTTAGTACGTTATTCGCATGAGGGGGTTTCAAGGTTGAACGCAGGGACAACGATTGAATTATGGCTTGGAGCTACGCGAGAATGTCAAGGTGAGAAGAATCAAGGCTGCCCAAGCCTAACCTTATATCCAGTAGAGGGAGATGGCTTGCGTGCAGCAGTTATAGTATGTCCAGGTGGAGGTTACGGCGTACGAGCCCCTCATGAAGGAGAGCCAATCGCAAAATGGCTAAATGGGCTTGGTATATCTGCCTACGTGTTGAACTATCGTGTAGCACCATATAAACATCCTATACCTTTGCAAGACGCGCAGCGGGCTATCCGAACCGTGAGACATCATGCTGAGGCATGGGGAGTCGATGCAAACCGCGTTGGTATTCTTGGTTTCTCTGCAGGTGGTCATTTGGCAGCAACAGCGGGGACACACTACGATGCGGGAGATCAGAACTCCGCGGATCCGATTGAGCAACATAGCTCCCGTCCTGATCTAATGGTACTGTGTTATCCTGTCATTTCATTCAGTATGAATGCTCATCAAGGTTCGCGAATTAATCTGATTGGTGAAAATGCCAGCGATGAGTTAGTCAAGGATTTGAGCAATGAACTTCAAGTAACGGCAGATACGCCGCCAACCTTCCTATGGCATACAGCCGATGATGCGGCAGTTTCCGTCGAAAATAGCTTGCTTTTTGCTAGTGCACTAAGCCGCAATAAAGTTCCTTTTGACCTGCATGTTTTCGAGTCGGGACGTCACGGAATTGGCATTGCAGATGATCATCCAGAAGCGTATATCTGGCCTGAGGTTTGTGCGAATTGGTTGAAAAAGCAGCGATTTGCATGACCAAGCTAGTATACGAATGCTATCCGCTAGGGGATTCGGCGATTGTGATTCGATTAGGAGATGACATATCGTTATTGAATCTTCATAAGGTCAGGCAAGTAGCGAATTATTTGGAAAATAACTGGCATAATGGTTTCATTGAGCTAGTGGCCGCGTATACAACCATTACAATTTATTATGATGCTTTCCGTATTTATAACTATTCTTCCGAAGTTGTGTTAAAAAGTGGGCGTACTTATAGGGCGGCGACTTGGCTTCCCTATGATCATGTCTTACAGTACATAGAGCGGCTATTAGATGCCTATAGAAATGACGGTAGCTTTGCCGGGCAGTTGGGAACGATCATTGAGATCCCTGTTTGTTATGAGGCGGCATATGGTCCTGATCTTAGGGAAGTAGCGGCATATCATCAGGTGGGTACAAAAGAAATCGTGACTTGGCATACTTCTCGCGTGTATCCGGTGTATATGATTGGCTTTGCACCTGGTTTTCCTTATTTGGGTGGTATGGATGAAAGGCTAGCGACACCGCGCAAATCAGTGCCTCGCACACAAATTCCAGCCGGCTCTGTTGGCATTGGCGGGTCGCAAACAGGCATCTACCCTTTTGAATCACCAGGTGGTTGGCAGCTCATTGGTCGAACACCACTCCGCTTGTTTCGTCCGGAGACCGTTCCTCCTTCCTTACTTAAAGTTGGAGATCAAGTGAAATTTGTGGCCATCACATCCGAGCAGTTTCAAGCGTTTGAAGAAGGGAATGCGAGCCATGGGCTTTGAAGTAATAAAACCTGGCCTTTTATCCACTTTACAGGATGAGGGGCGCTATGGTTATCGGAAACATGGTGTGATCGTGGCAGGGCCGATGGATCGGTTTGCCCATCGTGCAGCGAATTTGTTGGTTGGCAATGGTCGCGAAGCGGTGACCTTAGAAATGACTCTTAGTGGGCCTACAATAGTTGCCCAGAAAGATATGCTAATTGCCATTTGCGGTGCAGAGATGGAAGCGGAAGTGAATGGAAGTTCAGCGCCAATGTGGCGCCCCTTCGTTCTTCGTACAGGAAGTGAGCTGCAATTTCGCTACGCAACACACGGTTGTAGAGCCTATTTAGCTGTGCATGGTGGTTTCAAGGCGGACTACGTACTGGGAAGTCGCAGTACCTACCAGAGAGCGGGTATGGGTGGATATGAGGGAAGAGCTCTTCGTGCTGGGGATGAACTGGAAATCGAGAAAAATGAACTGTCTTCTCAGCTCATGAAGAGTGTCGAGCTTCGATCCAAGTCCGTGAGTCCATGGATTCGTCCTGATTACCGTGACAATCCTGTAATACGGATCGTCAGAGGGAAGGAAGCCACCTTATTTACAACAGTAAGTTGGACTAGATTGCTTTCCCAGAGCTTTCTAGTGTCCTCACAATCGGATCGCATGGGATATCGGCTGTTGGGTGAGCCCAAGCTTGAGCTTGAAGCAGGCATGTCCTATGAAATGATCTCCGAAGCTGTAGTTGCGGGGACGCTTCAGGTGCCTTCAAGTGGAAATCCCATCTTGTTGATGGCTGATTGCCAAACAACAGGCGGATATCCACGGATTGGTCATGTGATCACGGCCGACCTTCCGTTGGTCGCTCAGGTGAAGCCAGGTGGAGAGCTGCGCTTCCAAGAGGTTACGCATCTCGAAGCACAAGAGCAGTTGTTGCTCCAGGCGATGGATCTGAAGCTGCTGGAGGCGGGTATGAAGGCTTGGTTGAGGGGCATGGCGTAGGGAAAATGGCGTGAGATGCTGATTCTTCGAGGCATAAAGGAATGGGATAACATGCTTTTCTGCGGGGAAGGCATAGGGAAAGTCTTGAGATGCTGATTCTGCGAGGCAGTGCATAGGTAAATGACGAAGATGAGTTGGCAAAATCATCGGTGGGAGTGTGATGGAAATGCTACGCATTGATTTGAATTGTGACATGGGTGAAGGGTTCGGCGCTTACTCTCTCGGCCGCGATGCGGAGCTGCTCGACTACGTTAGCTCCGCCAACATCGCCTGCGGGTTCCACGCAGGCGACCCCGCAACCATGCGCAGCACGGTACAGCTGTGCGTGCGCAAGGGCGTTGCGATCGGGGCCCATCCGGGCCTACCCGATCTGCAAGGCTTTGGCCGGCGCGAGATCGCAATCACGCCGGCTGAGGCTTACGAGCTGACGTTGTATCAGCTCGGGGCGCTGCAGGCGTTCGTCCATGCCGAAGGCGGACGCCTGAAGCACGTCAAGCCGCATGGCGCGCTCTACCACATGGCTGCGAAGCGCCATGAGTTAGCCGCCGCGATTGCGGCTGCAACGGCCAGCGTCAGCGCGGAGCTGACGCTGTATGGCCCGCCCGGCAGCGAGCTGCTGCGGGCGGGCGCCGCCGCGGGGCTGCGGACCGCGAGCGAAGCTTTCGCGGACCGCAGCTACCAGCGGGACGGCTCTTTGACGCCCCGCGACCAGGCGGGGGCGCTGCTTGTGAGCGCCGCCGAGGCTGCGGCGCAGGTGGAGCGGCTTGTCCGCGAAGGCATGGTGCTCTCCCTCACGGGAGAGGACCTGAGCATGCGCGCGGACACGATCTGTATCCACGGCGATGGCGTTCACGCCGTGGAGTTCGCGCGCGATATCCGCGCGCTGTTGAACAGCAGCGGCATCGCCGTCATGCCGCTTGGGACCTAGCGCAAATGCTAGGTCCTTTTTACACTTGAAACAACTCAAACTCCGCTCATCCAGCATCACCAATCAACTCCGATCACTCACTACTCATCCAACCACTCACTATTCATCCAATCACTCACTACTCATCCAACCATCACCCTAACCTACTCTTAACAAATTCCTCCTATTACAGAAACGTTCTACAATCCCACTCGCCTAGCTGGTTCCGCTACCTTATTCATTCAAAAATGTCCTCAAAAGTAAAATAACTGGAATAACTACAGCTAATCAGATTGGTTTTCCTCTTTTTGAAGAAATAACTGGATTTCCTGTAGTTAATTTAACTGATTGCTTTATAAAGTGGTCTATATTCCAAATTTAACTGGAGTTTTTCCAGTTAAATGGGCATTTCAGCGAAAAATGAAGAAAATAACTGGAGTTTTTCCAGCTAATTCTCAGAAGCCGTGAGCTATGCGCAACGAAAGTCCGCACTCACTCCGCACTCACTCCGCACTCACTCCGCACTCACTCCGCACTCACTCCGCACTCACTCCGCACTCACTCCGCACTCACTCCGCACTCACTCCGCACTCACTCCGTACTCACTCCGTACTCACTCCGTACTCACTCCGTACTCACTCCGTACTCACTCCGTACTCACTCCGCACTCACTCCGCACTCACTCCTCACTCACTCCGTACTCACTCCGTACTCACTCCATGCTCATTCTTTCCCATTCCTTCGTCATTCCTCAGTCCGCACTCAATTTTCAACCCCTCTCAAGGAAAGAATCCCTATAACCATTCTTTCACTTGAGAGGCGCTGGGCAATATGAGTAATATAGAGATGTAGCCGGCCGGCTAATTCCTTCGGAAAGGAGTGATCAAGGTGATTACAACGCAAACAGAGGTGATCTCTGCGTAAGCAGAGATCACTGTTCCAAGCGGGGGCCCCTAGGCCCTCGCATAATTTTTACGAACGAGTAGACAGCGAGAAGCTTTTTACATATAATGAGAATTGTGAACACGAAGTGAACACAACAATAAACTACGGTGAAGGGAGTGCTTTTTAATGAACACAATGACAATGACAGTAGCGATGAATGTTGCGGCCGCCGCAGAGGTACTCGTCTCCTAACTGAATATCATTCGTGGAATAACCGTTCACCTGAATTGTATAATTGCATATACAACCGACAGGCACGATTATGATCGTGTTTTTTTTATTCCATTTTTGAGAATGGTAGGAGGTTAAGGGGCGATGAAGATACTCTCTGCAAATCAGTCAAAGTCAAGTAAGCTTTGCACAATTTGAGGAGGTTTTCATCCATGAGTTACAAGAACGGGAAAGATGTTCTTCCCCCTAACCTATTAAAACAATTACAAGAATATATCCAAGGCGAAATCGTGTATATCCCTAAGAAAGAGCAGAAACGTGCTGGCTGGGGAGAAAACAACGGCACTCGCATCATCATTGAGCGGAGAAATCGTGAGATTTTCCGTTTGTACCAAACGGGCTCGACGGTTTTGGAGCTGATCAAGGTGTTTCATTTGTCCGAAGACAGCATCCGCAAAATTATTGTTAAAACACGTGAATTAACAGCCAATCAGGCATAGCAGCAGCATCCATCGTGATGCTGCTTTTTTTTGTAGGAATCCATAGACTCCTTAACGAACTTATGTACATAACGCAAATAAAGGCAGGGAGGAACAGAAAATGATAGCTGTATTTGTGTATGGTACGTTACTTGTAGGAGAAAGTAATCATTTTGTTGTCTCTCCGTATTTACTTGGCGTGCAACCTGGAGCGATTGAAGGACGTTTATTTGATGTAGGACCATACCCAGCACTAGTACGTACGGGAGATGATCATACGGTTGTTGGGGAATGGCTCGAGGTTACCGAAGAAGGCTTAGCCGCCATGGATGTCTTGGAAACGTACTTTGGTCCCGATCATGAGGACAATGATTACGAACGGATTTGGGTGAAGGATGTCAATGGGGAGCGGGAAGGCTGGGTCTATTGTTGGACAAGCCCTCGCGGATTGCCGGAAATAAAAGGCTCGTCATGGAAGGTCCACCTTCACGATAAGGAAGTGTGATTTCTTTCGAGTTTTTCCGACATTTTCCTATCTAGGCTCCTGCGATGGTGCTATAATTAATCGTAATTCATAGACTCGAGGAGAGAGAACATGTCAGCTTACAAAATTTTGCTTGCCGATGATGAGTTGGCGCTTCGCTTTCTGCTGACGGAAACGTTATCTGATGAAGGCTACGTCATTACAGAGGTTGAAGATGGTCAACAAGCGATCGATCAACTCGGCAAGGAAGCCTACGATTTAATCATTCTTGATTACATGATGCCGGAGCGTACGGGCGTCGAAGTTTGCGCTTGGTTGAGACAAAGTGAGAATGTGAATCGGGACTTGCCGGTTATTCTTTTGACAGCCAAAGCGCTAGAGAAAGATAAAGAGAAAGCTAAGGCAGCGGGTGTCACCACGTACATTGTGAAACCTTTCAGTCCACTTCAATTATTAGACACCATAGGGCAACTGTTGCAACGATAGGTCGAACAGATAAGTGATGAGATTAGTTTAATTAAGCTTATAAAGGGTGATTGTCTGTTATGAGCCATAGTAACATAGAGAGATCCAAAGATGCAGGTTCAGAATCTGATCGTGATGCAAGGATTCTTAAACAAGGAAAAAAGCTTTTTATTCGTGAATATGACAAGCAGCTGCAGCAACTGCAGACTTTACTGACAGCGGTTCAAGTGGAGCCTGTCCTAGAGGATTTACAACAGTGCTATCGGATTGCGCATACGCTCAAAGGCAGTGCGCCCGTTTTTGGTTATGTGAGAATCGGAAAACTGGCGGAAGACCTGGTACGGATGTGGGAATGGACACTAGCGACTAATATGCTGGAAGATGAGCTGCTCTCGTCAACGAACCCTGTTTATGAAAGCATAGAGCGAACAGCTGGATTATTGCTTGAATTGAAAATGGAACTGGATATCGGCTTAACAGAAATTCAGATGGATGAGCAGCAGGATCCTACAGTGAGTTCCATGCTTCGAACTTTGAAAAGCCGCATATTGCTTGTTGATGATGACGATGCCCTGCGCTCCTATTTGACAAGAAGATTGCAGCTGGATGATTGTATGGTTGATGAGGCGGCTGACGTGGAGTCAGCTAAAAAATTACTTCGTGAGCATACGTATGATCTCGTTACGTTAGATCTGATGATGCACCCGCAGTCTGGCTATGAGCTCTTTGAGTTCCTGAAGGAAGATCCTACGCTCAAATGGCTTCCGCTTATTGTATTATCAGGACGTGACGATGTCAGTGATAAAGTACGCTGTTTTCATTTGGGAGCGGATGATTACGTGACCAAGCCATTCCAGTATGAGGAATTGGCGGCACGCATTTATGGACTCCTTAAGCGGACTCGGAATTTTGAACAGTTAGCTTTCCGCGACCCACTTACAGGTGTGTTCAATCGCCGATATTTCGATCTGCAGATCGGCCTAGAGCTCCAGCGGATTGAGCGCTACCCAGCGCCAATTTCTCTTGTGTTTATCGATATTGACAGCTTCAAAAGCGTTAATGATACGTATGGACATCACGTAGGGGATCTGGTGCTCCAAGGCTTGGCTCACTTGATGCAGATCAATCTGCGATCGACGGACTTATTGGCGCGTTTTGGCGGTGAGGAGTTTGTCATTGCACTTCCGAATACCTCTGTGGAACAAGGTCGTTCCATTATGCAAGATATATTAGATATAGTACGTATGAAACCAGTAGCTCAGAACGATGGTCAAACGTTCTCTATCACGTTTTCGGCCGGTGTAGCCGAATGGCAAGTCGGTATGACGATTGCGGAGTGGGTAGCTAAGGCCGATGATGCGATGTACCAAGCGAAACAGCAGGGTAAGAATCGTATTATTCTTGCGGATCTAGAGGATGAGGGAGCACAATTTACTAAGCTTGTCGCACATGCGCATGCACAGCTTCAGAAGAAAAAGCTTCTAATTGTTGATGATGATCCGATTCTGCGAGCCATCTTGATTTCACAATTGGAGCACTTGCCTATTGTGATTACGCAAGTTTCCGATGGTGAACAGGCGTGGCAACTGCTGACTAGTCAAGCTTTCGATGCCTGTATTTTGGATGGAATCTTGCCTGGTTTAGATGGATTTACGATATTGGAGAAGGTAAAGACAGATGCTGATTCTCTCTCCAAAGAGATGAAGATTCTCATGCTTTCTGGGAAGAAGAAGGAAGCGGATGTAGCGAAGGGCTTGCAAATGGGAGCCGATGATTATATGACGAAGCCATTCTCACTCGTGGAGTTGGAGAACCGTGTCAAACAATTAATGAAACTCGTCTAGGAAGGAGGGGGGCTGCCCTCTCCTTTTTGCTTTTTGCCTAGAGGAAAGTTATGTGAGGTGGTGATCTCCCTGAAGGAGGTTTGCGACGCCAGCACTTTCTGCTACAGTAGGAATATAGACGAAGTTACCTATGAAGGAGCAAGATGAATGTCGGATAAAGAGAGTCTGGTGCGTTTCGGAATTTCGATGCCGCAATCCCTTATCGAGCAATTCGACCGGTTGATTGCGATGCAAGGGTATGATAATCGCTCAGAGGCGATTCGAGATCTTGCCCGAAAGGCACTATTAACCTCAAGCAGTATGCAGCCCAATGAGATGGTCGCCGGTACGATTGTTATGGTATACGACCACGAAATTAGAGATTTACCTATTACGTTAATGGAGCTTCAGCACGACTATCATCATGCGATCATTTCCACCATGCATATCCATTTAAACCATCAGCAATGCTTGGAAATACTTGTAGTTCGAGGTGAGGTACAGGAGCTTCGAGAGCTGCAGCAACGCATTCAAGTGTTAAAAGGAGTTGGCTACGCGGAGCTGTCAGTTACGCATGTGGACGAGCATAGCCAAAGCCATGGGCATAGTCACGGACACGGACACGGACATCATCATCACGTTCACGAAAAGCCTCATACACATGAGTAGAATTCGTAGTTCTTTCTTTTTTTTGCTAAAATAAAGGACATGGAGGTGCGTTATGTCTGAGAAGAAATGGTTCTCTTTGGAAGAGGCCAATGGCTTATTGCCTTATGTTGATCAGGAACTGAAGAAAATGCAAGCCTTGAAGAGTGAGTTTGAGGACAAATATATGGAGTTGCGCCATAAGAAGAATGAATACGCGGAGAAGCCTGGCACGGAAAAGGACCCTTTTTTTGTCATGGAAGCTGCGCTTGAATTTCTTCAAATTGAAGCCCGTGGACTTATTCAAAGTTTTCAAAAGACAGGTATTGAGCTGAAGGATATCGACTCGGGACTTGTTGATTTTCCAGCTGTCATGAATGGACAAGAAGTGTTGCTGTGTTGGAAGCAAGGAGAGGATCGGATTCGTTATTATCACGGGGAGCAAGATGGCTTTGCTGGCCGTAGACCGATAGCGGATTAATGGGATGATCATGAGACAAGATAATCAACGAATGAAGATTTGGTTCCTACGACTGCCAATCGGCTTGATTGCTGTGTTGGCGATAATGCTATTTAGCGCTGTCCTTGCGCCACAATCAGCCTCTGCGCATGCCTCATTAGTGGAAGCGACTCCGGAAGCGGGAGCGAAGCTCGAAAGCTCGCCTGCTGGGGTTTCCGTCACGTTCAATGAACAATTAGATAGCGGACTTTTCTATATCAAGGTGTATGATCATAGCGGAGCTGAGATAACGAAGCGCAAAGCGACGATGAATAAAGATCAGATGGGCATCAAGCTTGATCTGCCTAAGCTCGCAGAGGGCGTGTATTTGATTAGCTATCATGTCATTTCGGCAGACGGTCATCCCGTGGGTGGAAGCTATCCGATTACGATCGGAAATCCGCCGCAGGAGGATGTTCTTGATGTGCCATCCGCTCATACGGGGCACGAACATAGCTCAGGACCGCTCACGACAAAAGGCTTGTTGCAATACGCCTCTCGTGGCCTATGGTTCCTGATGCTGCTAGCCTTGACAGGCTGGGCATTCTGGCTTCGTTTGGTGAGATCGCAAGGCGAAGAAGCGCAGAAATCAGCTTCCGCTTGGACGCTCAATCTTCAACGCGCACATATCGTTGCCCTGTTGCTGCTGATTTTTACGCATATCGAGGATCTATTGGGCGGCGGCGGTGTGAATGAAATCGTACAGCTGCTAAGCTCAACGAATATCGGGATTTCTTGGGCACTGCTTCTCGTATTATCCTTCCTAGGCTTTGTTCTAGTAGGCAGGTTGGCTTGGGTCGATGTGAGTTGGTCTTTGGCGCTATTGGCTGTCAAAAGCTTTAGCGGCCACGCGGCCTCATTTTCACCTCTGTGGGCGACGATCGGGCTCGACTTTATTCATCTTGTTGCCGCAGCTTGTTGGGTAGGCGGATTAATACTCCTCTATGCGAAATGGTGTCATAACAAGATGGATCTCGGCAGCTATATGCAGAAGTTTTCAAAATTCGCACTGATTTCGATCCTTGTTTTAACCGTTTCTGGATCCCTTTCGGTCTTGTTATTCCTGCCTAATCTGCGTTACTTGTTGTACACCAATTGGGGAATTCTCTTGCTTGTAAAAATTGGCGTGGTGGTGCTTGTTGCACTCATTGGTTTCGTAATCCGACTCTACCTGCGCAGAAAAAAAGTGAATCAATCGATCGTCTGGGTAAAGCTAGATCTGTCTCTCATGGTCGTCATTGTTGTACTTGTCGGACTGCTTACGTATATGGCGCCGATTCCGGCTAACGAGCCGCTTCAGTGGCACCAAATGGGAGAGAAGGTCCACGTTTCGGTGGATATTACGCCAAAAGTCCCAGGTAATAACACGTTTGTAGCCAAAGTTTGGTTGCCTGAGAAATCGGGTGAACCCAAGCAGGTTCTTTTGATTTTGCACAACAAGGGTGATGAGGAGATTGCACCGATTTCTGTTCCATTAACACGATTCACGGATAGTAAGGAAGAGGAGTCGTACGGTTTTGCTAAATTTAGCTACAAATCGGAAGGGCCTTACTTGCCTTTTAGAGGGAATTGGGAGTTAGAAATGCGTGTTATGGATACAGAAGATAATGAGACAGTGTATACCAAAGACTTCATTGTTTATTAAGCCAGAAATAGGCTGATTAGATTTGTGAGGAGGATGACCATGGCTTGGGTTCCAATTCTAGATAAAGACCATCTGTCAGTCAAACTAGATGACAAAGATGATTCCGCTCTAATTGAAATCAATGATGGAGGCATTTCACCGAACTATGTAACGATCCGACTGAAAGAGCATGAAGTGGATGAGTTGATCGAAGCCCTCCAACGTATCAAACAATCGATGCAATAATGGTATATGTATGAGCAAAAGAACCTTCCCCTCGACTGAGAGACAGTCACAAGGGAAGGTTCTTTTTTTAAAATAAGCTCCAGTCGAATTCTTGGGAGAGGATGCCAAGGAGATGTACACCAGCTGTACTGTTTCCCTTGCGGTTCAGCGCAGGCCCAACAAGGCCGATACCGAACTGTCCGGGCACCATCGTCAAGATACTGCCGGACACGCCGCTTTTCGCAGGCAGCCCCACATTCATCGCAAATTCGCCAGAGGCATTGTACATCCCGCAGGTAAACATGAATGTCTTGGCAATTTGCACGAAGCGCCTCGGAATGAGGCGTTGCTTGCGAATCGGATCTACGCCGTTATGAGCGAGAACGAGAGCCATTCTAGCCAGGTCTGTACAATTTACCTCAACGGAGCAATGACTGAAATAAACGCGAAGGACATCGTCCACTTCTTTGTCCAAAACGCCGTTATCCTTGAGGAAATAGGCTAAAGAACGATTGCGGTGAGCCGTATCGGACTCGGATTTGAAGACGTCTTGATTGATAGCAAGCGTTGGATTATCTGCTACATGCCTGAAGAACTGAAGGATACGATCGACCTGCTCAACCGTGCTGTTTCCCGCAATTAATGAGGAGATGGCAATCGCTCCTGCATTGATTAGCGGATTGAAAGGGATGCCAGGCTCGATAAGCTCGAGCTTCAACATGGAGTTGAAGTCATCACCCGTCGGCTCCATCCCCACCTTTGAGAACACAATCTCCTCGCCGTTATCCATGAGCGCTAGGATCAGAGAAAAAACTTTCGAAATGCTTTGCAAGGTGAAGCGGAAGTCAGAATCCCCAGAGGTTGTGATGTGCCCTTCGCTATCCATAATGCAAATGCCGAGAATATCCCCAGAAGCATTAGCTAATTCAGGGATATAGGAAGCAACTTGACCTTCCGATGTATGTGTTTTACTTATAGCAACCCATTCGTCGATGTGAGCTTGAAGCTTCTTCCAGGTTTCATCGTGCTGTCGGTGAGGCATTGCGAAGTCAGTCCTTCCTCTTCTCTAGGCTTTCCAAGCTTGCGGATGATTGTCGCTGATAAGCTCCGTTGCTGCTGCATTCGCAATTACTTGCTCAGGGTTTTTGCAGCCTGGAATAACAGAAGTGACGGCATCATGCTTCAAGCACCATGCTAATGCCCATTTAGCCATATCCATGCCTTCTGGCACTTCATTTTGCTGAATGCGCTGGGCTTCTTCTAGCTTTAGTCTGACGCTTTCCGCATCGTGACGATGACGTACATCCGTATTGCTGAATACAGCACCTGGTTTATATTTTCCGCTCAAATAACCACTTGCCAGCGGTACACGCGCGAGTACGCCAAGATCTTGATCGATACAAGACTGGAACACGAGCTCTTCCGGCGCACGATCCAACCGATTGTAGACAACCTGAATCGCTTTGGAATTCACCTTCGTGGAAGCTGCGGTCTGATGAATATTGGCATTGCTGCCGATTGATGTACCCAAGTGACGGATTTTGCCAGCCTGTACTTGTTTATCAAGCGTCGTCCATAGATCATCATTATCGAATAAAGCATCAGGTCCGGAATGGAATTGGTATAAATCAATATAGTCCGTATGTAAAGCCTGTAGTGAAGCATCAAGCTGCTTGATGACGGATTCAGCACTAAACTCATCAGTCCGTGTGAATAAATCATGGAAATGATGTCCGAATTTTGTTGCTACAACCCACTTATCACGATCGCGGCGGGATAAATAATTACCGATAAATGATTCGGAAAGGTGATCACCATAGCACTCAGCCGTATCAATCAAGTTGATACCAAGCTCAGCCGCTTGATCCAGAATCGCATCTGCTTCTGCTTGCGTATACGTTAATCCCCACTCACCGCCAAATTGCCAAGTGCCAATACCAACGATGGACACTTTCAGGTCTGTTTTGCCAAGTCTACGATATTTCATGCAGCGCACTCTCCTTTAATAGGGTATCCAAATTCATTATACAACAACATTTTATTTTAACTTAATGTAAGCTTTCCATAAATGGGTTACGGTGTAAAGAGGAATGATTCAAAATGAAAGGAAGTTGGTTCGATTGATCAAAAATTATGTGCTAAGCCTATTGAAAGAATGGGTGCCTACGATCGCATTCGCGCTCATCATTGCGCTTGTCGTCAATACCTATGTTGCACAAGCGATGACTGTACCAACCGGGTCCATGCTGCCTACTATACAATTACAAGACGAGCTGATTGTTGAGAAAATGAAGCCATTAACCGACTTTGAATTCGGCGATATCGTTGTGTTCTGGCCGCCACTTGAGGGGAATAAGGACCGCTATGTGAAGCGTCTTATTGGACTGCCTGGCGATACCATAGAAATCAAGGACGGCGCTTTATATCGCAATGGAGCCAAAGTCGATGAGCCTTATATCCAAGCACCTATGACATATACTTACCATCAGGTTACAGTGCCCGAAGGGAAGTATTTCTTCCTCGGGGACAATCGCAACGACAGCTATGATTCCCATCTGTGGCCGACAACACCTTTTGTAGCTGAAAAAGATATTATCGGTAAAGCTGTGTTTCGTATTTTCCCATTAAGTCAAATGGGTACAATCGAATAATCGTGGTATAAAAGAAGCTCCCAACCTCAGTAGAGGAAGGGAGCTTTTTCATGATTTACACGAGATGACCTGACATTTGTTTCTCATCTTCACCATCTTCGGTTTTCTTCGATTTACGGTCAGAAAGCTTGATGTTCCCAACGAAGAGCGTAAGAATCGCACCGAGGAGCACAAACACTAAGCCATAAATGAATACTTGATGAAGGGAAGTAACAAGCGCATTTTTAAGCACAGGTACCATGTGTTCCACGAACTCTTTTGGCATTTTGGCTAGCGACTCTGGAACTAGAAGTGAGGAGTACAAGGCTTGCGGATTCGTATGAATCATATCGGTCATTGAAGTGGCAAGTTCACTTGCTTCCGCGGGAAGCTGCTTCACAACGGGTTCTAGATTTTGTTCAAGCAAAACGGTTGATTTATGGTTCATGATAGCTCCGAGAATCGTCATCCCAAAGGTACCACCGATTTGACGGAAAAATTGGCTGGAAGACGTTACAACACCGAGCTCCGATTTCGGGAAGCTTTCTTGTAGAGCCAGTGTAAGAATCGGCATGACAAGACCCATACCTAAACCTAGAAGGATCATGTAACTAGATGCAATCAACTTCGTTGTAGAAATACCCATCGTGCTTAGGAATACGAAGCCTCCCGCCATAACAATCATCCCGATGAGCATTTGCTTGCGAACACCGATTTTGGCAATGAATTGACCAGATATGACGCTGGCAATAATCATCGTAATCATAAGTGGTGTCATGACGGTACCAGATGCAGATGCGCTAATACCGACGATACCTTGCATAAATAGAGGTACGAACATAATGGCACCGAACATACCAACCGCCATTAGGAAACCTACACCGTTAATGGTGGAGAAGGTTCTATTTTTGAACAAACGAACAGGAAGAATAGGTTCTTGCGCTTTTGTTTCAATGAATACGAAGGAAACTAGCGATATGACTGCAAGTACAAACAGTCCAATAATTTGCCAAGACCCCCACGGATAATCTTTACCACCAAACGTAAGAGCAAGAAGTAAGCTCACAACCCCGACGATCATAGTGATAATGCCTGGAATATCGAATTTAACTTTTCCTACTGATTTATGCTTCGGTAAGGCAATGGAAATCAAAACAACAGCTAGAATACCAACAGGCAGGTTAATGTAGAACACCCAACGCCAGTCCCAAGCATCTACGATCCAGCCCCCAACTTGTGGGCCGATAACGGAGGATAAACCAAAGATCGCTCCGAAAACACCTTGCCATTTGGCACGTTGTTTACCTGTAAATAAATCCCCGATAATAATCATGGCCATTGGCATCATAATACCACCGCCAAGACCTTGCAGACCGCGGAACAAAATGAGCTCCGTCATGTTCTGTGACATCCCACAGAGGGCTGAAGCAACGATGAAGATAATAAGTCCTGTTACATAAATGACGCGGCGACCAATCAAGTCAGCCAGTTTACCAGCGATTGGCACGATAACGGTCGATGTCAACATGTACGCTGTTGTTAACCATGTCATCAGTCCGAGTCCGCCGAATTCACCGACAATACGCGGCATCGCTGTTCCTACAATCGTACCGTCCAATGCGCCGAAAAGCATGGCGATAATCAAACCGGTCAGAAGGAGCCCGCGATTTTTGAGCTCTGGTGCAGCCGCTTCGGAGATATCCTTAGGCGCTGCTTTTTGAATGTTTTCCATGTGTGACCACTCCTTTGATGTGAAAATTAATAAAATGAAGTAAACTTTTCAAACGCATTTACGAAAATATGAAGTTCATCTGGAGGAAGCTGTGATAAACCACGTGCGATCACTTTCTTTTGCACTTCATGGGCCTTAGCAAGAACTGCGGCACCTTCTGCTGTATTTTCAACCAGTACAATGCGTCGATCTGTTTCATGATGTTTACGTATTACATGGCCACTTTGGACAAGTCGATCAATCATGACGGTGATTGCGCTTGGCTTAACGCCTAATTTATCAGCAAGATGGGATTGCTTCGGTGTGTTCTCCTTGGCGATCATTGCTAACATGAATAATTGCGGAGCTGTTAACTCTGAATTGAGTTCACTGAGGACACTTTGCGTAATCTTACGGTGAGCCAGCTCAAATGTTGTGCGGAAGCGATTGGTATAGGCTGTCAATTCATCTTCCAAGCCATAACCTCCTAACAAATTATTAGAATTGTCTAATAATTAAATGATATAATAATTAAATTGAATAACATTTAAACTATTTAAGTAAAATATATACCTGTCGAAGTATGAAGTCAATGGGATATTTCTGAAACTTTCAGAAAAGAAGGTTGGATGTACTTGCATATCCTTTGTATCTTGCATATAATAACTGGTACATATACGTGGAAATGCTTTGACGGAGAAGAGTACGCAGTGCTTCTTGACAGGGAGGGAAAGCCGTTGATTGAGAGCTGGCCCCGAGAATCAGGCTGTGGAAGTTCGCTCCCGAGCAGTCCTTTGAACAGAAGTTTTATCACTTCTCATTAGAGGGAACCGGACACATCGTCCGTTATCTGGAATGAAGTGAGACTCGTTTATTTGGCATCTGTACATAGACGAATCTAATTAGGGTGGTACCACGGCTTTTCGTCCCTTGCGAGGGAGCGGAAAGTCTTTTTTGTGTTTTCATAAAGGGCGATTCAGAGGCCTAATTCAGGAGGGATTTCGATGAAAGAGCGGTTAGAGGCTTTGAAGCAGGAAGCGCTGCAGGAGCTTAGCGGCGTAGGAAGTCAGCAGGAATTGAACGATTTACGAGTTAAATACTTAGGTAAAAAAGGCCCGTTAACCGAGGTTCTTCGCGGCATGGGCGCGTTAAGCGCAGAAGAAAGACCGGTCATCGGCCAAGTAGCGAATGATGTTCGCGCAGCCATTGAAGCTGTCATTGAAGAGAAACAAGCAGCTTACACGAAGCAAGAAACAGAGAACAGACTTCGCGCTGAAATGATCGACGTTACGTTGCCAGGACGTCCTTCACAGCAAGGTGCAGTACACCCTTTAAGTAAAGTCATTCAGGAGATTGAAGACATTTTCATCGGGATGGGATACACCGTTGCTGAGGGACCAGAGGTTGAACAAGACTACTACAACTTCGAAGCGTTGAATCTGCCGAAGGATCACCCGGCTCGTGATATGCAGGATTCGTTCTATATTACGGAAGAGATTTTGTTACGTACGCAGACATCACCTGTTCAAGTAAGAACAATGGAGAAGCGTAAAGGCGAAGTTCCGATCAAAATCATTTGCCCAGGCAAAGTATACCGCCGCGATGACGATGATGCTACTCACTCTCACATGTTTCAACAAATTGAAGGTCTGGTCATTGACCGCAACGTGCGGATGAGTGATCTCAAAGGGACGTTGCTTCAGTTCGTACAAGAAATGTATGGCCCAACGACGAAAATTCGCATGCGTCCAAGCTTCTTCCCTTTCACAGAGCCGAGTGTTGAAGTCGATGTGAGCTGTGCAATGTGTGGCGGCGAAGGCTGTCGTACATGTAAGCAAACAGGCTGGTTAGAGATTCTCGGAGCAGGTATGGTACATCCACGCGTGCTTGAAATGGGTGGCTATGATCCGAAAGAATATACGGGCTTCGCATTCGGTATGGGTGTTGAGCGTATTGCTATGTTGAAATACGGTATCGAAGATATTCGCCATTTCTATACGAATGATTTGCGTTTCTTAAAGCAATTTTTACATGTGTAAGCATTAGGAAAAGGAGGGTATAAGCATGAACGTTTCTTATCAATGGTTATCCGAATACGTGGATGTAACAGGCTTTACAGCCGAGGAATTAGCTGAAAAATTAACCCGCAGCGGGATCGAAGTGGATATCGTCGAGGATCGCAATAAAGGTGTATCAAACGTCGTTGTTGGATTTGTAAAATCCCGTGAGAAGCATCCAGACGCAGATAAATTAAGCGTATGTGTAATTGATGCAGGGCAAGGCGAAGACTTGCAAATCGTATGTGGCGCCAAAAACATTGATGCTGGACAGAAGGTTCCTGTCGCTATGATCGGTGCCGTCCTGCCGGGCGGACTTGAAATCAAACGTGCTAAGCTGCGTGGCGTAGAATCACAAGGGATGATCTGCTCCGCTAAGGAGCTTGGACTAAACGACAAGCTGCTGCCGAAAGAAATCCAAGAAGGTATCTTGGTATTACCTGAGGACACTCAAATCGGAAGCTCCATTCTTGATGTATTAGCGATCAGCGACAAAGTCATGGAGCTTGATCTGACTCCAAACCGCTCCGATTGCTTGAGCATGCTCGGCGCGGCTTACGAGATCGCGGCGATCCTTGGCCGCGAAGTTAAGCTGCCTGATGCGGAAGCTGCGCTGCGAGCGGCAGGCTCTGCCGCAGTCAAGGCTGCAGACCGCATCAGCGTAAAGATCACAGCGACTGAGCAGTGCACACACTACGCGGCTCGCCTCATCGAAGGCGTACGCGTGGGCACTTCTCCGCTGTGGATCCAGAACCGATTGATGGCTGCGGGAATCCGCCCCATCAACAATATCGTCGACATCACGAACTTCGTGATGCTGGAATACGGCCAGCCGCTTCACGCGTTCGACGCGGAGCAGCTGAATAACGGACACATCGACGTACGACTCGCCGAGGCTGGTGAGAAGCTCGTTACACTTGACGATGTGGAACGTACCCTTGAGCCGCACATGCTGCTCGTCACGGACGGCACAAAGCCTGTTGCGATCGCCGGTGTCATGGGCGGAGCTAACTCCGAAGTGACTGAGGGCACGTCGCGGATTTTACTTGAATCCGCTAAGTTCGCAGGCAGTTCTGTGCGCCGCACATCGCGCCAGCTAGGTCTACGCTCAGAAGCGAGCCTTCGCTTCGAGAAAGAAGTGAACCCGGAAGCGGTGCTTCCGGCACTGAACCGTGCTGCTGCTCTGATTGCGCAATACGCAGGCGGTAACGTCGCTGACGGCATCGTAGAAGCCGTTAGCGGCACACACAAGTCGGTCAGCATCGAGCTTGCGGCTGACCGCGTGAACAACTATCTCGGCACAGCGCTTTCCTTAGCCGAGATGGGTCAAATCCTTTCGCGCTTGCATTTCACATTCGAGCAAGCTGGCGAAGGCAAGCTGCTCGTGCATGTGCCGAGCCGCCGCGGAGACATTACGCGTGATGTCGATTTGATCGAAGAAGTGGCACGTCTCTTCGGCTATGATAACATCCCGACAACTTTAATGACCGGCGTTACAACGCCTGGGTCTTTGTCCAAGGAGCAATCCATCCGCCGCATTACACGGAATATCCTGACTCAGAGCGGATTGAATGAAGTGATTACGTACACCTTCACAAACCCTCGCTCACACGGTGGAGCAAGTGCGGAAGTGAATCAACAAGCGCAAGTAGATGCAATTCCTGGCCTTTACCCTGCGGCGAAACCAATCCCACTCGCGATGCCGATGAGCGAAGATCGCAGCCAGCTGCGTACTAGCCTAGTACCGCATTTGCTTGATGTTGTTAGCTATAATCGCAATCGTACGATGGATGATGTGGCCATTTTCGAAATCGGCAAAGCGTTCATTACAGACGAAGCGGCACTTACGGCTCTGCCGCAAGAAAAGCTATTGCTGTCCATCGTGCTGACAGGCAAACGCCGTCAAGCTCATTGGGCTCAGAAGTCAGAAGCTGTTGATTTCTATGACATCAAAGGGATTTTCGATCGTTTAGTTGGGTACCTAGGAATTAAGGGTCTAACGTATACTTCAGCAGCACCAGAGGGCTTCCATCCAGGTCGCACAGCCGAAATTCTACTGGCTTCCGCTGAGGGGCCGAAGGTTATTGGCCGAGTTGGACAACTGCACCCAACTGCGCAACAACAGCGTGATTTGGATGATACGTATGTGCTTGAAGTTGAACTGTCTCCGATCTTGGAAGCCGCTGGCGATGAGATCGTATATAAATTATTGCCGCGTTATCCGTCTATCGGACGTGACATTGCTGTTGTGGTGAATACAAGCGTTCCTGTTGGACTTATGGAGCAAGCAATTGCCGATGTTGCTGGGGAATTGTTGGAGTCCATTCAGGTATTCGATATTTACACAGGAGAGCGTCTTGGAGCTAATCGGAAAAGCGTAGCTATCGCACTCGTGTACCGTCATGCGGACAGAACCTTGCTTGATGAAGAAGTAACTGAACTCCATGCCAAAGTTGTGGCAACACTTGAACAACAATTTGAGGCGGAGTTAAGAAAATAGTGTAACTTTCCTTATAGGTTGCAGGAATATAGGCTGGTCTTATCGAAATTATTCTCGATAGGACCAGCCTTTCATCTTAAGGGAGGATTTAAAGTGACTACTGAAGATAAAACAAGAATTACTGTTGATATATATGGACACCAATATAAGCTCAAAGCAGATACAAGCACGAATCATATGAAGCGAGTTGCTGAATATGTTAATGACCAGATGTTTCGCATTGCCAAAGGCTATCCGCGCTTGGATTCGCAGCGAATCGCCGTTTTGGCCGCGGTAAACATGGCGGACGAGTGCTTCCGAATGAATGAAATTTTGGAAGAGCTTAGTAAAGTGCAAAAAGAGCAGGAAGCGACGAAAATCGCCTACGAGAAGCTAACTACCCGCTATCATGAATTGAAACAAGAGGATGACAAGAATCAAGTCCTTCTCACGGAGCAAACCGGAAAGCTTCAACAAATCGCAGAACAAGAGAAGCAACATAAGCATGAAATTCAAAAGGTCAGACAAGAACAAGAGCAAACAAATCAGCAAATGCTGCAAATGAAACAGCAGGTTGAACTAGGGAAACAACATTTAGATCAGACCAAGCAACAGCTAGACCAAGCCAAGCAGCAGCTAGATCAGTCTAAACAACAACAAATTCAAGCCAACAAGCAGCTAGATCAAGCAAAACAACAACAAGATCAAGTTAATAAACAGATTGATCAATTCAAGCAGCAGCTAGACCAGGAAAAGCGACAAAACCTGCAAGTAAAACAACTACTAGATCAAGAAAAACAACAGCATCAACAAAGTAAGCAACAACTCGAGCAAGCGCAACAGCAGAAATCACAACAGCTTCTGAAGTTGGCTGAACAGCATAAGGCTGAATTGGCTGCCATAGCGGAAACGCATCGTAAAGAAAATGAAAGCCTGCACCACCAACTGCAAGAAGAGAAAAACTCACTTATCCAGTTACATATTCAAGACAAAGAAAGCGCTGAACTTCAGCATCAAGAAGAACTGGCGTTAGCTACCAAGCAAAGCGGTTCTGATATTGCCGGCATCCATAAGCAGTACCAATCGCAAATCGAATCGATAACCAAACAACATCAAGAGGCGCAAGCCTCCATGGCACGTGAGCATCAATCCCAACTAGCTTCCTTGAAAAAAGAGCATCAAGACGCATTGGTGAACCTTAAAGACGAGCATGAATCTGCAATATCCCTCTTGGCAGAAGAGCATCAAGTAGCATTAGCGCTAGTGGTTGAAGATCAACAAGCTGCAATTGCGCTCATGTCGGAAGAACACCAAGCAGAATTAATAGCTATTTCAGATAGTCATCTAAGTGAATTAGAGACGATTTCAAATGAATACCAAACTGAGATACAAGCAATCGCAGAGAAACTTCAAAATGAAATAGCAAATCAAACCGATGAGCATCATTTCGAGATTGCTTCCTTGACAGAGAGTCATCAGAATGAGATCGCTTCTATCGCACAGAACCATCAAAGGGAACTGAATACTATTTCAGAAAACCACCAAAGCGAACTGAATGCTATTTCAGAAAAGCACCAGAACGAATTGAGCTCTATTTCAGAGAAGCATCAAAACGAACTGGAATCGCTCTCTGAGCAACATCATAACGAATTAACGTCTAACACGACGAAACATCATAACGAAATCGCAGCCATCGTACGTGGACATCATGCTGAAGTTCATGCTATTAAACAGAAGCATCAAGCCGAACTCCAGGTTGCAGCTAGCACACATCAAGAGGATATTGACTCACTAGCTTTGCTTTATCAGGAAGAGGAAGAGGCTAAGGTTCAAGAACAACAGTCGAAATTCGAGCAACAGCTTGAGGAACAGAAAGCATCAATCATTCAGCACTATCAAGGGAAAATAGAAGAGTTGCTTGCACAAATTCAGGCTGAGCGAAATACACGTACACAACAGTTTGAAGAAGAGAAAGAACTTATCTTAGCTCGAGCTCTACAGGAAAAAGAAGAACTCCTTCAGATGAGCATGAACGACGAAGCTCACCAAGATGAGCTGCACGCTGTCAAAGAAGAATACAGGAAATTACGTGAGGAATATGCCAAGTTACAAATCGAATATAACGAATGGATTGAGCTTGTAGAAGCTGATAGCCCAGTCGGGTAGCCCTAAGTGACATTGAATACACTAGATTACGTCTTAATGTCGGTTATAGCCTTAGGGTTGCTCATTGGTTACTTTAGAGGATTTATCGCTCAAATCGTTTCCATTTCGGGCATGATCCTTGCCTATCTCGTTGCCTTTTATTTTTACAAGGACTTAGCTCCCTTATTGAAGAACGCAATATCACTACCAACGTATCAAAATTATCAAAAATATGAATTCATCGTTAAAGGCCTCAACTTAGAGGCTTATATCTTAAATGCCATTGCCTTTGCACTTCTATTCTTCGGTGTTAAGCTCTCGCTTATGATCATTGGCAGAGCATTGAATATTCTAGCCAAAACGCCAGGACTCAATGCCATTAATCGTTGGAGTGGTGCATTATTGGGGTTTGCAGAAGCGCTGCTTATCATTGTAATTGCAGTAAATGTAATGACCATCATTCCATCCGATGGCCCTCAGAAACTATTAGCAAGCTCTTCCCTTGCTCCTTATTTGATTAACGAGCTGCCGCAGGTAGCGGGTAAACTCCATGACCTGTGGAAACAAGGAATCTCCTTATAGAAACTACCGCCTTTCGAAAAGAAAGCGGTAGTTTTTTATTTATTGTAGGCGAGGGTGCAGTGGGGCAAGTATGTCGCAAAACAATTTTTCTGAAGTATCTACAACACCCATAGTAATCAGCTCTGACCAGTTGAGGTTTACTCCGTACAAAAATATAGTTCCTCGCATGCGCTTGTAAGCACATGCCCAATCGGTCCTGTTGGAGCTCATGCTCCGTATATATACAGTCTCTCAAATGCTCTTGTTAACCAGCACTCCGTAATTCCAGAAGTCCTAGTAAGTACTCACGTTGTGTCCCCCGCTGAAGTGCTCACTTCCGAAAAACCGACATAGCTCCTCGCGAGCTCCAATTTAGCGCAAGCTACTACAACTTTGAGTACGCATCAGCCTAGCCCAGCCAACGAATTTCCGGTTGATTTTAGATGGCAAGTTGTTAACCCTCACATGTATTAAATACGAACTCCTCCGCTATTTTTCTGGACAAGCAAAGAGTGATGCAGCAAGTAAAGAACGATTCGCAAAGTTAATTGTAGTTATCTCAGAAATTACAAAAATTCGAAATGCCCCTCTCAAAAACCATTTTTTTCTTTACATGGAAACAAATGTTCGATATAATAAATTATAGGAACATAAGTTCTATAGGTGAGGTGGATCTGAGAATGGATATGCATCTTATAGGTTCAATGGACGATGCTTTTCAAACAGAGGAAGATTGTGAGAAGTTCTTAATGAAAAGTCGTTGGGCTAATGGGTTCTTTTGTCCAAGATGTGACCATGATTCATTTTATAAAGTGAAGACGCGCAGCTTACTGGAATGTAAGGAGTGCCGTACACAAATATCGATAACAGCTGGTACCGTTATGCATAAATCTAAGTTACCTTTATTACTCTGGTTCAAAGCCATTCGAGTGTTGATTCAAGATGAAATGACCTATTCAATTCCATCGTTTGCAAATTTACTAGGCGTGAATTATCGAACAGCTAAGTTGATTTTAGAAAAGCTTCAACTAGCTTTGCATAAGCAATACGCACGTATGGGTAACAAAAAACATGGAAAACCAACGGAAGGGTCCTTGGAAGAAACAATTGGAGAGCAGCAGAGTGAAGTGAAAAGCGTCAAAACGAAGAAGAATACGAGTATCTTAGCAACGTTCCTGTTTAAGACTGCTAGAAACGTTAGATTTGCTGAACAAGATATGTTTAGAAAATGGATGGATGCGTTCTTCTCTGTGTATTTATATCCCCATTTTTTGCGATATTTTCAAGTTGTCTGACAGCAATGAAGCCAAATGAATATAAAAAAGCCTTATCACCAAACTCGTGATAAAGCTTTCCATACAAAAATATTAATTATTCAACGATAAGTGTTGTTTTCATATTGGCATGACCATTTCCGCACATAATGGAGCAGTTGATTGGGAATGAACCTGTTTTATCTGGTGTAAAGGTAACGGTTTTATTACCGTTGTTGAGGTTAATGTTAAACTCTTTAATGGCTGCGCCGTGAACACCTTGGGAATTATCGAGTGTAATTGTGACCGCTTCACCTTTTTTGACGCGATATTCGGTCTTATCAAACTGAAAATTTGTAGCTTTTAGGACGACTTGTTGTCCACCTGTTGCGGCTTTCGTTGTCGCAGCTGGAGAAGCAGCAGCTGTCGTTGACGCGGCTGGCGCTGTAGTAGTTTGTGCAGATGCAGCTGGTGTAGTTGTTGCTTCTGTTGTTTTGGAGTCTTTGTTTCCACATGCTGTGATGGCAATAATGACTGCTAGTCCCATCATAAGAATAGTAAGTTTTTTCATGGGTACCCCTCCGTATACATAATGATATCCTCATTATTGTACACGACCTTTTTCCAAATTACAGTGACAAACTGGTGAATACACATAGAAAAGATCGGCCCGGCGAGTAAGAACGCTGCAGGCCGATCTTTTTGGGCTTTACCTTGGCTGTCAGTTATAGAAACTGACAGGTTTATCGACGATCTTCTCTGCCCGTGATCCCTTGTTCGAAAGGGGTTTTCACTGGAATGAATAAGTCGATGATCCCAATGACTAAAGCAGCTAAAATGGCACCTATCATGCTCGTAGACACATTGGTCACTACAAATTGAGCGGCCCAAATGACTAGTGCGCTCACTATAAACCCTACGATACCTCTGCCAAACGGAGTGATTTGTTTGCCGAAGATCCCTTCAATGACCCAAGCCGCGATCGCGATGACCAGCGCCAAGAAAAAGGCACTCCAAAAACCACCGACCTTAAACCCTGGGACTAGCCAGCTTACAAACATTAAAACCAAAGCTGAAACAATAAACCTTACCAGATGTCCAAGAAGATGCATGTCCCGTGAACCTCCTTCTTTCTGTCATGGAAAAGCATCCATTGACAAGAATCGATTTTTTGACGCAATTGCTTTGATAGTGACGATTTGCAATTCCTTTGGCAGAGGAGTAGATGCACAACTTAGTGTATCCAAAATTGTGATATTTATGGTGGGCAGAATCTTCCATATAATCATTGTCTCCATAGCTAATCGGGTTCAAATTGGTTTATAATATAGGGTAGAGAAAAGAGGTTGGGAACTTTGAATCCGAAAATAATAAAAACATTAGAATATCAGAAGATTTTACATAAAGTAGCTAATCATGCGTCCACATCACTTGGAAAAGAAGCGGCGGAGAAGCTCGAGCCCAAAGGGGATTTTGAACTCGTCAAGCTGCGCCTGCAAGCCACGGACGAGGCTGTGAATGTAGAGCGCTTAAAAGGAAATGCCCCTTTTGGTGGAATCAGAGATATTCGCTCTCCTTTACATAGGGCTCGTATTGGTGGGATGTTGAATCCTACAGAATTACTGGAAATTTCAACGACGATGTTTGGAACACGTAGGTTAAAGAGATTTGTTCTCGCTGCTCATGAGGAATATGCAATTCCGATGTTGAAATCGCAAGTGGAATTGCTAACAGAAAACAAACAATTAGAAGATAAAATTAATAGCTGCATAGATGAAAACGCGGTTGTTGTTGATGGAGCAAGTCCTGAACTAGGGCGAGTTCGAAGTGAGCTTCGCACTGGTGAAGGAAGAGTTCGCGAGAGATTGGAGCAGATGATCCGTAATTCTTCTGTTCAAAAGATGCTTCAAGATGTGCTCATTACGATTCGGAATGACCGGTTCGTAATTCCAGTGAAATCGGAATACCGCTCCAGCTTTGGCGGGATGATTCATGATCAATCGGCTTCTGGTGCGACACTTTATATAGAACCTGATGCCATCGTGCAATTAAATAATAAAATTCGTGAGCTCAAATTTAAAGAAGAAGCTGAAATTGAGAAAATTTTGAGAGCACTGACTGAGCTCGTTGCCGAACAAGTGGAAGTGCTTGTTTTGGATGTTGATCAGTTGACAGAGCTTGATTTTACTTTTGCCAAAGCGGGTTTAGCAAGAGAGTTAAAGGCAACTATGCCAAGATTGAATGACCGCGGCTTTATCAAAATTAAAAAAGGAAGACATCCGCTAATTGCTGCCGATGCCGTTGTACCCCTGGATTTGGAGCTGGGCAATGACTTCTCTCAAATTATTGTAACGGGTCCAAACACAGGCGGTAAGACGGTTTCCCTTAAAACAGTTGGTCTTTTAAGTCTGATGGCGATGTCGGGGCTGTTTGTTCCAGCCGAGGAAGGCACGCAATTGTGTGTGTTCGATGCTATCTATGCGGATATTGGCGATGAACAAAGTATCGAACAAAACTTAAGTACTTTTTCCAGTCATATGACGAATATCATTAGCATTTTACGGGATATGACGCCTAAGAGCTTAGTATTGCTTGATGAGCTAGGGGCGGGAACGGATCCAGCGGAAGGATCTGCATTGGCGATCTCGATTTTGGATTACATTCATCAAATTGGTTGCCGCATCATCGCAACAACGCATTATTCCGAACTTAAGGCGTATGCTTATCAAAAGCCAGGTACGATTAACGCAAGTATGGAGTTCGATATTCAAACGCTTAGCCCGACTTATCGTTTATTAGTTGGTGTACCTGGGCGTAGTAACGCGTTCGCGATTGCCGAGCGGCTTGGACTATCACGACGTATTATTGATCACGCTCGCACACAAGTGGGTGAGGAAGATCAACGCGTAGAGTCCATGATTGCTTCCTTAGAGGAGAATCGTCTGATCGCAGAAACGGAGCGAAACGCTGCAGAAGAGCTGCGAAAAGAAGCGGAAGCGATGCGCAAATCGCTGGAAGCCCAACAGCTTAAATTCGACGAGCAGCGTGATAAGCTGCTAGAAAAAGCAGAACGAGACGCACGCGAGGCTGTTCTCAAAGCTCGTCGCGAAGCGGACGAAGTGATTGGCGATTTGCGCCGCATGGCACAAGAGGAAGCGGGTGGGGTTAAGGACCACCGCCTAGTGGAAGCGAAGCGGCGTCTTGATCAAGCGACGCCAGAGCTGCGCAGCAAGCAAGTTCGCGCATTGAAGAAGCGCCCAGAGCAGATTGAAGCAGGCGATGAAGTGCGAGTCATTTCATTGGGACAAAAGGGTCACGTTGTCGAGCTGGTGGGAACAACCGAAGCTAATGTTCAGCTAGGCATTATGAAAATGAAGGTGCAGTTATCCAATCTAGAGAAAACAGGTAACGCACCGCAGGCCAAACAACCCCAAAAAACGGCAACCACGCTTAAGCGTACTCGTGATGACAATGTTAAAATGGAATTGGATATGCGCGGCATGAACATGGAGGAAGCATTAATCGAGGCAGATCGATTCTTGGATGAGTCTTTCTTGAGTAATTTTGGGCAAGTGTATTTAATCCATGGCAAAGGTACAGGTGTGCTTAGAACAGGAATGCAAGATTATTTGCGCCGTCATAAGCATGTGAAGAGCTACCGGATGGGGAATTACAATGAAGGTGGAGCTGGGGTTACAGTTGTCGAATTGAAATAAGTTTTAAATTTTTCAACCTTTTTGAAACTCATTCTTTGGTGTTACGTATGAAATAGGTATAAAAGAGTAATAAACCTTAGGAGGAATTTTAGATGGGAATTTTCAAAAGACTTCGTGATATGACTATGGCTTCAATCAATGATTTATTGGATAAGGCAGAAGATCCTGTCAAAATGTTAAATCAGTTTTTACGTGATATGGAAGAAGATATCATGGAAGCGGAAGCTGCAGTAGCGAAGCAAATTGCGATCGAGAAGAAATTCAAATTGCAATTTGAAGAGTCTGAAGAGATGGTAACGAAACGTACAGAGCAGGCTATGAAAGCTCTTGAAGCAGGGAATGAAGACTTGGCCCGCCGCGCACTTGAGGATAAGAAAGAGCATCAAGGTCGTTATGATGAATTGAAACGCCAATATGATCTTGCCAAAACAAATGCGGATCAGCTTCGTGCGCAATTGACTGAGATGAAAGACGAGTTCACAAAAATGAAGAACAAAAAGGATTTGTTAATTGCTCGCGCTGAAACGGCGAAAGCACAAAAACAAATCAACCAGGCGATGTCTGGCTTTGGTACTGACAACGCTGCTAAAGGCTTCGATCGCATGAGCGAAAAGGTTCTTCAAATGGAAGCTGAAGCGCAAGCAAGCGGAGAAATTCGTGCTAAAAACCGCAGCTTAGACGATGAGCTAGATAGCTTAGGCGGAAGCAGCAGCGGAATCGATGATGAGCTAGCAGCTATGAGAGCAAAGCTTGCTGAAAAAAAACAATCCTAATGTTATACTAGTTGTACCTGCGAGAGACTGAGTCATACTCAGTCTCTACTACCATATATAGGGATTAAGGGATCTTTAATCGAAATTAAAGTCTCGACTTGTGTAAAGGAAGGCAGGAGATGATATGAACGAAGAGGTGGATGTCTTGTTAAGTAACCCGTATTTATCAACGCTTGCATTTTTTGCTGTAGCAGTAGTCGCGTTAGTTGTTTTTCTTACCATCTTTGAAATGGTTACGAAATATGACGATTGGGCTGAAATTAAAAAAGGTAATTTATCGGTAGCCATGGCAACGGGTGGGAAAATTTTTGGGATCTGTAACTTGTTCCGCTTTGCCATTTTAAACAATGACACCATGATTCACTCTCTCGTTTGGGCTGGCTATGGCTTCGTGCTGTTGTTGGTTGCATACTTTATTTTTGAATTCCTCACACCTTACTTCAAAATAGATGAGGAAATTAAGAAAGATAACCGCGCGGTAGGCTTCCTGTCCTTAACGCTATCTGTCTCCTTATCCTATGTGGTCGGAGCATGTGTAACTTAGTATCATACATAGTCTTGGAGGCTTGAGAAATGAAATACCTGTGGGGGACCTTGTTTGCTATCGCACTTGTGTTTGTATCAGCAGGGGTTTATTATGTATGGAAATATGCATGAATGCAATTAGGTGGAGGATTTCGCAATGAGCAGCAATGAAGAAGTTGTGTGTCCGTGGTGCCAAACAGAAATCGTTTGGGATCCGGAAATCGGACCTGAGGATGAGTGTCCACACTGTTTTAATGAATTGAATGACTACCGCAGTATAGATTTGAAGGTCAAACAGACGGGTCAAAAGCTGCGTTTCAATGAACAAGAATACGCTGAATCCGATGAGGATTTATCATTGGCTTGGGATGACTCTGATGAACCGCTTGATAAGTATGGCGAGAAGGTTCAACAATTGACCGATGAACAGGAAGAAGCGCCAGAGTGCTCGAATTGTCATGAATTCCTGCTCCTTGCTGGAACGGAAGTGACGAGTGAAGCTTCCTTCACGCCTAGTATTCCTAAGACGTTAGGAAGTGCATTCCTAACAGGTCCTTTCACGACAGATGTTTATGTGTGCCCATCCTGTTTCCGGGTGGAAAAAGTGCTTTCGGATACCGACCGTTTACTGATGGTGGAACGAATCAAATCGGAATAATAACGTTTGAGATGGAACCGAGTCCTGATGGATTCGGTTTTTTTGCGTGCACTCGCCTCATATTTTCACTCCAAAGGGGAAGCTTAACAAGAGCCAATATTCACTCTAAGGTAGGAGGAGGAGTATGCAAAGTAATCAAACGAATAAGAAAAGCAAAGGGAAGCTGGATGCTCAAGCGATCCTTTTGCTTATTGTTCATGCGTTATTCGGTGGAGCGAATGCTTTATCAGGTACATTTGTCGGCGTTTATTTGTGGAAAGCCAAAAATGATTTTACCCTAATTGGCTGGTTTACGTTAACGACTCATTTGACCATGGCGATTACCTTTTGGTTAGCAGGCAAGTGGGTGAAAGAACACAACAAGATGAATTGTTTGCGCATTGGTGTTTCCATTTCAGCGTGTTTCTACATGCTGGTACTCTGGATGGGGACGAGCAGCGTCCACTATTTCGTTTGGCTGGGATTAGTACAAGGGATCTCCGTAGGCTTGTTCTGGATTGCCTTCAACGTCGTTTACTTTGAAGTAACGGATCCAGACAACCGAGATCGATTCAATGGTTGGGTTGGCCTTCTAGGCGCAGGTGCGGGCATCATTGCTCCGTGGATTTCAGGTTTACTTATTGTTAGTTTAGGCGATGGAGCAGGGTATCGACTCATCTTTTCAATTTCACTAGGCATATTTGTGTTAGGCGTTGTGATTAGTTTTTTTCTGAAAAAGAGAAAATTAAGCGGAACTTACGAATGGCTGCTGCCGCTGCGTATACTTAGACAACCTGAAACGCCTTGGAAGCGAGTAAGTCTGGCATTACTTTTTCAAGGAGTACGCGAGGGTGTATTTGGTTTTATGATTGGGTTACTGGTGTACATATCCACGTCAAGTGAAGCAAGCTTAGGAAATTTCGCTCTAATTACGTCATCCGTTGCGCTAGTTAGCTTCTGGGCAGCAGGTCGATTCATTCGGCCATCTTTCCGCAAAATGAGTATGTTCATTGGCTCGGTTATGGTAGTTCTCGTGATACTGCCGTTCTTTTGGAAGGTAACATACAGTACTTTACTGATGTTTGGGATAGGGTCTGCCCTCTTTTTCCCAATGTACTCAATACCTATGATTTCAGTTGTCTTTGATTTAATCGGATCCGATGATGAGAGTGCAAAGCAAAGAGAGGAATACATTGTCCTGCGTGAGCTGTCACTGAATGTGGGACGCGTATGCGGCGTGCTGTTATTTATATGTGTGATCTCTTGGAGCAAAGAGCCGATAGTAATCAATGTGCTGCTATTGGTAATCGGAAGCTCGACTTTCTTCTCTTGGGTGTTCATTAGAAATCAGTTGCCCTCAGCCAAGTCTTGACAGGGACTAGGTTTCCACATGAAAATGTGAGTAACAGAATTGTGGAATGAGGAGGGGGCACCAATGTCCAAAAAGATGGTTAACAGCATCACAGAGCTAATCGGAGATACCCCCGCAGTGCGGATTAACCGTTTATTGGAGCCGGAAGCTGCTGAGCTTTATGTGAAGCTGGAGTACTTCAATCCGAGTGGAAGCGTGAAGGATCGAGCTGCATGGAATCTCATTGATCAGGCTGAGAAGTCAGGACTCCTTCAACCAGGTGCGACGATTATTGAGCCTACAAGCGGAAATACAGGCATTGGTCTTGCGATGAACGCGGCGGCTAAGGGATATAAAGCGATTTTGATAATGCCTGATAATATGAGTAAAGAGCGCATAAATATCTTGAAGGCCTACGGTGCCGAAGTCGTGCTGACGCCAGCCGCTTTGCGGATGCCAGGTGCAATTGCCAAGGCTGTGGAGCTGCGGGATCAAATTCCCGGCAGCTTTATTCCACAGCAGTTTGAAAATCCAGCAAATCCGAGTATTCATCGGATAACAACTGCACCAGAAATTTTGCAGCAAATGGAGGGCCGGTTAGATGCATTCGTAGCGACCTCGGGAACGGGCGGTACGATTACGGGGACTGGAGAAGTGCTTCGGGAACATCTGCCGAATATCCAAATTTATGTCGTAGAGCCCAAGGGATCACCTGTGCTTTCCGGTGGAAGCCCGGGGCCTCATAAGCTGGTTGGAACAAGTCCAGGTTTTATTCCAGCTATTTTGAACACAAGCGTCTACGATGAAATTGTACAAGTGTCGGATGAGAATGCGATTCAAACGATGAGGGATCTAGCAAGCAAGGAAGGCATCCTGGTCGGCCCTTCTGCAGGAGCCTCAGTGTGGACAGGTATTCAGGTTGCGAGGAAGCTGGGGGCAGGAAAACGAGTACTTTGCATTGCACCAGATACGGGTGAACGCTATTTAAGTATGGATCTTTTTTAACTACGCAATGAGGCGAGTTAGGAAGACAGAAAGCCACATGGAGCGTCATCCAGTGGCTTTTTATTTTGCCAATGGAAGTGGAATATTCAAATATATATAAATATTCTGCCTTTCTTCTGCGATCAGTAATTGAATTAGGACAGTGATTCATTGTAAGATGAATGGATGAATGAAACATATTTCAGAAAGGTAGGTTTAACCATGGATACTTTGAAGCTTAAAATTCTCGATTTACTGAAGGAAGACGCCCGCAGGAGCGCGGATCTGATCGCCACCATGTTAGGAACGGCGGAGGCCGAAGTTGCGCGAGCGATAAGCGAGATGGAAGCGGATAAGGTCATCGTCAAATACGCGACAGTCGTAAACTGGAGCAAAGTAGATGACGAAAAGGTTACCGCCCTAATTGAAGTGCAAATTACGCCGGAGCGCGGGCGCGGGTTTGATGCGATTGCGGAACGGATCTATTTATATCCAGAAGTCAAATCGGTTTATCTCATGTCAGGGGCGTACGATTTACTTGTCGAGATTGAGGGAACCTCATTGAAACAGGTTGCTTCTTTCGTATCCAACAAGTTGTCGCCGATTGACCGAGTTCTTTCCACGAAAACGAATTTTATTTTGAAAAAATACAAACAAGACGGCATTATTTTCGAAGATCAGGAAGATGATCATCGAATGCTTGTTTCGCCGTAAGGGAGAGGTAGCGCCATGATCAAGGATGAGACTACGATTCAAACAAGTAAAAAATCCATGCAGGACTACCTCGCTCCTGCTGTACGTGAAATGAAACCGTCAGGTATTCGTAAGTTTTTTGATCTCGTAAGCAATAGCAAAGAGGATATTATCTCATTGGGTGTTGGCGAGCCGGACTTCTCCACACCGTGGCACGTTCGTGAAGCTGCTGTTCATTCCTTGGAGCGAGGCAGAACCAAATATACGCCAAACTCTGGTATTCCTGAGCTCCGCGAAGCAATTGCGAACTATTTGTATACTTCGTTTAAAGTCAAATATGAGCCATCGAATGAAGTGCTCGTTACGGTTGGCGGCAGTGAAGCTATCGATTTGGCACTGCGCTCACTGATTACACCGGGGGATGAAATTCTAATTCCAGAGCCGTGCTATATTTCCTACTCGCCAATCACAGCCATTAGTGGTGGTGTGCCGGTTGGTATCGAAACGTTCGCTAAGGATCAATTCAAACTAACGGAAAAGGCACTTCGTGATGCAATTACGCCACGTTCCAAAATATTAATTCTTTGCTACCCAAGCAATCCAACAGGCGGCATTATGACCTATGAGGACTGGCTGCCGATTGCCAAAGTTGTTGAAGAGCACGATCTGATCGTCATTTCCGATGAGATTTATGCAGAGTTGACATACGGTCAGAAGCATGTGAGTTTCGCTGCAGTTCCAGGGATGCAGGATCGGACGATTCTCGTTAGCGGATTCTCCAAGGCTTTTGCAATGACAGGCTGGCGGATGGGGTATGCTTGCGGTCACCGAGAGCTAATCTCGGCGATGACCAAGATTCACCAGTATACGGTTATGTGTGCACCAGTCATGGGGCAAGTAGCCGCACATGAAGCGTTGACGAATGGATTGGAAGAGAAAGATCGCATGATCGAATCCTATAATCAACGGAGACGATTGGTTGTCAAAGGCTTCCGTGAGGTTGGACTCGAATGTCATGAACCACAGGGCGCATTCTATGCGTTCCCAAGTATTGTGGCTACGGGATTAACATCCGATGAATTTGCACAGCGTCTCTTGTACGAGTCTAAGGTTGCTGCTGTACCTGGTGATGTATTTGGATTAGGCGGGGAAGGTTTCTTGCGGTGCTCTTATGCTTACAGTGTTTCCCAACTTAATGAAGCTTTAGAGAGAATTGGTAATTTCTTAAGGAAATTATGACTTTTGCAATAAATTTTTGTAATATATTCATATGTTCATAGGTAACGAAAACTGGTATTCTAATAGTAAGGAGGGATGAGCATGGCTTTTATGGAATATCAGCTTACTAACTTTCAGAAGCAATTTCAAATTCGCGAGCAAGAGTTCGGACAGCGTTGGCTGACCAGACATGCCAAGAAGCAAAATTCCCTAACTTTACTAGAAGAAGAGATCAACACCTTGCGACGTAAAATGGAACAGATGGTCATGGAAGGCAGAGAAATGACATCTGATGAAGTTGTAGAATTAAGCACGTTGCTGGATCGAAAAATAAATGAATATATGACATCTGGAAAGAAAAGTCGGTGAAAACCGACTTTTCTGGCGACTATCGATAAGAGAGAGTACACGACGGAGGGAAATACTTACATGAAGGCGAAATGGCTATTCGTTGTATTGTTAGGCATGATGCTGGCGCTTACTGCATGTGGTGGACCGAAAGCAGATGTTTCCGTATTTATTATGGGACCTAATGGTTTTCCAAGTGAAGCGGCAGAGAAGATGGAAGTTTCCTTGAAAGCTAAGGTAGGCGAATTACCTACTGTGAAGCTGAATACATCCCCTATTTTTTCAATGGAAAAAATGATTGTCGAGCTAGCTGCTGGTGGGAATGGGATCTTCATCTTGGGTGAAGAGCAGTTCAAAGGCTTGAGTAACCAAGCGGGATTCGTTTCACTAGACAACACGATTAATCCGGCAGATTACCCTGAAGGGGTTATCGAAATCAAAGAAGAAGGCAAAGCCGCAGAAAAGCATCTATATGGTATTCCACTTGCAGGGAATAAATGGATGAAAGACCAAGGCTATGAAGGTAAAGGTTTGTACGCGTTCATTCCTCAGAATGCTCCGAAAATGGACGAGGCTTTGAAAGTCCTCAAAATCATTGCGCAAAAGTAAGAGAACGTCTATAATCGACAAATAGCTTGATCGTATAATTAGCAATCATAGGTACTAGTAAGCTTCCAATTAGAAGGTTATTAGTTTAGGGGAAGTCGGTTCAAATCCGGCACGGTCCCGCCACTGTAATTCAGGCTTGCGAAAGTCTGGAGAGTCAGGATACCTGCCTATGGTGCCGTTACAACATCCTTCGAGGAAAAGGATCGCGTTAAATCAGGAAGCAGCGTACGTAGGTTCGTTGCCCAATACCGCGATTTATCGTCTCCTTCGTTCCTAGTGAACAAGGGGACTTTTTATTTTGGCTTGAGATCGAAAAAAATGATGAAGAAAGAGGGTTTATTTGATGAAACAAAGCAGGATCAAGAAGGGTCTTATTTTAACATTAGCGGTTGCAACAGCCATTTCTTTAGCGGCATGTGCCAAAAAGGAAACAGAAATCTCGGATCCATCGAAGCTTGGCGGTGAGGCGACGAAGGCGCCAACAACAACCTCATCGTCATCAGTACCTGTCGCAGCGAAGAAGACGACCTATCCTTTGAAAGTGAAGGATGCAACAGGCAAAGAATTTACATTCGATAAAGCGCCAGAACGTATAGCCTCGGTTTCCCCGTCAGAGACAGAAGCATTGTTTGCGATTGGTCTTGAGGCGAATATCGTGGGCGTATCTGATTTCGATGATTATCCAGAAGCGGTTAAATCAAAGCCGAAGCTAGGCAGCATCACAAAACCAAACATGGAGGCAGTCATTGCTTCCAATGCAAATCTTGTGTTCACAGGTGTTTCCATGAGTGCAGAATCCGTAGAGAAGCTTCGCGCATTGAACATTAATGTGTTTAAAGTAGAGCCCAAAACGCTAGACGATGCCATTAATAACATTCAAACCTTTGGACTAATTACAGATCATCAGGAGCAAGCGGAAAAAGTTGTCGCTAAAATGAAAGCGGATCGTCAGAAGGTCGTCGATGCAGTGAAAGACGTGAAGGAACAGAACAAGAAAAAGGTGTACATAGAGTTTGCACCAGGTTGGACTGTGGGAAGCGGAGAATTCATGGATGAATTGATCAAGCTCTCAGGTGGGATTAACGTAGCTGGCGACAAAGCGGGTTGGTATGAAATCAGTGAAGAGAAGATCATTCAGCAGAATCCGAACGTCATTCTATTCGCCAATGGCATCATCGACACCAAGAGCAAAAAACCTTTAGAAGAAATTATTCGTACACGCGGTGGGTGGGATGCCATTGACGCCGTGAAAAATAAACGTGTGGTAGGTCTTGACCAAAACTCGCTAAGCCGCCCAGGTCCGAGATTGACGGATGGTCTATTGGAAATGGCGAAAGGCATCTATCCTGAATTGGTGAAATAATGAAAAGAAAATTGATGCTAGGGGGAGGAGTAGGGGTTATACTCCTTCTTCTTTCTATTGTGGTGAGTTTATCTATTGGTTCAGCTCAGCTTCCTATTTCGCATATTGTGGGGATTCTGGCCAAGCATCTACCTTGGATAGGAAGTCACATCGAGGTGAACTGGCCGCAGTCATCCGAACAAATTATGAATAAAGTACGAATCCCACGTGTGCTGCTGGGTATTCTTGTTGGGGCAGTGCTCTCCATAGCAGGCGCTGGTTTCCAGGGAGTTCTGCGCAATCCGCTCGCCGATCCTTACTCGCTAGGCGTATCTTCAGGGGCTTCCGTAGGGGCTGCATTTCTTATCTATTTCGGGTTGCAATTTGCCTGGTTTGGACAATGGTCGATCCCGATTGTAGCTTTCGTGACGGGGCTAATCTCCCTGTTCCTGGTCTTGAAGCTGGCCATGATTGATGGGAAACTGAAGATGGAAACGCTGATTTTATCCGGCGTCGTGATGCAAGCATTCTTAGGTGCGTTCGTGTCGTTCTTGGTTTCCATTTCGAACCAAACGATAAATGAGATTATTTTTTGGCTCATGGGCAGTCTAGCGATGCGAGGATGGTCATATACGTATATGATTTCACCATATCTCCTAATTGGCCTCGTAGTTCTGCTAAGTTATGCCAGATCGTTAAACCTGCTTGCATTGGGTGAGCGCCAAGCCGCCCATCTCGGCGTTCATGTGGAGCGTACGAAGTTGATCGTACTGATCGCTTCAACATTGATTACAGCTGCTGCTGTATCTGTGGCAGGGGTCATCGGTTTCGTTGGGCTGATCGTTCCGCACTTAGTGCGTCTGCTGGTTGGTCCAGATTATCGATTGATTATTCCCTTATCCGCGATTGGCGGAGGGATTTATGTGTTATGGGCTGACACCCTGGCTCGTACGCTGCTTAGTCCTACGGAAATTCCATTAGGGGTTATAACGGCGTTTCTGGGTGCACCATTTTTTGCCTACTTGCTCCATAAAGATAAGAAAACGTTAAGAGGTTGATAACGATGATTAAAGTGGAGCAGCTCTTTCAGAGTTTTGGGGAACAACAAGTCCTGGATCGGATAAGCTTTGAGGTTCGGCAGGGGGAGTTTTTCGGGATTATTGGACCCAACGGCAGTGGTAAATCTACCTTGCTTCGACTCCTCTCAGGCATGGATCCTGTTAGGCAGGGGAATGTGCTTATAAAAGGAAAGACGGTATCCTCGTATTCGCGAAAAGAACTGGCTAAGTGGCTCGCTGTTCTTCAGCAGGATGCATTGCCCCCCATTGGTTTCACGGTTCGTGAAGTCGTGGAGATGGGGCGGTATCCATTCCAGAATTGGCTTGGCGAGGATATGGCTGAAGCAGATGGACTTATAGATGCGATTATTACAAAGCTTGAACTGGAAGCGCTCGCAGATCGAACAATAGAGCGTTTAAGCGGAGGAGAGCGTCAACGCGTTGCGCTAGCCAAAGTGATGGCGCAGCAGCCAAGCTTGCTCATGTTGGATGAGCCAACCACCTTTCTAGATATCGGCTATCAAATACAAATGATGGATTATATCCGAAGCTGGCAGCAAGAGTCGGCGCTTACGGTTGTAGCTGTGCTGCATGACTTGAATTTGGCTGCGCAATACTGCACGCGATTGATGATCGTACATGAGGGGCGGGTAACCGCCATAGGAACGCCAGAAAACATCATTACAAGTGAACGAATTGCAGACGTGTACGGAACAGAGCCGATTGTACTGAAGCACCCTGTGAGTGAAGTGCCGCAGATTATATTACAACCTGGGAAATAATTGAAAACCGGAGGATGATAATGATGAACAGACTACATACCTTGATTAACTCGATTGAGCCTATCCATCAGGAGGTGGCGTTTCAAGCCAATGATCATTTGAACCAATTGACAAAGCCACAAGGCAGCTTAGGAAAGCTAGAGGATATTGCTCGCCAAGTCGCAGGAATTACAGGCGAGGTGATGCCGACTTTTGATAAAAAAGCTGTTATCGTCATGGCAGGTGATCATGGTGTATGTGAGGAAGGCATCAGTGCCTTCCCTGCGGCAGTGACACCCCAAATGGTACTCAATTTCCTGTATGGCGGTGCTGCTGTTAATGTACTGGCTAGACATGCCGGAGCTGATGTGGTTTGTGTGGATATGGGAGTCAATGCGGAGCTGGAGCATCCGAATCTCGTCTCGCGCAAAGTAAGAATGGGCACGCGCAATATGGCGAAGGAAGCGGCTCTTACGCTGGAAGAGACGATTCAGGCGGTACTAGCAGGGAGCGAGATCGTGGATGATTTGGTGGCAAAAGGGTATCGACTTTTCGCCACGGGCGAAATGGGAATTGGCAATACAACCGCTAGCGCGGCGATTTTGTGCGCGTTGACGGGGTTGGACGCTGGCCTTGCTGTCGGCCGTGGAACGGGAATTGATGATGCGACTTGGCTGCATAAGCAGTCGGTTGTGAATACGGCGCTGGATGTGAATGGATTGCGCGGGCGGGGAGATTGCGCGGGAGCAGGTGCAAGTGCAAATGCAAGTGCGGGTGCAAGTGCAAGTGCAAGTGCAAGTGCAAGTGCAAGTGCAAAAGAAAGCTCAAGCGCGGAATTTGCGCTTGAGGTATTAAGTAAGGTCGGCGGATTGGAGATCGCCGGACTCGTTGGGGTGATCCTGGGCGCGGCGAAGCATCGCTGCCCGGTTGTCGTCGACGGCTTCATCTCGTCGACAGCTGCGCTCGTGGCGAGCCGATTAGCTCCGCTAAGCGCGTCCTACATGCTCGCCTCGCACTTATCGCAGGAGCAGGGACATACGAAGCTGCTCGAGTCGGTTGGCCTCGCAGCGATGCTGCAGATGGATATGCGACTTGGCGAAGGCACAGGAGCGGTGCTTGTATTCAACTTGATCGATGCCGCAGGCAAGATCATGAAGGAAATGGCAACATTCGAAAGCGCAGGCGTATCGCGGGGTTAAGTGTGGTGGCGGCAAGTCTGAAGCTGTAATGCGAGTACGTGCGAAGCTGCAAACAAAGCAGCAAACGGATAGAAGCAGAGAGAAGGAGGCGAGAGACACCATGGCGGTTCTGGTAACGGGTGGCGCGCGCAGCGGCAAAAGCTCCTTCGCGGAGAAGCTGGCGATGCATCGCTGCCAGCGAGGGGTTTACATCGCGACCTCCCACATCTACGATGAGGAAATGAGGGAGCGGGTTGGTCTGCACAAGCGGCAGAGGCTTCGCTCGGGATTCCCTTGGGAAATCCGGGAGGAGCCGTATGCGCTGCGGGTTTGCCTCGAGCAGCTGGACGAGAGCGGCGAGGGGGCTGTGGTGTTGGTCGACTGCCTAACCCTGTGGCTGACGAACTGGCTGCTTCATTACGAAGAAGCTAGCGACGCGGTTCAGCTTGTAACGAAGCAAATTGATGAGCTTGTGGAAGCCGTGTCTACCTACAGTGGACAACTCATCCTGGTTACGAATGAAGTGGGTGACGGCATTGTGCCGGAATACCCGCTAGGCCGTCAATTTAGAGATTTGGCCGGACGGATGAATCAGCGATTAGCTGAAGTCTGTCAGCAAGTGTTCCTGGTTACGGCTGGTATCCCAATTGAACTAAAGAGTAGAGCTTATGTTTTAGACTAGTAGTACTACTCACGTACCCCGAAATAGGTAGTCAATCCCGTATCTGGGTCAAAAAAGCTAAGAACTGCAAAAGTGCAGGATTTTGTGGCAAAATACTTAATCTGAAGCACCATTCCTGCAAAAGTGCAGGAAATTAACCGGAAATAGTCCGAAAACTGCCGAGATAAGCAAAAAACTGCATTATCGCAGGAATATCCCTTTTAACACGCGTTTTACAAGTGAATGATGTATAATTGCAGGCTCTTACCAGTAGTGAGAGTCAAGTATGGAATGGTGAAGCCCTTATGTGGATATATACATGGCAAGAAATCGTCTGGATGACGGCTGCTGCGATCGCATTGGACTTGATGCTTGGCGACCCAAAGTGGCCCACTCATCCTGTTATTATCATTGGTCGTTGGATTCGCTGGGTGGAGGATAGGCTACACCCAAGAAATGATTTTTTGAGCAACAAAGAGGATGAACATCCTACAAGGCTTCGAATGAAAGGCATCCTGCTCACTCTTTCCACAATCACATTGAGCTTTATTGTGGTTCTTGTGCTGGTACATTTCGCTAACGATATTCATCCATGGCTAGGGTACGCAGTTTCAACTTGGCTCATCTCCACTACGGTGGCGATCAAAGGCCTGAAGGATGCCGCGTATCTGGTCTACAATCCGCTGCGCGAAGGCAATCTCGCGGATGCTCGCAAGTACACCGGCTACATTGTGGGCCGGGATACGGATGCGCTCCACGAGGAGGAGCTCACGCGAGCCGTCGTGGAGACGGTCGCGGAGAACATCGTGGACGCGGTCATCGCGCCCTTGTTCTACGCGCTCATCGGCGGTGCGCCGCTTACGATGCTTTACCGTGCATCGAATACGCTGGATTCGATGGTCGGCTACCGAAATGACAGATACCGTCATTTCGGCACCGCGTCGGCCCGCTGGGACGACGCCATGAACTGGATCCCGGCGCGGCTGACCGGGATCTTGCTGATCCTCGTGGCCCTGGTGAAGCCGGGCCTCTCAGCTCCACGCGCAGCGGCGGCGATTCGCCGCTTCGCGCATCTACACCCCAGCCCGAACAGCGGGATCCCGGAGTCGGCAGTAGCCGGGGCACTCGGGATCGAGCTTGGCGGGCTGAACGTCTATGGCGGCGCTGCGAGTGAGCGTGCCCGCCTAGGCTTGCCGCTGCGTCCGCGGACGCAGCGGGATATTGTGCACGCCGTGAGCATGCTCTACGGCGTAAGTTATCTCGTGATGGGAGGACTCCTGTGCGTCATACTCGTACTTTGGTAGACTGGCTGGGAGCCGGTCTAGCCGCCTTTCAATTTCTGACTCGTCTGCCGATTCCGGTGCAGATTAACTATACGGAGCGTGTAATTCAACGCAGTTCGGTCTTTTATCCGCTTGTGGGCTTCGTGATCGGTCTGCTACTCCTATTGTCAGGAGAAGGGCTCTCCTACGTGATGCCAACCATGCCTGCAACTGTCTTGCTGCTTACAATTTGGGTGGTCCTAACAGGCGGACTGCATCTGGATGGCCTGATGGATACAGCAGATGGCATTCTGAGTCATAGACCACGCGAGCAAATGCTTGAGATTATGAAGGATAGTCGCGTTGGCGCGATGGGCGTTATTGTGTGTGTTCTACATCTTTTGCTCAAATTTTCATTTCTGTACACCTTGCTGGAAGCGGAACAACTGGGTGAACGAGGTAGTCTGCTTGTCCTGCTGGCCATTATCCCGATTTGGAGCCGTTGGTTCATGGTTGCGGCGATTAAAAATTGGCCTTATGCACGGCCGAATTCCGGGTTAGGCAGTTTGTTCCGTGGCGTAAACAACAAGTATGTCACCTTTTCCCTGATAGTAGCTCTGCTGACTACTACGCTATTTGTTTACTTCGTTAACCCAACCTCGTTGCCCAGCTGGAGCATTGTCTTAGGCTTCACTGTCATTACGACTCTTGCAGGAACAGCCATTGCGGCCTACATCAGCAGCAAACTAGGCGGCCTTACAGGAGATACTTACGGCGCTTTAAACGAGCTTCTGGAAAGTGTGCTCTTGCTTGGAGTCATCGTCATTCAAATGCATAGCGTGTAACCCTTAGAAGGAAAGGAATGACCATTATGTTAGAGCGTTATGGACACGGGGGCGATCTGTGGACGGCGGAGGAAGCTTTTCATCGGCCGAAGGAGCAGTTTCTGGATTACAGCTCTAATATGAACCCTCTTGGACCTCCCGAAGTGGTGAAAGAGATTCTGACAGCGAGCTGGCGTGATATCGTCAAATATCCAGATCCTGCTGTTCGTGATCTACGTCGAAAACTATCGCTGAAATATGAGATCGATCCCGAGAGTATTCTAGTTGGAAACGGTGCAGCAGAGCTGATTGATTTGATCATTCGCGTGTTGAAGCCAAGAGCGACAGGGCTTGCGAGGCCATCTTTTAGCGAATATGAAGAAGCGGTTCACAAAACGGGTGGTGGGCTAACCAATATCCCGTTAAACCCTCAGAACCAATTTGAACTTCAATGGCCTGACATCGAAGCAGTATTACCAGCTGTTGACTTGTTTTTCCTCGGTCATCCCAACAATCCCACAGGTAAACTACTTCCTCGCCACGTGTTAAGCAGTTTGCTCCAGAGTCAGCGTAAGCTTGTACTTGATGAGGCTTTTATGGATTTTGTTCCTCAGGAGGTGGAGCATTCGCTTCTAAAGCTTGCTTCAACAAGTCACGATCTAATCGTGATCCGCTCAATGACGAAGTTTTACTCGATCCCAGGTATTCGTTTAGGCTTTATGGTGGCTCACCCAGATCTCATTCAGCAACTGCGACAGCAACAGGTGCAGTGGAGTGTGAATTACCTCGCCCAGCGTATTGGCTCAGCAGTTCTGGAGGATGAGGCCTTTGAGCAGTCCACAAGGGAGTGGCTGAGCGTCGAGAAGCCTTGGCTTATTGAACAACTGAGTAATTTAGGGTTGGAAGTTGTACCGAGTGATGTGAATTTTTTGTTGTTTTCATTTCCAGCGTCGAGTGGGATTAACGTTAAGCAAGCTCAACTGTATATGGGTCATCAAGGGATTCTTATTCGGGATGCTTCGTTATTTGAAGGTCTGAATGAACGGTATTGTCGCGTAGCAATACGACTTCGGGTGGATAACGAGCGTTTACTCCAAGCCTTACACAACATGATGAGTGACTTATCTAGGAATGGAGGTTCAGACCATGCGTGAATCAAAGTCTGCCGTTCTTATGATTCAAGGCACAGCTTCTGATGTTGGCAAAAGCATTATTACGGCGGCTCTATGCCGTATTTTTGTTCAGGACGGCTGGCTGACGGCCCCTTTTAAATCGCAAAATATGTCCCTCAACTCCTACATCACGTTCGACGGCAAAGAGATAGGCAGAGCGCAAGGTGTGCAAGCAGATGCTTGTCGAATTGTCGCTACGACAGATATGAACCCGATTCTGCTCAAGCCTAAGCAAGACATGGTCGCCCAAGTTGTTGTTCATGGTAAGCCTTATGCAGATTTGGATGCAAGAACATATAGAGAATCCTATTTGTCGCAAGCGGAAGCGATCGTGAAAGATGCATTAGAACGCTTGCGATGCGAATATGATATGGTTGTTCTGGAAGGTGCAGGAAGTCCGGCTGAGGTCAATCTTAAGGATCGCGACATCGTCAATATGCGACTGGCTGGTTGGGCAGATTCACCGGTTCTGCTGGTTGCTGATATTGATCGTGGCGGGGTTTTTGCTTCGATTGTGGGTACGCTTGAAATCTTGACCCCAGAGGAACGAGATCGGGTGCAAGGCTTTATCATTAATAAATTTCGCGGGGATGTCAGCTTGCTGAAGCCTGGCTTGGATTGGTTGGAAGAGCGCACAGGGAAGCCAGTTCTCGGCGTTATTCCCTATTTGCAGCAGTTGGGTATAGAGGACGAAGACTCAGCATCACTCGATTCCAAACGGACACAAAGCAGAAGGTCTCCGAACAGTATTGGAAAAAAATCCGATCAACTGGATGTCGCCGTTATTCGCTTTCCACGCCTTTCTAACTTTACGGACTTTGATCCGCTAGAAGAGGAAACGGATGTGCATTTTCGTTACATCGAGCATCTCACTGACTGGGGAGAGCCGGATGTGGTCTTACTTCCTGGAAGTAAGAATACGATGGAAGACTTGCACTACCTGAAGGAGTCGGGGTTGGCTGCCCGATTAATCTCCTTTGCCCAAGAGGAAAAAGGTTGGATTGTTGGTATTTGTGCGGGTTATCAGATGCTGGGTGTCACACTTTCAGATCCTGGGCGGTACGAATCGGAGCATGCGGAGCTCGAAGGCTTAGGGCTGCTGCCGACAGTGACAGTATTTACACCGGATAAGCGAACGGTACGGGTACAGGGTGTCAGCTCGCTTTTCGTAGAAGAAGGATATGAGCTTAACATCGACGGCTACGAAATCCACATGGGGCGGACGCAATACCTGCAAGATATCGTTGCTCCATTCCGAATCGCGGAAACAAATGCAATTACCTCCATTCAAACCGAAACTCCTCTTCATCATGACGGAGCAGTCTCCTTAGATGGGCATGTGTGGGGAACTTACATCCATGGCATTTTGCACAATGATGATTTCCGTAGAGCTTGGCTAAATCAGATTCGATTACATAAGGGCTTAACCCCAATCTCACAAGGACTTCGTTATAAGGAGCGCCGGGAAGCTGCATTTGATCGATTGGCTGAGCATGTAAGAGCTCACTTGGATATGAAGCGAATTTATGCGATGATGGGAGTAACACATCCTACGAAACGGGAGGGGTTTTGAGATGAAAATATATACACGTACGGGAGATGCCGGCCAAACCAGCGTGATCGGGGGGCGTGTGGACAAAGATGATGATCGAGTCGAAGCCTATGGGACGACCGATGAGCTGAATAGCTTCCTAGGTCAAGCGATGAGCTTCATGGATCCGCAGAAATACACGGACTTATTACCTGATTTGCTGCAGGTTCAGCATGAACTATTCGATTGCGGTGCAGATCTTGCATTGCTGAAGCAGGATTTGCGTCCCTATAAAGTAACGGCAGACATGGTGGATGCCTTAGAGGCTTGGATTGATAAATATGATGCAGAGACGCCAGATATTACGCGCTTTATTTTGCCGGGAGGCGGGACCGTGTCATCGACTTTGCACGTATGTCGTACGGTATGCCGAAGAGCTGAGCGCTTAGTCGTTACCTTGGCTCGCACACAAGAGATTAATCCCGAGGTACGCCGATATTTGAATCGATTGTCCGACTTTTTTTTCACGATTGCCCGCACAGCGAACTTCCGTGAGGGGATTGCAGATGTGGAATATATACGCAGTGCTGAGGTGTTTAAACGTAAATCATGAGCTATTATGAACCATTAGTGTACGTTGTCCCGCCAGAGGAAGAGGGCTTTATTCTCAAAACTGTGCTGCAAAAAAGATTGATGGTCTCACGTAAATTGTTATCCCGCATCAAACTTACTGAACGTGGGATTACAGTAAACGGGGAAAGGCAGTACATCAATATCAAAGTAAAGGCTGGCGACCGTGTGGAAATTCGGATGGAGGAAGAGCAATCTGAGGATATTCTGCCTCAGGATCTTCCGCTGCACATTCTTCATGAAGATGAGCATCTGCTCATCCTAGCTAAGGATGCGGGCATCATCGTCCATCCGACACATGGTCATTATGTGAATACGATTGCGAATGGGGTCGTGTACCATTGGCAGCAAGCGGGGATTACGTGCCGTTTCCGCCCTGTGCATCGACTGGACCAAGAAACCTCTGGCGTTCTAGCCATCGCGAAAACACCTTATGTGCATCAGCAAATTTCCGAGCAAATGATTCAGCATCAGGTGAAAAAAGAGTACCTTGCCTTCGTCTGGGGCCAAGTAACCTCACCTACTGGAACAATCAATGAGCCCATTGATCGTGATGACGATCAGCCTCATGTGCGCATCGTTAGGCCTGACGGATACGCTGCGGTGACTCATTACGAGGTTGTGAAACAATTCGAGAAGGCCGCGCTCGTTCGGATTTGGCTGGAAACGGGGCGTACGCATCAAATTCGCGTACATATGCGACACTTAGGTCACCCGCTATTGGGGGATAAAATGTACACATTGCCTCAGTTCGAGGGCTATGCGGCTGAACTTGAAGCTAGCGAACGGTTGCAACGTCAGGCGCTTCATGCGTACAAATTGGGCTTTGTGCATCCAGGCACAAGGGTATGGACAGAATTTAATGCACCTTTACCTGTAGATTTATCTGAACTTGAGCAATGGTTGACCGATATGAGGTAAATAATTAAAAACCATTCCAATTTTTGGGTGGTTTTTCTTTGCAATTACTTGACTTTCCAAGGCAATTAGCCCAAAATTTTAAGTAGTTCTATGAGAGCATCATACAGCATAAAGGAGTTATTACAACATGGGAGTTAAAGTGTATGGTTACGATAAATGTGGGACGTGCCGGAGTACAGTAAAGTGGCTAAAAGCGCACGATGTTGAAATTACAGATCAAGTCCCTTTATTTGAAACACCGCCTACAGCAAAAGAACTAGCGGAATTGCTTAAGTTAAGCGGATTTGAGATTAAGAAATTTTTCAATACATCAGGTGAAGTCTACAAAGAAATGAATTTGAAAGACAAGCTGCCGGGCATGTCACAAGAACAAATGCTTGATTTGCTAGCCTCAAATGGGCGATTAATCAAGCGGCCTATCGTAACGGATGGCCATAAAGTTACCGTCGGCTTCAAAGAAGATGTATTTGAGGATATATGGGCGAAAGGGTGATGTGTTCGTGGGAGACAATCAGAAGCCAGCACGCAAAAAGTCACCACTAGCCATTGGCGGATTCATCGCTGTCCTCTTATCACAAGGTAAGCTGCTGCTTGCCGCTTTGAAGCTTGGCAAAGTTGGCGGGGCCGTCATCTCGATGTTCATCACGATCTGGGCTTACGCCTTTCTGGCGCCATTGCCGTTCGCGATTGGCATCGTAATCATGATCCTGATTCACGAGCTTGGCCACGTGGTTGCAGCGAAGATGAAAGGGCTTCCGGTTTCTGCGCCAGTCTTTATTCCTTTCCTCGGTGCGCTAATCACGATGAAGAAGAATCCAACCGATGCGGCGACAGAAGCTTTTATCGGAATTGGTGGCCCTATTCTAGGTACCCTTGGGGGAGTTGCCGCTTTTGGCGTAGGCGTGTATTTCGATTCAGCTGTAATCGTATCTGTTGCTTATGCTGCCTTTTACCTCAATTTGATTAATTTACTTCCGATTCATCCCTTGGACGGTGGGAGAATTTCGACTGCGGTAACACGCTGGTTATGGTTACTTGGTTTGATTGGCGGGCTCGTATTTATTATCTACATCGATAGTTATTTTTCGAGTAAAGTTATTTTCTTTATCATCTGGGCGATGTTTGCTTGGGATTTGTATAAGAAATATGTACGGTATCGACATAAAGAAGAGCGCGTTACTGTCGCTACACGATTTGAATTTCCAGCCAATCATTTATTACAGCAAGGTTATATGATCCCAGGTGAGAGTCACACGCGTGACTTGGACTATATCACATACTCAGAATTACAAGGCCCAGGCGCTGGCCGACAAACCTTGACGATGTCTTGGCAGGGTATTGGATTTGAGGGGCAAGCTTATTTGCCTGTACAGGCGGTCGTCAAGAGAGTCCAATTGGTAAAAGTGGAACGTATGAATAAAGAGGATGGCTTGCACCTAGGTCTCCAAGTTCAAGTGGAATACTCCCCTCTAGGGCTGCAAGAGAACTATTATGACGTGCCAGTCAAGACACGCTGGAAGTTCGGTATTTCGTATTTGGTATTAATCTTATTTTTACTGTATATGATTAGACTCGTTCATCAGGTCGGCATTATTTGATGACAATTACATAATGAGGAAGTTATCCATGACATTTAAAGGATCTAGGCGGCTGCAACAGCTGGGCTCGGCCATTTTTTCTGAAGTGGCAGAATGGAAGAGAGAGGTTATGAACCAAGGGGTGGACGTCATAGATTTAGGTATAGGAAGTCCTGACCTACCCCCCTCTCATCGAATTTTGGAAGCAATGGCGGAAGCCGTTCGCACCCCATCATATTACGGTTATCCCACATCCGAAGGGAGCCTAGCGTTTCGCGAAGCAGTAGCCAAATGGTATCACTATCGTTTCGGTGTCGAGCTCAATGCTGAAACTGAAATATTAACCTTGATGGGCTCACAAGATGGGCTTGCTCACTTAGCGCTTTCACTCTGTGATCCTGGGGATATCGCTATTGTCCCCGATCCAGGTTACCCCATATATTCGGCAAGTCTCGTGTTAGCGGGCGTTGAGCCCTACTTACTTCCGCTGCGTGCAGCTAATCATTTCTTACCCCAATTAGAGGACATCCCAGATGACGTGGCTGCTAAGGCGAAATTCATCCTGCTTAACTATCCAAGCAACCCGTTGTCTGCTGTTGCAGATCGTGCTTTCTTTGAGCATTTGATTTCCTATGCCAAGAAGCAAGATTTGCTTGTTGTACACGACCTTGCCTATTCCGAAATGGCTTTTGACGGCTATAAGCCAATGAGCATTTTGGAAATTGAAGGTGCTAAGGAGGTTGCCGTTGAATTCCATTCTTTATCCAAAAGCTTCAATATGGCAGGCTGTCGTATCGCATTTCTAACCGGTCATGCAGATGCGGTCAAAGCTCTCAAGACTCTCAAATCGAATATTGATTATGGGGTATTCGGTGCTATTCAGGCAGCAGGTATTGCAGCTTTAGAAGAAGACATGGAAAACGATCACACTGTCTCAAGTATTTATGAGAAGAGACGAAATGCATTTATTTCGGCATTAAATGATGCGGGTTGGATCATTCCACCACCGAAAGCAACGATGTTTATTTGGGCTCCCATACCCAAGGGTTGGACGTCTCGACAAATTTCCCGGGAAATGTTATTCCAGACAGGCGTTGTTGTTATTCCTGGCGATGCATTTGGCGCTGAAGGAGAAGGATTTGTCCGTATTGCTTTAGTGCAAGATGAGGCTCGATTACTTGAGGCAGCAAGGCGTATAGGAGATTGGCTACGATCCTTAGAATGAAAGTTAGAGATATTGGTAAAAATAGGAGAATGAGAGACATATGTAGATGTAAGGTCTTACGAAAATTTATACGTTGAAAGGGGTAAGCATATGGATGCCATTTCTTCACTATCTGAGCTTTTAGCTGATCAGAAGCCGTCATCGTTCGTTGAAATTCCCGGAATTTTAGGACAGACGTTCGGGCAAGCGACTATAGCTGCTACATTACCTATTAGCAAACTATTTTCTATTTTTGAGGTTGATTTAGAAGTACAACGTGCGATTATTCCACGTAACCTCTCCAAGTTAATTGACTATGTGAATTTATATTTAGAGGATCGCCAACCTATCTATTTCCCTGGCATTATTTTCTCAGCAAGAGGTGCAGGGCATTACGATGAGGAGCATCAAGCCCTTCGATTACAGCCGATTGAGAAATTGTACGTTGTTGACGGTCAGCACAGATTAGCTGCTTTCCAACGGATTATGGAAACGCTGCAAAGCCAGATGGCACGTGCGAAAGATCGTCGGGAATACGACAAAATGGAAGAAATTACGGAAAAGCTGCGCCGATTATATGCTTTCCCAATCTCAACCATGACGTATCTGGATATCAATGCACGTCAGGAGCGTCAATTGTTCTCCGACATTAATAAGCTTCCTCGTAAACTTGGAGGTAACTTGGCTGTACTTCGCGATCAGCGTCGGTTCTATCATGTGGCTGCGACTGAGCTAGCGGCGAAAGCGCCTGCCATGCAGAAGCTAACCGTTGATATGTTCTCAGAGCGCGGGAAATCGCCGGAGTATTTGTTCTCCTACCACTTGTTAATTGAGATTCTAGTGGGATTGTTTGAAGGGCGTATGAAATCTGCCGCTCGTAATAACAACTATCAATATGCCGACAAAGATTTGCAGGAGCTAATCTCTCTAGCAGGCGGCTATTTTAATGGGTTATTGACACATTTGCCGTCCCCGACCAAGGGTGAAATTGTGTGGTCTGAGAATATCCAAATTGCCTTAGCCCTGTTCATGCATGAAGAAGCAACGAAAACAGGCAGCTTCAATCGCTATGCGCTTGAGCATGCTTTGAAAATATTACCGCATGTCAATTGGAATAGTATTTACGCAGGAGAAGAGAAGGATCGTTTGCCAAGACGTACACGTATCATGAAGGCTTACAACCATATTAAGAACTTCTATCAAGAGCAAAATGCGTTCCTGATCAGTGACGCAGAAGCCTACAAAGCTAGTTTTGCGAATAAGGAGGACGTGAGCTAATGGAAGGATTACGCCTGAAAATGACCATCCATCCTTTCTGCGAAAGGTTCGGTCTAGCGACTGTTGCCTTACGCGTTCAGGACCTGCTGAACTATACAATGATCGATCCTATGGTTCAACGGAAGCTGAGTAATATGCAGCGCCGGAAGATCTCAACTTATTTGCAAGAACGTGAGTTGGATCATGTTTTCTTCGGCCCTGTTACGCTATCGCTGCGCGAGGTGAACCAGCTTTCCAAAGGGGCGAAAGAGTTTCTCTTACGTCATGGCTCGAAGCTATCGATTCTTGATGGCCAACATCGTATTCTAGCTCTTGGTTATGTGAATGATCAGATGCAAAAGGAAGTACGACGCTTTGAGAAGAAGCTGGCTCTGCTCAAGATTAAGCAACGGAAGTTTAGTGATGATGCGGAGATTAAGCAAGAGGTTGAGGAAACAGAAGGTACGATTAATCAACTTGAGGGAAGACGCTTAGACCTCATGGAAACACAGCTTGCTGTGCAAATCTATATCGGTTTGACGGAAGAAGAAGAGCAGCAGCTATTCGGCGACATCAACTCCAAGGTACAGCTTGTTAGTAAGGAACTCGGACATTCCTTCGACTCCATTGATCCGCTTAATTTGGTTATTCAACAGGTTGTGGATCACAATGTGTACCTGAAGGCAGCAGGAGTGGAGAGACGCAGTAATTTGACCTCCTTTAACCGTAATTTTACATGCTTCAGCTGGTTGTATGCGACGGCGACAATGCTGTTCTCAGGCAGAATGCAGCCTTCTTACGAGCTGCAGCGTAAAATTCGACATGATCCATCAACGTATGTTGAAATCTTGCATCAGTTTTTCAATACCATCCTGCCAATGATGCCAGAACAGCCAGGGTTGGCGCAATATACATCAGCGAATCGCGTGATTCAGGAGAGTATTGCGCTATATGCGAATCGCTTCCTATTCCCAAATGGAGAATATAACGAAGAGTGGACGCAGTCCTTACAGCTGTTAGATGGCTTCGATTGGTCACATGATAATGAAGAGTTGATCTATGTATTCGGCTCGTTGGATAATGGCAAAATCAATCTCATTCACGAGAAATCGTTGAAAAAGCATGTGAAACTCGTGCAATTCTTCCTTGAAGGCACGGATTCAGCTAGCGATTCCGAAGAAGTATCCTCCGCATAAGCGGAGACACGGAAAACCTTTCTATCTCAATGGAAGTTGAGAGATAGAAAGGTTTTTTTGTGTTATTATGACAGACTCTTAAAATATACGCATCCACTTCTGCATCCGTCTATATCAAAAGTATAAAACTAGCATACGATATCATATAAAGCTTGAAGGGAGGAAAATACAATGAGTTGCTCCGTATTTGCTACTTTGGCTCGCATCGGACTTGGTACGGTCATCACAGTTCATGCTGGTACTCAACCGAATCATACAGGTAGATTTCTTGGTATTGAACATGGAAATGCTGTTCTAGCATCTAATAACGGTACAGTTTTCTTTGTTGCCATCGATAAAATTTCTGTCGTTCATATTCCTTAATATTCGTACCAAAATGTAAGATAAGAAAGCAAGAGAGCGGACGAGCTCTCTTGCTTTCTTATTGTTCTTCGTATAAGACTAGTAATCACATCAACTATGAATGGAATGAAGAGACGATTCTCTTGTCATCAATCGATGTGGAATGATGATGTGATTGTGATGAATCGGTTCCCCCTTCACGGCTTTAATCAAGGTTTGTGAAGCTGTATAACCGAGCTGATAGATGCCGATATCGATAGAGCTGATTGGTGGAGAGGATAGCTCAGACATAGGAATATTATTGAAACCGACCAAGCTCAGGTCAGATGGTACTTTATAGCCAAGCTCGGTCACCCCGCGAAGGACGCCGAAGGCCACGATATCATCAATGACGACAAGCGCAGTCGGGCGCTCAGGCAGATTCATGAAAAAAGACATAGCGCGATAGCCGCTCTCTTGGAGGAATTCACCCTCAACAATCCACTCGGATTGAATCTCCAGCTTGGCTTCACGCATGGCTTGTACATATCCATCCATCCGATCTCGTGAAACAATGAGATTTGGAGGACCGCTCACGAAGCCAATGCGCTTATGGCCTTGGGCGATCAGATGCCGCGTCGCATCATAGGCTGCTAGTACGTTATTATTATCAACTGATAATACCTCAGGGAAATCCTCGCTTCTACCCACAAGGACGAATGGGAATTTCATCTCTTGCAAGAAGGAGATCACAGGGTCGGATTTACGAGAATAGAGCAGAATGATGCCGTCGACTCTGCGTCCTTTGACAAGTCTCGTAATCGCTTCGACTTCTTCACGCTCAGATGTACCTGTGGTCATCATCAGGTCATAGCCGCTGCGCGTAGATTGTGTCACGACGCCGCGGATGATTTCGGAGAAAAAGAGATTTAAGAATAGCTCTTCTGCAGAACGAGGCAGGAGAATACCAATCGTTTGCGTAGTTTTGGATACGAGACTCTTAGCCATCACATTCGGGTGATAACCCAATTCGTCCATAATTTCTTTCACTTTGCGGATCGTTGCAGAACTAATACGAGAATGTCCGGATATAACACGGGATACGGTAGAAGGAGATACTCCTGCTTTTTTGGCGACATCGATAATCGTAACGGACATGGTCCGAACCTCCAGTGCAAACGATTGTGCTCACGGATCGTGATGCGTTATTTTCTATGTTAGCTATTTCTAAAGCAAAAGTAAATCATTTGTATGAGAATAGCTTTTATCTAAGTCATTCGTCAATGAACGACCGCTATTCTACCTCAGAAGATGAACATAATCTCTGAAACAAGCTCCAATTACTTTGTGGGGATACCTAGAGGTTGTAACTTGTAGATGTCTCAGAAAAGCTTAGTTCTGCTAGCTTCGTATAACAACTGTGCAATTTGCATTGAGTACTGTGCAAAATATTGAGAGTTGTCATTCATAATTATTTTGAGATACTTCGAAAATAAGAGTAAATAGAAGATATTATACTATAAATCCGGAAAAATGGCCTATTTTAATCTGTGCAAACGTTTTTACAAATGAAGAACTGTGTTGTATGATTACTCATGAATAAAGCGCTTGCAAAGAATGATTTCATAAATGTAAAGCATTTATTCGATGAAATAGAAGTCGTAAAGCTACTCTTAGACGAAATTGAGCAAACGTTTGCACAAGTTTATGAGGTCGCTTACATTTATTCGCACTCCAGCAATACTACGCTAAGATTGACTATTTACCTAATATGAGAGGGGTTTTACAAAAATGAAAAAATCACTATCCATGATTGCAGCGGTATCCGTTGTCGCCTTATCTGTTACGGCATGTTCTTCCGCACCAGAGGAAACAGCGAAGCCTTCAGCGGCTGCAGCAACAGAAGCGCCTAAAGCTACTGCAGCGGCAACGACAGCAGCAGCAACAACTGATAACGACATGGGACTTAAACCAGAAGCTGGTGCCAAATTAGTAGTATGGGATGCACCAGATCAGAAAGCATTCATCGAATCCGTTGCGAAGCAATTCGAAGCGAAATATAAAGTACCTGTTAAATTCGAAGAAGTTAACCCACCGGATCAACCGGCTAAATTAACAGCAGACGGTCCAGCTGGTGTAGCGGCTGACGTAACTGTAATCCCGCATGATAACTTAGGTAAAATGGTATCTGCTGGGTTGTATCTGCCGAATGATGTGTTCGCAGATCAAACTAAAAAAGACAACGCGGAAGCTGCTGTACAAGGAGCGACCTTCAATAATACACTATTCGGTTACCCGAAATCCGTTGAAACTTACGCTTTGATCTATAACAAAGATTTAGTGAAAACGGCTCCAAAATCATTTGATGACGTTGTTGCTTTTGCAAAAACGTACAATGACCCTGGGAAAAACAAATTCGCCTTCATGTTTGATATCGGCAATTTCTATTTTGACTATGCGTTCCTAGCGGGTCCTGGTGGTTATGTATTTGGTAAAAATGGTACTGACAAAACGGATATCGGCCTTAACAATGAGGGTGCCGTTGCAGGAGCGAAGTTCTTTGCTTCTTTGAAAAAGGATGTATTACCTGTTAAATCCGGTGATGTAACGTATGACATCAAAAAAGGTCTCTTCACAAGCGGTACACTCGCAATGGATCTGAACGGACCATGGACCATTCTTGATTACAAAAATGCAAAAATCAACATTGGCGTAGTACCTATTCCTACAATTAATGGGAAGCCAGCTGTTTCCTTTGCAGGTATCAAAATTCTAGGCGTTAACGCATATACGAAATACCCGAATGCAGCTAAACTTTTCGCGCACTTTGCAACTTCCCAAGCGGCGCAATTGGAAAACTTCAAAATTTCCGGTCAGCTTCCTTCTAATAAAGCAGCAGCTGATGATGCTAGCGTGAAAAACGATGAGTTGGCTAACGGCTTCCTGCAACAATTGAAAACATCCCAAGCGATGCCATCCATTCCTGAAATGGGCAATATCTGGACACCAATGGGCGCAGCACTTGGCGACATCTGGAACGATGGCAAAGATCCTAAAGCGACACTAGACAATGCGGTAAAACAAATTAAAGATACGAACGCAGCAACAAAATAAAGATTTGCAATACCACTTGTATAGGTAGCGGACACCCGTCGAGGAATCGGCGGGTGATTCCATTCTAGGATACGGAAGGAGCTGGCTGAAGAAAATGGGTACTCATCGTCGCATGGCGGCTGCTTTATCTGTGATTAGTCTTGGCCTTGGACAATTGTATAATCGGCAGTATATAAAGGGACTCCTCCTGCTTCTCATCGAAGTTGTAGGAATCAATTATTTTGTCAAAAACCTGAGTCACGCGATCTGGGGGCTCTTTACACTGGGTAAAACTCCAACACATTTTGAAACTATAAATGGTGTTGCCAAAACAGTGAAAGGGGATCATTCCATCTTCTTAATGTTGGGTGGATTGATTACACTGCTGCTGCTTTTCCTCTTCGCTGTCGTGTATGTGATGAATATTAAAGATGCTTACTTAACGGGGAAGAAACGGGAAGAAGGAAAGCAACCCGCGAATATCGCGCAGTCATTACGGTATGTGCTTGATAAGAGATTTCCTGAGATTTTCCTCTCGATCCCGATTATTGGCGTATTGTTCGTTACGATTTTGCCGATTATTTTCACGATATTGATTGCCTTTACCAATTATTCAGGCCCCGATAATCTACCGCCTGCGAAGGTGCTGAAATGGGTCGGCTTCCGAACGTTTCATGATTTGATTATGTTCAAAACATGGAGCTACTCCTTCTTCCATATCTTAGGATGGACCATTATATGGGCAGTTGTTGCAACCTTTACTACTTACATGGGCGGGGTTCTGGTAGCTTTACTTGTGAATCAAAAAGGCATTCGCCTAAAAGGCATGTGGAGAACGATTTTTATCATTCCGTATGCGATCCCACAGCTGGTTTCCTTGTTGGTTATGAGAAATATGTTCAACGGACAGTTTGGACCGATTAATCAATACTTGGGCTATTTCGGCTTAGGTAAGCTTCCTTGGCTGACAGATCCCACGATGGCGAAGATTACGGTAATTATAGTCAACATGTGGGTTGGTATTCCGGTTTCCATGATCCTAATTATGGGCGTATTAACCGCGATTCCCAAAGATCTATATGAAGCTGCTGAAGTGGATGGGGCGTCCTCATTTCTGAAATTCCGTCTCATCACGATGCCGTTCATTTTATTTACAACAGCGCCACTACTCATTATTCAATTCGCTGGAAATATCAATAATTTCAACGTTATTTTTCTTCTGACCAAAGGAGATCCGGTTAACGGTAAATTCCAATATGGCGGAAGTACAGATTTGCTAGTGACTTGGCTGTATAAGCTGACGTTGGATCAACAGAAGTACAATATCGCGGCAGCGGTCGGGATTATCATCTTCTTTATGATTGCTTCGCTTTCCATCTGGAGCTATCGGAAGACGCGCTCATTCAAAGAGGAGGATATGATCCAATGACTACAACTCGCAAAAAATCCAAATTCACCTTCGGCCTGCTTCTAAGCTATATCGTGCTGGTTATTATAGCGATTTGTTGCATTTATCCCGCGCTTTGGGTCGTCTTAGCCTCATTCCGGCCTGGTGCTGCGCTGTATAGTCCAACTCTGATTCCGAAAAGTTTAACCTTAGACCATTACCACGAGCTATTAACTTCGACGCGATTTAAATTTACAACCTGGTATTGGAACACGCTGAAAATCGCCACATTGACGATGATCTTCTCGACGATTCTAACGACGATCAGTGGTTATTCCCTGTCCAGGTTCCGGTTCAAAAGCAGAAAAACAATCATGACGGGTGTACTCATTTTAAGCATGTTTCCAACGTTCATGAGCTTAACCGCTTTCTATGTCTTACTGCTGCAGCTCAAATTATTTGATAACATTTATGCGCTGGTGGCGATTTATTCGGCAGCGGGCTTGCTGCAAGCTTTTGTGGTGAAAGGATTTTTTGACACCATTCCGCGGAGTTTGGAGGAATCGGCACGTATTGATGGCGCATCGAACCTGCAAATTTTCACAAGAATCATGTTGCCGTTGTCCCGGCCAATGCTAACCTATGTCGCATTAATGTCCTTTACAGGTGCGTGGGTTGATTTTATTTTGGCAAAAGTCGTATTACGTTCCAAAGATCACTGGTCCGTTGCTGTTGGCTTGTTCGATTTAGTGGATAAGGAACAAAGCAGTAACTTTGCCCTATTTGCGACTGGGTCGGTCTTAATTGCTTTACCGATTACGATACTATTCGTATTCTTGCAACGCTTCCTCGTTGATGGCTTAACGGCAGGAGCTTCCAAAGGATGAGTAGATTTCGTAGGCTGAATCTGATCTGGATGCTCGGGATGGCTCTTGTGCTGATGGTGACAGGATGCTCGAAAGACATGGGGAACGAGGCGAGCGGCCAAAACCATGGCGTGTTTTATGAGATTTTTGTTCGTTCTTTTCAAGATTCGAATGGCGATGGGGTCGGTGACCTGAATGGGGTTACGGCCAAACTCGACTATTTAAAGGATCTGGGGATCAAAGGGATTTGGCTAACGCCGATCATGACTTCTCCTAGCTATCACGGCTATGATGTGACGAATTATTATCAAATTAATCCTGAGTTTGGTACGATGGCTGATTTTCAGGCATTAACCAAAGAGGCGCACAAGCGCGGCATTCAGGTCATAATGGATTTGGTCGTAAATCATACTAGTTCCGAGAATCCTTGGTTCATTGAAGCTGCAAAAGATAAAAACAGTCCTTATCGCAATTGGTATACGTGGGCCGAGGATCAAGGCAAACCTGCTTCAGGGCAAAGCGCCGCTGGAGACAAGGCGTGGCATCTTAAGAATGGCAGCCATTACCTCGGTATTTTCTGGGAAGGCATGCCGGATTTGAATTTTGACAATGCGGATGTTCGCAAGGAAATGATCAAGGTCGGCCAATTCTGGCTTGGGCAAGGTGCCGATGGCTTCCGATTAGACGCTGCTAAGCATGTCTATGAAGATTTCACTGATTCCAAAAAGGATCCTCAAACCTCGCTGAAAAATGTAGCTTGGTGGAAAGAATTCCGTGCGGGTCTGCGGGAAGTGAAAGATCATGCTTATGTAGTCGGAGAAATTTGGGATAGTATTGCCGTTATTGCGCCTTACTTGGACAATGCGCTGGATTCGGGGTTTAACTTCGATTTGGCGAAAACACTGATTAGCTCGGCGAATTCCGAGAACGCAGGGAACATCGCGTTTACCCTTGAAAGGGCATACGGCTTATATGACAAAACCTCTGGCGGCAAATTCATTGATGCGCCATTCCTGTCCAATCATGACCAGACGCGGGTGATGAGTGCGTTACAAGGCAATGTGGACCATGCCAAAATGGCGGCAGCCCTGCTGCTCACCATGCCAGGCAACCCGTTTCTCTACTACGGCGAGGAAATCGGCATGCTCGGAATGAAGCCGGACGAGTACTTGCGTGAGCCGATGCATTGGACCGCTGCGGGCGGTGCTGGGCAGACCACTTGGGAAGCTCCGCGCTACAATAAAGAAGGTGCAACGAATGTCGCTGATCAGCTGAAAGACGGGAGTTCATTGTTGAATCACTATAAGAAGCTGATTCAATGGCGAAATGAGGAGCCTGCTCTGCAAGGCGGGAAGATCAGTGAGTTTAAGGCGAGTAATGAGCACATCGCAGCTTATGTGAGAGGAGAGTCCAAGGAAGCGCTCCTTGTTGTTCATAATCTCTCGGGTAAGGAACAAGTGCTGGATCTGAGTGTGGATCAAGTGAATACCGGTTTTACAAAGGTAAAACGGTTCACGGTTAAGGGTTGGAAGCTTGAGGGGAATAAGCTGGTTGTGCCTGCTTATTCGAGTGTGATTTTGAAGAAGTAGAGAATAGGAGCCCCCTTTGCCCCGCTTTTTGTGCGGTGAGGGGGTTTTTGTGTTGCGGTGGTGCCTAACGGACATAGACGACGTTAAATAGCTGAAATCAATAATCCTGATTATTTATCGGACACCAAATACGCTATTAAGCGATAATCAGGCGGAAATCATCGTTAAAGGTCAAAATAACGGCAGCTGTGTCCGATAGTATCTGCATGGTGATGTATCTGATCAAATAACGACCTTGCTGTCCATTAGAGTGTTCACATTTTCTAACTGTCGAACATGGGGCATCTCTATCGCACCCTCAGTTTACAGAGGGGGGAGAGGTGCAAATTCAGTAAATCTCCGTAGCTACCTTAGCAGCATACGCTACTCCGCGCGCAGCACGGCGTAGCCGTACGCCGGCAGCTGCAGCCGCAGCTTGCCGCCGACCGGCTCGGCCGCGGCGCCGCCCGCGAGCGCATCGCGCCAGCGGCGCTCGCAGGCGACCTTGACGCTCAGCTGCGCAGAGCGTCTGCCTGCGTTAACGAAGATGAGCAGATGCTCACCATCTTCGTTAACGCGCTCGAGCACAAGCCGCGCATCGCCCGGCTTGGCGTGCAGGAAGCGCAATGCGCCGGTGCGCAGCGCTTCGGAACTGCGCCGCAGGGCGATGAGCCTGCGGTAGAACTCGAACAGGTCGCGGTCCTGCAAGGACGCGTCCCACTCCATGCAGCGGCGGCAATCGGGGTCGCCGCCGCCGCTAAGCCCTACCTCGTCGCCGTAGTAAATACACGGCGTCCCAGGGAAAGTGAACTGAAGCAGCGCGGCCAGCTTCATCCGGCGTTTATCCTCGCCACACTGCGTGAGCAGGCGAGGTGTGTCGTGGCTGTCCAGCAGATTGAACGCAGCTTCGTTAGCTTGCTGCGGATAACTGGCCAGCTGGGCACCGATTGCATTAGCGAAGCCATAGCCGTCGAGCTTGCCCGTGGTTACGAAGTCGAGCACCGCCGTCGTGAAAGGATAGTTCATGACAGCGTCGAACTGGTCGCCTTGCAGCCACATCATGGAATCGTGCCAAATTTCACCGAGGATATAAGCATCCGGATTGATGCGCTTCACCTTGTCGTGGAATTGACGCCAGAAGTGGTGATCGACTTCATTGGCAACATCGAGGCGCCAGCCATCGATACCGATTTCTTTTACCCAGAATTCAGCGACCTCCAGCAAGTAGGCTTTGACTTCTTCGTGCTCTGTATTAAGCTTGGGCATGATTGGCTCAAAGGCAAATGTTTCATAAGTCGGAATACCGTTGTCATCAGCACGAAGCGGCCATTCTCTGACATGGAACCAGTCTGCATAGGCAGAGTCGGCTCCTTTTTCCATGACATCAACGAACGGTGGGAAGGTATGCCCGCAATGATTGAATACTGCATCAAGCAGCACGCGGATCCCCCGACTATGGCAAGCTTCGATTAATGCTTTCAATGTCTCGTTGGTTCCGAATTGAGGATCTACATTCCTATAATCCCTAGTATCATACTTATGATTGGTCGTCGCTTCGAATACGGGTGTGAAATAAATCGCAGTAATGCCTAACTCAGATAAGTGATCCAAGTGCTGCTGCACACCTAACAAATCCCCACCAAAGAAATTCGTAGGAGTCGGCTTACCGCCCCAAGGTTCAACATCGGAAGGATCTAAGCTTGGATCGCCATTTGCAAAACGTTCAGGAAAAATCTGATAAAACACAGCATCCTTCACCCAAGCTGGCGGCTTGAGGATGTCTACGGGATTAAGGAAAGGATACTCAAACATTCCGTTGGAATCCTCCGGCTCCTTAGGGAAAAAGCCTTGCTCCGTTAACCAGAGCTTTTCTTTCCCGTTTTGCAGCTTAAACCCGTATCGTAAGCGCCGATAAGGCGGCTGAATGGCTGCTTCCCAATAGTCAAATAACGCATCACTTGTTAAAATACGCATTTCGAAATAATCGGAGGTACGCTCCCAAGCATATTTATCCCCAGCGTACACATAAACCTTTTTCACATTATCGCGCTTTGTACGAATTCGGATATGTACGGTTTTGTCATCATAGGCATAAGACCAGTTTAATTTCGGGCGGTGATAGACCGCTTCAATGACCATCGACATAAATTAAGCCCCCTCTGGGTAGTGGTAAAAGTAAACGCAAAAAACAGGTACTGACCTGCATTCGAAAAATTCGAATCCGAGGTTGTACCTGTTAGGTAGCATTGCCTTTATATTAGTTTAATTATAAGAAAATAAACGCATGGGGTCTAGAACTTTTTCCTGTTACCGTAAAAGCCTTCTGTTTCGAGTCCCTTTACTTTGTCCATACTACATAATGAAAGCGACTCCACGGAGCAGGGGGCTAAGAACCATGTTAGCCGTTCATCAACGTATGGCGGAATTATGGACACTACGCAGAGCCCGAGAGCTAACTCGAGGCGAGCAAGAGGAATTAATGCTGTGCATGGAAGCTAACGCGACTTATGTATGGAACCGATTAAAACTAGAAAATTTATCGCTCTGCGCCTCTATGACAGGGGACTATGACTGGTTGCATGACATATGTGAGCGCATTGAAAAGATTGAACCCAAGCACTGACCTTAGCGTCGGTGCTTTTTTCCTTTTCTGGATGCGTGTGGACAGGTATAATAGGGAGAGTTTAATGCTAAGGAGATGTCGCATGCTAAGTTGGTTCAAACAACGGGGATTGGCTCCCTACTCATTCTTACTCTTAGGAATCATGCTTTTGATTGCCCTCATACTTAGACTAGTTTTGGCCCCCACGTGGGTAGGCTATGATACGGACGTGCGAACGTTCATGGCATGGGCGGATCGCGCCTATACGGTAGGTTTAAAGGACTTATATACGAATGCCAAAGATTATTTCCTGGATTATCCCCCTGGCTATATGTACGTCTTATACGTTGTTGGCTTCTTACATCATAAGTTCTCAATTCCTTGGGAGAGTGGGAGCTCCTTAATCATCCTTAAGCTGCCCGCAATTCTTGCGGATCTCGGGACCGTCTATCTGCTATTCCGTCTAGCGATTAGCAAACAAGAGGGTGCACGTACCTGGAAGCAGGCGCTCTGGATTGCGGCCTTATTTGCCTTTAACCCAGCCATTTGGGCGAATTCTGCGGTATGGGGACAGGTGGATTCTTTTTTCATGCTCTGTATTGTTGCGACATTGTTGCTGCAAATGAAGGGCAAACTACCTCAAGCGGCCTTCTTTATCGCACTTGCTCTTTTACTTAAGCCTCAAGCGCTGCTGTTTGGCGTATTTCTATTGATCGATGTCATACGGGCACGCAACGCGATGGTATGGCTGCTAAGCGTTTTGACTGGCGTAGCTACAATGGTCGTTCTTTCACTTCCTTTTGCAGTTGGCAGAGGCTATGGGTGGATGATCGATTTGTATTCGGGCACGTTAGCTTCCTATCCATATGCGTCGCTCAACGCGTTTAATCTGTTTTCACTTCTCGGCGGAAACTTCGTGGACATGAACAGCGGTTTTGGGCACTTGTCTTATAAATTAATTGGACTTGTATTGATGTCTCTGTCCATTCTATATGTCTGTTTCCTGTATGTGATGGGTAAGCATCGACGAGGTGCTGTATTATACATTTCCTTCTTATTTATCACAGCCGTTTTTATGTGTATGACCAAAATGCACGAGCGCTATTTACACTATGGCTTATTGCTAGCCTTAACGAGCTTCATTTATATGAAGGATCGCCGGATTTTATGGCTTTTTATAGGCTTCAGCATCACGCATTTTATCAATATCGGCGATGTGCTTTTGCGCAGCTTTCATCAGGACTATCACATTCCGCGTTATAATCCTTTGCTGCTGACGGTTTCGGCGATCAACGTTATGATGTTTGTCTATGCATGTATATTGGGATGGAGGCTTTTCGTGAAATCAGATCAAGACGGGACTGTGGAGGAGACAACACCTCCAGGTAATGAAAATGTTGAAGTGCTTCCAGTGCAAGATGAGCCTCAAGCAAAAGCAACGAATGTAAGAGAGACCTCTCTGTGGAAGGCGGTTATCCTGCCTGCGGAGGATCATATAGAACGAAGTAAGCGCGGACGCTTCTTCTCGCGTAAGGATGCCATGTATTTAGGCGCTCTTGTGGTGGTCTATGCGATCATTGCATTGTTCCATCTTGGCGGGCATAAGGATCCGACGACGTTCTGGCAACCAACGAGTGCAGGAGAGTCGGTTATTGCTGATCTCGGTGGCACGCATCAGATTTCACGTATTAATAGCTTTGCTGGTGTTGGGGAAGGTGCTTATTCGTATTGGTTTTCCAAAGATGGTGAGCAGTGGCAAGATGCCATGGCGGTAAAATCTGACCATACGAAGGTGTTCACTTGGCATACCGTTGAAGCGAATAAAGAAGCACGGTATGTGAAGATTGTGATCGACGCGCAAGAGAGTGCCAAGCTGCATCTTCATGAAATCGGGATATTCGGAGATGGAGGTACGACACCATTACCGATCGCCAGTGTGAAGGAACTAGATGTCAACGCTTCCGATGAGGGGAAAACAGCTCATTTATTTGATGAAGCAAGTGTCGTCCCTTATACACCTACGTATATGAATGGCACGTATTTCGATGAGATTTATCATGCAAGAACGGCCTATGAGCATCTCCACAAGATTGAACCCTATGAAAGCACGCATCCCCCTCTAGGCAAAATACTGATTTCCATCGGTATTTACGTGTTCGGTTTAAATCCGTTTGGATGGCGGGTTATCGGTACTTTATTCGGCGTCGGCATGATTCCTATTATGTATGTGTTTGCTAAGCGGATGTTTGGGCGTTCTGAATATGCACTCATTGCTGCCTTCTTACTTAGCTTTGATTTCATGCATTTTGCGCAGACGAGAATTTCCACGATTGATGTGTATGGTGTGTTTTTCATCATGCTGATGTTTTATTTCATGTATCGCTACACAACTTTGAGCTTCTACCGAGAAAAGCTTTGGGCGACGCTAATTCCACTTGGACTTTCCGGATTGTTTTTCGGTATCGGCGCTGCGTCCAAATGGATTGTGATTTACGGCGGTGCTGGTTTAGCGGTGCTATTATTCATCTCGTTATGGGAAAGATACAGAGAGTACCTATTTGCCAAGCGATTACTGTTGAACAGGCGAGATGAGCCCGAAGGTGAAATAGAAGGTGAAGATGTAGTTGATGCAAAAGAGGAAAGTATCGATCTCACCGAAGCCGAATCTACGAAGCTCCAACGTGTGCAAAAGCTTTTCGTCCGAAATACATTACTCACCTTACTCTGGTGTGTACTCATGTTTGTCATCGTACCGCTGGGTGTCTATACGCTATCTTATATTCCTTTTATGATGGTTCCGGGTCCAGGACATAATCTGAAGGATGTTGTGACCTACCAAGTTCATATGTACAAATACCATAAGGATTTAGTCGCAACGCATCCGTTCTCCTCACCTTGGTGGGAATGGCCGATGATGCTGCGTCCGATCTGGTATTACCAAGCGAAGCTTATGCCGCAGGGCATGCTCTCGAGCATCGTTTCATTCGGTAACCCGCTTGTTTGGTGGCCAGGCTTTATAGCGGTGGTGATGTCCTTCTATATCGCAATCATACGCAAAGATAAATTACTGCGAATGCTGTTAATTGGCTACTGCTCACAGTATTTGCCGTGGATGTTGGTACCCAGACTGACGTTTATTTATCACTATTTTGCTATGGTACCGTTCCTAGTTCTGATCTTAACTTATTACATCAAAGACTATCTGGAGCAAGGTACTCTGCACAAAAGAAGATGGGTGTACGGTTACCTTGCCGCCGTCTTCGTGCTGTTCGCACTGTTTTACCCAATTCTATCGGGAATGATCATACCGTCTAAATACTCGTTCTTTTTACGGTGGATGCCAGGCTGGAATTTCTTTTGAGCCGAACGCATTGACGTCCCCAATAAGCCATGGTAATATAATCCCAAGTGAAACACTATGGATTAAAAAAGTCGACCCAACAGCAGGAGACTCCCACTTTGTAGCGAACAAAGGAAGCGGAGTCTCTTTTTTTACCACATTGCAAATGGAGAGTGAATCACATGGCTAAAGTAGTAATCATTTCAGGAAGTCCAACCCCAACCTCCCGATTGCATGGTGTGATCGAAGTCGCCAAAAGCGAACTTCTGCAAGCTGGTCTTGAAGTAGACTGGATTAAGGTTCGCGACCTTCCAGCAGAGGATTTGTTGTATGCTAAGTTTGACAGTGAGGCTATTGTCAATGCGAGTAAACGGGTAACAGAAGCTGACGCTGTTTTCGTAGCTACGCCAGTCTACAAAGCTTCCTACACAGGCGTATTGAAAGCATTCCTGGATCTGTTGCCGCAAAAAGGACTCGAGCGTAAAATCGTACTTCCACTAGCGGTTGGGGGAACCTACGCACACTTGCTGGCCATCGATTATGCTCTCAAACCAGTATTATCTGTTCTAGGCGCACAGAACATTCTGCAAGGTGTGTATGTTCTTGATAAACAAGTAACATGGGGCGACCAAGGGCAAGCGATTCTGGATGATGAAATCTCCACACGCTTGAACGAATCAATAACGGAATTCATTCAGGAAATTAACTGGCATACGAGCCGCTAAACAGCTTCATATTATGAACTCCCGTCATTGGTAACTTTTGCTGATGGCGGGTTTTTGCGTGTCGGGAACACATGTCCCGTGCTATACTACTCGTAACAAGTTCATACTTTTCATAGGCTTTATTCGAATGGGAGCGATTATTTATGTCACACAATTCATCTGAATCCGTGCTGCTAGTTGACGGCATGGCCTTATTATTTCGCGGTTTTTACGCAACTTCATCTAGTGGTTATATCATGAGAACGGATCATGGCGTGCCGATTAACGGCGTTTACGGATTTCTGAAATATTTGTTAGATGCGATTGAAACCTTCAAGCCTACTCATGTTGTGTGTTGTTGGGATATGGGAAGCAAGACCTTCCGCACAGAGAAGTTCGAAGCCTACAAGGCGAATCGCGGACCTGCTCCCGAGGAGTTAATCCCACAATTTGACCTGGTTAAAGACGTGACAGCCAGTTTTAATATTCCGAATGTAGGTGTCGTTGGCTATGAAGCTGATGATTGCATCGGTACCTTGGCTCGTACATACAGCCCTCATACGAAAGTACAGATCCTTACAGGGGATCACGATATGCTGCAGCTTGTTAACGAGAACACGGAAGTCATTATTATGAAAAAAGGGCAATCCAATTACATGGTGTATACGCTAGACACACTCATGGAGGAGAAGAGCCTGACCCCAGCTCAAATCATTGATCTGAAGGGGTTAACGGGAGATACGGCAGATAATTATCCTGGGGTCAAAGGGATTGGGGAGAAAACAGCAACGAAGCTGCTGAATGAGTACCAGAACATCGCGGGTATCTTAGAGAACTTAGCTGCACTTCCGAAGGGTGTACGGACTAAGATCGAGGCAGAGCTGGATATGCTTCATCTATCGCTTGATCTGGCGACCATTCGCTTGGATGCACCGGTTGCCTGCGCACTTGAGGATTGCGAGTGGGCGATGGAGCGGGAGAAGGTCGTTAGTAAATTCGAGGAACTAGCGTACAAAGGGTTAATGAGACTGATCGGATAGTACGTCATATAAGGGACAATACCTACTCAGAGGTACTGTCTCTTTTCTTTTTCAAGACTGAAAATTGAACAAAGAGGACGGAATTTTAAATTACCAAATGTTAATTTATAGAAGATAATAGGGATGTAAGCGATTACCTTGTCTGAAATGTACGTACAAAGGGGAGAAAAACCATGAAAAAGGCAGTAGTAACATTAATGTCATTATCCATGATTTTCACTGCAACCGCTTGTTCTTCGGGTACTTCTAGCAACCAAAGTGGTGGAGCCACAACAACGCCAACAACAGCAACGACTCCTAGTGCAACAGTTAGTGCAAGTAAGGACCCAGTAAAGCTTCGTATGGCATGGTGGGGAGGTCAAGCACGCCACGATTATACGCTAAAAGTTATCGAAATGTATGAGAAATCACATCCGAATGTCAAAATTGAAGCTGAATACGCTGCTTTTGATGATTATTGGAAAAAGCTAGCTCCTCAGGCTGCAGCTAACCAACTTCCAGATATTATACAAATGGATATCTCGTATTTAACACAATACGGTGGAAGAAACCAATTGGCAGATTTGACGCCTTTTACGAAAAGTAAAATTCTTAACGTGGATGACGTTAGTCCAAATGCGGTTTCAGGTGGTCAAGTAGGCGGGAAGCTCGTAGCTATGAACTTAGGGGTTAATGCTTTGACCAGTATCATGGACTTCGAGATGTTGAAAAAAGCAAATATTACGCCTCCTGAAAAGAACTGGACATGGAATGATATGGATGCGATTACTGCAAAAGCGAAAGCTGCGGGCAAAATCACGGGCGGCTTCCGAGATGACGTTTTCTTCCCATATTACCTGCGTACACTTGGTCAAAAAATGTATAACGCAGAAGGCACAGCCCTTGGTTATACCGACGACAAGCTGTTTGTTGATTATTTCACTCGCTCTCAGAAATATTATGACGCTGGAAGTGTGCTGGCGCTTGATAAGGCTGCACAAAAGAAAGGCACACCAGAAGATGACGAGTTGACATTGGGTAATTCCATTTCCTCCAATGGTTGGTCCAATCAATTTATTGGTCTAGCTACAGCATCGAAACGTGAGCTTGTCCTGCAGCCAATGCCAGGTCCTGATGCAAACAAAGGGTTATTCTTGAAACCAAGTATGTACTGGTCCATATCAAGCAGTTCCAAAGTACAAGAAGAAGCTGCTAAATTTATTGATTTCTGGATCAATGATATTGAAGCAAATAAAATCATTAAGGGCGAGCGCGGCGTACCAGTAGCATCCAAAGTGAAGGAAGCTTTGAAACCGCTGTTAAGCCCGAATGAAATCAAAGTATTTGACTATGTCGCTTGGGCTGAGAAAAACAGTGCGCCAATGGATCCTCCGAATCCAGTTGGTTCCATCGAAATCGAGAAGCTGCTAAAAGATACAGCTGAGAAAATAATGTACAAGAAAATAACGGTTCAAGAAGCGGCTGTATCTTTCCGTAAAGACGCAACAGCTATTTTGGACAAAAACAAAAAGTAACACGAGATTTTAAAAACAGGTACTCATTGTTGGACACTTTGAACAAGTGTTTAGACGGTGGGTACCTGTTTAGCGTTATTCGTGAAACAAAAATTTGAACATCAAGATTACAAAAAGTTGAATTGTAAGAAGCAGGATTGATGTTACAATGTGGTATAATCGATCCAATTTTAATTTGAACAACAGGGGAAGTTGGGATGGCATGATCAGGTGGCTATTTATAAATAGGAGCATTCGCACGAAAATTGTTTGGAGCAGTGTCCTGATCTCCTTGATCCCCATGCTTGTACTCTCCATGATTTTTTATCAGTCAAGCACACGTTCCTTAGAAAACTCGATGTTCCGAAGTTCGGACCAGAATGCCGAGTATTTATCTGGGTATTTAGATCAATATTTCAGCAATATTTCTTCGTCTGCCCTGCAAATATATGGTTTTGACCGCATCCTGAATCTCATGGAGCATGGGGCTAATTATAATGATGCCGAAATCATTTTGCTCAGGGAATCGATTAAAAACTATGATTTGCTGATTCAGAATAAAAACAAAGACATTATTAAGATCATGATCTTCGGCAAAGAAAATAAGCTGGAAGATTCATGGTCCAGAGCGGCTAGCTACGAGTCCGTCAAAATGGATCAGAGCATTCCTCATAATAAGGAGATGCTCGATTTGCCATTTCAGCAAGCGCTTATGTTTACCTATAAGGATGTCACATTACAACAGGACTTTTTTGTTTATTCAATTCCTATTTATGATCCGTTCTATAGAACGAAATTCGGTACGCTCGTTTTTTACATTCAGAGCAAGGAATTATCGAAGATGATTGAAGCGAATAATCATTCGCCGAACGTCATTGTATTGCAGAACGCCAGCGGCGAGCCCTTTTATCAGACGAATGGCAAATATGCGGATATCATTCCGAAATACGAAAAGCCGGAGATCAGCTCGCAAAATGATCCTAAGGACATTCAATTTTTGAATAAGAAGGATTTATTTGTCGCTACCTCCCGACTCAATTATGGCAATATTTCGCTTTCCATTGTGTATCCGAACCCAGAACTGGAACAAAACCGCAGGAATATTTTGCTTACGACAGTTGGGGCGTTTATTTTCGTGATGCTGAGCATTTCACTGCTCTCGATCCTCGCACAGCATTACATTACCCGACCCATCAAGCTGCTCGGAAAAGCGATGAAAACTGTTCGCAAGGGCAATTTTCATGTTAGTCTGCCGCAGAATGCCAATTATCGTGATGATATCTCAGAGTTGACGGGCAATTTTAATTTCATGACAGATAAAATTCGCGAGCTGATTGAATCCAAATACGAAATGCAGCTTCTCAATAAAGAAGCGCAAATTCTTGCGCTGCAAATGCAGATCAATCCGCATTTTCTTTACAATACACTGCAGACGATCGGCGGCAAGGCTGTACTGATCGGGGATTATGAAATTCACGAGATGTGCCGTGCGTTAGGCGACATGTTTCGGTACAGCTTCTATGAAGGCAATGTAGCTTCGACGATTGGTCAGGAGCTTGCGCACGTGAATAACTACTTGTACATCCAACAGCTCCGCTTTGAAGAGACGCTGCAGATTGAGTTCGACGTCGCCACTGAGCTGATGGACTGTGCGATCATTCGATTCGTCATGCAGCCGATTATTGAGAATGTCATTGTGCACGCGTTCAGCAAGCGGGAGGAGGAGCAGTCCCTTCGGATCTGTGTGAGCGTACTGCGGGAATCGGATTCCGTTGTACTGACGGTGCAAGATAACGGACCAGGCATCGAAACAGAAAAGCTGGTTGCGCTGCGGTCATCGTTCGAGAACAAATCGTCCGACGTTTTCTACGGCGTATCCATCGGACTCAAAAATGTGCATGAACGATTAAGACTGGTTTATGGATCGCCATATGGCCTAGACGTGGAGAGTGAGATAGGGATCGGAACGACGATTCACATACGAATTCCGTACAATCATAGTGGGGGTGACAGCTTTGTACAAAGTAATGGTCGTGGATGACGAATCATTGGGAAGGAAGTCCATCTGCAAAATGATTAGTGAGCTTGCTCTGGACGTGGAAGTTATTGCCGAAGCGCGACATGGCGAAGAAGCGTTGGAGCTTATACGTATTAGCAAGCCTCATATTATTGTGACGGACATGAACATGCCGGTCATGAACGGTCAACAGTTTCTAGAAGCCTTGTACACCAATTATGCCGAGATCAAAGTGATTGTCATTAGCGGCTACTCGCAATTTGAATATATGAAAGCAGCAGTGACTTATCAGGCATGTGAGTACGTGCTGAAGCCGATTTCTCTGTTGGATTTGAAAAGCGCATTAGTGAAGGCTATGGAGGCAAGCCACAACCATTTGACGCTGCAGCAGCAAAAGAAATTCACCCAAGATATGTGGCAGCTCCGCAGAGAAGTGTTCCTTCAGCATGTCACTAGCCGCCGTATCACGAATGTCATAGATATTCAAACACAAGCGGAAGAACTTGCAATCTCTAGCGCTAGAGGCAGCTTTCGGCTAGCAGTCTGTATGTTCCGCAACTTTCATGGCATATCCATAAAGAAATTCCATGGGAATGCAGATTTGTTAATGTACAGTATCGAAAATATTTTGGCCGAAGTGCTCTCCTCTGACGGACAGGACGTTGCACCACTCATCTATAAGTCGGACGACAGGATGAGTCTCTGCTTGTATGCACCAGAGTCCGCCTACAATGAGACACATATCCGACATTTGCTCAAGTCTTTTCACAACGTGATAAACCAGATGCTGCAGCTTGATGTGGTAGCTGGTTTAAGCAGTGTGTTCAATAAATTGGAACGGTTGCCAGAGGCTTATGACATTGCCAATGATCTGTTGAGAAATAACATGCTGCATGCGACCCAGTTTTCACTTAACGCCCCGGAACAATTCACAGGAGCGGCTCCTGCTACGTGGGAGTTGTTAACGGTGTTTGAGCTGAAGACCTTGCAGCAAGCGTTTGCCGCAGGGAATGGGGCCGAGAGTCGCGAGCTGCTGCGGAATTTCCTGCACAAAGCGGATAAAATGAATGGACTGACCATCCGTGAGGGTCAGCGAGCGCTGAAAAAGCTAACAGAAATGGCCGCCGCTGAGATGACAGAAATGGTGCTTACTTATCCGCAGCTTTTCGATGCACGTTCGATCACAGGCATCGTGGATCACAGTCAGTTCAGTCACTTCATCGAACAGTTCACCGAAGCCACTGAGGAATATCATGCGAGTAAGGGGACGACCCCATCCGTTCATTCTATGCACGAGATTGCCTCCTATTTGGATGCGCACTATTTTGAAGATATCAGTCTGATCGACATCGCTACTCGCTTTCATCTCGACCCGAGTTACTTAAGCAAGCAGTTTAAATCCGTGACTTCTGAGAACTTTATCGAGTATGTGACGCGTAAACGGATGGAAAAGTCATGCGAGCTGCTGAACATGTCGGAATATAAAATTAGTGAGATTTCCGAGCTTGTGGGGTATGAGAATCAACGTTACTTCAGCCAAGTGTTCAAAAAGTTCACGGGACAAACGCCTTCGGAATACCGAGATAAGTATACGGCCAAATCTTAAATACCAAAATTTTGAACATCAGAACGACAATTTATTTTATTACGATTCCTTCTTTCAGAGCGTAAGATAGGATTCAGAACGAGAGATCACTGTTCTAAACCGAAAACGAGGAAGAGGGGTAACAGATATGAATAAGTTTGCAAGTGTAAGTGTTTCGGCAACGATGGTGGCTCTTTTATTGTCAGCGTGCGGCAGCAACAGCAATACAGCAAGCACGGCAACGCCAGCTGCAAGCAGCGAGAATAAACCAGCTGCTACTGCGGCCGCAACGGCTAAAGTAGAGAAGCCAGTTACGATTTCTTTTATGCATTTCAAAAGTGATGTCACAGACGGAGTAGCAAAAATCGTCGAGCAGTTCGAAAAGCAAAACCCTAATATTAAGGTCGAGGTACAGCCTGTTAAATATGATGATTACTACACTTTATTGAAAACGAAAATGGCCAGCGGCGACATCGTGGACGTGTTTACATTAAATGCGGGCAGTCAAACGAAGCTGCTGCATGATGGCGGTTACCTTGAAGATTTGACGGGTAAAGATTTCATGTCCAACTTCGATCCTGGCGTACTGAAAGCGCAAGCAACTGACGGCAAAAACTATATCATGCCAGTTAACGCTACGCCAATTGCAGTTTTCTATAACAAAAAAATATTCAGCGATCTCGGTCTCCAGGTTCCTAGAACGTACGATGCGATGATTGCTGCGGCCAAAAAAATAAAAGAAGCGGGCAAAACACCTTTCGCCCTTGGATGGAAAGACAACTGGACGTTAGGCATGTGGTTGAGCCGAGACCTGCCAAGCAATACAACTCTGGTAGAGAAACAAGCGGACTTTTTCACCAAAGTGGAAAAGGGCACAGCGAAATTTGCTGACAACCCTGCGTCCAAAACAGTTATCGCCCATGCCCAAGATTTGTTTGACCTCGGTAACAAAGATCAGCTTGGCGTCGATTACAATGGTATCGTAGACCTCTTCTCCAAAGGCGATGTGGGTATGATGTACATGGGGACTTGGCCTTTAGCGGATATTCAGAAGAAAAATCCGGAATTGTACAAAACAGGTATGGGGTACTTCCCGTATCCATTCAGCAATGATGAAAGCTTGAATAAGCTTGAATTCAACCCTGATGCCTCTCTTGCCGTGAACAGCAAATCAGCGAATAAAGATGCAGCGTTGAAATTCCTTGCATTCATGGCCAGCAAAGAGGGCGGAGATGCTTGGGTGAAAAATATTAACTCGCTTAGCTTTGTCAAAGGCGCCTCAACAGACATTGCGCCAGCGGTCAATGATCTTAAGCCGTATTTCGATAAAGGGTTAACGTACGATTCTCAATCCTTTATTACCACGACAATTGATTGGAACTCACAATTTACACAATATGTTCAAAAGGTGTTTTTCAAGAAAGCAACACCTGATCAAATCATTAAGGATCTCGATGACTGGGTTGCCAAGAACCACAAATAACGACAGCGTTATAACGGCATAGGCTATTGCCTATGCCGTTATTCATCAGAAAGGGAATTTAACCTATGGGAAATATGAAACGAATGATCCGTGGTGAGTTCTGGTATGTTCTGTTCCTTATTCCGGGTATTCTGTTATTTACGTTAGCAGTCCTCATTCCATTCGTGATAGGAACGCGATATTCTTTCACAAGTTGGGATGGTGTATCACGCAAGCTGACGTATATTGGGTGGGAAAACTACGTGCATGCTTTTCAAGACTCGGACGTATGGGCCGCGCTTGGAAATACGTTTAAATATGCAATTATTCTAATGGTGCTTGTGAATGTGCTATCTCTTCTACTTGCTTTGCTTCTGGATTCTTATTTGAAGTTTAAGAACGTATTTCGGACGATTTTCTTCCTGCCGAGCATTCTCTCTATCGTATTATCCGGTTTTATTTGGAAATACAATTTCAGCACAGGTTTTCCCAAGCTGCTGACCATATTCGGTCTGGATGTGACTAGTCCGCTTGGTAATCCCGATCATGCTCTATTCGGATTGATTCTTGTTGCCCTGTGGCAGGGCGTAGGCGCACCTATGATTATCTATATCGCTGGTTTACAGGGCATTCCGAGTGAGCTTGTAGAGAGTGCCAAAATGGACGGAGCTGGAGCAGGTCGAGCGTTCTGGCATGTGACATTACCATTGCTTGCGCCGTCGATTACGATCAATCTGCTGCTCGTGTTGACGGGCTCGCTCAAAGTGTTTGATCTCGTTTGGGTAACCACGCAGGGGGGACCGGGCTTTGCAACGGAGGTTATTACAACGTTCATCTACAAAACAGCCTTCAGCTCCTTCAAAGCAGGTTATGGCATGGCGTTATCGATGATATTCTTCGTCATTCTGGTCATCGTGACGGTTGTGCAATTATCCATTTTCAGAAGACGGGAAGTGGAGATGTAATGAAAATCACACGATACAGCACGTTCGCTGCGGTTGCAATTCTGGCTATTCTGTTTGTGTTTCCAATGTATGTCGCGTTACTGATGTCACTCAAAACAGCGAAGCAAACCTTTGATTCCTTTTATTCGTTGCCGACGAGTTTGAATTTTGCGAATTACACGCATGCATGGAATACGTCCAAGTATCCCGCAGCACTTATAAATAGCTTGATTGTAACCGTCATCTCCGTTGCGCTAATTATCTTCGCTTCTGCACTTGCTGGTTATGCAATTGCGCGCAGAAATAAGCCATTTTATAGCTTTATTTTTATCTTGTTCCTCTCGGGTATGATGGTCCCTTTTCAAGTGATTATGCTCCCGTTGTACCAGATCGGAAAATCATTCCATCTTGTGAATTCGCATTGGGGACTAGCGCTAATCTATGGCGGTTTCGGTGTACAGATGGGCGTATTGTTTTACACAGGTTTCGTGAAAGGCATTTCGCGTGAAATTGAAGAAGCCGCTAGGATTGATGGCTGTTCGACGCCGGGTATTTTTATACGTGTTGTGATGCCTTTGCTCAAGCCGGTTACAGCTACGGTACTCGTACTGAATGCGTTGTACATTTGGAACGACTTTTTACTTCCACTGCTCTACCTGCAGGACAAAAATTACCGCACGATCCCGCTGCAACAGTACTTCTTCTTCGGTCAATACAGCAGCGACTTAAATCTTGCTTTTGCTTATGCCGTTATGGGCATGATTCCGATTATCATCTTTTTCTTGTTCATGCAGAGATTCATCATTAAAGGGATTGCCGCGGGAGCGATCAAAGGATAGATTCATGGAGACATAGGGGGACGGTTAGGATGTCTGTAACGGTTTTGGAACAAGCGAATATCTTCGAAATTCGCACCGACAAATCTTCGTATGTGTTCGGGATTAATGAGAAAGGCACCATCCAGCACTTGTATTGGGGAACCCATGTTGAGGCTTCTGAATGCGGGTATTTACTAACAAGCAGGCTGCATAGCTCCTTCGATGCGGAAATCGATCGTGAAACGGAGGAGTATGGGGGCTGGGGCGGCTGTAATTATGCCGAACCCGCGCTGAAAGTTTCGTTTGAAGACGGTGTACGGGACTTGAAGCTGAGGTATGAAGGATATCGATTAGCGAGCGAAAATGAAATCGTACTGCGGATGGTGGATACCTACTACCCGTTAGATGTCGAAGTTCATTATAAAGCGATCCCAGAGTACGATCTGATTGAGCGCTTTGTGCACGTGCGTAATTCGCAGACAGAGTCCGTTCGAATTGAGCAGGTCATGGCGGCTGTTTGGACGGTGCAGGCTCTGCCTGATTACCGATTGACGCATGTGACAGGTCGCTGGGCAGGCGAGTATCAATTAAGATCGACGGTCTTGTCCGAAGGGAAAAAGGTGCTGGAATCACGCAGAGGCTTCACGGGGCCTCACACTAATCCATGGTTTGCTATCGACAGTGGAAAAGCCGACGAAACCTCGGGGAATTTGTGGTTTGGCGCACTTGGCTGGAGCGGCAACTGGAAAATCGTTGCGGAGAAGTCGACGTTCGGGCATGTGCGAATCGTAGGCGGTGTGAACGATTTTGACAGTGCCTTCGTGCTGGCACCTGGTGAAATGTATGTTTCGCCAGTATTCGTCGGCGGATTCACATCTGGTGGATTCGGTCAGATGAGCCGCAACTTGCACAAGTACCAAAAGGATTATGTACGGCCGACCAACAAGCTGCGCAAAGTGTTGTACAATTCGTGGGAGGCGACCGAATTCGCCGTAACTGTGGAAGGGCAAAAGGAGCTGGCACAGCAGGCAGCTCGTCTGGGTGTGGAACGATTCGTCGTTGACGACGGCTGGTTCGGCCAGCGCCATAGTGATAGAGCAGGCTTAGGAGATTGGTATGTCAATGAGGAGAAGTTCCCGAATGGCCTAGAGGAGCTGATCGATCACGTTAAAGTACTAGGGATGGAATTCGGGCTATGGGTAGAGCCAGAATCGGTCAACCCCGACAGCGACTTGTACCGAGCGCATCCGGAATGGGTGTATCAATTTCCGACGCGCGAAGGAACACAGCTGCGCAATCAACTGTTGTTGAATGTGGGTCTGCCCGAAGTGAAGCAATTTGTTCTCGATTTCATGACGACATTACTTACGAAGTATGATATCCGATTTATCAAATGGGATATGAACCGAACCATTACAGAGCCTGGTACATTTGCCAATGGGCAGGATGCAGGGGGGGGCATGTGGATCAAACATGTCGATCACTTGTACGCCATTTGGGCCGAGCTAAGGGAGCGATTCCCCCATGTGGAATTTGAGACATGTGCGGGCGGAGGCGCGAGGATTGATCTTGGCATTTTGCGCTATGCCGATCAAGCTTGGATTAGTGACAACACGGATGCGCGTGACCGGTTAGCGATTCAAGAGGGGTTTTCCTATGCCTACAGTCCGGCGGTAATGATGTGTTGGGTAACGGAATCGCCGCATGGTTTTAACGGCAGGAGCCTCCCTTTATCCTATAGATTCCATAGCGCGATGATGGGCGGTTTGGGCATTGGGGCGAACATCAGCAAATGGTCGGTAGAGGAATTGGATGAAGCGAAGCGCTATGTGGAGCTGTATAAGGAAATCAGGCCGATTATTCTGAATGGCGACTTGTACCGGCTGTCATCGCTGCGAGACTCGAATGTGGCGGCTTATCAATATCTCAGTGAGGATGAAAAGGAAGCTGTTGTTTTTTCGTTCTTGCAATCGCAGCATTTTGGTTCGGAATCTCGGAATTTGCCTCTGCAAGGACTTGTTCCTCATGCGTCATATGAGGTGCAGTCTGACGATGGTGAAGCCTGCATCCGGCATGGTTCTACGCTCATGAACCTGGGTGTTCCTTTGATGCTGCGCGGAGATTATAAGAGTAGGATGATACGCGTAAAACGTATGGATTAGTTTGGAAGTGAAGCCCGCATCGTGCGGGCTTTTTTTTATTATCGAGGAGTTAGTCGAAAGAATCGACTAACTCTCGAGAAACGGGTCCAGCAGCATTGAGTTAGTCGAAAAAATCGAGTTACGCGTGGTGAGAGTGGCAATAAGAGTAGCGTAAGTCGAAATAATCGAGTTACTCGTGGCGAGAGAGGCAAAAGGAGTAGCGTAAGTCGAAAAAATCGAGTTACGCGTCTCGAGTGAGGCAATAGGAGTTACGTAAGTCGAAAAAATCGAGTTACGCGTGTCGAGAGAGGCAAAAGGAGTAGCGTAAGTCGAAATAATCGAGTTACACGTGGCGAGAGAGCAAAAAGGAGTAGCGTAAGTCGAAAAAATCGAGTTACGCGTGGTGAGAGTGGCAATAGGAGTAGCGTAAGTCGAAATAATCGAGTTACGCGTGTCGAGAGAGGCAATAGGAGTTACGTAAGTCGAAATAATCGACTAACTCGTCGAGAAACGAGCCAGCAGCACAGTTTTCACCCGCATAATGAGTTTGTCTATCTCACTATTGCACACTTGCCGATTGCCTATAACGAAGCGGCGTCAACTTTGTCATTTGACGGAACACACGCCCGAATTGCACAAGAGAACCGAAGCCAACTTGCTCGGCGATCACGATTACTTTCAGCCTCGTCGTTGCTAGCAGCCTCTGAGCTTCTTGCACACGAACGAGATTCACATATTCAACCAACGAAAATCCGGTAATTTCCTTGAACATCCGGCTTAAATATGCGGGGCTGATTTCAAACTGCTCAGCAAGCTCTTCCAGTCGCATCGGCTCAGCAAAATGGGTGTTGATAAATCGCACGATGGTAGATATTTTCCGGTGCAAAGGAGAGATATGTTCAGGAGAAGTGACGGGATGAATACGTACGAATCGTGCCGTGAACAATAGCAGCTCGACTAGAAAGTGCGTTATGGCGAAGGTTTGTCCCAGATGAGGCTCCTTCGCTTCTTGAATCATTTTGCCAAGAATGTCTTCGACGAGTCTCCGAGTAGGTAGATCCAATCGTAGTACGGGCGTAGCATGCGTGAAGGCGTCGAGCAGGAAGGGAGCTTCGTCTTTCATCCTTTCCAACAAGCTGTCACTGAAATTAATAACGACTCGGGCATGTCCTAATTTATCTGAATCGGAAGTGGCATGAAGCTCGCGGCGATTAATGAGGACCAAATCTCCCGGAAGTATAAGATACGAGCGATCACGAATGAAATACATGCGCTCTCCTTCGTACAAATAGTAGAGCTCGTACATATCATGCATGTGCTGAGTTCTCTCGAAGGGGCCGGAGCGATGAATATGCTGAATGTAGAAAGGGCCTTCATCTTCATTTCCGAAGGTGACGGTACGCGACATAGGAAAGACTCCTTATTTGGGATTGATGTATCTAAAGTATATCATAAGTTTAGTTAAAAATATGAATAGTTTTCACTTAAAATAGGAATAGATGAAGAGAAAACGCTCGTTACTTGCGCTAAAATGAAGTTATATAAACCTAGCAAACGTTTGCAAAAATAGGAGGAAATTTAACATGAACGCACTTATAGAAGCAGTACGCGCAGGGAAAGTTAGCGAGTTTTCATCCGAAGTGGTAAAAGTATATGCATCATCACTAACGCAAGTGGGAGAAACAACACTTCTTATGGTTCGTACCACAGATGGTAAACGTCTACTAGCTGTTGGCACTGGTGAGCTTTATGATGCTCTGCAAGGTGATGTTGTAGAAGGCGGGAAAGTTGCTCCGTTAACACATGCAAATCGTCTGATTATTAATCAATTTTTGCCATATACAGCTCCACAAGCTTTCGGTACACAAGTAGCGACAATGGGTCTAGGCGATCGACTTGGTATTGCAAGTCCTGGCCATATCCAAACGATCCGCGGCAAAGATATTCGTCCTGTCTTGGCGCAGCAAAGTATTCGTGAGTTGGCATTGACGGGCCGCACGTATGAGGATGTTTTGGATGCAGCGGCTTATGCAGTTCTGCAAGAGGGCTACAAGGATGGGTATGGCGCTGACGGCGACCACTTGAAGAAAGAAGAGGACATCGAGTACGCGTTGCGCCTTGGTTTTACAATGCTGACGCTGGATTGCTCCGAGAATATCGACAATACGATTGAATCCATGTCCGCAGCGGAAATCGCAGCGAAATACGAGCAACTGCCTGCTAGCCTGCGTAGCCGCTATGAAGAGCGCTACCTGCAGACAGCTCCGAATGTACCAGGAGCCACGCTTGCCTATACAGCGGAAGCTTTGAAGAAAGATGTCTTGATCTACGATGCAGCGATTAATTTCATGGAAGCCATCTACCGCAAGTATATCGTTACATTGGACCGTGCGGTTGATTTCGAAATTTCCATAGATGAAACAGCGACTCCAACTTCCCCAGAGGCACATTATTTAGTTGCGAATGAGCTGCGTGATCGCGGTGTTACGATTTTCAGCATGGCGCCACGCTTCTGCGGCGAGTTCCAAAAAGGGATCGACTACATTGGAGATATCGCGCAATTTGAGCGTGAGTTAGCTAGTCATGCTGCCATTGCTGTTCATTTTGAATATAAGCTTAGTATCCATTCCGGCAGTGATAAATTCAGTGTGTTCCCGTTGATCGGGCAATATACGAATGGCTTGTTCCATATCAAAACGGCGGGTACGAACTGGCTTGAAGCGGTACGTGTTGTAGCCAAAGTGAATCCTACGCTTTATCGCCGTATGCACCAATATGCCCTTGATCACTTTGTTGAAGCAACAGCTTACTACCACGTTACAACGGATATCAGCGCGATCGCACCACTTAGCGATGTGACAGATGCACAACTGCCTGATTACATGGAAGAAAATAATGCACGTCAATTGCTGCACATTACGTATGGCTTGCTCCTTCAAGCGAAAAATGAGGATGGCAGCCGTACCTTTGCGGACGAGTTTTTCCAAACAATGGCTGATCAAGAGGATGTCTTTGCTGAAGGCCTTCGTCATCATATTGGCAGACACTTGGAGCTGCTGGGTAAATAAGCAACAACTAAAAACGCCGCGAACATCAGATTCACTGATGTTCGCGGCGTTTCGTTGTTCCTAGGACAAGCCCTCAGTAGACTCTCCTAGTTCATCATCTGCGCCAGGATAGTCCCTTGAAATGCCTTCGTGCAGCTCACGATTCTCATAAGCAAATCGGTTGGTCGGGCGTTGATCCTCTCGCCAAGGTGTGCTCTTCCCAAGTGACTCTGACATCATGCTTGTGCCATAGGGTCCTTCCGGAAACTCCTCGGGGATCATGTCGTTACGCTGGGACTCTACCGACTTGAGGTCCGTGTACGCAGCGAGGCGGTCTTCTGAGAGGAAGCCTAATCCCTCTACATTGTTGGTATGTGGTGACTTCTTACGCATGGATAAGCCTCCTTTTCAGGTTATGCTTTTTCCAGTGTCCCCCGACAATCCCTTAAATATCCGTGAAATGTATTGAACCGATAATTTGAGATAAAAATTCGGTAAGTTCTTGGGCTTGTTCTTCGTTAAGCTTAAACACGTGCTCCAGATAGCCTTCTTCATCCAAATCATCTGGACCAATGACTGCGCTGCGTCCCGATTGCAAATCGATGACCAGCTTCTTGCCATAATAACGGGTAGTGGTCATGATAGCGAGGTCAAAACGGTGTAAAGCATTACCTACGAAACAGACAAAACGCGTCGTTGTTTCTTCCTGATGATCATATAAAAAGTCATAATCAGACATGAGGGCCCTCCATTCTCTTTCTAGTATGAACCTATTATAACCGATAAGGGCTCGTCAACAAAACAGTTCTTGCGCCTAACTGACAAACATGGTATGATTTGGATATTAGAAAAAGGAAGCACCTTTTCTGTCCAACGGGCAGAAGAGGTGCTTTTTCGTTTTTCTGAAATAAAATTCGTGATATGTCTGGAGGAATTGAAGGGATGAATATTGTATTTCTGAACACGTTGGAGAAAAATTCGGGGGACCAGCAAGTGCTCTCTGCACAAGTTTCCATTGCTGAAGAACAAGGGATTTGGAGTGTTCATTGGAGTGAACCTGACTTGGTTGGCAAGTTTGGGCAGGATGAATGGTACCAGGGCATCAGTTGGGATGAGATGCTGTATGCGTTCCGCCAAGGCTTGCGTGAGAAGGTGCGGATCGGCTTCCGACCATTGGTGCACACGGAATTAGATCTTACGCAAGGCTTAACGGGTAAAGCGAAAATGACACAAATGCTAACTTACTACTGTGAGGAAAATCCGAATGAAGAGGTGTACGAGTCCCTACGCACATGGCGCCGCGAGCAGGCTGCTCGTGAGAAAAAGGCTCCCTATATCCTCGCAACGAACCGTGTTCTGCGGATGATTTCTGTCTTCTTGCCTCAGACGAAGGAAGAGCTTCAACAAATCCCTGGCTTTGGCGAGCAGAAGACTGCGATGTACGCGGAGCAATTGCTTGGAATGATCGGTGATTGCACACGCACGAACGGTTTTCCTTTGGATTGGGTTGCCAACTACGTCGATATGATGAAATTCGAGGGTTGGCTCCTCGCTCAGAAGGAGCAGAAGCTGCGAATTGAGCTTGATCGTGAAGTCAGTAAGCGTAAGCTGCTTGAAATCGTTGCTGGTGGCGGCAGCTTGGCGGACCTGCAAGCGAATCTGACGATGCCGCGGAGAGAATTGCTGCTGTGGGTGGAGGACTTGGATCGTGAAGGCTACGATATGGATCCTCTCGTGGAAGCAGAACTTGCTTCGATCCCTGAGGAAGAGCAGATCAAGGCATGGAATGCGTACGAATCGGAAGGTGACCGCTACTTAAAGCCTGTCCTTAAGAGCCTCACAGTGACCGAGGAGCTGAAAGGAAAGGAGCTGGACAGAGCGTATGAATGGCTGCGCCTGCTTAGGTTGCGTTTTCGCCGGGAGAAGGAAAGAAATACGATCCAAGCAGCTAGTTAATGCGTATTGACAAAGGTTGAACGGATATGATTAAATGTTCAATAATCTAATAACTGTCAATGCGATGACGAACATGGGCGAAGCCCAGAGTAGGAGAAATGCCGCTGCTGCAGAGAGTCGGTGGAAGGTGCAAACCGATGCAAGCATATTTTCCGAATTACAGTTCCGAGTTGGTGGAGGGAACGTGCTCATTCGGGCATCAGTAGCTTACACCCGGCAAATAATTTTGTCGTTAATTTTCTAAGTGAAAGAGAAGATCATGTCTTCAGGCATGCAACCAATCTCTTTAATTAGGGTGGTACCGCGAGACAATCTCTCGTCCCTTTGTGGACGTAGAGGTTGTCTCTTTTTGTTTTCTTTTAAACATTTGAACGGAGGGATTGTATGTTTGTCTGGGAGAAGCTAACGGTAGAACAACAGCAGCAAGTAGAACATCAATTGCGTAGTCTCAAACGCGGAGCAGCGGAAATCGTACCTGAAGAAGCGCTTAAACAGAAGATTATGAAGGCCGTTGTGACAGGAACACCTCTTAAAGTAAAGCTTGGCTTAGACCCATCTGCACCCGATATCCACATCGGTCATACCGTCGTACTGCAGAAGCTTCGTCAATTCCAAGATTTGGGCCATGAGGTTCAGCTCATTATTGGTGACTTCACAGGCCGCATCGGCGATCCGACAGGGAAATCCGAGACGCGCAAACAGCTTTCGGAAGAGGATGTAAAGCGTAACGCGCAAACCTATCAGACTCAGTTAGCCAAAGTGTTGGATCTGAACAAGACATCGTTCTACTACAATTCCACATGGCTAGGTGAGCTCCGCTTTGATGATGTCTTAAGACTTGCAGGTAAAGTGACTGTCGCGCGCATGCTCGAAAGAGATGACTTTGCCAAGCGGTATGCGGCGAATCAGCCAATTCATGTGCACGAGTTTTTTTACCCGCTTATGCAGGGCTACGACTCCGTTTCCTTAGAAAGCGACATTGAGCTGGGTGGAACCGATCAGACATTTAATATCCTAATGGGGCGCACACTCCAAGGCGCATATGAGATCAAAGAGGGTCAAGTGGCGATCCTGATGCCGTTGCTTGAGGGTCTGGATGGCGTTCAGAAGATGAGCAAAAGCTTGCGCAACTACATCGGGATCGATGAGCAACCGAACGACATTTTTGGCAAAACGATGTCCATTCCAGATTCGCTTATGCTCAAATATTTCGAGCTAACGACAGCGCTGTCGAATGCGGAAATCGAGGAGCTGCGTCAAGGGCTCGAAGCGGGTACGATCCATCCTAGAGACGCCAAGCTGAGGCTGGCCAAATTGTACGTGGAGATGTACCACGGTGTCCAAGCGGCCGAGGACGCGGAGCAGCATTTTATTACTGTTTTTCAAAAGCGTGCGTTACCGGATGAGATTGAGGAAGTTAGCTTGAGCCACAATCTCTTGGATGAAGGACGGATCTCGATCATCAAGCTGTTGGTCAGTTTATCACTGCAAACGTCAAATGGAGAAGCAAGGCGGAGTGTGGAGCAAGGGGCAGTGAAAATCAACGAACAGAAACTGACCGATATTCATGCGCAAATCACGCCGATGGATGGCGATATCCTTCAAGTGGGCAAACGGAAATTTGTCAAAATTAATCTAACGTAACCAGACGCACAAAAGGGTGACTTCTCAGCAACGTTCTGCTTGGAGTCACCCTTTATCTATATACCATTCTGATCTGTTCACAGCCATTCTTTCTTACGGAATAGCACATACATGGCAATACCGAGTACGCCCATAAAGGCTAGCACAATTTCATCCCCATGATCAGTTAAATGCAGGCCTAGAATATTATCGAAATTCATCCCGAATACACCGGTAATGAAGGTCAAGGGCATGAAGATCGTCGTCAAAGCGGTAAACACACGCATGATATCATTCGCACGGTTAGCAAGACTGGATTGATAAGCTTCTCGTAAGTTCCCCATGAGATCGCGGAGCGTATCGAACGTATCTACAATTTTGACGGCATTCTCATAAATGTCGCCGAAATATTTCTGCAGCTGATGGTCGATCAGTCTCAGTTCTTTCTTACCAAGCGTTCCGATGACGTCACGTTGTGGCACAAGCACCTTTTTCAGCCATAAAATTTCAGAACGTAGACCAATAATTTCATTCAAATGCGACTTCTTCGTCGCCATGAGAATATCTTCTTCCAGCTTCTCGATCTTAGCTTCAATTCGGTCACCGACTGCCACATAGTTATCGACAACAAGATCGACCAAATGATATAAGAAACGATCGGCGCTATTCACTTCTTCTTCCCAAAGGAAGGGCTTTAAAGCGCGGAGCTCATTAATTTTTTGTCGTGTTACGGTAATAATGACATGCTTGCTTAGAAATAGATTAAGTGCGCGTAGAAAAATTTCTTCATCATCGAAACGAATGCTATTAATGACAATAAAATAATGAGAATCATAGAATTCAATCTTAGGACGCTGTTCTTCCTCACTTAGACAATCTTCTACGGCCAAATCATGCAAATGGAACAGAGGCTGAAGTAATTGCAGATCCTCGATTCCCGCATCAATCCAATAGAAGCCTTGGCTTGGAGGTGTAAGCGCAGCAGTGACATCATCAACTAACGTGAAAATACCATTTTGAACCAACCGTGTTTTCATCTGCCCACCCCTTTGAATGGAATCAGCCGGTTAGTTCATCTAGAAGAGCAAGGCTCTGGCTGATGGAATAACCGACTTCATTCCTACACTTTGAAATTGTTTGTTCGCTTTGCAGGTACTACTCCTCGGTTCTCCGTCCAAGCGTATGCCCTCCTTTTCCGTCCGTGTCGAATACTTGTCTAGTATACTCGTTCATATATCACGTTTCAAGCCAAAAAGTTTGATGAAATAAGGGAAATTCTCGTTTAGATAGGGTATGGCAGCAAGGCTAGGTCTGTGCCAAAAAAAATAAACCGCCAAAACTTACTTGGCGGCGCTTAATATCTTATTTTTGATGTTCGTATACATCTGAATTAACTCAGGGGTACCGCGCTGCATTAGATCGGCTTCACTTTCAGCTCCATAGATGTGAGGAAGCTGAGCGGCAGCCATTTCTGCTTGCTCTAGCGTGGGTTTTACGTTTTCAGTAAGTGCGAAATATCGATGCAGGGAGGCGAATACTGAGAAATTATCCGATGTTTGAGTTGACATAGTGGCCCTCATTTCTTCAAAAAATTTCTTCTGCGTATCGGAACTTAACTGCGTAAGCTTGTCCTACTTGTTTAACCAGAAGTATCCTTGCGTAAACAGATCTACCCGATACAAATTGTATCACAAAAATAGATGGATGGCTACGTTTACAAATTTCTTACGATCTCTGACCAAGGTACAAGCCCAAGTATCTTGACTTTCGTTTAATTTATAGTATGATAATGCTAATCGCATACGTTACGTTTTCTTATCAAGAGTAGGTGGAGGGACTAGCCCTATGACACCCGGCAACCGACAAACCTTTGCAAGCAAAGGGGAGCACGGTGCTAATTCTTGCGGAAACGCTGTTTACAGCGAATCTGGGAGATAAGAGAAGGACATTGACTTTGACTTTCCATGGCCTTTCTCTGATTCCAGAGAAGGTCATTTTTGTTTTTCATACATGTTTTTACCTAACCTACTACTTTCAGAAGAGGAGTGAACAGGATGCCGATCAAGATTCCTGACAACCTGCCTGCCAAAGAAATTTTAAACCAAGAGAACATCTTCACCATGGATGAATCTGTCGCGTATCATCAGGATATTCGTCCACTTCGCATTGCCTTGCTTAACTTAATGCCGACCAAAGAAACCACAGAGACACAGCTGTTGCGATTGATCGGGAACACGCCACTGCAAGTGGAGTTCGTGCTGCTGCATCCCAAAACCCACACTTCCAAAAATACGTCGCACGAACATTTAGATATGTTTTACAAAACCTTTGATGATATCAAAGATGATAAGTTGGATGGTATGATTATTACCGGAGCGCCAGTTGAACAAATGGAGTTCGAAGACGTGAATTACTGGGAGGAGCTGACGCAAATCCTCGAATGGAGCAAGCGCAATGTCACTTCAACTTTGCACATTTGCTGGGCTGCTCAAGCAGGCTTATACCATCATTTCGGCGTACGGAAATATGGTCTGGAGAAGAAAACGTTCGGTGTATTCCCTCATACGGTGAGTGTTCCGAACACGAAGCTGCTGCGCGGTTTCGACGAAGTGTTCAATGTCCCTCAATCACGCCATACGGATATTATCCGTGAAGATATTGAGCGATGTCCGGATTTGGAAATTTTGTCTGAATCCGATGAATCAGGGGTCTATATCGTCGCAACGCGCGATGGGAAGCATATTTTCGTAACTGGACATTCGGAATATGATGCTTGCTCTTTGAAATGGGAGTATGACCGCGATGCGGCCAAAGGGCTGCCAATCGATATCCCGAACAATTATTACCCGAATAACGATCCAAGTAGACAGCCATACAACACTTGGAGAGCACATGCGAATTTGCTGTTCTCGAACTGGCTGAACTATTATGTATATCAAGAAACACCTTTTGAGTTGACGGTAAACATTAATGAAAGCTTGGCAAGCTCGCAATTGTAAAAAAATGTACCCACATCCTGAGGAGGAATTCCCTTGTTGAAAATCGAAAGTCGTCTCGCTCAAATTGGCTCTATTGAAGAACCTGTTACAGGTGCTATTAGCTTTCCAGTTTATCAAGCAACTGCGTTTCGCCATCCTAAACTGGGGCAAAGCACAGGATTTGATTATGCCCGTACGAAGAGTCCAACACGTAAAGTGCTTGAAGACGCTATTGCCCAGCTCGAATCTGGAGATGCAGGCTTTGCATGCTCTTCAGGTATGGCGGCATTGCAAACGATTTTCGCATATTTCAGCCAAGGTGATCATTTGATTGTTTCCTTGGATTTATATGGCGGTACGTACCGTCTATTAGAAAGAATCATGTCCCGTTTCGGTGTAACCGCTACGTACGTGGATACGAATAACTTGGATGCACTTGAAGGCGCCTATCAATCGAATACGAAGGGTCTCGTGATTGAAACGCCAACGAATCCACTAATGATGATTACAGATCTTGAGCTTGTATGTACATGGGCCCGTAAAAAGGGCATCGTATCCATTGTCGATAACACCTTGCTTACACCGTATCTGCAACGACCGATTGAACTTGGCGCCGATATCGTCATCCACAGTGCGACGAAATATTTGGGCGGACATAATGATGTGCTAGCGGGTCTGATCGTTACAAAAGGGAAAGAGCTTTCTGAGCAAATGGCTATCCTTCACAACTCCATTGGTGCCGTACTTGGACCGCAGGATAGCTGGCTTCTCATGAGAGGGATGAAAACCCTTGCGCTACGCATGGAGCGTCACGAACAGAACGCAACAGCAATCGCGAACTTCTTGCTAGAGCACTCGCTCATTTCAGACGTTTACTACCCAGCGCTGGAGTCTCATCCGGGCCATGAGATTCAAAACAAACAATCCAGTGGAAACACAGGGATTTTCTCCTTCAAGGTCAAGGACGCGAGATTGGTTGAACCGATTCTTCGTCATATCAAGCTCATTGCCTTCGCTGAAAGCTTAGGCGGGGTTGAATCCTTGATGACGTACCCTGCGGTACAAACACACGCGGACATCCCGCTTGAAATTAGACAGCAAATTGGTGTTGATGACCGCCTGCTTCGCTTCTCCGTTGGGATTGAGCATATCGATGATCTGATCGCTGATTTGTCGAATGCGCTGGAGTCCGCGCAAGCCGAGTTGGAAGGAGCTCCACAATCATGAGCCATTCATCATCAGACAAAGAGAAACGCAAAGCACATGGCAAATTTGCCACAAGACTGATTCATTTCGGTGCTGAAATTGATGAAGCGACAGGGGCATCGAGCGTGCCTTTGTACCAGGCTTCTACCTTTCATCAGGCTGATTTGGAAGCGAACCAAGAGTACGACTACACGCGATCTGGTAACCCGACGCGTCAGGCGTTGGAAGATTACATTGCCTTACTAGAAGGCGGTACGCGCGGATTTGCGTTCGCCTCTGGGATGGCGGCAATCTCATCAGCATTGATGCTGTTGTCGCAGGGGGATCACGTAATCTGTACGGAAGACGTGTACGGCGGTACATATCGATTGCTTACAACGATTATGAATCGCATGGGCGTAGAATCCACATTCGTAGATATGACCGATATTGCTCAGGTGAGAGCAGCCCTTCGTTCGAATACAAGAGCCGTCTTCATCGAGACGCCTTCAAATCCTACACTTCGCATTACGGACATCGGTGAGATTGCCGCTTTTGCGAAGGAGCATGATTTGCTCACGATGCTGGATAATACTTTTATGACGCCATATCATCAACGTCCAATCGAACTTGGCATTGACATCGTGCTGCACAGCGCGACGAAATTCCTTGGCGGGCATAGTGATGTCCTTGCCGGGCTAGCGGTTGTTGCGAACGACAGCCTTGGCCGTCGGATGAAGCAAATTCAAAATGGCATGGGGAACGTGCTCGGTATTCAAGATTCGTGGCTGCTCATTCGCGGCATGAAGACGTTGCAGGCACGGATGGAAATGTCTGAGAAGGGCGCTCGTAGATTAGCACAATGGCTGACAGAGCAGCCAGATATTGACGTAGTCTACTATCCAGGGCTGCCTAATCACCCAGGAAGAGAAATTCACGAGAAGCAATCCCTAGGCTATGGAGCTGTTGTCTCATTTGATGTTGGCTCTGGTGAGAAAGCGAAGAAATTGCTGAGCAAAGTAAAGATTCCTCTTGTAGCTGTGAGCTTGGGTGCTGTAGAGAGTATCTTGTCGTATCCGGCCAAGATGTCACACGCCGCGATGCCGAAGGAAGTTCGCCTTCTACGCGGTATCACGGACGGTCTCGTTAGATACTCAGTAGGTCTTGAAGATATTGAAGATATCATTGAAGATTTGGAACAAGCCTTGCGAGGTTAAGAGCCTCAGTATTCAGAAATTATCCATATTTACAAGGGAATAACATTTGGAAAAAGCAGCGATTTGCTGCTTTTTTGGCATGAGTATGGTACGATTAATGGATACGAGCCTTCAGAAAGTAAAGGAGTGAGTTGCAATGAAACCGATTGATCGCATTTTAAATAAAGCACAAGCTGGCGGACGAATTGATGTAGAAGAATGTATTACACTGTTCGAATCCGATCAAATAGAGAAAATTGGCGATACCGCCAATCAGATTATGAAGAAGTGGCACCCGGATCCAATTACGACCTTCGTCATTGGGCGCAATATCAACTACACGAATATCTGTGATGTATATTGCAGATTCTGTGCGTTCTACCGTCCACCGGGATCAGCGGAAGGCTATGTGCTGCCGGATGAAACGATCTTCCAGAAGATTCAAGAGACCTTGGATGTTGATGGTACCGAGATTCTGATGCAAGGTGGTACGAACCCGAATCTACCATTCAGTTACTATACGAATATTTTGCGAGAGATTAAGAAGCGCTTCAATATCACGATGCATTCTTTTTCACCAGCTGAAATTATGAAAATGAAAGACGTTTCCGGCGGCTTATCACTAGAGGAAATCGTTCGTCAATTGCACGAAGCGGGACTTGATTCTTTGCCAGGCGGCGGGGCGGAAATTCTTGATGATCGTACGCGTCGCAAGATCTCCAAGCTGAAAGGCTCATGGCGCGATTGGATGGATGTCATGCAGACGGCGCACAAGCTAGGCATGCACACCACCGGAACGATGGTTATCGGCTTTGGCGAATCCATGGAAGAGCGTGCTCTGCACATGCTGCGTATCCGTGATGCGCAAGACGATGTACTGCTGCAGAAGCTGAACACACCAGGCTTCCTGGCATTCATTCCGTGGACGTTCCAACCGGACAATACGAATATGAAGGCGGAGAAAGTGACGCCTGAAGAATACTTGAAAACGTTGGCGATCAGCCGCATTATGCTGGACAACGTGCCGAACTTCCAATCCTCCTGGGTCACGATGGGACCTGAGGTTGGCAAACAGACGCTTAGCTATGGCTGTAACGACTTCGGCAGCACGATGATTGAAGAGAATGTCGTATCCGCGGCGGGAACAACGCATAAAGTCAATGTATCCTCGACACTGGACATCATCCGTCAAGCAGGCAAAATCCCTGCGCAGCGGAACACGAAGTACCAGATTCTGCGTGTATTTGATGATGTGAATGCGAAGATTGATCGTGATTTTGTGATGCAGAACTAAAAATGAATTTTTGAAGGAGCAGCTGAGGCTGCTTCTTTTTTTTGTGGTGATTTGCATGTTCATGCACGGATAATGCGCAAAGTGGTATATTCCTTTCGTTAAAATGCAGGAATTACGCAAATTTATCCCTCAAATAGAGGAATTGTTCCTATCAAAATTATCCAATGGGCAATAAAATCAAAGTAGGAGCAAATTTTAGAATGCGCTTACATTCGTGAAGATGCTTCGGTTCACTCACAGACTGAATAAGGAGGAAGAGTAAAACGCATTTAACCATTTGGGAGGGAAATTAGAATGAAAATGACAAAGAAGGTTACCAACATCGTTCTATTGCTGACGCTTATGTTTACCTTATTGCCAAGTGTATTATTTGCAGCAGCGACAGGAACACCTGGAACCCCGAACTTGAATCAGAACAAATGGGACAACAGTCCAAACTACACGATTGGTTTCGATATGTGGTGGGGAAATAATGGTTCATCTTGGAAGCTATACGAGAACGGTACTGTCATTTACACGGCTGCATTGACTGATAATTCTCCGAATGCGCAATCATCTTCATTTTCTTTTACGAATAAGCCATCGGGTACATATGTTTACAAGGTCGATCTGATCAACTCTTTCGGAACGACAACATCCAGTAATCTAACTTATACGGTAATAAACGGCGGTGGCGGTGACACGCAAGCTCCTTCCATCCCTGCTAATTTGACTTCCACGGGAAAAACGGCCACATCCGTCGCACTATCTTGGAGTGCATCTACAGACAATGTAGGTGTTAGCGGTTATGAGATTTATAGTGGCAGTACATTGCTTACAACGGTAACTGGTACATCCCATAATGTTACAGGACTTACTGCCAACACGGCCTATACCTTTACATTAAAAGCGAAAGACGCTGCTGGTAACAAATCTGCAGATAGCAATGCTGTAGCGGTTACAACAAGCCAAGCTCCTTCCGACACACAAGCCCCAACAACTCCAACGAATCTGACTTCTACAGGGAAGACGTCTTCTTCCGCCGCATTATCTTGGAGTGCTGCTACTGACAATGTAGGCGTAACCGGCTACGAGGTGTACAACGGAAGCGCACTGGTTTCAACTGTAACAGGCACCTCCCATAACGTAACAGGCCTTTCCGCGAGTACGATATACGCTTTTACTGTAAAAGCAGTAGATGCAGCGGGTAATAAATCGGCAGCAAGTAATGCAGTGTCTGTAACAACTGACGCTCAATCGTCTGTAGCACCTTGGGCTCCGAACACAGCCTATGCCGTTAATGCGCGCGTTTCATACAGCGGATCTATTTATAAATGTCTTCAAGCGCATACATCTTTAGTAGGCTGGGAGCCATCCAATACACCTACTTTGTGGCAAGTTGACACATCTGGACCCGACACAACAGCACCATCTGTTCCAACTGGTTTGTCCGCTTCGAGCATCACCACGAATGCTTTGAAATTGACATGGGCTGCCTCCACAGACAATATCGGAGTAGCGGGCTATGATGTGTATCAAGGCACTACATTAATTGGTTCCGTAACAGCAACAACTTTTAACGTTACAGGTCTAACAGCGTCTACTTCTTACACATTTACGGTAAAAGCCAAAGACGCAGCTAATAACGTATCTGCAGCAAGTAATGCAGCCAATGCAACAACACTTGCTCCTGACACACAAGCGCCAACTGTTCCAACCAATTTGACGGCTGCAGGCACAACAGCAACGTCCACAACGTTGTCATGGACCGCTTCTACGGACAATGTTGGTGTGACTGGTTACAATGTGTATGCAAATGGGACTTTAAAAGGTTCAGCAACTGGAAATTTGATGAATGTTACGGGTCTAACACCAAATACAACATATAGCTTTACAGTAATGGCCAAAGATGCAGTAGGTAATCTATCTGCCGCAAGCAGCGCCATATCAATTACGACAACAAATGAGACTACGACTAGCTATAAAAAAGTGTTTTACTTCGCATCATGGGGCGTTTACAGCGGTAGAAACTTCAAGGTAAAAGATATTGATGCTTCTAAGATAACGCATATCAACTATGCTTTCGCAGATATTTGCTGGAATGGTATTCACGGTAATCCCGGTTCAGATAGTCCCAATATGCAAACTTGGAGCTGCCAAGATGAGACTGGAGCCATAAACGCTCCAAACGGTACCATCGTGCAAGGCGACCCTTGGGCTGATACAGGCATTTCCTACCCGGGTGATACGTGGGATACCCCAATTAAAGGGAGCTTTGGCGAATTAATAAGACTGAAAGCTGCAAATCCGCATGTGAAAACAATTATTTCCGTCGGTGGCTGGACGTGGTCCAACCGCTTCTCGGATGTCGCGGCAGATCCATCAACAAGAGCAACCTTTGCTAACTCTGCTGTTAACTTCTTGCGCAAATACAGCTTTGACGGTGTAGATCTTGATTGGGAGTATCCAGTAGGTGGAGGTCTAGTTAGTAACAGCTACCGTCCTAGCGACAAGCAAAATTACTCTCTTCTTCTGCAAGAAATTCGCACCAAGCTGGATGCAGCTGAAATTGCTGACGGCAAAGAGTACACATTGACGATTGCAGCGGGTGCATCGCCAGCATTTCAAAACAACACGGAGCTTGATAAAATCGCGCAATACTGCGATTGGATCAACATCATGACATATGACTTCCACGGTGGTTGGGACGCTAAGTCAGGACAAAACGCACCATTGTACTTCGATCCAGCTGACAACGGTGTTGACCCGCAAGGCTTTAACGTTGCGAATTCGATTCAGGGCTTTATTAGTCATGGCGTACCAAATAACAAAATTGTCATGGGACTTCCATTCTATGGACGCGGCTGGGACGGCTGCGCCAATGTGAATAATGGGCTATATCAACCTTGTGCAAAAGCCTCCACAAAAGGAACCGTTGAAGCTGGCTCTTTTGACTTCTGGGATCTGGAAGCCAACTATATCAACAAAAATGGATATACACGTTATTGGAATGATGTAACCAAAACACCATGGTTGTTTAATCCAGCCACAGGAACATTCATCACCTATGATGATGTTCAGTCATTCCAATACAAAACAGACTTTATCAAGTCCATGGGGCTTGGTGGCGGTATGTTCTGGGAATTCTCGGGCGATAAGAACAAAACACTTTTAAATGCTTTTTCCAATGCCTTATCGCAATGAGCGTAATTTTAATCTAATCTTCAGGTAACTATTGGTCAATAAGAGTAGAATGAGGGAACACCACAAATTTGAGATTAAAGATCGGAGTGATTGTTGTGAAACTGCTTAAAAGTTTTGTGCAAGGATTCCTTTATGCTTTTGTCTCCATCGGTGCTCTCCCCTTCTTACTCGTGAAGGCTCTTTTAGAGCTATAACACCCTTGTTACTTACATGAGGAGCAGCTAAATGCTGCTCCTTTTTTGCATGCACAACTCTTCCGCAAATGGCAAATTGTTCGTTGTATATCTCCCTGCTATCGACCATATACTCTTAAGAGGAGGATGCATAGATGGAAGGAGTGAGCACATGGAACTGTTTGCAATTGCCCTAATCGATGTCGAGGAATCCTATGTACGTTCGCTGAGCGCACAGGTGAAGCAAGCGCTGCAGCATTTACATATCGTAGAAAATGGTTTAACGTCTACTTACACTTGGAGTGAATCACGTGCTTTTATTTATGTGGAAGCGGAAGCGGGGAGTGTACACCACGATCCGCAGGTTCATGAAGCTCAGGTGAGAGCCTGCTTAGCAGAAGTGTTGGCGAGCCACATTGTGGCGGACAAGGAATCCAGCATCTTGCGTAACCTGATCACGAAGGATTTTAAATACGAGAAGCAGACAGACATAGAAGCCATTGAAGGCTACTGTAAGCAATCCTTGGTCCAAGAGAGTGGGCTGGAAGGTTTGCCGCTGATGAACGGCAGCCCAAGCCGGCTTCGTCGTATTCAGATGCTGAAGGAACAAATAATGGCATTGCTTGAAGAGAATGCGCAGTTCAGCTTAAATGGCTTCCTTAAATTCCGAATTCAGGAATATAGGGAGGAACTGCGGGAAATTGTCGAGTATGCAATTGACGAGTTTATGATGGACCGTCAGTATCAGGAATTTATTTCGCTTCTGCAATATTTCGTCTATATTCAAGAGGCCAAAATACCCGCAGCACATCTTATTCACAAAGGCGGACATGAGTTTGTCATTTTGAATGACAGAATGGAACCGATTGATGCGAATGAATTTGATGCAAGCTTTCGAATGGAAATGCTGGAGAAGGATATCAATTTCGAGGATATGATCGTGAGTACACTTATTACGGTCTCGCCAGCCAATATCTACATTCATACACGGGATCCTGAATTGACGATCATCAAAACGATAAGGCAGATCTTCGAGGACCGCACATCCGTGTGCAGCTATTGTCGTACATGCGATCTCTATCTGGGGGATGCCAAAAAGCAGGATCAACTATCCCCTTGACCTTGCACCCCTCGGCATTTATAATAGTGATCGAAGGCGTTAGTATCAAAGACAAGAACTTTCTGTATGAACTGCTCAGAGAGAGGAGACCAGGCTGCAATCTCCTTCAGCGAATCGGATTGTTTACCCCTTTGTAGCCGTATTGTGGAATTCGTCCTGACTTGCAGGTGCGATACTATACAGTACCGGAATCATTCCCGTTAACGAATGCTGATGAGGATTCGACTTACCTAATATAGGGATCTTTTAGCGGAGCTAAAAGTCTCTCAGCTTCAGGTATGAGCGAATCGAACTAGGGTGGAACCACGAGCTGAGCGCACTCGTCCCTTTATGGGATGTAGTGTGCTTTTTTGCGTTCAATTAACTTATTAGGAGGCTTGGAAAATGGTTGTACAAGTGAAATTACCAGATGGCGCAGTGAGAGAGTATGCAGTAGGGACGACCATTGAGCAAGTGGCGGAGTCCATTTCATCCGGTCTGAAGAAAAATGCAGTTGGTGGCAAAGTAAACGGGAAATCCGTTGATTTATCTTTTGCTTTGGACAATGATGCTGATGTTGAAATCTTAACGCTGGATAGCGAAGCAGGTCTAGAAATGTACCGTCATAGCACAGCGCATTTGATGGCGCAAGCGATCAAACGCATTTATGGCAACAAAGCGGTTAAGCTAGGAATCGGTCCTGTGATTGAGGACGGCTTCTACTACGATATCGATTTGGAAACTCCGCTAAACCCTGAAGATTTGGTCAAAATCGAGAAGGAAATGGAGCGCATTTCAGGTGAAAATCTGGCGATTACGCGCCGCGTTGTTTCCCGTGATGAAGCGATTCGTATTTTCACAGAGATGGAAGATCCGTTTAAGCTTGAACTGATCCGTGATCTGCCTGAGGATTCTGTTCTCACGATTTATGATCAAGGTGAATTCTTTGACTTGTGCCGCGGACCGCATTTGCCTTCAACTGGCCGTATCAAAGCTTTCAAATTGTTGAGTGTTGCTGGTGCTTACTGGCGCGGCGACGCAAAAAACAAAATGCTGCAGCGCATTTACGGAACTGCTTTCCCGAAAAAAGCACAGCTGGATGAGCATTTGCACCTGTTGGAAGAAGCGAAGAAACGCGATCACCGCAAATTAGGCCGCGAGCTTAAAATGTTCGCATTCTCACGCGAAGTTGGACAAGGCTTACCGCTTTGGCTGCCGAACGGTGCGAAATTAAGACGCACAATGGAGCGTTACATCGTGGATTTGGAAGAGCGTCTAGGCTATCAACACGTGTATACACCTGTACTTGCTAATGTTGAGCTGTACAAAACTTCTGGACATTGGGAGCACTACCAGGAAGATATGTTCCCAAAAATGATCATGGACAATGAGGAACTTGTTCTTCGTCCTATGAACTGTCCGCATCATATGATGGTGTACAAGAGTGACATGCGCAGCTACCGTGATCTGCCTGTTCGTATTGCTGAGTTAGGCACGATGCACCGTTATGAAATGTCTGGCGCCTTGACTGGTTTACACCGTGTGCGCGCGATGACATTAAATGATGCTCACATTTTCTGTCGTTTGGATCAAATTAAAGAAGAGTTCTCCCGCGTTGTTACTTTGATTCGTCAAGTGTACGCAGATTTCGGAATCACAGACTACCGTTTCCGTCTTTCTTACCGTGATCCGAAGGACACGGAGAAATACTTCCAAGACGATCAAATGTGGGAAACTTCCCAACGGATGCTGCGTGAAGTCGTTGAAGAATTAGGCTTGCCATTCTATGAAGCAGAAGGCGAAGCGGCGTTCTACGGTCCTAAGCTTGATGTTCAAATCAAGACTGCACTCAAGAAGGAAGAAACACTTTCAACTGCGCAAATCGATTTCTTGCTGCCTGAACGCTTCCAGCTTGAATACACAGGGGAAGACGGTCAGAAGCACCGCCCAGTCGTCATTCATAGAGGGATTATCTCCACAATGGAGCGTATGACGGCCTTCTTGCTTGAGAATTTCGCTGGCGCATTGCCAACATGGTTAATGCCAACACAAGCTAAAGTTATTCCAGTATCACCTGCGTTTGAAGAGTTCTCCAATCAGGTGACAGACAGACTAAGAGCAGCTGGCATTCGTGTAGAAGCGGATAATCGCAATGAAAAGCTAGGTTACAAAATCAGAGAAGCACAGCTGGAGAAAATTCCTTTCATGCTCGTCGTTGGCGAGAACGAAGTGAAGAACGACAGCTTGTCCATTCGTAAGCGGGGTCAAGGGGATCTTGGTACCCAGCCGATTGATCAAGTGATAAGCATGATTAACGAAGAGATCAGCAAAAAGCTTTAACTCTCACATAAAGAGGTTGTCCCATAAGTAGATTCTTCTACTTTTATAGGACAGCCTTTTTTTGCGTTCAAAATTATGGTTATGCCGATGCATAAGTAGCACAAAGGAGGACATGTTATACAGTGAGTCTGTATGTGGAGGTTTATTGATGAAAGGAAATGGACAGCCTACTTTAGTAGGGGGAGGCTTAACACAATGAGAATAACCAATGCGCAGGTGCAATCCAAATGGATATTAGCATGGATGGTGCTCACTGTTTTGGTCGTGTTTTTCGGAGAAGAGGCTAGCAATCAAGGTAACAATAGGGCGGCAAACACCGATACCCATATACGAGGTCAGCGGGACAAACAGCCAGGAACAGTGATTCCGGCTGCATGGCCTGTTGCGCAAGAACATCAACAGCAAGTTAGTTACCGCTTTGTTCCGAATTTAGATGCCGATTTATCCAAATACACGGCAGTCGAAGTGACAGCGACCGGGTATTTTGCAGGTAAGGAATCTACAGGGAAGAATCCGGACCATCCGACCTATGGGATCACGTATTCAGGGATTAAAGTCAAGCGTGATGATAAAGCTTTATCAACGATCGCAGCAGATACGAAGGTGTTCCCGTTAGGTACAGTGTTGTTCATACCCGGTTACGGCTACGGGGTTGTAGCAGATACAGGAAGTGCGATTAAAGGTAAGAAAATCGATCTGTATTTTGACACCAAGGATCAGGTTTATAAAGAGTGGGGTAAAAAAACTGTCAAAGTGTTTGTTGTGAAAAAAGGAAATGGCAAAGTGACGGATGTGATTTGGAAGCAGCTAAAGGATGAAATACTGGCTCCAGCCAAAGCGTTGTAATGTTCAATTTTGTCTAAAAAGAAATTCATAAAAAATCCTATTTGGGAAATCATACTCTTACAGGAGGTGATTGACATGGCAAAGAACAAGAACAACAAGAAAGCAGCGCAAGACGCGGAATTTGCTACAGAAGTAGCGGTACCTAACAAGCAGCAACAAAACAACACACAAAACCAAAATAAATAAAAACATAGCGAATATGAGAAGACGGAGATCCGAGAGGGTCTCCGTTTTTTATTTCTTTTCAACCCCTTCTATATCCGATATAATGTAACAAAAACTAACATTTTGTTCCTTTTGGGAGGAGTTCCGGTTGTTGATGTCGACGGATTCAAAGCAGAGAGCCTGGTTCTATGTTCTTGTACTTATTGGTATGGGTGTAAATGTATTCGCGTTATTTGCTGCTTCAAGATGGGTTACGGTAGTTAGTGTCGCAGTTTTACTCGTTATGGGTTTAAGTGCATTACTGAGTTCAAGAGCATCCGTTAAAGTACGAGAGCAAGGAATACTTGATCAAGAAGACCAATTCCGTACATTTATTCAAGAATCACAAGTTGTCGCAGATCGACTAGCAGCGGCGGTTGAAGAGGTCAATCGTTCCATCGGTCATCTTCTCCAGATTGCTGATGCTTCCATTCAAGGGGAAGAAGAGTTGAAGGGGCGAAGTCAGCATGCTGCAGGACAGCTCCAAGAAGCTTTTGCTGCGATTCAACAGGTGGCTGCTGCTGCTGATCAGATATTGGATTCGTCGTTACATATGCATCGGGAAAGTGAACAAACCAAAGATACAGTAGTTGATGTATGTCGCTCCTTGAATGCGACAGATGAGGTTATGAATGATTTGCACGTTAACAACGATACCATGCAGAAGAAAATTCAAGATTTAACCGAGCATACCTCGAAAATTGAAGAAATCAATACGTTTATTACCGAAGTCGTTGCTCAAACGTCCTTGCTTGCCTTAAACGCATCGATTGAAGCGGCTCGAGCTGGTGAACATGGAAGAGGCTTTTCCGTCGTTGCGCAGGAAATTAAGAAACTAGCAGCGCAAAGTCATGAAGCCGTACAGAAATCGTCTGAGCTCCTAGCTGATATTGAGAGCGGCGTATCGCAGGTTGTCGCCGCAGTTGCTGAAGAGAAAGCTTCTGTCACGCACGGTATTGATGAGATGAAGGTGATGAAAGGGAAGATCGATACGATTTTCTCATTGATCCTTCACGTGAACAGCCTAGTCGCAAGTACCACGAGTTCAACGAAGCATCAATCTTCCCTGGTTACAGGGACAAGAACTTCTCTAGGAGAAGTTGTGGATCTGATGAATGAGACCATGTCCAGTGTTGAGCATACGCTGGATCAAATGAAAAAGCAGCGAAATGAAGTTTCGCGACTTCAGCATATTAATCAAAATTTAGATCGCTCTTCGGCAGAGCTCATCGAGGCTATTCAAGCGGTAGGCATGAAGAGTAAGCGTGGAACGATCCATGTAAATATTGAAGAAATGAAGCAACTGTTGAATGCGCTTGTTCGAGTACCTGACATCAAATCTTTGTTGGAGGATAAGCATGCCTCGCATTTAAACGGAATTTTGAAGAAAACAGCAGGAATTGAAGCGATTTGGTCAAATCGTGGGGATGGAACTTTTATCTTCTCGCAGCCGGAAGCGGGCTTGGTCAATGCCAAAGGAAGAGAGTGGTGGAAGCGTGCAATGGCAGGTGAACTCTTCATTTCGGAAGAGTACGTGTCAGCTATTACGAAAAAACCATGTATCACGTTGTCAAAATCGGTAATAGATGACATGGGAAAGCCAATTGGTGTCGTTGGAATCGACCTTGTGTTAAAATAATGGTTCTCAAACCGCTCTTTTTAGTGTAAAATAAGATTACTGTTATAAATCTTGACACGGAGAGATAGGTGATAGATCATGCTACAAGCATTACGATCGGATGGAAAGCCCTTAAAAACACCTAGGAAAGCTGCAGAGGTACTTCCCTTCTTGGAAGCTTTTATTACACGCAAGGAGCAGCAGGCTCGGGAAATTGAGCAGGTTGTTGAGCGATATGAGGTCAAGAGAATGAAGGAAGAACGGGCTTATCAAACAATGTCATCATTTCGGCGCATGTTCTCTGGTAAGAAGCCTGATCATCATCTTGCTGTTGAGTACATCCATTATGTGAAGAAACCTATGGAGCAAGTAAGAAAGCTTCGTGCCGAAATTGAGCAAGCTAGACAAATCATGAATGATTCTAAGCCTGGTGACGATATTACGTTCCCAGAAGCATTCGAAGATATATTTTCAAACTAACAAAGAAGAGGACACTGCGGTTGCAGTGTCCTCTTCTTTGTATCTGTTTATTTATTCTTTAATTGTTGTAAGTCCAAGAAGCCTGCTTCCTGACTGTAGGCAGGAACCCCATGAGAGCCGACGTCGAGTCCGACTAATTCTTCATCGCGGCTTACACGTAAAGGAACGATTAGCTTAATCAGCTTTAAGAATACCCAAGTGATGAAGAAGCCCCACGCACAGACGGTCACTAGACCTAATGCTTGAACACCTAGAAGATGAAAGCCTCCGCCATAGAATAAACCAGCAGTTCCTTCGCGGATTGCGTCTGGCTTCGCACATAAGCCAACAGCGAGCGTCCCGATGCTTCCGCTTATACCGTGTACAGGGAAGGCACCTACAGGATCATCAATCTGTTTGGCTTCCAATATTTCCGTTGCGTAAACCACGGCGATCCCGCAGATCGCACCAATGCAGATTGCTGCAGCGTCACTGACGAAGGCACAGCCTGCGGTAATTCCGACGAGACCAGCAAGCGCACCGTTGATAACCATGGGTGGATCCGCTTTGCGATAGCGCATCATGGTGAACAGAATGCAGGCAGCACAGCCAGCTGCGGCGGATAGCATCGTGGTAACCGCGATATGTCCGATGGAAGTATTCGTAGCGCTTAACGTACTCCCGGAATTAAAACCAAACCATCCAAACCACAGGATAAATGCGCCTACTGAGGCAAGTGGTAGATTTGATGGGGGAACGATGTTAGCTGTTCCATCGGCAGAAAACTTGCCAATCCGTGGACCAATGATCATCGCTGCGGCAAGTGCTGAGAAACCGCCAAGTCCGTGGATAACGGCTGATCCAGCGAAGTCAACCATGCCAAGCTTGCCAAGCCATCCGTTAACGCCCCATACCCAGTGACCAGCAATGGGATAGATTAAACCTGTCATGGCGATCGTATAAAGAATATAAGCGCGAAAATTGATGCGTTCTGCTACAGCTCCGGATACAATTGAGATAACGGCGATAACAAAGGCGCACTGGAATAACCAATAGGTATCATGTGTGATGGTTAAGGCGATGTGTGATAAATCTCCTCCCATGAAAAACCCGGTTGTACCAATGATACCTCCAACGTCCTTGCCGTACATCAGTGCAAATCCAAAAAAGTAAAAAATAAGCGCGCCAAATGAGATATCTACAAATACTTTCATGATAATACTTACGGCATTCTTTTGTCTGACAAACCCTGCTTCTAGTAAGGCGAATCCGCCTTCCATTAATAAAATCATGGCAGCAGTCAAAACAACCCAAATTGTGTCTAAGCCAGATGTAAGCTGTTGGATTTGATCCATCCCTGTAATCTCCCCTTATAATACTTGCATTCTCAGCACCAATTATACGGTTCTGATGATAAGCATGTCAACGGAATACGTAAGAATACATAACATGAACATCAAATTGTTCGTCTTATACGACGGTCATGTGAGGTTTGGAGGTGGAGGACTTTGAAATATCGGTCTGAAGACCGAGGACGCCTTCAATCCAACGTCTCTTTTCATTCTATCTCGTATCTTATAAACTAGAGTTATCTTAACAACGCTTCTCACAAATGGAGGAAGAACGTATGAATCCGCATATGTTTCAAAGAATGATCTGGGGGCTTGTCCTCGTATCCGCGGGCACTCTCTTTTTACTAAATCAATTGGGAATCATCCAAGTGGATGTCGCCTATATGTTTTCTACGTATTGGCCTGTCATTCTCATTTTTTATGGACTCATTGGTTTCGTTTCGCAACGTAAGTATCATTGGGGTGGATCCATCGGAAGCTTGATGATGTGCGGTGTCGGAACTATTTTTCTATTGAAAAATTTAAATCTTACCGATCTATCGCTTGGCGAAATGTTTAAATTTCTGGTACCAGTAGCTTTAATATTTTTTGGATTACATGTGATATTTAAACCAAGCAGAAAAGAATCACCTGATTGGCCTTCAATAAAGAAAGCAAAAGAAGAAGAAAGAAGAGCTCGGCGAGAAGCGAATCGATTGCGGCATGAACAACATAAGAAGCAATGGGAATCTGTGAATTGGGAACCGACAAGTAAATCCAAAGAATATACGGATCACTCGCCAACGAACAATGTGAAATATGGACTAACCGACGAAGAGAAGGAAGTACTAAAGGATATTCACGGTGTATATCCAGCGGAAGATCAGCTTGATGAATGGAAGGTATCGGACGAACTTGCCGATAAGGAAAAGGCAGGCAAAGAGCCTACAGCACGTGCTAATCGGACTAGTCAGCCGAAGACAAGTAACATGGATCACGATCACCACCACAACAAGTATGATGGTTTTGTTCGGAATTACGATTCGGGTAATGTTTTACACCGTCATGGTTTTATCGGGGATGTGCATTTGGGTCAAGAGGCTTGGGAATTAAAGCCGGTACAAATCTCTCATTTTATTGGTGACTCTGTTATCGATCTAACGCGTGCCTCAATTCCTCGTGGTGAAACAACGATTCATGTTACGGCTTTCATTGGCGATGTGAAGATTTTCATCCCGAATGACATGGACGTTGAGGTCCGAGTCATGGCAAGCTCTTTTATTGGCGATATGAAGGTACTTGATCGTTTTGAAAGTGGTTTTTTACGCAACATTCGAACGCAAACCTCTCACTATGAAGAAGCTGAACATAAAATCGTCGTAACGACAAGCATGTTTATCGGTGATATCACGATTAAAAAGATAGGTTAAGGATGGAGCATGTACAAATTGCGAATGTTCAATATGAAGTGGCAGCTGCTGAATTACTTTCTGATTTCCAGTGTATTGACGGTTTCAGGTATTTATATCGTCATTGAATATTACGAGGAAGCGCTTGGTTCTTGGGAGTTCAGGATGTGGTTTGTTCTAGCCATTCTAGTGGTGTGCTTGACTGTGGGTTACATTGCAACCCGAAGGTGGCAGCGCAAGGTAGATGAATTGCATGTGGCAATGCTGGAATTGTCGAAAGGGAATTTCTCAGTTCGTATCGAGATGGAGCCAGTGGAGCCCTTCCTGTATTTGTATGATGCTTTCAATAGCATGGCCACATCGATCGAAGAACGTGTGCAGTTAACGCAAAAGTTAGGGGAAGCAGAAGCTATTCGGGATCAGGAGCTGACCGAAAATGCCGTGATGGAGGAAAGGCGCCGACTTGCGAGAGATCTCCATGATACCGTGAGTCAGGAGCTTTTCGCTATCCATATGTCGGCTTCCTCGCTTCCGAAAATATTGGAAAGAAACCCAGCGGCTGCGCCTGCGTTGATGAATCAGCTCATCGAGATGTCCCATCATGCCCAGAAGCAGATGCGAGGTCTCATTTCACAGCTAAGACCGATCGAACTAAAAGATATGAGCTTACAAGAAGCCCTGGAGAAATGGTTTCCGGAATATTGCCGGACCCATGAACTTCAGGGTCAACTTGATGTTTCACTGCCCGAGATCATCTCGGAGGCGATTGAACATCAGTTTTTTCTCATTATTCAAGAAGGACTTGCGAATGTCATCAAGCATGCCTCGGCCAAACAAGTTCGATTGGCGATTTACGAAAGAGAGCATCAATATGTGCTGCAATTGCAGGATGATGGTCAAGGTTTTGAACGAAGTGATATTCCTTCTGCTTCCCATGGCCTGTCAACGATGAGAGAACGTGCGCAAAAGCTAGGCGGCGAAGTGGAGATTGATAGCAAATTAGGCTCTGGAACTCGCGTACGCGTACGTATTCCGCGATTTTCTGGGCATTCAGGGGGAAAACAAGAATGAATCCGAACATTAAAGTCATGATTGTTGATGATCACGATATGGTGCGAGTGGGTTTGCGTACTTACATTTCGTTGGAGCCAGGGTTAGAAGTGGTGGGTGAGGCGTCGAATGGTCGAGATGCCTTTGATCAGCTAAATGAAGGACGCCTAGCGTCATTACCTGATGTTATTCTGATGGATTTGACGATGCCCGTGTTGGATGGAATTGGTGCAACGAAGCTGATTTGTGACAAGTTTCCACAGGTGAAAGTGATTATGCTGACTTCGTTTCTGGAAGAAGCCAAAGTTCTGGAGGCGGTTGAATCGGGAGCCATCAGTTATATGTTGAAAACAGTTTCATCCGATCAACTGATTCACGCTATTCAGAGCGCTTACCGCGGGATGCCTGTCATGAATGCAGAAGTGTCGCAAGCATTAACTAGAGGAATTCGACAGCGAAGTGAATTGCCTGAACAAGAGGGGTTAACTGCCCGGGAGCGGGAGGTTCTTTTGTTAATTGCCGAAGGGAAAAGCAACAAGGATATTTCTGAGGAACTCTTTATTAGTATCAAAACGGTGAAAACACACGTGAGCAACCTGTTGATGAAGTGTGAGCTTGATGATCGGACCCAATTAGCCATATTCGCTCATCGCAAAGGATGGGTTTAACAGAACGAACAATTAGAGGGACTTTTACACATAAAAACGTCAATTTGGCACATTCTATGCGTAAGTAAAATAATATGAGCGCTTAAGGAGTGTCCAATCGCAATGAAACCACTAACTTCCTCACTGGAGCAGGTTCAAGAATCATTTGACAAAGTGCGTGCCCAACTAGAACAGTTTGATTTTAATTTGGGCGGAGGCTGGGATTACGACCATGGCTACTTTGATCGTTCTCTGGATGAAGCGAATAAAGTTTGGCTGCGAATTCCTGTTCAAGTGATTACCGGCAGAATTGAAGGCGATGTTGAGGCGACGGATGCCGTCGTCGAGGTAGGTACCCCTTTTGTGCTAAAGCATGTCTATAATGAAGGACTTGATCCTGCGGCTGAAATAGAGACTGCCGGAGCATTGGTTGACCAATTCCAAGCGCCTCTGGATTCTGATGCAGGGATTGAGGATAAATGGGTGAAAGAAGCTGCAAGCGTGCTGCATAAAGTTGAACAAGCTTGGATTCATTAATTTATGTCCTATTTTTACCTCCAATTTATTGTTTTTTAATATTCGCTTAAGGTTGTGAGTGCATGATAGACATATAGAGAACAACGATCCTTCAGAAGAACATGCACTTATAACTTTAATCAATGGAGGTAAGACCCATGGAAGATAACAAAAAAGACTATAGCGACTTTTTCAAGCCGCAGAATAATGATAACAACGAGGATACGAAGCAGGAGCAAGCTCGAGATAACGAGGGGCAAGACCCGAATAAAGAAAGACCTTCCTACTACTATTCATATGGGCCTTACAAATCCGCTTTTAATGAAGAAAGTGAAGGGCAAGCCTTAACCACTTCTTCCTCGGCTTCAGAAGGCACATCGAATGTTGAAGTGACGCCACCTAAGACGCTGCGCCCATTCAGCTTTGGACCAGAGAATGCCACACAAGGTCCAGCAGGTTGGGATCCGAATGCGAAGAAGCGTTCCTCGGTCAAAAGTGTTTTTGCAGCCTTCATGGCAGGCGCATTAGTTGTCAGCGCTCTGATGTTTACAGCGGATAAAACGAACATGTTCTCAGGCAACCAGCCGCTAGCTTCTGGTTCAAGTTCAGCTACAACCTTAGCAAACGGCTCAAACAATAACAGCGGCGAAGTTAAAAATGCAGCCCTGGACGTTGTTCGCCCTGGTAACATCGCGGCGATTGCTCAAAACGCAGGACCTGCGATCGTGAAGGTTGAAGCACTCGTTAAACCGAAGCAATCCAGTCGCAGCGGTGGTGGAAACTCACTTTTTGATGATCCTTTCTTCCGTCAGTTTTTTGGCGATAACGGTGGTGGCCAAACAACGCCTAAGAGTGGTCAAAATGACACAGGCAGCGGTCAACTCCAACCAGCGGGTATGGGAACTGGCTTTATTTTCGAAAAAACAGGTTATATCCTAACGAACGAGCATGTTGTTGACGGTGCGGATGAAATTCAAGTGACCGTAGAAGGCTACGACAAACCTTTTACAGCGAAACTGCAAGGAAGCTCTTATGATTTGGATTTAGCAGTACTTAAAATTGAAGGAACTAAGGATTTCCCGATCCTTCCTCTTGGCAAAGCAGACGACGTTAACGTAGGTGATTGGGTTGTAGCGATCGGAAACCCTTATGGATTCGACCATACGGTAACTGTTGGTGTGCTTAGTGCGAAAGAACGTCCAATTAGTATTCCAGACGAGAAGGGTACTCGCGAATATAAGCACTTATTGCAAACCGATGCTTCCATTAACCCTGGTAACTCAGGGGGCCCTCTGCTTAACTTAAACGGTGAAGTGATTGGGATCAATACGGCTGTAAGCTCTCAAGCGCAAGGGATTGGTTTCGCGATTCCGACAAGCACGATCTCTTCCGTACTAGACAATTTGAAGAACAATGTGACTATTCCAAAAGAACCAGTTCCTTACCTAGGGGTTGGTCTGCAGGATATCGGCAAAGATTGGGTTAGTGAATTGAAGCTTTCTAACACAGACGGCGCTTTGGTTGGCAGTGTTCAACGTAAGAGCCCTGCGTTCCAAGCAGGCTTGCGTCAATATGATGTGATCGTAGATTTGAATGGGACGAAGATCAAAAATTCGCAAGAGTTGATTACGAAGGTTCAAGCAACCAAGGTTGGCGACAAAGTAACGCTAGGCATTATTCGTGATGGTAAGCGAACGGAAGTCCCAGTTACGGTTGGAGATAAAAATACGCTTGCTGGGACACCAGCTCAGTAAGCTGCAAGTTCAATGAAAGGGAAGTAGAGTCCGCGGCCTCAAGCTTGCAGGCTCTGCTTCTTTTTGCTAAGCGGTTATTTTGCTACAATAAAGAAAAGAATGGGGGACGGACATATGAGAGAAAATATTATGGTCATTGACGATGATGAGAAAATTACATCGATGCTTAGACGAGGACTAGCTTTTGAAGGTTATTTGGTTACCACAGCAGCTAATGGCTTAGAGGGTCTCAAGCAAATGCTGGTGACAGAGCCGCAGCTTATTATTTTGGATGTCATGATGCCGCATATCGATGGCTGGGAAGTCGTTCGCCGGATTCGTGAAAGCGGTAGCGAGGTGCCGATCCTCATGCTGACTGCGAAGGATGATATTAGTGATCGCGTGAAAGGTTTGGATTTGGGTGCTGACGATTATTTGGTCAAGCCCTTCGCTTTGGAGGAACTACTGGCTAGAGTGCGTGTATTGCTTCGTCGAAGAACGGAAAGAACTGAACAGATGAACAATCGACTGGGCTTTGAAGACGCCATCCTGGATTTAGATACACGTGAGGTTTTCCGCGGCGAGAAGCTGATCGAATTAACGACGAAAGAGTTTGATTTATTGCATTTATTCATGCAGAATCCAAAGCGGGTTCTGTCGAGGGATATCATTATGGAGAAGATATGGGGCTACGATTACAGTGGCGAGTCCAATGTCCTAGAGGTTTACATAGCGTTATTGCGGCAGAAGACAGAAGAATTTGGTCATAAACGGTTGATTCAAACGGTCCGAGGAGCAGGCTACGTATTGAGAGGGGAAAATTAAGATGTCGCTTCGCCTGCGGCTAACGCTCTGGTATTCAGGCATATTGGCCATCACGATGCTGCTTTTTGGAATTGTTCTCTACTTCTTCTTGAACTATTTCCTTTATGATCAAATTCGGCAAGATGTAAAAAGGGAAGCCGTCAACAGCTCCACACGTATTCAGAAAAGCATCGCTCTTTCTCAGAAGGGGCTGTTTGTCGATCTTGAGTTAGAGAGCAGAGACTTCTACTCAACGAATACCTTTTTACAATTATATAATATAGCCTTGAAAAGTTTTAACCGATCGGCTAATTTGCAATACTATGATCAAACGCTGCCCATTGACCAATCGACAATTGATAAACTACAACGGCAAGTGGATAAGCAGGAAGATGAGGTTGGCTTTTTTGAAAAAACGAAGATCCTCAATCAAGACTTTCTTATTTATCACTTAGGGATCACCTCCGATAATCAAACAAAGCTCATTGGCATTCTGCAATCTGCTGTGCCAATCGGAAGTTATGAGAGAACGGCTGTTACACTGCGATATACGCTCGTAATTTGGGCTATTTTAACCATTATCGTTGCAGCTTCGTTGGGCTGGTTCTTGGCGCGTAAGGCACTTAAGCCAATCGAGCGCGTGATTGATGCGGCGAACCAAATCGAGAGTGGAGACGATCTAGAGAAACGAATACACTATGATGGTCCGTTGGATGAAATAGGACGGCTGACGAATACGATTAATGGCATGCTGTCGCGCATACAGATTACGTATGTGGAACTTGATGAAGCTTACCGCGCACAGCGACGATTCGTATCCGATGCTTCACACGAACTCAGGACACCTCTGACGACGATTCGTGGCAATGTAGATTTGCTGGAGAAAATGTGGAAGCAAACCTCAGGGACGCAAGCCCTGGCAACGCCAGAGCAAGTTCAGATGTCTTTAGAGGCTATGCACGATATTGCCGGTGAGGCTCAGCGAATGAGCAGATTAGTCAATGATTTACTCGCGCTTGCGAGGGCGGATGCGGGTGTACTCATGGAGAAGCAACCGATTGAGTTTATGCCGCTGGTCCTAGAGGTGGTAAGGAGAGCACAGCTGCTCGAACATACGGCGGAGTGGCAAGTAGGCGATTTAGAAGATCTTGAAGATGCGATTGTGCAAGGTAACCGTGATTACCTGCAGCAATTGTTGTTTATCTTTATTGAAAATGCTTTTAAATATACACCTTCAGGGACAGTTACTATTGAGGCAATTCGAAGGAACAGCTTTATTGGCATACGCATATCGGATACCGGCATAGGAATGGATAAAGAGGATATTCCTCATATTTTCGATCGCTTCTATCGCGCTGATTTATCCAGAGGGGTTACGACGGGGACAGGATTGGGTCTTTCTATCGCCAAATGGATCATTGATGAGCATGATGGGTCTGTTGAAGTCACTACACGGAAGGACGAAGGAAGTACCTTTTTAATTTGGCTTCCGGCAAACTTCCCTCATTCTATATAATCAGATATAATTAGAGGAAATACGATGTCTTAGGCAGGTGGAAGAAATGGAAGTTGTTCGAATATCCCCCAGAGGCTACTGTTATGGGGTTGTTGATGCAATGGCGCTTGCCATGCAAACTGCTAAAAATTTAAATCTTCCCAGACCTATATATATTTTAGGCATGATTGTTCATAATGCGCATGTGACGGATTTCTTTAAAGAAGAAGGAGTCATTACGCTGGATGGCGAGAATCGTCTCGAGATTTTGGAGAAAGTGGAAACGGGGACTGTTATTTTTACCGCTCACGGGGTTTCTCCTGAAGTAAGGCGCTTAGCGCGTGACAAAGGATTAACCGTTGTGGATGCTACTTGTCCAGATGTGACGAAGACGCATGATTTGATTCGTGAGAAAGTCGCAGACGGTTATGAGATTATTTATATTGGCAAAAAAGGACACCCAGAGCCAGAAGGCGCTATCGGTGTTGCTCCTGATCATGTGCATCTCATTGAAAAGCTTGAGGAAGCGGAGTTGCTCAATCTGGGGTCCAATCGAATCATTATTACGAATCAAACAACCATGAGTCAATGGGATATTAAGCATATCATGAATCGGTTATTGGATCTCTTCCCAAAAGCTGAAATTCATAATGAAATTTGCTTGGCTACGCAGGTTCGACAAGAAGCTGTCGCGGAGCAAGCGAAGGAAGTTGACCTCGTTATTGTTGTTGGTGATCCGAAAAGCAACAATTCGAACCGCTTAGCACAGGTTTCCCAAGAGATCGCTGGTGTTATGGCGTATCGAATCTCAGATGTCTCCGAATTAAATATTGAATGGTTGGCCAATGTTCGTAAAGTGGGTGTAACCTCAGGGGCTTCCACGCCAACACCGATAACCAAAGAGGTTATTACCTATTTGGAGAACTACGATGCGAAAGATGAAACCAGTTGGGAAATAAAACGTACTATTAATATGAAGAAACTAATTCCCCCTGTTAAATCCAAAGCAGCAAGTAACGTGTAATTCCTGCTTATTCCACTCGACGGGATTGAAACTAGCATGCAAAGTACTCAGAAGGTGAAAATGATGAAACCTCGCTACGATTGGAAAAGTACTAAACGTTGGTTTAGGTACAAATATTTACTTCTTTTACGTGCCAAGGGCGGTCCTTCCAAAGTAGCACGGGGCTTTTCGGTTGGTTTATTCGTTGAAATGTTCACACTGCCGACTGCAGGGTTTGCGTTCGTTCTCATCTTTCCTTTGGTTTATCTGCTGAGAGCGAACCTGCCTGCGGCTTTAATTGGCTTCGTGTTCGGTAAAGTCATCTATATACCTTTTTCCATTCTCAATAAGCAGGTCGGGGAATATCTAGTACCAAAGCACTTTAAGATCTATTTGATCCATCATCTGCCACATCTCCTTTCTAATATCATTAGAAGCGGGCTCGATTTAATTATCGGAGGCATGGTCGTTGGTCTTTTTCTTGGAATCATTGCTTATTTCCCCGTTGTGCTGTTGCTTAAATACCACACGAATCGCCGTAAAGAGAAACGTAGAATACGTAAAGATCAGTTAGCTCCTTCGGAAACAAATGAATAGTGAAATAAATTAGCGCTTGACGAATTCTCGTCAAGCGTTGTATATTTACTTTAGCGGTTAAAAGCGTAGAAGCGAACAAGCGTTGAAGCATGTGAGTGAAATTATAGTCAATTATCCCATAATAAATGAATTAGGAGCGTGGATCACATGATCGCAATTACATCTAACAAAACTTCGAATGAGCGAATTCAGGAAATCGTGCAATTTATTGAAAGTAAAGGGGTTCAAGCGCATGTTTCCAAAGGCGAGGATCGTACGGTAATTGGCATCATTGGTCAAGCGGATCCGAAATTAGCTGAACAGCTTCGCCAAATGTCAGGTGTTGAGCAAGTTGTGAAAATCTCGAAGTCCTATAAGCTAGCTAGCCGTGATTTCCATCCTGCCGATACAGTTATTTCTATTAAAGGTGTTGATATTGGCGGCGAGCAGCTTGTTGTTATGGGTGGCCCTTGTGCGGTAGAAACACCAGAGCAAATCGATGAGATTGCTCGGTTGGTGAAAGCAGCTGGCGGACAGGTGCTGCGCGGCGGTGCTTTTAAACCAAGAACTGGTCCTTACAGCTTCCAAGGTGTTGGCGTTGAAGGCTTGATCATGATGGCTGAGGCAGGTAAGAAGCATGGTCTTCTTACAATTACTGAAGTAATGACGCCAGAATACGTTGATGTATGCGCACAATACGCGGACATTCTCCAAGTGGGTACGCGTAACATGCAAAACTTCGATCTCCTTCGTAAATTAGGAACGATTCAAACACCGGTCTTGCTCAAACGTGGATTTAGCTCTACATATGATGAATTCTTGAATGCAGCTGAGTACATTCTTGCTGGCGGCAACCCGAATGTTATGCTTTGTGAGCGCGGAATCCGTACATTCGAGACTTATACACGAAATACGTTAGATTTATCGGCGATTCCTGTACTTAAACAGTTGAGTCACTTGCCGGTTATCTCAGATCCAAGTCATGGAACAGGCCGCAGAGAGCTTGTAGTCCCAATGACGAAGGCATCAGTCGCAGCTGGAGCAGACGGTTTAATCATCGAAATGCATACAGATCCAGACAATTCAATGACAGGCGATGGCGTACAGTCCTTGTTCCCAGACCAATTTGCTCATTTGCTATCTGATCTTGAGAAACTTGCTCCATTACTTGGCAAGAAGTTCGATACGAAGAAAGAAGCCATTTTGGCGTAATATACGGTTTTCATAGGCATGGAATTTCTCCATATTAGGAGAAATTCCATGCCTGTTTTTGGATACATGGGAAAATTATGTGTGAGTGTAAGAATAGCTTACACATCTTTAAAAAATACCTGACATAAGTATTGACTGTGTTAGAGGAATCGCTATATAATATGTGAAAGAAAACAAGCAAAAGTTGAACATTAATCATGCAAAGTACGTTGAATGTACGGAAATGGGAGGGTTTTTAAATGTCAGTTCAAAATGTGTTGAACCTTATCAAGGAAAAAAATATTGAGTGGGTAGATTTTCGTTTCGTTGGTCTTTCCGGTAAAGCGCAGCATATCTCTTTGCCAGCTACAGAAGTAGATGAAGAAACATTCGTGAATGGCGTTGCTTTTGACGGTTCATCCATCCCAGGATTCCGTGGTATTGAACAATCTGACATGGTAATGATGCCAGATACGGAAACTGCTTATGTGGATCCTTTCACAGCACACCCAACTCTAGTAATTATGAGCAACATCCATACACCTGAAGGCGACCGTTATGACCGTGATCCACGTAGCATCGCTCAGAAGGCTGAAGAATATTTGCAAACTACAGGTGTGGGTACAACTGCATACTTCGCTCCAGAATCCGAATTCTTCATCTTTGATGATGTTCGTTTCGAGAATGGTATGAACAAATCTTACTTCGAAGTTGACTCCGAAGAAGCTGGTTGGAACACAGGCCGTAAAGAAGAAGGCGGTAACCTTGGTTACAAAGTTCCAGTTAAAGGCGGTTACGTTCCAGTAGCTCCAATGGATTCCCAACAAGATATCCGTTCCGAAATGTGTAATAAGCTTGCTGACGCAGGTCTTCGCATCGAGCGTCATCACCACGAAGTAGCGACAGCTGGTCAAGCTGAAATCAACTTCCGTTTTGACACATTGACTAAAACAGCAGACAACCTGCTTAAATACAAGTATATCGTTGCTAACACAGCGAGAGAATATGGTAAAGTTGCAACTTTCATGCCGAAACCACTATTTGGTGACAACGGTAGCGGAATGCACGTTCATATGTCCATTTTCAATGAAGGTAACCCTTTGTTCTACGAAAAAGGCGCATATGCTAACCTTTCCGAAATGGCTATTAACTATATCGGTGGTATCCTGTATCACGCTCCAGCGTTGATCGCGATCACGAACCCAAGTACAAACTCCTTCAAACGTCTAGTTCCTGGTTACGAAGCTCCGGTAAACCTTGTATTCTCCAAAGGTAACCGTTCCGCAGCAGTTCGTATTCCAATCGCAGCTGTGACACCTAAAGGTTGTCGTATTGAGTTCCGTACGCCTGACAGCACAGCTAACCCATATCTTGCTTTCGCAGCAATGTTGATGGCTGGTCTTGACGGTATCAAGAAGAAAATCGATCCACGTGCTCTTGGATACGGTCCTTTCGATACAAACATCTATGAAATGTCCGATGCTGAGAAAGCTGAAATCCGCAGCGTTCCTGGTTCATTAGACGAAGCTTTGGATGCTCTTGCAGCTGATTCCGACTTCTTGCTTGAAGGCGGCGTATTCACACAAGATTTCATCGATAACTACATCGACTTGAAACGTGGCGAAGCGAAACAAGTTGCAATCCGTATTCACCCACACGAGTATAACCTATACTTCGATTGCTAATCTTTAGCACTTATTCGATATCATCATAGGAACTGCCCCTTCATAGGACGCTATGGAGGAGCAGTTTTCTTTTTGCATTAAATTATAATAATTATTGTTTTATAATAAATATTGTTTTATAATAAATGTAAATAATGGTATGCAAAGCTGAAATCTCAAGTATTTTGTTCGTAAGTTTATTGGCAAAGGAAGGATGAAAGATGATGAAAATTACGATTGTAGCAGGAAGCAACCATGGCGCTGCAACAAGCACACGACTTGCTGCATATATTCAGCATTTGGCAATGCAGGAACAACAAGACGTAACGCTGTTCGACTTGTATCGAACGCCGTTACCGTTCTATACACCTGATGATGAGGGGGATAATCACGAAGCACTGGGAGCATTTAAACAAGCGATGCTGTCCGCTGATGCGATTGTATTGGCAACACCTGAGTATCACAGCGGAATGTCGGGAGTATTGAAGAATGCGCTCGATCATATTGGGCAGGATCATTTCAAGAATAAAGCTGTGCTATCCATCAGCTCTTCCGGTGGGGCGGTTGCTGTCAGCTCGCTGACACAGATGCAGACGACGGTCCGCAATCTGCACGGCATTAACTGCCCGGAATGGATTTCAATTGGAGGCGATCAACGCAAGAGTTTCCGCGGAGATGTTGGCTTCGAAGACATTCACCCGGATGTGGACAAGCGAGTTAAACGTGTTGTGGGATCCTTCTTACAGCTCGCCGAACAGCTTTCGGGACGAACGCATGGGTAAACGGCAGTAGCTAAAGGGCGGAAGCATGAAAGGACCAAGTCACCTGACTTGGTTTTTTTGCGGTTCTACACACTTTTGACACATTTATATGGTACAGTATGGGGAAAAATGAACGGTGGGGAGATCATGGGAGTCCAGTGGACGAACAAGGAAGTTATTCATCTTTTAATGCGCGCAGGCTTTGGTTCAACGAATGAGGAAGTTGCAGCTTGCTTGGCCCTAGGAAGAGAGGAAACGGTTCGACGCTTAGTTAGCGGTGAAAATTTGATCGAGAAGGCCCCGAAGCTCGCCTCCTTTGATCAATTCCACGCGGATGGGAAGAAAGCCTTGGACCCACTCTTATTAGCGGATCAGCAGATGTACTGGCTCTATCGAATGGTGAACTCACCAACGCCGCTTATCGAGAAGATGACGCTGTTTTGGCATGGGCATTTTGCGACGGCGAATTATAAGGTAAAGGATGCGGCGCTCATGGTGGGGCAAAATGAACTTTTTCGTACATATGCCCTAGGCAATTTCAAAGAGCTGCTAACCAAAATCGGCAAAGATCCTGCCATGATGATCTGGCTGGATGTGAATCAGAATAAGAAGGGTAAGCCGAATGAGAATTATGCCCGTGAGGTGATGGAGCTATTCACGCTTGGCATCGGTCACTATACCGAAATGGATGTGAAGGAGTCAGCGCGGGCTTTCACAGGCTGGGCGTACAATAAGAATGAACATAAGGTCAATTATAATGCCAAACAGCACGATAACGACGCGAAAACGTTGCTGGGGGAAAGCGGCAAGCTAGACGCAGACGATGTGATTGATATTTTATTTCATCAAAAAGCATTGCCAACTTTTCTGGCAGAGAAGCTGTTGAAATATTTTGCAACCGATACGCCATCGGAAAGTTGGGTTCAGACCCTAGCGGGGCTCATCACGCAGAAGCGTACAGTGGGAGAAGTGCTTCAAGAGCTTTTCTTATCCGATGAATTCTACGCGGAGAAATATAGGATGTCACTCATTAAGACACCAGCAGATTATGTAGCGGGTATTCTGAAATGCTGCAATCTCTCTGTCGCCAAGGGGCATGCACAAGCGATGCGGAAGATGGGGCAGGAACTATTCGTCCCGCCTGATGTTGCGGGCTGGCGAGGAGGCGCCTCATGGCTCACAACCAACTGTTTGTTGGCGAGGTATCAATTTGCTGAGAGCATAGCGAAGCAAATGAACGGACAACTTCTAGCCTCCGCTGAGTTCAAACCCGATCAAGCGGAGTCTCCCTTGGCATGGGCGAAGTTCTTCGCACAGCTCATGGGCATAACGGACTTATCGGAGCAAACACAGATGAGCTTGAGCGCTTATGCAGACGACACCATTGTACATACGAATCAGAAGAAACAGAAAACGACAGGCTTGCGCGGCTTATTGCAGCTCGTATTGATTAGTCCTGAAGCTCAGATGAAGTAGGGGGGAACCAGGTGAAATTAACGAGAAGAGATTTTCTGATTAAAGGTACGGCGTTATTCGCAACCCTTGGGCTTGGTGGTGCGCTTTTCACAAATACGGGTAAATCACTTTGGGCTGGGAGCTCAGAATCAGACGTGGATGACCCGGTGCTGGTGGTTGTGCAATTAAGCGGCGGCAATGACGGTATCAATACATTAATCCCTTACGGACAGGGCATTTACTATGATTCGCGGCCCACGCTTGCTTACCAGGAGAAGGAAATACTGGCGCTCGATCAGCATGTTGGCTTACATCCGAGTCTTACAGGATTGGCAGCATTGTATAAGTTAGGCAAAATGGCTATTATACAAGGAGTTGGATATCCGGAGCCTAATCGTTCTCACTTTCGATCCATGGAAATCTGGCAAACAGCAGAGCCTGCGAAAATGAGCCGCAGCGGCTGGCTGGCAAGGTACGCGGAATCTTCCTTGCAGAGTAATCCTAATCCACTAAAAGTGATTCAAATTGGCGGTTCAGGCAGCAAAGCCTTCGCCTCAGATAAATCAAGCTTTCCAGTGATTCAATCCCTCGAGTCCTACCATGTTTTTGATCCCAAGACGGCATTGATGGACAAAAATAGAATTACCAAAGCTTTCTTGGATATGTATGGCGCATCGAATAGTCTGGATCAACTGCGAGTTGCCTCGGTTAGAGGCTCAGAAGCATACAAGAGTGTCGAAGCGATCCAATCGCTTGCCGCCACCTATACGAAGAAAATAGATTACCCGAATACGAATTTTGCAAGGGACTTGCAGCTCGTAACGAAGCTGTTAGCAGGAAAGTCGGGCACGCGACTCTTCAATGTTGAAGTGGGTGGATTTGATGATCATGCCGATGAGAAGCTGCAGCATGCGCAAATGCTGACGCAGGTCGATGAAGGACTGACTGCGTTCTACCAGGATTTGCAGGCACAAGGGCTGCAGGATCGGGTTGCCATCATGGTGTTCTCCGAGTTCGGACGTCGCGCTAAGGAGAATGGAAGCGGAGGCACAGACCACGGAACCGCTGCCCCGATGTTCGTCATTGGCGGCAAGGTGAAAGGCGGACTGTATGGAACCTACCCGAGTTTAAGTAACTTGGACAACGATGATTTGAAATATGAGGTGGATTTCCGTTCTGTGTATCATACGTTAATTGATTCATGGTTAAAAGGTGATTCAGCGACAGTGCTAGGTAAAGCATATGAGAATTTAAAGTTTATTTAAATAGATAGAGGTGCACTATTGGAGCTAGCGGAAATTTCAGATCATATTGCGGTCAATTTGCAAGTTCTCTTCGTTGGATATAACCCTAGTATCCGATCGGGGGAGACCGGACATCATTATGCGAATCCGAGTAATCGATTTTATCGCATTCTGCTGCAGGCGGGTTTAACACCCCGGCTCTACAAGCCGCAAGAAGATGGCGATCTGCTTCAAATCGGCTACGGCTTCACGAATATCGTGTCACGCCCCTCACTGACAGCAGCGGAAATCACCGCAGAAGAGTACCGTGAGGGCAGACGCATTTTAAAAGAGAAAATTGAGACCTACCGACCTAAGGTTGTTTGCTTCGTAGGTAAGGGCGTTTACGAGCAGTATAGCGGCCGCAGAGGCATTGCGTGGGGGGAACAACCGAGTCCGATGGTAGACGGCGTTATTGATTATGTATGCCCGTCTTCCAGTGGACTTGTGCGGATGAAGCTGGAGGAAATGGTTGCGATTTACAGTGGTATTCTAGCTGCTCTTGTATAGCTTGTTTGAGGTTTTACTTGATGCTTGAACAGAATATTGCTATCATAGCCATAATACAAAAGCAAAGGTGTGGTCACTCATGGGAAACAGGGCCTTTAACTTTAACGCAGGGCCTGCGGCGTTACCGCTCGAAGTACTTCAAAGAGCGCAAGAGGAGTTTGTTGATTTTAAGGGTATCGGCATGTCCATCATGGAAATTTCTCACCGTAGTGCGGAATATGAGCAAGTACATAATGAAACGCAAGAATTGTTGAAGCGTATTTTTGGCATTCCGGCAGGATACCAAATTCTCTTCTTGCAAGGTGGGGCAAGCTCCCAGTTTGCAATGATTCCAATGAATTTCTTGAAACCTGGTAAAGTTGGCAGTTACGTACTTACTGGCGCATGGGCTGAGAAGGCTGTGCAAGAGGCTGCTCTATTTGGCGAAGTGTCGATTGCAGCTAGCTCTAAGGAACAGAAATTCATGAAAATCCCGGATTTGAGTGAAATTAACATTCACCCGAATTCCGCTTATCTGCATGTGACTTCCAACGAAACGATTGAAGGGGCGCAGTTCCAAAGCTACCCGGATACAGGGAATGTCCCTTTGATTGCCGATATGTCCAGCGATATCCTGAGCCGCCCGGTCGATGTGTCGAAGTTCAGCATGATCTATGCGGGTGCACAGAAGAATCTTGGACCGTCTGGTGTGACGGTTGCCATTATCAAAGAAGATTTGCTGCAGGATCTGCCGAAAACAATTCCGACCATGCTGCGCTACGAAACGCATAGCAAAAACAACTCCCTATATAATACGCCACCGGCTTATTCCATTTATATGGTGAATCTGGTACTGAAATGGATCGAAGAGCAAGGCGGATTAACGGTGATTGAGAAGAATAATGTAGAAAAAGCGGGCCTCATTTATAGCGCTATTGATAGCAGCAATGGTTTCTTCCGTGGACCAGTAGATCTAGGCAGCCGTTCTACAATGAATATTACGTTCCGCTTGCAAGATGAAGAGCTGGAGAAGAAGTTCATTAAAGAAACAGAACAGCAAGGCTTTGTTGGACTCAAAGGTCACCGAAGTGTGGGTGGTTTACGTGCTTCTACTTATAACGCGGTACCTAACGCTTCATGTAAAGCGCTCGCTGATTTCATGACGGACTTCCAACAACGCAACAGTTAATCAAAAATAAATTAAGCTATTCATGGCACCCTCGTGTGCGCGTGAATAGCTTTTTTTTGTTGGAGGCATGAGTTATCGTTCGAAGGGATTGAAGGTCTGTAGAAGGTCTCTGAGAAGGTTTAAAGACGTTTTTTGAGAGAGGAGTAGAAACTAGATATAGTGGGTGATTAAGGTCCTAGTCATTTCGACATTTCCGAAAAAATCAAGTAAAAATTGAAAATATTTTTTCTAAACCCATCGAGCCACGCCCCGTCTAGGATTAGGTGTTTTGGAAATGTAAATAGGTCGTTTTGCTCGTTGACAAACACAATATATTGATATAAATTTGAATCTATCAACTAGATGTCGTGATAAAAAGCGAATTGCGAGATTGCTAAACGAAGGCTCAAACCGAGCCGTAAATCAAGTGAAACCGCAGGTTTAGAGCTTTTTTGACCGCTAACGGAGTAGGTAAGAAAACGCAGATTCTGTCGATTAAGGTTAAGCTGCACCACGTATGACAGACGATAGAATTTGAATGTTCACTACATATAGGTTACCCGCAAGTGAAGGCACAAGAAGAGAGAATTGAGAATGATAGGAGACGGAAGCTATGTTGATTGCTTACGATTCGAAGACTGGAAATGTTCGCCGTTTTATTGCGAAGCTCCAGATGCCCGCGGTTCAAATAGAGGAAGCGATGACGATGGACGAGCCTTTCGTGCTCGTGACATATACAACTGGTTTTGGCCAAATTCCTCCCAAGGTAGCTTCTTTCCTAGAAAGCAATTCCTCTCGTCTTCAAGGCGTAGCAGCTAGCGGTAATCGCAACTGGGGAGACGGCTTCGCCAAAAGCGCAGATACAATCTCAGCGCTTTACGATGTTCCCGTATTAACCAAATTTGAATTATCAGGCACCAAAAATGATGTAGAACGATTTGTTCAGGGGGTACAGGCAATTGCGGCACATTGAACTTAATAATGAATTAATGCAACGCGGTACGGATGGTTTTTTTCAATTAGAGAAGGATAAAGAAGCTGTTGAAGTGTTCATGAAGGAAGTCCACAGCAGAAGCCTCACATTCCCCGATACCTCTTCGAAGGTTCGTTATATGATCGACAATAACTTCTACGAAAACGTTTATGACAAATACACCGAAGCTGAAGTTGACAGCGTGTATCAAGTGGCACATGACAATAAATTCGAGTTCGCATCGTATATGGCAGCTTCGAAATTTTATACAGATTACGCTTTACGCAGTGATGATAAGACGTTATACCTGGAGCATTTCGCTGATCGCGTAGCGATTGTGGCCCTGTACTTGGGGCGCGGAAACGCGGAGACAGCACGAGTGCTTGCCGTATCCATGATGGAGCAGCGCTTGCAGCCAGCGACACCGACATTCCTGAACGCAGGCAAGAGTCGTCGTGGTGAATTGGTATCTTGCTTCTTATTAGAAATGGATGATTCCTTAAATTCCATCAACTATGTGTTGGCTACATGCATGCAGCTTTCCAAAATTGGCGGCGGTGTAGCCGTGAATTTATCGAAGCTTCGTGGGCGCGGTGAAACGATTAAAGGCGTTGAGGGCGCAGCCAAAGGTATTATTCCAGTCCTTAAGCTTATGGAGGATGCGTTCTCCTATGCGGATCAAATGGGTCAACGCAAGGGCTCAGGCGCGGCGTATTACAACATTTTTGGCTGGGACGTATTGGAATTCCTAGATAGCAAGAAAATTAATGCGGATGAGAAATCCCGTTTAAAAACTCTCTCAATTGGACTTATTGTTCCGAATAAGTTTTATAAGCTGGCGGAGGAGAATAAGCCTCTACATGTTTTCGCGCCATACACTGTTCTCCAAGCCTATGGCAAGCATTTGGATGATCTTGATTTGGATGAAATGTACGATGAACTCTTAGCGAACCCAAAGGTAAAGAAGAAAGCTGTCATGAATGCACGTGATATGCTGACCAAAATTGCGACTACTCAACTGGAATCCGGTTATCCATATATCATGAACCGCACGAATGCGAATAAGGATCATGCCCTGAAGGGGATCGGGACGATCAAGATGTCCAATCTCTGTACGGAAATTTTCCAACTGCAGGAAACATCCGAAATTAATGATTATGGTCAAGAAGATGTCATTCTTCGGGATATCAGCTGTAACCTAGCTTCCATGAACATTGCGAATGTGATGGATCGTAAAAAGCTGCGCGAAACCGTTCACGAAGGCATGATCGCGTTAACTTCAGTGAGTGATATGACGACGATTCACAATGCGCCTGGTGTCGCCAAAGCGAACCGTGAGCTGCATTCTGTCGGCCTAGGTGTCATGAACCTGCACGGCTATTTATCGAAGAACAAAATTGCTTATGAAAGTGCCGAGGCTAAGGATTTCGTTCGTACCTTCTTCGCTGCGATGAATTTCTATTCCATTGAGAAAAGTATGGAGATTGCCAAAGAATCCGGTCAAACCTTCGAAGGCTTCGAGCTGTCCGAGTATGCGAATGGGAATTATTTTACCCGTTATACAGAAATCGATTACCGTCCGCTGTCGGAAAAAGTGAAAGCTTTATTCGATGGCATGCCAATCCCGTCTCCAAGCGACTGGAAAGCTTTGCAAGCGGATGTACAGAAGCACGGACTGTATCATGCCTACCGTTTGGCTGTAGCGCCAACACAAAGCATCTCGTATATTCAAAATTCAACATCGAGCGTCATGCCGATTGTGGAACCGATTGAGACACGGACGTATGCGAACTCAACAACGTATTATCCGATGCCATTCATGGCGCGTGACAATTTCTTCTACTATAAATCCGCTTATCAAATGGATCAGTTCAAGATTCTTGACCTTATTTCGGAGATTCAAACGCATGTGGATCAAGGGATCTCGACGATTTTACACGTAAACAGTGATGTTTCAACAAGACAACTTGCTAGATTATACCTGTATGCGGCACACAAAGGACTTAAATCGCTCTACTACACACGAACCAATCAGCTATCCGTTGAGGAATGTGTAAGCTGCTCAGTATAATTAGGAAGGGGATTACCATTTATGACAAGTGCACCAACCATCAATAAACCTATCGTCAAAAAAGCGGTGAATTGGAACCGGCCTGATGATGATTTTACGATAACGTTCTGGAATCAAAATATTATGCAATTCTGGACAGATGAAGAAATTCCATTGTCTGATGATAAAATGTCCTGGATTACACTAAGTAACGTTGAGCGTGAGCTATATATGAAGGTGCTTGGCGGTCTGACTTTGCTTGATACGATGCAAGGCGGCATTGGAATGCCGAAGATTCTCGAGCATGTCGATGGGCTGCAGCGCAAAGCAGTGCTCAGCTTCATGGGAATGATGGAGCAGATCCATGCGAAGTCTTACAGCTCGATATTCACAACGCTGTCTACGACAGAAGAGATTAACGAGTTGTTCCAATGGGTGGAGCGTAATCCACACTTGCAGTTTAAGGCGAATAAGATTTCACATTACTATGAGAATATTACAACGACCAAAGAGCTGTATCTAGCGATGGCTGCGTCTGTGCTGCTTGAAAGCTATTTGTTCTATAGCGGTTTCTATTATCCGCTGTATTTGGCTGGCCAAGGTAAAATGACGAGCAGCGGCGAGATCATTGACTTGATTCTTCGTGATGAGAGCATCCACGGGCTGTACATAGGCGTGCTTGCACAAGAGGTTTATGCGGAGCTAAGCCCTGCCGAGCAGGATGAAGCGTATGCGACACTTTGTGCGTTGTTGAAAGAGCTTCATGCGAATGAAGAAGGCTATACAGATAGTCTGTACGGACCGCTGGGTCTGGCGGACGAAGTGAAAGCATTCCTGCGCTACAACGCGAATAAAGCGTTTATGAATTTGGGTGTTGAACCGATGTTCCCGGAAGAGGACATCAACCCGATTGTTCTGAATGGACTGAGCACGAAGACGAAGCAGCATGACTTTTTCTCCAAAAAAGGGAACGGTTATGTACGCACGATTCACGTTGAGGCTTTGACGGATGATGATTTTGTATTCTAAGTTGTGAAACATAGAGATGAAGAAATGAACCACTCAGCGGCTGCTGGGTGGTTTGTTTGTGTGTGCGCTCGGCCAATGGGGCTCTATGGAGACCTCTAAGTCGAAAAAATCGATTTAATCCGGCCAATCGTGCTCGATGGAGACATCTAAGTCGAAAAAATCGACTTAATCCGGCCAATCGGGCTCGATGGAGTCCTCTAAGTCGAAAAAATCGATTTAATCCGGCCAATCGGGCTCCATGGAGTCCTCTAAGTCGAAAAAATCGACTTAATCCGGCCAATCGAGCTCGATGGAGACCTCTAAGTCGAAAAAATCGACTTAATCCGGCCAATGGGGCTCGATGGAG
>NZ_JCAUAZ010000010.1:0-218002 GCF_059692215.1 Paenibacillus sp. J22P51 | reverse complement strand
GACAAGGTCGAATAGCACAATTGGTTACATGTCTCCCGCCGAATTTGAGCAGCTATACTACCAGCGGGTGGCATAACTTAGGGACGTCCACTTTCTTGACAGAAGAGCAAATATGTAGTTAATTCAACGAATACATCACTATTTTCAATAGATTGACCAGATTAGATGGAGTTTTTCCAGTTATTCACTCAAATTAGTTGAATACAAAGGAATTAACTGTACTTTCTCCAGTTAAATCTTTTCGACTATCGGAGGTTGAGTTAATTGGAGTTAATTGGAAATAATTGGAGACACTTAGGCCGCTTGGGTCCCCTGAGTAGCTTGGGTTTGCCTCAATACCATAAAAATATGGACAGCCCCCAAAGGGCTGTCCATATTTACTTACAAAGGATCCAACTGAACAGCCGCTTGTTTGCCGCTCAACTGGATACCTGTATGCTTCATACCGTGGGAGCTGAGCTCCTTGACTAGCATTTCCAGCAGTTCCTTCGCTTTCGCGCCTTCCTTGCCGGAGATCTTAACGACCAGCAGAACGGCGTCTCCGCCTTTCAGTATGCGCTCTGCCTGCTGACGCTTCGTCTCGAGATCGTGATCTTCAATGTTCGCCGTCAAGCGAAGCTCTTTGACCTTCGGGCCCAGTTCTTGCTTCCGTGCCTGCTGCTTTTCCTGCAAGGCTTCTTGTTTCGCTGCGCCCGCTCCGATCAGCTTGCAAGGTGGCGGGCTGCTCATGAGCGAGGTGCAGACGAGGTCAACTTTTAATTTTTTCGCCAAAGCAAGCGCATCTTTCGTGGACATAACGCCCAGATCCTCACCCTGTAGCCCAGTGACCTGAACTTCGGATGCTTTAATTTTCTCATTCTTAATAATCATTGTGAATACACCTAATCTTTCGCTATAATGAACCCATCCACTCGCAGGTCGATAGAAGTTGGCCTAGATATTACGCGTGTTGCAAAGAGGTTGTATAAGGAGATGTCTTTTACTCAATGAATAATAAACAATTAGAAGAGCAAATGATCGAAAATTACAAACGTGAAGAGCATATGATGATTTTGGTTTTTGCACAGTGGTGTATTAACCATGGTCTGGATCCAGCCGCACTTTATCATAGTGCCTATCCAGACCAGCCGAATAATGAAGCGCTAGAGAAAGCTCTTGAATTAACGGTGCCCAAAGAAGAAGCCGGCGAGGTGCCGGATGACACACTGCTTGGCGTGCTTTCCCTCTTTGGCAATGAAGAGCTTGCGTTTATTGTCACACAAGAAATCGATAAACGACCGAAGAACAATCGCTAGGCGATCGATATCTGCCTGCAGCGTCAGGGCGCCATTCTTGATCCCCTATATCACGTAACTGTGCTGATGACATAATTCAAAAGCTTCCGCTAACAACTCTACGGTCCGCAGTCTTGTTTCCACCTGGTGGCCGCCTGCGACGACCATGACTTCGTCAACACCATAGCTTTCGGCGAGTCGCAGGATTTGTTCCCTGACTTCGCCCGGATTGCCCACGATCATCCGCGAGCGATTATCTCTCACGCGGGTTTGATCCCAATCGGAATACGCATATTCCGCAGCTTCCTTCGGCGATTTCACTCCGGTGAACTCGCCTTTTTCCATTTGCAGAATGCGCAAATCGATTGAGGTCGCAAGCTCCTCCGCCTCCGCTGACGTTTCGGCGCACAGCACATAAATACAGACTGTCGCCTGCGGCACGACATTCAATGCGGACGGCTGGAACGAGCTGCGGTAGCTTCGTACCGCATGCTGACCTCCCGCTCCGTTGATGAAGTGCGCGAAGCAGAAGGCTGCGCCTGCCTGCGATGCATACACCCCGCTCTGCCCCGTGGAGCCGAGCAGCCACACCTGGGGCATCGAGGCCACCAAAGGGGTGGCACGGATGCCCTCGAACACATGCCCGGGTTCCACCGAGTCGGTGAGGAACCGCAGCAGATCCGTGACTTGCGCTGGGAACCGCTCCAGTCCCTCGAACAGATCTGCGCCGACGCCACGCAGCGCTTTCGCTGTATGCGGCGTGCCGCCTGGCGCACGCCCGATACCAAGGTCGATGCGCCCAGGATAGAGCGCCTCGAGCATGCGAAAATTCTCAGCGACCTTGTAGGCGCTGTAATGAGGAAGCAGCACGCCGCCAGAACCAAGCCGAATTCGGCTTGTGCGAGCAGCCAGCGTGGATAATAAAACCTCTGGCGAGGAACCGGCAAGCCCTGCTGAGTTATGGTGCTCCGATACCCAGAATCGGGTGTAGCCGAGACGGTCAGCGAGCTGCGCGAGTGTAATTGTTTGTTGTAATGCCTCACTATGGGTAAATCCGGATGATACTGGTGACTGATCAAGAATACTTAACTTCAGCATAGTCATCCCTTCTTTCTGAGTCTTCTTCAGGGTGATGATGATAATTATACAACGCCCAGCTCACAAAAGAAAAAAGGACAAACCGAAGTGGCGTTGTCCTGTTGGGCGAGTTGTTAACGTGGTAGTCATTTTATACGGTTAATAAAGTGGAAAGGTTAATTTGATCTATATTCTCTTTCCCAATATAATATGCCATCTCTTTTATTATTTCGTTTTTATCTATTTCGCGTTTATCCATGTCGCAAGCGTACACCTCTTTACATTTGCGAGCGCTCCCCCTACTGGGAAACTGTATGACTTCCTTTTTCTTTATTACTTATCTTGCTCTCGATTGCCCCCGTTTTTCTGCTCCTTATATTCCGAACCGCCTGCATACAACCGAGGAGCCCAACACCGCCAGCCGTGTAGCCCGCCAGCACATCACTTGGGTAATGAACACCGAGGTAAATCCGGCTAAGTCCAATGCTGAAGATAATTAGAACAGCTAACACGGGTATCACCCAAGCCGCTCGCCACGAGTGTCGCACATTCACCCATAGTAAATAAGCAAGCAGCCCATAGAAAAGAATAGACACCATCGCGTGACCGCTTGGGAAGCTGAATCCATCTACCTCGACTAGCCATCCCTCTGAGAATGGACGTTCGCGCTCAACCAGCTTTTTCAGTACTGTATTAAGCCCCCACGCACCAAGCACACCTAGGAACATGACAAGCGTTTCCCACTTATGCTTGAATTTAAAAATCAACAGCCCCGCAACCAGAAAAAAAAGGATAAATTCCGTCGATCCGCTTCCCATGAAGGTGAATACCTTGGCAACGGGAGTCCATAGATCACCTCTCTGATCTTGTATGTAACCGCCTACATGATGATCAAAGTCTTGTAACCATTTCGCAGAAATGCTCTGCGACAGCACAATAAAGATAAGGAGCAGAACACCCGCTCCCCCTATGCGCCAGATTCCATACCTGCTAACCACAACGTTCCCCTTCATCTTTCCCATGCCTCCCACGGCGAAATTTTCATTCCTACTCTTACGCTGCTTGGCGCATTTTGCGCCCTTGTCTTTTCTTAATAATCAGTGGAACGATAGCAAAAACAGCATACATTCCTACTGCTCCGAGAAACTTCCACGACCAAATATCATTTAAGGACGCACCAAATACGTTGTACACTATGGCTCCAGGTATAATCCCGATGAACGTAGCCCAGGTATAGTCCCAGAAGCGGATTTTCGATAATCCTGCCCCGTAACTGATCCCATCGAAAGGAAAGAAAGGCATGAGCCGCATATAGAGCACGACCATGAAGCCCTTTTCCTCTGCCTTTTGATCGAAAGATAACAGCTTAGGACTTCGTAAAATGCGTTGAAAGCTGCCGCGGCCCCATCTGCGTGTAATATAGAAAGACAGTAGTGCGCCTGCACCTGCCCCGATAACATCGTAAATCGTCCCCCAAAATGCACCAAATACATAACCCCCATAGAGGGTCAATGGTGTTGCGGGAAACAAGACTAATGGTCTGAGTGTATACGCAAGGATATACAGTAATCCGCCTAGTGGGCCCAAATCACGCAACCATCTCGTGACCCAGTTCAGATCCACATGCTTCCATATACCTGTCCATTTCAATATCAATAACCCAAGAATGGCAACAACAAACCAACTAATTAGCAACCAAAGCGGCTTCGAACGCGCCATGGCTCGCCTCCTTCATACTCCTAATTCCATTCCCAATTCTTGCAAGCGGATCTTTCCCTCCATCTTACACAAATATATCGGTCGATATCAACTTAGCCTACGGTTCGCTTCAATTGACATAGCTAAAGGTGTGAAATTACACTAAAGGAATAATTTAGGGCATATAATGTAAGTGAGATCAGCTTCGCAAAACGTCGCCATAACTAGACAGTTGGGAGATGGGCGCATCACATGAAGAAAATGATGGTATTACTCCTATTAATTGCGTTATGCCTCTGGCAGTATGCGAGGACCTTGGTCGCTGGCGAGGATCCCTTCTTGCGATCGGATTACAGTAAGCTTCGACCTGTGAAGATCGAGCGGGTCATTCCAAGCAAGGAAATTAAGCAGCTTCAAGAGATTGTAAAGGATGCTCGCGCGAAAGGGCTCCAGATTTCTATTGCTGGCCAGCGGCACAGCCAAGGCGGGCATACTTATTACAAGGACAGTATTGTTCTAGATATGACCCCATTTAACAAGGTTCTCGCCTTCGATGAGAAGGCCAAGATGATTACCGTACAGTCCGGAGCTACTTGGGCAGATGTGCAGAAGGTTATCAATCCGTACGGTCTTGCTGTGAAGACGATGCAGTCGCAAAATATTTTTACAATCGGAGGCTCAATCTCAGTCAATGCACATGGCCGTGACATTCGGAATGGCTCTCTCATTAGTACAGTTGAATCCTTTCGACTACTGGGGGCTGATGGCAATATTCGAAATGTTTCCCGCTCTGAAAACGCGGAGCTATTCCCAATGGCGCTGGGTGGATATGGATTGTTCGGTGTCATTTTGGATTTGACATTGTCGCTAACAGAGGATGAAGTGTACGAAATGACAAGCGACACGATGACAACTGAAACTTATATGGATTATTTTCTTAACCATGTTAAAAAGAATCCTGACATCCATATGCATCTCGCACGTATTTCTGTCGCACCGGATTCATTCTTATCGGAAATGTATGCTTCGAATTACATGTCACGACCTGATCTTCCTCTTACCGATTACAATAAGTTAAAGCTGAAGGACAGCTACGTGTTGCCATTGAAGCTTCTATTTGGACTCAATCGATCATTTGATTGGGCGAAGAATGCATTCTGGGATTTACAGCGGTACTTCCTCACTGGCCGGAGTACGATTCTAACGCGTAACAATGCGATGCGATCTGAATCTGACTTTATGGACTATAGCTCGGATTCTAAGAATGATCTACTTCAAGAATATTTCATTCCTGTGGAACATTTTGCGGACTTCGTTAACAGCATGAAACCAATCCTTCAAGAGGAACAATTAAACCTATTAAATATTACGGTTCGTTACGTTAATCATGATGAGGAAGCTACGCTGTCGTATGCGAAGAGCGACATGTTCGCCCTCGTTTGTCTATTCAATACACCGCTAAGTGAGGCGGCGCAAGCTCGTATGACCCAGGGAATCCGGCGGATCATCAATCAATTAATTCCCTTGAATGGTTCCTATTATTTGCCTTATGCTCCTTTCCCTTCGGTAGATCAGTTCCAGACGATTTATCCAAAGGCGGAAGCCTTCTTCCAAGCCAAAGACACGTGGGACCCACAGCATGTTTTTATGAACCAATTCTATGACGATTATAGGGGGCATTAGGATGAATGTTCAATTGCTCATCAGATCCCAAAGCTTAGCGACATTGGCGGCAGGGATGATTTATCCGTATTATTTGTTGTTTTTGAAAAATCTCGGCAGTACGTATTCCGCATATGGCCTCGCTTTCGCCGTATTCACCATAAGCTCTGCGGCATCGGCCCTCTGGCTGAGAAAGCTCGTAGACCACGCCTCGGTGAAGCTAATGGCAGGAAGTTCGCTCGGTATGATGGGAGCAATGCTCGTCTTCCCTTGGATTCCTTCGTACGGATTTGTCTTATGCATTCAAGCTTTCATGGGTGTATGCAACGCCATGCAAAAAATGAGCGAACGGGGGTTGCTTGCGGATGGAACAGCGTCTGGACAACGTGGTGGTACGCTTGGCAATTACCACTTCTGGACATCGGTTTCATCCGGATTTGCAGTACTTATCGGCGGGTATATCATTGATTGGTTGACGATCGATGTATTATTTTACGTGAGTGCAGCGATTTATGGCTGGAGTGCGTGGATGACGCTGCGGATGCGTAATAAAGTTGCCAAGTAATTCTTATGGATTGTGAGCGTGCATTTTAGTATAATAACCGTTAGGCTTTAAATATGTTGAAAATTGTTTGATTTTGTCGAATTGGAAAATAACTCCTTTGACTATATCCGACTTTTTTAGTAGGATATAAACCAAGTCATTGGTTAATTACATACACACTAGATATAGAGGAGAGAAACACATCATGAAAAAAGCCATATTTTCAGTTCTTGCCGCAACTGTCTTACTAACAGGATGCGGGGCTGCGAAGACAGACACAGCATCACCTGCAGCATCGGGTGCGCCAGCAGCCAAATCAGATAAGAAGATTATCCTTATTACGCCTGAGAAAATCGGTGTGAACCCCTTCTTCACACAAATGGATGAGGGTGTAAAGAAAGCTAGTAAAGAATTTGGTGTTACCGTAAAAACCGTAGAATCCGCAGATGCTAGCGCCATCGAGCAAAACTTGCGCGCTGCCGTAGCTGATAACTATGATCTGATTATTACAAGTTCCTTCACAGCTGAAGATGCACTTAAAAAGGTAGCAACTGAGAATCCGAAGAAATCCTTCGCGATTATTGACACTGTTGTTGATCTTCCGAATGTTCGCAGCGTTGTCTTCCGTGAGCATGAAGCAGCTTACTTGCTTGGAGCAGCAGCGGGTCTATCTACGAAGAAAAATGTGGTAGGTATGGTTGCGGCCGTAGATATCCCACTTATCAAGAAATATACCGTTGGATTCCAAGAAGGATTGAAATCAACAAATCCGAATGCGAAATTCATCGTTAACTATGTAGGCAGCTTCACGGATCCAGCTAAAGCGAAAGAGTTGGCATTAACTCAATTCTCGCAAGGCGCAGACTTCATTGCAGGCGCATCGGCTGTAGGCGATCTTGGTGTATTTGAAGCGGCGAAAGAAAAAGGCTTCTTTACTTCCGGACAAGATATTGACCGTACGGTAACAGATCCACAACATATCGTGCTTTCCCAATTGAAAGGGACAGATGCTGTTGCTTATCAAACCGTGAAAGATTTCGTAAATGGCACGTTCAAATTCGGTGCTGTTGACTACGGCTTGAAAGAAGATGGCGTTGGTCTTACATTCGTGACGAGAGAAACGAAGTCTGCACTAAGTCCTTTCGTTGGACAAGATGTTATTACGAAGGTAAAAGCTATACGTGATGATATCGTTTCTGGTAAAGTGAAAGTAGAAAATCCAGTAAAATAGTCACAGTACGATAATCGCATATGTTTGACCTGGAAACTGTTTACGGAGACGTAAGCAGTTTCCTCATGTCTAGGTAGAGGAGCGAAAAACCGTTATGCTGCTTCAAATGCGTCAAATTACAAAAACATATGGCAATTTAACAGCGAATTTGGGCGTTGATTTCTCGCTGCGTCAAGGTGAAATTCATGCATTAGTCGGGGAAAATGGCGCCGGCAAAACAACCCTAATGCGCATCTTATACGGCATGGAGCAGCCTACGGCTGGCAGTATTCTTCTGAATGGCAAAGAAGTTGTTTTTACCAACCCCACTGACGCTATTCGTCATCGTATCGGTATGGTGCATCAGCACTTCATGCTTTTTCCGTCGTTTACCGTGGCTGAAAATATCGTGATTGGCAACGAACCCAAAGCTGGTCTTGCCTTTGACCGTAAAAAAGCGATCTCACAGGTTGAAGAGCTTTGTGCGAAATATCGCTTACCGATTGATCCACGTAAGAAGGTTGCTGATTGTCCGTTAGGATTACAGCAGCGCGTGGAGATCTTGAAGGTGTTGTATCAAGGGGCCGACATTATTATTTTGGACGAGCCCACTGGTGTGCTTACGCCGTTGGAGGCGAAAGAGCTGCTCGTCATTATGAGAAGCCTGGCCAATCAAGGCAAGAGCTTCATCATCATCACGCACAAGCTGCATGAAGTGATGGAAGTTGCTGATCGGGTAACCGTGCTTCGGGACGGGAAAATGACAGGCACGGTAGACGCAGACGCAACTAGCATCGAAGAGCTTTCCAAGTTAATGGTAGGCAGAGATTTGAAGCAGCTTCAGAAACGAGATGTGAATGTTGGTCAGACCGTACTTCAGGTTCAGGATGTTTCCATTCTTGGAGATAAAGGAAAGCCTGATCTCGACCGTGTCAATTTGCAAGTGAAAGCCGGGGAAATCGTTGGTATTGCTGGTATTTCAGGTAATGGCCAATCGGAATTGATTCAAGCGATCTCCGGACTCCAAACGATTGATCAGGGAGAAATCCAATTATTAGGTACGCCTGTCCGAGGACGTTCCGTTCGCGAAATCAGAGAAATTGGGCTTTCCCATGTACCTGAGGATCGTTATCAATGGGGTGCTGCCAAAGAAGGCACTGTGTTAGAAAATGGCACGATGGGCCATCATAAAACCAAAAGTCGCTCAGGCTTTTTACAAGGCATGGGGCTCCGTCACATGGTGAGCGGCTTCATCCAACAATTTCAGATTAAGGCTGGCTCACAAGATACCAAAGTGAAGTTCCTGTCCGGCGGGAATTTGCAGAAGCTTATTGTGGCCAGAGAGATTGCGCAGAAACAACCTTTCCTCATTGCTGCTGAGCCTACTCGCGGTGTTGACATTGGGGCCATGGAATTGATTCATGAAGAGCTTCTACGCAAACGAGATGAACAGGGAGCTATCTTATTAGTCTCCTCCGAATTAACAGAGATTCTCAAGCTGTCAGATCGGATCGTTGTCATGTATGAAGGACGAATTGTCGGCGAATTGTCAGCAGAGGACGCAACAGAGGAGCAAATTAGCTTATGGATGGCAGGAGGAAATTCAGATGCTTAAAAGTCGACTCAATCTAAGCGCTTGGATTCAGCCATTGCTTGCCGTTGTCATCGGTTTGCTCGGTGGTGCGATTGCCATTACGCTGATTGGCGGGTCCGTCATTGAAACGTACACCGAGATGTGGAAAGGTGCCTTCGGCAACTTCTTCTATTTCACGAATACGTTAACGCGCGCCACTCCACTCATTCTTGTTGGGTTAGGCGTTTCAATCGCCTTTCGTGCTGGATTTTTCAATATGGGTTCGGAAGGCCAAATGATTCTTGGCGCTTTATCCAGCGCCATGGTTGCGCTATACCTGCCTGGACCTCCGCTATTTAAATTGCTGGCTGCCATTCTTGGCGGGATTCTGGCAGGCGGCATTTGGTCAGCGTTCGCAGGCTGGCTCGATGCTAAATTCCGGATGAATTTGATCATTACGACGTTGTTACTTAATTATATAGCGGCTTTATTCGCAGGGTATTTAGTTGCCTATCCTTTCAAAGACAAGTCGGGTTCAGCAGCGCTCGCCCAAACGATGATGATTGATAAAGGCGTATGGCTTCCCAAGCTGTTTCAAGGTATGAGCGTCCATGTCGGCTTTATCATAGCCATTGGACTAGCCATCCTCTTGTTCTTGTTCATTAAATATACCGTTGCAGGTTATGAAATTCGGATGTTGGGCTATAATCCGTTATTTGCAGCTTATGGCGGGGTAAATAGACGGAAAGTCATGCTAACGAGTATGTTCGCCAGCGGCGGATTCGCCGGACTTGCCGGAGCCGTCGAGGTGCTTGGTATGCAATATCGCTATACCGATGGGATGATATCGAATCCAGGCTACGCTTGGTCAGGCATCATGGCGACTTTGCTTTCAGGGGCTCATCCCTTAGGTACGGCCATAGCCTCTCTTCTCCTTGCTGCCCTGCAGACTGGAGGCATGGGTGTTGAACGCAATACAGACATTCCACTGCAGATATCCAGTGTCATTCAATCGTTGCTAATTCTCTTTGTAACAGCTAAATTCAGCTATACCCTATGGAAACGTCGGAAAGGAGGCAAGGGCGATGGAGCATCTTCTTGATGTATCTTTATTTAACTCCATGCTGCGCATGGTCGCTCCCATTCTTCTTGCAGCACTCGGCGGGGCGATCTGTTCGCGGGTCGGATTGTTTAATGTCGGCTTGGAAGGGTTCGTCTTGGTCGGCGCCTTCTCGGCGATTGTGGGTAATTATTACACAGGCAACGTATTCCTTGCCGTGCTCATCGCCATAGCCATAACCATGCTGTTTTCACTGATATTTGCTTTTATGAGTATCCATTTGCAAGCGAATGTCATTGTCGTCGGTATTTCATTCAACTTCCTAGCCTTAGGTTTAACAGCGTTTTGTTTGAAAGCCATTTTTAATGTAAAAGGCGCTTACTATGATAAAAATATGATCGGACTTCCGAAATGGGACATCCCCTTCATTCAAGATATCCCTGTCATTGGCGGGATTATTTCCGGGCATTCCCCTCTTGTTTATCTAGCTTTTGTACTTGTATTCGGTCTTCAGTATTTACTATTTAAGTCCGTTATTGGCTTCCGCATGATTGCTGTCGGGGAAAACCCGGTTGCAGCGAAAAGTATCGGTATTAAGGTCAATCGGATGCAGTATTTGGCTGTTCTCATCTGTGGTGTTCTTTGCGGACTAGCAGGCGCTCAGCTTTCACTGGGACAAGTGACCATGTTCACTGAAGGCATGACAGCAGGCCGCGGCTTCATCGCACTCGTTGCAACCATGCTAGGGCAAGCCAATCCGATTGGCGTCATGGCTTCCAGCTTGCTGTTCGGCTTAATGGATGCGTTTAGTATCCGACTTCAGGGCTTCTCATTACCAACCCATTTCACACAAATGCTGCCTTATATCGTGACACTGCTTGCCATGTTGTTCTTCCGTAAAAGCAATTATTTGGCGGATGCACAGAAAGCGAATGGCAGTTCGCGTTAATAAAGTTAAGTAAGCTTAGGAGGATGGCAGATGCATAAAGACACCAAAGCGGAGCGCATCAAACGCATGCAAATTCCCGCTGTAGACGTTCCACAAGAGCTTGCTGGTCGAATTCCGCCTGGTCAAGTCGTCACAGACCGTTTCCCCATTTTACATGAGGGTGAAGTACCGAAGTATGACATGGCGGAGTGGTCGTTACGCGTTTTTGGACAAGTAGTCGAAGAGAAAACGTTCAGCTACGACTACTTGCTTGCCCTGCCTCGCACGCAAATTCAGTGCGATATTCACTGTGTGACCCGTTGGTCCAAGCTGGATACGGTCTGGGAAGGTGTACGGTTCAGGGATTTCCTTCAACACTTAGATGTGAAACCCGAAGGCAAGTATGTCATGATTCATGCTGACAATGAGTATGAAACGAATGTGCCGCTCGCAGATCTGATGGGTGACGATATCTTGCTGGCCATGACCTTCGATGGCAAGCCGCTTACCCTCAAGCATGGCTGGCCATTACGGCTTGTCATCCCTCATCTCTATTTCTGGAAAAGTGCCAAATGGATTCGCGGCATCGAGTTCATGGCGGAAGATCGTGAAGGCTTCTGGGAACGCAATGGTTTCCATAATGTGGCGGATCCTTTTGAAGAACAACGCTTCTCTGGTGAAGCTATCCCTATTCCAGAAGATGAATGGGTCAGAAAGGAGTTCGATTAAGTTGCTTTTACCTATTTTACAAGTCAATTCGGAAGACTTAACTCCTTATGCCATCGTGTGTGGTGATCCATTCAGAGCGGAAGCCATTTCACGCAAACTGGAGAATGCAAGAGAGCTTTCCTTCAGCCGGGAATACCGGACCTTCGTTGGCGAAAAGGATGGCGTTCCTATCACCGTTGTAAGTCATGGTGTCGGGTCGCCAGGCGCGGCAGTTTGCTTCGAAGAACTCATCAAAGGCGGCGTCAAGACGCTGATTCGCGTCGGAACCGCTGGATCTTACTCAGCCGATGTGCCACCTGGGAGTCTCGTTGTAAGCACCGCAGCGGTACGCGAAGAAGGCTTGACTCGCCAGTTAGTGCCACATGGCTTCCCCGCGGTTGCTGATCACGCTGTTACCCGCGCGCTATATGAAGCGGCTTCTGAAACGGACGGTCTAGTTAAGTTAGGGATTACAGTGACGTTGGACGCTTTCTTCCAAGGAGTCGAGGAGTTCCCGCATCGTAAATACAAGCAAGCTGGTGCATTGGCCGTCGAGATGGAAATTTCCGCCCTCTATGTCATTGCTTCGCTGCGTAGTGTGCGTGCTGGCGCCATTGTCGCCTTGGATGGCTATGCAGATGCCGATCTGCGAGAAGTGTATAATCCGCATACGGATGTCGTTTCTGGGGCCATTGAGCGGGAGATTGAAGCTGCGATTCGTGCGATTGTGAAGTTGGATACGGAAGACAAGTAGAGCTATCCAAGCTATCTATTCAGTTAGCAGCACTACCGTATCGCAAACATTGGATCCACGCACCGCACCTTGGCTGAGAAGTGCAAAAGTGCATCTTTTTTCTAACAAATAAGCGATTTTAGATGAAATTGATGCGAAAAGGCATTAATTTCTGTGATTTCAGCTCATTTCAGACCTTTTCGATCCAAAAAGTTGTACTTTTGCATTTATTAAACAGGATGAAGCTACTTCCCCTGAAAAGGATGCACTTTTGCACTTTTGCATTTTTGCCACCAATACCGAGCACAAAAAAACCTTCAACCCCACATTAACGTGGTTTTGAAGGTTTTTACTCTTATACAATTAAGCCAACCATTGCTTCACTTTCGCTGAGAAGTTATTCAGCATCTCTTGTGAACCGAATTGACCGCTGAAATCTTCAATACCGAGGTAGCCGTCATACCCGACTGCTTTCAAATCGCCAAGCATTTGCTTCCAGTTCACGATACCCGCATCAATTGGCGACCAATCGCTTTTCCAAAGCTTAATGCCGTCTTTTTCCTCGCCTGTAAGCGTCCATGCGGCATTTTTGACATGCACATGTGCAAGGTAAGGTCCTAGCAATTCAAGGCCCATACGGTGGTTCTCAAAGCCCTCATGGACCATGTTGCCCGCATCATGTAGCACACCAATGTTCTCCGGTTTGAAACCAGATACGAGTCTATGCGCCAGCCCGGCACTCGCAGTGATCGTATTGTGATGAGTCTCAACTAAGCCCTTCACCCCATACTGCTGGGAAAGCTCTTGGACATGGTGAAGGTAGTCCACTGCTTTGGCAAACAAATCATTGTAGTTTTTGCTCTTATCGTAGCCAGGCACGCCAACACGAATAAAAGGAACGCCGATTTTTTGAGCCGCTTTGAAGACATGCTCCGTTTCCGCTACATCACAGTTGTTCAAATACGGTGTAATGCTCAGATTCACTAGGTTTTCGTTAAGAGCTGCTTGCTTGAAGCGCTCTAGTTCTGCATCCGAAGCAGATGGATCGATGGAGCACAGATTGTTTCTCCAGAATGATGGAGTCTCTCCCACTGCGTCCGCAGGAATATCTTTGAAGCGCCACTCAATGCCAGTAATACCGGCAGCAGCAGCCGCTTTAGCAAGCTCTTCAGGTGTTAAATCTGGTGTAGCGACAGTAAATACGGATAATTTCATATATAAGCCTCCTTAAGTATAAGCAAGATCAGGTTGAATGTTTATCTCTCCTTTATTTTGCAGTATAATAAAAACGTATTCATTGCATTAATTGGGCAAAAGTTTGCTTATATTGACTAGGGCTCACATAGAGGAGATCTTCACATGCAAGAAATATATAACAATCTCAATCGAATGATCAATTTCCGACATGCGGTAACCCATAATCCAATCCCGCTGGATTTCCACCAGCATCAGGACCATTATGAAATCTACTTCTTCCTTACGGGCGACGTTCATTATTTTATCGAAAAGCAAGTGTATCCCCTGCAATATGGTGACCTGCTGATCATGCATAGCAATGAGCTGCATCGGCCTAACTTTCAAGCGAAGAAACAACGTTACGAGAACGTGGTTATCCATTTCAATCCATCTCTTGTGCAGCATTTTAACTCTCCGCAGTTCAACCTGTTGGACTGCTTCAATAATCGTGTGTTTGGTGAGCAAAACCGCATGAGACTTACGCCGCCGCAAATCGACGACATCATGAAGCTCTATGATCGCATGGAAATGCATCGCCGCCCACAGGCACTGCCAGGATCAGAGATCCTGTTCGTTGCTACCTTTATCGAGCTGCTTGTTTTTATCAATCGGATCTTCCAGAATCAAGGCAAACAAGAAGATCAGGTCATGATGCCAGACAAGCTCTCCTCCCTATTCACCTACATTGATGAAAATCTAGATCAAGACCTCTCACTCGAGGTGCTGGAGCAGGTCGTCTTCATGAACCGATCGTACTTATGCCGACTGTTCAAAAAACATACAGGCAGCACGATCCACGAGCATATCCTGTTCAAACGTATTGCCAAGGCGAAGCATTTGCTGCGCGAGGGCTCTACAGTCACCGACACCTGCCAGCTCGCAGGCTTCAATGATTATTCAAACTTCATACGCACGTTTAAAAAGGCTGTCGGACTGCCACCGCGGCAGTATCAATCGCAGCAGCGACGCGTTTAATAGGCCATTGCTACTAGGAAAATCCCAATCCAACTTAGGAGTTGATTCCCTTGTCCCACAGTCAGATTGAATCCGCTCAAGGACTAGCCCTGCTTGCCAGAATCCGTGATTTTTGCACAAAGCTGCCGGAAGTAGAAGAAAAGGTAGACGGATTTGGCCACACCACCTTTCGTGTCAAAGACAAACCTTTTATATTTATAGGCGAGACCGATGGCCAAGTCTCTACATCGCTCAAAACGAACCTTACTACACAGGAGTTCCTCTTAGGTCAGGACGGCACGGCTTATCAGAAGACGCCTTATATCGGCCGTCATGGCTGGGTTAGCATTCTGAACATTGAACTCGTGCCATGGACAGAGATTCAGGATTTGATCGTGGAAGGGTATGCACGAACCGCACCTAAGAAGCTTGTCCAGCAGTTGAAAGTCACGATGTCATAAATCTTGTTTGCAACAAAAAAGAGGTTGCCCACGTCTATAACGACGATGGACAACCTTTTTTTCATAAAACGGGAAACCTATTTCAGGTTCTCCGGATTCAAGACTAAAAGCTCAGGCAGTACGAAAATGCCGTCCTTACGGATCAACACATCGTCAAACCAAATTTCACCGCCGCCGTACTCAGGACGTTGAATGTTTACCATGTCCCAGTGCAGCGAGGATTTATTGCCATTGTAGGCATCATCATAGCAATTACCAGGTGTGAAGTGGAAGCTGCCGTCGATTTTCTCATCGAACAGAATATCCTTCATCGGGTGCTTGATATAAGGATTCACGCCAATTGCGAACTCACCAACATAGCGCGCACCTTCGTCCATATCGAAAATTTCGTTGATGCGATCCGTATCATTCGCTGTCGCTTTAACGATTTTACCATTTTCGAAATGAAGCACAACGTTCTCGAAAATAAAGCCATCATGTGGTGAAGGTGTGTTATACGAAATGATACCGTTAACGGAATCACGCACTGGAGCGGAGTAAACTTCGCCATCTGGGATGTTCAGCTCTCCGTCGCATTTCACGCCGCCGATGCCTTTGATCGAGAACGTCAAATCCGTGCCAGGACCAACCAGACGCACTTTATCTGTGCGATCCATAAGCTCTTTCAACGGATCCATCGCTTTGGACATTTTGCCATAATCCATCGTACATACATTGAAATAGAAATCCTCAAACGCTTCTGTGCTCATACTTGCCAGCTGCGCCATTGAAGACGTTGGGTAACGAAGAACAACCCATCTTGTATCCTTGATGCGGACATCGAAATGAACCTGTTGATAATACACGGAATTGTACAGCTTCATCCGATCTGCAGGAATATCTGACAGTTCATAAATATTCGCGCCGCCGCGTACACCTATGTACCCTTGCATTTGTTTCATTTGGAACGCATCTGTATCCGCCCACGTTTGCATTTGAGCTTCTGTACCATTCATAACGAGCTCGCGAATCACAGCATGATCACGCAAGTTTACGAAAGGATGCGCGCCCGCAGCGTGGACCTTTTTCACGATTTCTTTAACCAGCGCGGAATCAATCCCGTACGCTTCAATTAAAATATTTTCCCCAGCTTTCGCTTTCACGGAGTAATTGACCAATACATCTGCAAGCTTAGTTAATCTAGGATCCAACATGTGTTATCTCTCCTCTTCGGTGGCGGGTTCGACGGGGTCAAATCCCCTTTCATGCGTCTGAAAGCCGACCGTCGTCAAATAGAACCAGTCCCCATTCTCTTCTTGCTCGGCATCCAGCTCATAAATAAGTGCGCGGAATTTCCTCAACCATTCGGTAAATTTCGCTCTACTCATCTTCACTTCAACCTGTGTCATGAGAATAGGCCATTGAGATCTGTCGGGTGACGGAATTTGAAACGCCTCTTCTGGCGCATGAATTGCTCTGTTTCTAGCATGTCCAAGTACGCTTAATGTACGTTCTCGGTAATAATTTTCTACTTCCGAGACATACGGGAGCAAGTTCTCGCCAGGCACAAAACCACGTGCTACAGCACGATAGAATTTTTGTACAATACCATTCTTAAGCTCCGTACGAACAACAACAATCAAATTATGACGCTCAAGCTCATTCAAATGATAATGCACCTTAGCGCGCGCCATCCCTAACAGTTTAGCCAACTGCTGGCCGGTATAAGCTTTCTCTATGAGATAAAGCAGTACTCTAGCGCGAAGTGGATCACTAATTGTTTTGAGTTGTTCGAGTTCTTCAATGATATAAACAGGTTGCAGTTTCATCGTGGATCCGACCTCCCTCTCTAGTACCAAGGTTTACGTATATGCCATCTACTAGAACGAGTGTGTTAATCTCGAAAAGCCTTACGACATGCGCTTCTTGGTCAACTTTTAATCCCTTATCGAGATTAATTAAACGACGGTCAAATCTTTTTAACCGTATCATAATGCTAAACAGAATCTATGTCAATTGCGGTTTATGACTACCTAATGATTCAGTACGAGGTCTTTTTCCATGCGACATTTCACCGCTTTAAAGGATTACCGAAATTAAGCTTTCTACTATGGTAGCAAAAAGGGACGTTTCTGTCACCAATAAAGGTAGAAACGTCTCTAAGAAAATGAAAAGCCGGACTGAACTAGCCATTTCATCTAACAAATTATGATTTTTGTCATTCGATATCTTAGGATGTGAAGTGAGGGATGGTATTGCTCCGGCTGAAACTTAGGAGTATTGATCTATCAATTATTCAAATATGGTAATTTCATCCGACAAATTATGATATTTGTCATTCGTTATCCTAGGACGCAAAGTGAGGGATGGTATTGCTCCGGCTGAAACTTGGGCGTATTGATCTATCAATTATTCAAATCTGGTAATTTCATCTAACAAATAATGATTTTTGTCATTCGTTATCCTAGGACGTGAAGTGAGAGATGGTATTACTCCCGCCGATACTTAGGCGTATTCTTGGAACGGTAACGAGGGGCAGAATCAACCCTGCCTCCCCCTCTCTAGAGGCAAATCAGCTCGCGCAACACCTCGGCAGCTTCACGCGGTGAGCGCGCACCCGCGATGGCGCTAACCACCGCCACGCCGTCCGCCCCTGCGCGGATGACGGCGCCCGCATTCGTGGCATCGATGCCCCCGATGCCCACGAGCGGCAGCTGGATGCCGCCTGCGCGCATCCGCACAATGCCGGCAGGCCCCTGGACCTCACGCGCATCGAGCTTCGTGCGCGTGGCGTACTGGGGGCCTACGCCCAAGTAGTCGGCGCCTTCGGCCAGCGCCGACTGGGCTTCGCCCAGATCGTGGGCCGATACGCCCACGATCATGTTCGGCAGCCGCTGCCGCACGGCGGCGGCTGGGGCATCCTCTTGGCCGATGTGGATCCCATCGGCCTCAAGCTCTAGAGCCAGCCGTTCATCATCGTTCACGATGAACGGGATCCCGCGCTGCGCGCAAAGGCGGCGCAGCCGTGCGCCGAGCGCGAGCAGCTCCGGCCCCTGCAGGGCGCCGGGGCCCTTCTCGCGCAGCTGAAACATCGTGATGCCGCCGTCGATGGCGGCTTCCAGCACTACATACGGGTCAGCCCCGGCACAGTTCGGGCTGCCCATCACCAAATACAAACGCAGCGCTTTGCGCAGCTGCTCCTTACTCATGACGACGCTCATCGTATACCTCGCGTGGCAATATCCTTTACTTCAGCTGTTCGAACACCCTGCTGATACGCCCAATGATTCGTCGGTCCATGCCCGCTTCCGATATGTAAAGGCTCCGAAATCGCAGCGTGGATGAAGCTTTTCGCCAGTTGCAAGGACGCCTTCGTTGTGAGTCCCTGCGCCAATCCCGACGTCAAGGCAGCTGCAAATGTGCATCCTGTTCCATGCGTATGCTGCGTAACCAATCTTTTCGAAGTAAACTCGGTAAAAGAAACACCATCATACAATAAGTCCGTCGCATGCTCGGTATTCGCCTCATGTCCGCCTTTGATCATTACATGCTTGCATCCGTACGCATGAATTCGTATCGCTGCCTTCTGCCGGGAGTCCCCGTCCGTAATCCGCATCCCGCTAAGTGCCTCTGCTTCGGGAATATTGGGTGTTACCACGTCAGCTAGCGGCAGTAACTCTTGAATCATCGCGTCAATCGCCTCTTGCTGCAAAAGCGAAGCCCCGCCCTTGGCAATCATCACCGGGTCTACAACAATTTGCTTCCAACCATATTTCTTAATCGCCTCCGCCACAATGCGAATAATCTCTCCGCTGAAAAGCATCCCCGTCTTCAACGCATCTGGTCGCAAATCTTCCCCAATGGACGCCAGTTGGCGATCGATCGCTTCCGCGCTCATCGGATAAACCCCTTGCACACCCAGCGTATTCTGAGCGGTTACAGCCGTAATCACGGACATCCCGTAGACGCCTAACTCTTGAAATGTTTTCAGATCCGCCTGTATCCCTGCGCCACCGCCACTGTCCGAGCCGGCAATCGTCAATGCTTTGTTTATCGCCACAGTACTCCCCCTCTCCGCTAACTTTCGTAATAAGTTGTCCTAACGGTCACCATAGACGCTATTGCCACCTACAACACTATCTCCATAATCTAACGGACACGGCAGTCATTATTGCAGCAGAATTCACCAAATGAGCAGGAAATTCTCTGAATAGCGACCTCTGTGTCCGTTAGCCTTTCAAATCCTCATATTCATCCCCAATAGCGTCTTCCCTGTCCGTTAACCAATGCTGGTCAATGCTGGCCAATGCGAGTGCTGCCGGGGTGGGGTGGGGCTCTACACCCGGCTCAACCCGTCCATCGGACTGCTCGCCGACGCGTAACGCTTCTTCGGAATGCGCCCCGCTTCAAAGCCAGCGCGTCCCGCTTCAATTGCTAGTTTCATGGCGTAAGCCATTTTGACAGGATCCTTCGCACCAGATACTGCCGTGTTAAGCAGCACACCGTCCGCTCCCATTTCCATCGCCAATGCCGCATCCGAAGGCGCACCAATCCCTGCATCCACAATCACGGGAACCGTCGCCTGCTCGATAATGAAGCTCAGGTTCAGCGGATTAATAATCCCCTGCCCTGTTCCAATTGGTGATGCACCAGGCATAATTGCATGTACGCCGAGCGCTTGCAGACGTTTAGCCAGCAATACATCGTCCGACGTATACGGAAGCACGATAAAGCCTTCCTCCAGCAGCATTTCCGAAGCTTTCAGCGTTTCGACTGGATCGGGCAGCAGCGTCATTTCATCCCCAATGACCTCGACCTTGATCATGTCGCATAAGCCTGATGCCTTTGCTAAACGTGCGATGCGAACGGCTTCTTCGGCTGTTTTGGCACCAGCGGTATTCGGCAGCAACGTGAAATTCGACGTATCCAGCATCGACAAGAAATTCGGTTGACTCGCCTCAAAAATATTCATCCGACGAACCGCAAACGTCAAAATTTGGGACTCACTGATATCCACCGCTTGTTTTTGAATCTGAAAATCAGGGAACTTCCCCGTACCTAGCAGTAAACGTGAACGAAACTCATATGGACCGATTTTTAACATGTATTTATCCTCCTCCAACGAAATGAACGATCTCAATTCTGTGTCCTTCTGCAAGCTCAGCTCCAGCGTGATCCTCTTTATGTAAAATGGCTGCGTTATGCTCTACCACGAGCATTTTGTCGCTTAAATCGAAGTGTGCCAGCAGCTCCACAACGGTCCGAATCGTATCGGGCACGTCTACTTGTTGACCATTAATGTGCAGTTTCAAATCTTATCAATTCCTTTCCTGTGGCTGAAAATACGTCCTCAACCTGATGACTCACTCGCGTGGTCTCTGGGGAAAAATCAGGGCTGAAGGCATCCTGCCAAGGGGCTAACGATTGTATCCCTTGTTCACTTGCGCCGTCTCCGCCCACAATCCAATCAGCCATCACCTTCCCGGTGATCGGGCTCAGCAAAATCCCGTTACGGTAATGACCGCACGCTGTATACAACCCCTCCACCGTCGGCACCTTGCCGATGTAAGGCAGTCCGTCGGCTGTCTGCGGGCGCAGCCCCGACCAAGCCTTCTCCCACTCTGCGTCGCCGAGTGCGGGCATCAGCCCCCTCGCGCGTTCCATCAGCTCGGCTAAGCCCGAGAGCGACACCTTGCGGTCATAGCTGTTCGGCACGACCGTCGCGCCGACCACCAGCCGTCCGCCGGCTTTCGGAACGATATAGCACCCTGGTGTGAACAGGGTTTTCTTCAATAAAGGCTTCGGCGTCCTAACGGAGAAGCACTCGCCTTTCACGGGATACATCGGCAGATCTATGCCGATGCTCCCAAGCAGCTGACCGCTCCACGTGCCTGCGGCGACGACGACATGGTCGCTGTAGAGCGGACCGGCGGCCGTCAGCACGCCGATGACGCGCTCCTGCGCGGTCAGCAGCCCTTGCACCCCGGCGAACGGTTGCACGTTCGCCCCAAGCACTTGCGCAGCCTGCGCGAATGCCGCCGCAAGCAGCGGAGCATCCACCTGCCCATCCTCGGGCAGGTACAGGGCTCCGCGCGTCGCACCGCTCAGCGCGGGCTCTATCGCCGTGGCTTCAGCTGCGCTGAGCCACTGGGCCTTCTCGCCCACGGCGCGCTGGAGCTTCTCTCGCGCGCGCAGCTCTTGCTCTTGAACGTCGCTGAGCGCGACGTTCAGCAGCCCCTCACGGACGAGACCGATGTCGATGCCCGTGAGTTCTCGGAGTTCCCCGCTTAGCTGGGGGAACATGGCACGGCTTTGGCGCGCCCACTGGAACAGAGCGCCCGTGTCTTCCATCTCGGACTGCGCGCCGAGCATGCCCGCTGCAGCTGCCGAGGCTTCTGTGCCGAGTTGGCCCCGCTCAAGCAGCGTGACGGACCGCCCACTTTTTGCCAAGTAATACGCAATGGATGTACCGATAACACCACCGCCAACGATGATAACATCTGATCTATCTGCTGACATTTAACTCACCTCTATCTGCCTAAGCTCATCGTGATAGGCCTGTGCGGCTCCGAGAGGATCAGCCGCTTCCCATATTCCGCTCATGACTGCGATGCCAGAGGCTCCTGTATCCAGAACAGACCTTACTCTCGCAGGCGTCATCCCGCCAATCGCAATCACAGGAATGTTAATGTGATTAACCAGTTTGCGTAATTGCTCTAAGCCTCTAGGCGGCGCTCCCCGCTTCGAATTTGTCGCAAAGATATGACCGAACATGACATAGTCGGCTCCCTCTTTTTCACGCCATTTCGCTTCATCCGCATGATGCACAGAAATTCCGATACGCTGAATCCCCTTGCACAACTCATCCTGAATAACAAGCGATGGCGTCGTGCCTGGAAGCTGAAGCCCCCCTGTCTGTAAAGCTAGAGCGATGGAAGGAAACCCGTTGACGTACAGACTTTTGGCAGGAACCCCCTGCTCTAATAAGTACTGCACTCCGATGAAAATCTCATCCAAGGATTTCGTTTTCTCACGAATATGAATCGCCGTGACATACGGGTAAATCTGAACCGCAATTTTCGCCAGTTCAGACCACGTAAGCTTCCCGTCCGATATGACATGCAGCTCTTTCTCCGACACCTACGACCCACTTCCTCTCCACCAACCATCACTTGTGCTCATAAGCAAACAAACCATCCTGACATCGCCTTTAAACACAAAAAAACCACTTTCCTCAAGAAAGTGGTTGTAGGCTGCCTCATCATATACAACTATTAAATCGGCTCCAAAGCTCGTTCCACTTTCCTCCGCTGGCATAAACCAGATCAGGTTCAAAGGGTTCAGTCTACACTGTCTCAGCCTCTCGGCGCCCCTAGGGATTCATTCGTATTCAATTACTAAATATCATAGCATGACAGCCAAGTCTTGGAAATAACAATTTTCCTATTGAAACCATTTCCAAAACTCCCCGTATAGCATATCAGTAAATCTTATATTAAAGGGGTGTTTTCAATGGAACCATTTGTACTGCCAGAACCCGATCGACGAAGACCAACCTCGCTCCCGCCAGGCTTGGTGACCAAAATCATAATCGGCCTTATTATCGTTCTCGTCCTCATTTTTGGTAAGTCCACCTTCTATACGGTGCAGGAGCATGAGAAGGCGGCCATTTTGACATTAGGCAAATATACGACGGAGAAGGAAGCTGGGCTTCACTTCAAACTCCCATTCCCGATCCAACAGGTGATTGTACTGCCTGCCAAAAAGACACAGCGTATCCAAATCGGCTTCCGTGAAGCCAATGGTAAAATCACACCCGTCGAAGAAGAAGCGATGATGATTACGGGGGATGAAAATATTTTATCCGCTGATGCCGTTGTGGAGTGGAATATCAGTGACATGCGTAACTACTTGTACAACATTGATAATGCCGAACAGTTCCTTCGCAACTCCGCAAGTGCAGCGATTCGTTCAGTTATCGGCGCTACGGCGCTCGACTTTGCCATTACAGAAGGAAAAACAGAGGTCCAAGGCAAGGTTAAAGAACGGCTGATCGAGATGCAGACCAAATATCAAACAGGCATCCATATTGTCGATTTGAAGTTCCAAGATATCGAGCCGCCAGCGGGCGATGTGCAAAATGCTTTTAAAGATGTCACCAACGCACGCGAAGAGAAAAACACGAAGATTAACGTCGCGACCAAATACGAAAATGATATCCTTCCTAGGGAGCGAGGCAACGCTCAAGCACTTATTGAGAATGCCGAGGCACAGAAGAAATCACGTATTTTGAATGCGCAGGGGGATGTTGCGAAGTTTAACGCCCTTTATGCGGAGTATGCCAATAATAAATCGGTTACGGAAAGCAGGCTTATCATCGAGACGTTAGAGAAAATATTGCCGAATGCCAAAATTTTCATCAGTGACAGCACTGGCGAAACGGTCAAATATTTACCAATTAATGAGCTGCTGCGCACACCTGCTGCTGCAACCGGCCAGACGCAAGGAGGAACTGCGAAATGACCTTACAAGGCAAATGGATTTTTAGATCCATCATTGGTGTCGTTCTCGTCTTTTTCTTCCTGATCTCTATTTTTATTGTCAAGGAAGGGCAGTACCGCGTCGTTCTCAAGTTCGGTGAAGCTGTTCGGATCCAAACCGAGCCAGGCATTCATTTTAAAATCCCATTCATAGAATCGGTTCGCACGCTGCCTAAATATCAAATGGTATATGACAGCAAGCCTACTTCCATTTTGACAAAAGATAAAAAACCAATCGAAGTTGATAACTATACGGTATGGCGAATTGATGATGCTCAGCAGTTCCTGCGCACGATTCAATCGATCACAGGCGGGGAAGAACGCATTGATGCCGCTGTGTATAACACGGTTAGAAGGAAATTATCGGAAATCAATTACAGCGATATCATTAGCGAAAATACGCAGCGTGGTAACCTGAACGATGAGATTACGAAGGAAGTTTCCGAGTTGATGGAACGCGATAACTACGGCATCCAAATCGTCGATGTGCGCATCAAGCGTACTGATCTGCCTGATTCAAACAAGCAAAGCGTGTATAAAAGGATGATCTCCGACCGTCAATCCATTGCGGCGAAGTACTTGTCCGAGGGGGATGAAGAGTCGAAGAAAATCACCTCCAAGGCTGACAGACAGGCAAGCGAGTTGATCGCTCAGGCCCAAGCGGATGCGAAGAAAATTGTGGCCGCAGGTGAGCAGGAAGCCGCTCAAATTTATAACACTGCTTACGGCAAGGACCCTGCCTTTTACAATTTCTATCGTACACTGGATAGTTACTTAGTCTCCTTCAAAGGGGAGCCGGTCATTATGCTGCCTATTGATTCCCCTTACACGAAAATTTTACTTGGTAAATAAATAAGTGACTTTTCAAAGCATGCTCATCTCGGGATGGCATGCTTTTTTATTCATGTCATTAACCTTCGTCCAATCGACTCTTATCTTATGTTTATTGATCTGCTACAATTGTAAGATCATAATCAAATCGGCTTACTACTGCACCCGTTCTGAACTGGTCACGAAAGGATGTTCACCTAGATGCTGCCTCAGTTGAATCGTCAATTAGAAAGGATTTTGCCGCTCATCACACCCATCAGTGTCCTTATCGGGGTTCTGCTCGGGAGTCACTTATCTGGGTTTACCTATCTATCACCATGGTTATTCGCCTTTATGACCTTCTCGGGGAGTATCTCCTCCAGCTTCAAAGAGTTCATCAAGGTTGTCGTTCAACCGCTGCCGCTCCTTGCCACCTTATTTATTCTACATGTCGGGATGCCGCTTATCGCACTAGGTCTCGGACATGCTGTTTATAGTCACGAACCGCTGACCATTACGGGACTTATTTTGGCCGCAGCCATTCCAACTGGGATTACAAGCTTCGTGTGGGTGGCGATTTATCGAGGCAATATTGTGCTGACGCTTTCGATCATTCTGATGGATACGATCCTTTCACCGTTCGTCGTACCGTATACACTTTCCCTATTGGTAGGCACCAAAGTGCATCTCGATACTTTGGCCATGATGAAAGGCCTTTTCTTCATGATCGTCGTTCCTTCACTCATCGGGATGCTGCTGAATCAATGGACGCGGGGGAAAATTAAGGAGCAGTGGGGAGGCCGTCTAGGTCCTTTTTCTAAAATATTCATGGGCATCGTCGTCGCGATTAATAGCTCTGTCATTGCTCCGTATTTACGAGACTTCGATGCTAAATTACTCGGGTTGGCAGCATTTGTGCTCATCGTAGCCTCACTGGGCTACATGATCGGTTGGCTTGTCGCTAGGCTGTTCCGTTGGGAACAAGATGTCGTGGTCGCCCTTACTTTTAACAGTGGTATGCGTAATATTAGTGCGGGCGCGGTACTCGCTGTAGCTTATTTCCCGCCACCCGTTGCGATTCCTGTCGTGCTTGGCATGCTGTTCCAGCAATCGCTTGCTTCCCTCTTCGGCTTTCTGCTGAATCGGAAATATGCGTTGAAAAGCGATACACCCTGCTTAAAAGTTAATAGCGTTAAACAGATGTAAATGGATTGTCGAACTCTAGGTTTGGGAGAATGACTGCTCTGTCGTCTTCATAATGTCATTTAATTTATCACTCAGACCACCTAGCAACTCCGCCAGCTGCGACGTTTTGCAAATGAGCTGATCCTGCTGGTCCGTCCGTTTACTTACGGATTTCACGTTCATCGCTAGCTGTGTAGATAGATGCGAAATTTCCTCCATTGTCACGCTGAATTGCTGTGTACTTGCGGACACATGCTGGGATGCCCCTTGAATATCACGCATTTGTAAGGCAATAGAATGAACGGCTTTTAAAATATGTTCAAAAGCACGACCCGCAGCAACGACAGCATCGTTACCATGTTCGAAGGTCACAATCACACGATCCATAGAATCGATAGATGCCTGATTATTGGATTGAACATCCTGAATGAGATCCGCGATCTGTTTGGCAGAGGTACTCGTTTGTTCAGCAAGTTTACGGACCTCACTGGCAACGATCGTGAAGCCTTTCCCGTGCTCTCCTGCGCGAGCAGCCTCGATGGCTGCATTCAGGGCAAGCAGGTTCGTACGCGAGGCGATATCTGTAATCAAGTTAACAATTTGATTAATTTCTTCGGAGCGTTCACCCAGCACTTTCACCTTTTCGGCTGTCGTGTGAATTGTGCTATTCATCGATTGCATTTGATGAACAGCCAATTGGATCAATTCATTGCCTTTCTCAGCTTCCTGTGCAGCCTGGTTAGAGATTTCAGAGACATTCGACGAGTTCTCTGCGATGAGGGAAGTATCTTTTAACATTTCGGTAACGGCATTTCTGCTGACTTCCACCCCTTGTTCTTGATTGATCGCCGCTTGCTCCACCTTGTTCATGGTTTGAACGACTTCTGAGGTTAAGCGATTCAGTTCGGAGGACTGTGTTGACAGTCCATTTGAATTCATCCGTACTTCCTGCGACGTATCGGAGAGACGTTCAATAATGTCTTTGACGGTTTGCTGCAGTTTATCGTTTTGGGCTAATTCGAAGGCTTGCGTGTTTTTGCGATTCGAGACGATTTGGTAAATAACTGCACCGATAAATAGAATCACGAACACCAAGTGGATGGCAACCATTGAAAACGCATAGACTTTTACCCCATACACCAGCTCTGGAAAGAATAAATATCCCAATAGATGCTGCGCTGCAAATAACACGGTACTGAGCAATAGCAGCTTAATGTTGTCATAGTACATAAGAATGGCCAGCACCATGAAGATCGAAAAGTGGTACTCAACCATGCCTTTCCCCCCGGCAATAATTGAGAAACTGCTAAAGGTAAGTGACAAAGCGTGAAGGAATGGTATCCAAGCATGATCTTTATGTAATCCATACAAAATAACACTCAGACTGACAAGCGCAATGGGCAACCAAAATAGCCATTGAAGTAGGACAGAAGCAGTGGGAGAAAGTATAACCATTGCGTCATGGTCCATGGACCCATGAATAAAGCTCGATAAGCCATGTACCAGTAAAGCCAAGATCAATGTTCCGATGACAATGAATTGCATGACACGTTTTTTTGCTTTCACGACAAGCTTCCCCCTAGAAAATGTTAATGATAAAAGAAAAAGGACCATCCCGAATGAAGGATGCTCCCATCTAACTCGGTAACCTGTCAACCGTAGCATACATTATGGATGCTTTAGGCCATGGCTTTGCGTCTCAGCGTTTCCAACTGATTTGCCTTTTCTATTAGGTTAATATTCAAAATAAGAACCATTCATTCGTCCATCTACTACTTCAGACACCCGACTAAAGGCACAATTCCTATTGCTAATTATAGGTAGCAAGCCCACATGTGTACATAGCGATTTTTGTAAGATTTTGTCGATTAGCGAAAATTATTGACCACATGTGAAAAAGACTGCTCAACGATTCGCTGGCAGCCTACATAGAGCCTATTTACTTCTTAAGACGATTAAACAATACATAGGAGTAGATGACTGGAGTTAAGGAACTGATTGCTATTGCTGCTATGAAGACGATGATCGCGACGGAGGTCATTAAGAACGCAGCGATAAAAGATACAACTCCGCCAATCAACATAAGCGGACCGCCCAAACGATGCGTTTTTCTCCAAACTTCTTCATTGGCGAGTGTCCACGGCGTCCGAATGCCAAACGTATAATTGGGCTTCACCTGCGTCAAAAAGTTCCCCATAACGGCAAACAACACGCCTAGCGAAATCATGGTGATTTTCTGAAAATCCAAGCTGTAGCCCAAATTAAAGCAAATGACCGCCCAACCTACGACAGCTAAAAGGATGGTAACCCCGAACCGCGTCACCTCAAAAGCCGCAGGAAATTTCTCGAAATTCGCTTTCTTCGGATCGATGGATCTCATCACCCGCATGAATAGCGGCAGCAAACCCAGTAACACCAGCATGAGAAGCAACATTTCTTTGCTCATCGTTCCGTTCACTTCATTATTCATGTCAAAATGGCTCGCCATCGTGTCCGGAAGACGATTATACAGAACCAAGCCCCCTATCGCTGGGGAAAGGCTAATCACAACTAATAAAATCTCCCTCCATTTCTTCATAACTGTTCCTCCTCATCTTTTTTGTTAAGGATGTTAAACATCCATCCAATGACGTCTTCAACAACGGTAGTATGCAAGGTATACATAATATGTTGTCCCTGACGTTCATCAAGTACAAGTCCCGCCTGTTTAAGCAGGTTCAAATGATGCGATATGCTCGGCTTACTAATCTTGAAATGATCAGCTATATCTCCAGCATTCATACTTTTTTCCCGCAGCAGCTGTAGAATTTCACGACGAGTCGGGTCCGCTAGCGCTTTAAATGCCTCATTCATATGGCCGATCCTCCTTATTTAGATATTTATCTAAATATATAATAAGATATTACCTCCATTTCTTCCGCCTGTCAATTGGCATGTGCCTTAATCTGTTTTGGTTATTAGACTATGTAGGTTTATAATAAAGAAATCATCGTACTTCTCACGTCAGACAGGATGGATCCACATGAACGATAAAATTGTAATGCCCGTTTGGACGATTGGCTTGTTCATTGTTGTTATGAATACGACGATGTTCAACGTTTCCATTCCCAGTATTATTCAAGATCTCAGCATCACGGCGGATCTCGGGTCTTGGGTCATTTCCAGCTATTCTATTGGCTATGCCTTATCTACGGTTATATACAGTAGACTTTCGGATGTGGTACAGATACGTAAACTCCTCACCGTAGGGCTAGTTGTGCTTGGACTTTCTTCGATATTCGGACTGTTCGCAAGGGAGTTCCACACCCTGCTGGCGGCACGTATTCTCCAATCCGCAGGCGCAGGGGTGATGGCCGGTCTTGGATTAGTTCTCGCCAGCCGTTATATCCCGATTGAACGAAGAGGTTCCGCGATTGCCATGATTTCTGCGGGCAGCGCAATGGCCTTCGGGCTCGGCCCAATCGTTGGCGGCTTGATAAGTGAATACTTTGGCTGGAATGGGTTGTTCGCCATTACCTGTCTAGTCTTAGTCATTCTTCCCCTTCTCTTACGCTTGCTTCCCAAAGAACAGCCTGTACCGTTCCGATTTGACATGCTAGGGGCGCTATTGACGGTAGTCAATGCCGCGACCTTGCTACTCGCGGTCACGCAGATTTCTGGCGTGTGGCTTGCCATCAGTGCCATTTCCATTGGTGTACATGTTTGGCACCTGAGACGATCAAGTAACACGTTCATAAACCCCTTATTACTTGCGAATCCAGCGTTTCGTAAGCTTGTAGTAATCGGGTTCTGCATCTTGGTTCTGAACCTTGGGAATCTATTTCTAATGCCACTCGTTCTCGCCAAGGTGTTCCATCAGTCCGCTATGATCATCGGTTTAACGATTGCACCAGGAGCGATTCTGTCCGCGTTCCTAACCCGCTTCGTCGGCCGCTGGATTGATCGGTTCGGCAATCTGCGATTTCTACTCATCGGCCACGGGGTTTTATCTCTGGTGATGATCGCATTCTCGTCATTGCTTGGTGCTTCACCGTTTGTCGTAATGTTCGGTTATCTTTGTTTCTCGCCTGCATTTTCCGCGACAATCGCATCGTTAAATAATGAGACTTCACGCATCCTGCCGAAGCATTTAATTGGCTCTGGCATGGGACTTATGCAGCTGATCCAGTTTTTTGGAGGATCCATGTCGGTAGCGTTATGCGGCATTCTACTTGAAATCCAGCGGAATACGTCGCTCCTACATTCGTACAAGCATGTTTATGGTTTGTTATTCGTCGTCGGGCTTTGTTCACTCGGAATGCTTCTGTGGTACAGGCTCTCAGAGATGCGGGTAGGTATCGAGGATAGCGCAGCAGCCAAATAAAAACGAAAACACGTTCCGTATGAATAAAGGCACCTTCGTTCCCCATCTCGGGGTGAAGGTGCCTTTTTCGAATACGAAGCCCTGTTATTTTAATACTTTCAGCATCGAGGCAATCATGCCCTCGTGATTAACCTCATGTAGAATACTCGAGAGGATCAGTTCATCAATCGTTTTTGCTTTGAAAAAGTTCTCTTTGACCGGTACAGCCAGCTTATCCGTCAAACTCGCACGAATCCGTTCAGCCTGCTCCTTCAACTGTGCCACAATGACGTCCCAAGCAGGCGGTTCTTCTTTCCAATCCGCTGGTTTAGTGCCATTGCCGAAAAACCCCATATAACTGGCAGGAAGCACTGTCGGTTGCTCAGAAATACCGAATATAATTCGTTCGCTCACCGTCAGGATATGACCAATATGCCAGTGTACATGATTATTAAAGCCAGCAGGAATAACGCTGCGTTTATCCGCAGGGCATCCTTCAACCAACTGCAGCATCCGTCCGCGATGTTTGTCTACCAAATCGAAAACAAATGAATCTCTCATCTTTCTCAAACCTCCTGGATGAATTAATGTTTGTTGTATTTTGATTGTAGCTTAAATGACACTTGGATACACTTTTTGACACTTCCGCACAATGCGCTGCTTAACAAAGCGGAGGGATCTCTCTCTCCCCGGACAGTTGACAGCAGGTTGCCTATGCAACCTGCTTTTTTCTTCGACAGATCAACCCTTCTTCCACTCACGCTTCAGCATACCATACACAATCAGGTCGATATAATGATCGTTCAGCCATGCGGCATCCCGAATCTGACCTTCTTTCGTAAACCCTAATTTCTCAGGAATGGCCCGGCTTTTGAAATTGCTTTCCCCACATCTGATTTCTACTCGGTTTAAGCCCAGCTCGTTAAACGAATAATCTACAACCCATTGGCAAGCACGCGTCATGATGCCATGACCTTGAAAGCCTTCCCCTAACCAGTACCCCAAACTGGCGTAATGATTAGCCCAATTGATCGGGTGAAATCCGACGCAGCCTGCGAACTCTCCTTTGAACCAAATGCCAGCAGTGAAGCCATTATTGGATGCCTCTTGATTTTGACAGTGCTGGATAAAAGCTATTGATTGATTGCTATTCTGCGTCGCATCCACCCATGGCAACCATTCTCTCAGGTATTCACGACAGCTGTCGGTTAATGCAAATAGAGCTTCGGCATCCTTTGGTTCGAGTGATTTGAGTGTAAGGTCAGCGTTAATTTCTACGCGCATATCATTTTCCCCTCCAAGTGATAATTAAGTCGTTCCCTTCGCATAGACAACAAAGAAAAGCATCATTTCTCCGATGAGTACGTAATTTGGCATTTTGAACATCAGATCCAACCCAAGAAATGCGGCAAGCACCCCAATAAATAGCGCTAAATGGGCTAATCTTAATCGTTGATGTGCATGTCTATACTTATGAAAAACAAGAGATGTTGAGAAAAAGTACAGAAGCACAGAACCAAAAATAAAGCTTAGCATAAACGTATAATTCAATTGCTCTAAGAATAACAGCTGTATGGATGCGGCAATCATGCACAAGGATAAATAAATGAATAAATGACCATAGATGATGGTTTGCCCGGCCGTTTCAAGCGCCTTATTCACTTTCTTCTCCACATTCTCGAAATACTGCCACCACATCGCGATGATTAATAGAAAGGTGATGGAAGCAAACACAATGGATTGCCATGTCCAATCACTCGATTGCAAGACGGCAAGAATGCTAATAACCGATTCTCCCAGCAGGATAAGGGTAAATAACGAGAAGCGCTCTAATAAGTGATGCGTGTTGATCGGACTTTTCACCAAATATTTTCGCCCTATTAATGGGAGCAGTATATCTACCATTATGCCCGCATACAAAACAACGTATCGAATCCACGAATCAAAGAAAAGGGAGAGCGCGGATATCGCAAGCCCAATCCAAAAACGGCTGCCTAAATAACGGGCGGTGTGGCGTCGATGTTCTTCCTCTTTGTTATGTACAGCTAGGTATTGAATAGCCGTCATCGCCCGTAAACCTAAGTAGCCGATTAGGAATGGCACAAAATACTGATCAAAATCGACCGACAGGCTAGCCGTCATAATTAACACGAAAAATAATTGCAGGATGAGAAAAATACGATGCGAGGTACTATCCCGCCCAAACCGATTCACAAAAAGGGACTGCCCCACCCAAGCCCACCAGATTGGAATAAAGATGAGGACGAATTTGCTCAAATACTCGAGCGGGATCGTTCCATGATGCACATGCAGCAGGACATGACTCGCTTTGGACACGGCCGCGACAAATAGCAGATCGTAAAACAGCTCGAGCCAAGTCACCTTTTTCTCGACGATTGCCTTGATGTGGTGCAGCCCTGATGCGTGATTGTTCATTGTAAGGCTCCCTTCAGCAATTTCACGATTTAAGCCTATATTTAGCGTTACTCCGAATGTCCTCTATGATCTCATTCAAATCCTCAACACGGAGTAGACTCGTATCCAGAAGATGTTTCGACTCTAATCCAGAGCTCTCAAATTCGTCGATGAGAATTAGGCAGCGTTCACCCATTTGATGCTGCGGTAATCTCGTTTGATCCCTTTGCAGAAGAGTCGCTTTGTCCGTCCACAAAACAACATAAACGATATTAACATTTAATTCCATTAAATGCTTTTGGAGCCATTCTGTTTCTCCAGGGAATGTCACATAATCGACGATCACGTCTACGCCATGTGCAATAAAATTAGCTGTAAGCCGCCAAATATTATGCCAAATGAGTGATAGCTCAGATCGGCTTTCCCATGGTTTCTCACGGCCATTCACGTGCATATGACTAACAGCATCACCTGAAATATAAGCTGAATTTGGCAAGACCTTGGCCAAAGCCCGTGAAGTCGTGGACTTTCCCACTCCCGCTGGTCCTGATAACAGATAGACAGTTTGCATGGTTAACACTCCTTACCGCTGGCGTTATGAAGCTCTCCCCTCATGCCTCACGTTCTCCCCTAAAAAATGCCGTCTCCAAGTATTCGAGATGAAAATGGATAATCCTGTAGCTCCGGCCCAGCGTTTACCTGTATAATCTACAGCTAATTTTAAAGAAATCAACTGATTGCAGGGGACAGATGGAAAATATGAAGTTATTTTATATCAATTATGGACAATCGGCCATTATTATGAGAAATAACTGTAGAAAACACAGCTAATTCACCAAATATCGCGATTATGGTTGAAATAGATGGAGAAAATCCAGTTAGTTTGCTCGATATAAAAAAAGCCACGCCCTTTTGAGGACGCAGCTTAGCTACGCAACACAATCCTATTCAAATACTGGAATAGAATCCGTATACGCTTCTTCCGGTCTGCCGCTGGTGGAACATGCGAGGGTAGGCCAGCCTCTTATAGTACCCATTATAGAGCCGCCAACAAGCGCTGCCGTTCCTCTGAACCTACGAAATGCATCAGGTGAGCAAGCACCTTCTTCTGCTCTGGGTTCAATCTAGCAAATACCTTGGGCTCCGCATGGCACAACTCACGAATCGCAGCTTCTAGTTCATCCCGGTGGCTCGCCGCCTCGGGATCACCTGTGAACGCTGGAAACGCCTTAGCTTCAGCAAACTCCTTGATGACCGCATCGGATAATTTTCGCAGATAGGGCTGCCTTTTCTCATTGATAAACGTGCCTATCTCATCTAATAGAAATTGAAAAGCATCGCTTTTTCGACTCGCACCGAATGTAAACGACTGCTGCCCACTTGCATCCTCACTACTAAAATCAAATTGGTCAAACAGCTTACTCTGAATATAGACACTATGGTAAAAAGAATCCCCTTTATTGTTAAACGTCGTTGGCTGTTTATGCTGCTCTTTCTTCTTCGAGTCGATAAAATAGAGCTTCGAATACTCGTGATTCATACGATCTGCCCAACGAATATAGGTAATTCGAAATTTCGTTTGCGACATCGGATGCATGGATGTAAAGGTTTCCTTTTCCGCGATCAAGCTAGCGTAATTCAACGGTTCACCATCAATTCGAATCGTGAAGGGCTTGTCCGCATGCAGTTCCAAGAACCATCCAAATTCTCTATTCAAAAATGCCATGAAATCCTCAACCACGAATTCCTTGATGATATTGTTAAACGTGACTGTCGTCCCTCTGTCCTTATCCGTTAAATCCTGCTTCGTTACATGATAGGCATCTAGGCGTTTAGCTTGAATGTGAATGTTATACGTGTTTTTGAGTAGAAGACCATCTTCATAGGTGGTTTGCCAGATAGCCTCAGAAGCGAAATGATGGAACGTTAAGCGACCTATCCCATTTTTACCGTGCATCGCCGAGGTCGTTCTGCCCCGTTTATCAGGATCCACACTCTTCTCGGATTCATAGAAAGGCGTAAACTTTCCCTCTAGATCCTTCAGCTTAATGCCATAACCGTTATCTGCAATTACGATTTGATCTACGCCGTCTAGTATGTTTTTATGAAGGGTTATGTCTACCGCCGTAGCCTCAGCGTCGAAACCGTTCCAAATGTATTCGGCAATAGCTTGCAAATAATCAAACTTTCGAAGCGCTTTTTCGATACCTTTTGAGGATATTCTTATGTTGTTCATGGCGATCAACCCTTTCTTCATATAGTCAGCTCTTACTCATACGCCTATCATATTGCATAAAGCTCATTTCGTATGTCGATTGGTGTCCTCTCACTACAAGTGTTTTTCGACAAAAAAGCTGACACCTCAGGTGTCAGCTTCCAAATTTCAATTCAGCTATCGCTTTCTTGTATTTATCGATTCTTTCATAGTCTTGACGGGTAGGATGTTCAATTCGAGTAAGATCACAGTTATCTTCTAAGTCCAGGAGCTTCACAAACGAGGCTAATGGGTTTACTTTGATTCTCTTAATAAATCCTTCATACGATTCATCTGGCCTTCTTGTAAGGCAATCTAGCGCTTCTAGGACGGGTAGACTAAAGCCTTCTTTTTTCAAATCAAATAGGGTGAAATTCGAATCCTCAACAACATCATGTAAGACAGCAACAATGGACTGTTCTGTCGATTTGGCCCTGCTAGCTAGACGAATCGGATGCAAAATGTAGGGGCTGCCCCCTTTGTCTACCTGACCATCATGTGCCTTAGCCGCTATTAAAATGGCTTTTGTTAACGTGCTCATGGATGTCTCCCTCTCACATTGTTCATGAAATAGCTTTTCACCAGTTATAGCATAACTCCTGGTTTTTGCATATGGCTACAGCTCCTTGACCATTAGCCAAACGGCATTGGGTTGATCTTCTTCTTTCTCTAATATGCGAAAGCCGCATTTCTCATACAATTGCAGAGCTCGCAGATTCGTCGGCGCCACCCTTAATTGATACGATTTCACAGCATATTTCTCAAAAAAATGTTCCGCATACGCGATTAACTGTCGTCCGTATCCTTTCCCTCGATAAGACGGAATGAGGTAAAACAAATTCGCATAGCCGATATAGTTGCCCTCAAAAAGAACAATTTGAAGCTCCATTTGGCCGATAGGCTGTCCAGCTTCTTCAATCAGCACGAGTCCGTCTGGAAATCGTATAGCGCGAGCTGCAATCCTTCTGACGTATTCATCCTCGTCCCCGAAGCCTTCTTCAGTTCCGAAGCTTACGACATAAGAATCTTTACGAAAGGCAATAATCGTTTCACGATCCTTTTCCACATCAATCGATCTAAACTCCATTTGGCGCCTCCCTCATGGCATTTCAAGCAAACTAATTTTAAGCTGGCTTTCAGCTTTTCTTCGTTATTCTTTCATAATATCATCGTACAATGACGACGTGGACTAAAATAGTAGGAGTGATACATACAAGTATGAATATGAAAAATCTAGCAGGCATATGCATTCTCATCCCCATTCTTCTAGCCGGATGCGGGAATCAATCTGACACCCAAACCGCTGCTGCAGGCACTTCTCAGCCCAGTCAGCAAAAGGAGAAGGCTGCGGGAGATGGCCAGCAGAACAACCAACAAAATCGTCCTGCTATGGATCCAGCGCAGAGACAGCTCTTCAGTACTTTTCAAATGCTGACGATGCTGGATAAGGCGGATGGGCTCACCATCACAAAAGAGCAAGCGCAAGCCATGCTGCCTGTCGCTCAGGATATTGTCACGAAGAATGAGCTCAGCGACGACAATAAAACCAATCTGTTGGCCAAGCTGACAGACGCGCAAAAGACCTTCCTCACTGACGCAGAAACACGTATGGCGAATCGCGGTAATGGTGGCAACGGAGGTCCAAATGGACAGGGTAATCCCGGAAGAAATGGCCAAGGTAATCGGAATGGCGGTTCGGGCGATGCCCAGGCTCCAGATGCTTCCGCTGTACCTAAAGCTAATGCGGCCGATGGTAATGGTAAAGGCCAACAAGCAGGCGGCCAAAGACCGAATGGCAACGGCGGCGGTAATGCTAATGGCGGAGGCCAAAACGGCGGAGGCGGCTTCGGAGGAGGAAATCGCCCTGCTGGCGGCCAAATGGGAGATGTTGGTAAGCAATTCATTGAATTGCTGCAAAACAAGGTGAAATAAGTCGAATATTTCCGAGGAAATGAAGAAGACCTCCAACTCCACAAAAGTGGGTTTGGAGGTCTTTCTCGTTCACTCTTATGATCTTAACGCCTGAATGACCTGCTCTGCATTCGCTTCACCGCTGGCAACCTGTTCAATGTGCTCTGCAAACATATCACACATATATACGAACAGGGTAAGGACTTCTAATACTTCATCACTATCGAACGTACGTGAAGCAGATAGGCTATACACATAGCGATAATGTATCTCGCCTTCCTCATTCACCCCAAAGTGACCTATTGGCAAGCGTGTATTAATTTCTAGTAAGAGCGCGGCTACACCTTCACGAGCACCTGCTTGAAGATGAAACGGCAGTGTACTGTAAATTTGCAGCAATTGAATCGCTACAATCTCCTCATCATTCAACGGTAAAAAGCTAAAGTGGAGGAAACGATCGCGCCCTTTACTATCCTCTTGAAATCCCGCCATTAGAACATGCAGTGGAATAGCGTCGGATTTTTCTAATAAATTCGTGGCAAGCTCTGCCTCATCCAAAATCTCTTTCAATTGCCCTAATTGCGCCAAATGACGCGCATGTGCAAGCTCTGTCAGCATGTCTGTTCAATCTCCTATTCTCTCTTGCCCATCGCTTCAACAATGGCGCTTTTAAGTGCATCCGTTTCGTTGTATGCTGGGAGCTTCATGAACATATCAAAAATAAGATCTGTGTCGTGAGCTCGTTTTTCGAGCTTTTTCTCGGTCGATTTATCTGCATTGAAGATCGCTTTAGTAATACCCCAAGCGCCTGCCTTCGATGCGCGATCACGCCCTGCTTGCTTCAAGGATCTAGCAATTGGCATGGCTGCGCCGATACCATGTCTTCCCTGAGTGCAAGTAGTCTGTCTATTTACTATATCACAACGCTATGAAGTGGAGTTTACATTTTAATAGGAACCCGATCCACAATAAGCACGGCAATATCATCGGATTGCACAGAGCCATCTGCGAATAGATCCACATCCAGCACCATTTGACCAAGTAATTGCGCAGGCTCAGTCGCAAAGAAGCTCACCTGTTACAGGTGAGCTCAACGAAATGATAAAAGCCGGGGGCTAGCCTCCGGCTTTTGGTTTATTCCCATCGGTAACGCTAACGGACCTGACAGCCTTTATTACCTGAAATTTAAGCAATTTCGATTTCTAACGGACGTACAGAGCGTTATTTACTGATTTGTGTACTCTTATGGACCTTATGAAAGTAAATAACGGCCATGTCGTCCGTTAGAATTTGTAATCCCTGTTTTTAGTCAAATAAACAGCTATCGTGTCCGTTAGAATGGCCGCTCCCAGCCAACAAAGCCCGTTCGAGTTCAATCACTCGAACGAGCTTTCTTTTTACCACTTCGACCTACTCCTCTTGCTCTAGCTCTTGACCAACCTCATCCTTACCTAATTGACTTGCGAATAACGCAATATCCTCCTTGGTTAGAGGAGTAACAAGGGCGAGTTCCTTCACAAGTGCTGTTTCAATTTGCTCCCGGGCTTCCTGCGTTCGACCGAGTTCTTGAAGCGTTCGCGCATAGTAATAATAGGACTCCGCGTGCTTAGGCGTTATCGCAATCACCTTGGTGTACATCTCATCCGCCTCATTCAGACGACCGAGCATATAGTAGTTTTGCGCTAAGTTATCCATAATGGTTAGATCGTTGTCATTATAAGCGAAGGCCTCGAGATTATAGATAAGTGCTGCTTCCAAGTCTCCTTGCAAAATTTGAAAATAACCATAATTCCCATAAACCAGTGTGTTCTTGACCTCGCTCGCTAGTTCCTGCAACATGCTCAATGCCTCGTCCTGCTTGTTCTTCAACCAGTACACCGTTGCCACATTGAGCCTCGCTTGTATACGGATATCCGTAGCATTCGTTGATTGCAGAACCTCTTCGAACATTTGCTCCGCCTTGCTAAGATCACCTGTCTTCATTAACAAATAGCCATATCCAATCTGATGTTTCGGCAGAAACGCTTTCGAGACATACGCTTTTTCCATCCAAATCAACGCTTGTTCCCGATCTCCCTTCATATAGGCCAGATTGCCCCGATGAGCATACATAGCAGATCGGTTCACAAAAACAAAATAACCTAGGATGACCAAGATCGCAGCTACCCCAACTAGCCAGTTAACCTGAAAACCCATGACAATCACAACAATTACAACGATAATTTTAAGAAGACTTTTGAGGATTGGCGGCATGCATATAACTCTCCTTTACAAACTCTAGTAAGTTAGAGACATTGTATCAAAAAAATAGACACTTCTCCTAACCAAAAATAAAAAGACCGACATACCCCCTGTTCTTCAGATGGTGTCAGTCTCATTAAATCCTACGGCAAAGCTAATTTCCCCATGATCGTCTGTCTTTCCGCACCCGTCGCAGCTGGAACATTGTTCGGCTCTCCTTGGATGAATGCATTGCCTAACAAGGCAAACAGCATCGCTTCTTTCGCATCGCAGGATATGCCGAGCTCATCTGACGTGAGAATGGTCTGGTCTGGCAGCAGCTCACCAAGCATGCTAAGAAGCGTGCGATTATGAGCCCCGCCTCCACTTACAATCACTTCCGCAATGGCACTCTGTGGAAAAATAAACTCCTGATATCCGCGAGCAATGCTGTGCGCGGTAAAAGCTGTCGCCGTCGCAACGATATCCTCCTGTGGAAGCCCTCGTTCCAAAGCGGATGCCAGCCATGACGCGGCATAGGCTTTTCCGAATATTTCGCGTCCAGTCGTTTTGGGAGGCGGTTCTTGGAAGTATGGATGTGCGAGCATGTCCTCTAGCAATTCCTTATGCACCATACCTTTAGCAGCCCAATCTCCATTCGCATCGTACGAAATACGTCCCCCTGATAGCTCGTATACGACTTGATCCATGATCATGTTCCCTGGCCCCGTGTCAAAAGCACTGATCCCGCTGGCCGCAGCAGGGATGGCTGTGCAATTCCCGATACCGCCTATATTTTGAAGGATGCGCCCTTTATTAGCGTCCCTGAAAAGGAGATAGTCACCATATGGTACAAGCGGTGCACCTTGACCGCCAACGGCTATATCCGCTGTCCTGAAATCGCCGACAACAGGTCTGCCTGTTCGCTTGGCAATCACGGATAGATCCCCGATCTGCAGCGTCGATTTGGGTAGGAAACGATCCACTTCATCTGCAACCGGAATGTGCCAGATGGTCTGGCCATGCGAGGAGATGAGATCGATGTCCTCCATCTGCATATTAGCCGCAGCCACTGTGTCGATAACAGCATCTGCGAAGCGTTCTGCGATTGCGAAGTTCATGCCGCACACCTGAGCAACATCAGAGTGCTCAACGGTACACAGTAGTTTGAGCTTCTCGCGCATCTCTTCCTCGTAAGAAAAACTCTTGAAGTGAAGCAGCTTGATGTTCGTAGCCACGCCTCGCCCCTCTATTTGGACAATGGCCACATCGATGCCATCAAGTGAAGTGCCGGACATTATCCCTGCTATGGTCAGTGAGGCTTTATTCAGAAGTGTGCGCAACAAAAGAGCTCATCCCCATTCGTATAATCTACTTATTTTATATTCAAAAATTGATGAAGATTGGAGGGCATCTCTATTCTTTTTTCCTCCAAAGTTATTTGGATTGAGAGAGAATGAGATTATGCAGCCTTGGCCGAATTTGCAAAATGTGTTCCGTTCGACCGAAATGAACCCGATTTGTTAGCAATATGATCTGCAAATCCTGCTCAGGCTCGAACAAAAGGCTAGTACCTGTAAACCCTGTATGTCCAAATGAATTCTCGGATACATAGTCACCGCTAAACAAGAAGCTTCTCGGATTTCTCAGTAACCAACCGAGCCCCCGAAACTCTTGGTCATAAGGCGTAAAGTTACGGGATGACAGCCCGATGGCAGCCCTGGAAATAATTCGCCGCCCCTTAAAGACACCCTTCTGCCGGATCATTTCAGCATAATTTGCTAAATCGTGAGCCGTCGAGAATAACCCCGCATGACCGCTTACACCATGCATGAGCTCCGCTTTTTCATCGTGAACAATGCCTGACTTGTACGCTTGACGCTGTTCCGAAAACTCGGTAACCGCATAACGCGTTTCCTCGAAGGTCGGACAAAACCCTGTTTCCGACATCTCCAGCGGTTCAAATATCTCTCGTTGGAGATAGGTTTCGAACGCTTCACCGGTCACAGCTTCAATGATCAGATAGAGCAGTATCATGCCAATGTCACTATACACGACCTTTGTTCCCGGGGGATGAAGCGGCCGTTCGTTTAAGATCAGATCCACCAGCTCATCCCGGGATAGATGCATCAGCCCTCTCATGCCCGGGATATCCGCCTTAAGCCCTGATGAATGTGTAAGCAGATGTACGATCCGGATGGGTTCTTCCTGCAGGAGTCGAAATTGCGGCAAAAAGACCCCTATCGGATCAGCCAAAGAAAGCTTCCCTTGATCCATCAAGTGAAGCACCGCCGGCAGCGTTGCAACAACTTTGGTTAGTGAAGCCAAGTCAAAAACCGTGTCGGTACTCATCGGAGCCGCTTCCGGATAAATAACTCGACTGCCATAGGCTTGCTTCAATACTTCCTTCCCTCTATGAGCGATATAAAGGACTGCACCAGGTAGATGTCCTTCAGCAATTTCTTGTTCAATGAATTTGCTTATCTTATCGATATCCCAATTGGACATAACGAGTGAGCTCCCTCCACTTTCTATGCCTAGAACCCGCAAGTGAGTAAGTCGAAATAATCGACTTACTCACTCCAATAGCCCGTGTCGCGCACGAGTAAGTCGAAATAATCGACTTACTCACTTCCAATAGCCCATGGCGAGCACGAGTAAGTCGAAATAATCGACTAACTCACATCCAACAGCCCGTGTCGCGCACGAGTAAGTCGAAATAATCGACTTATTCACTTCCAAAAGCCCATGGCGAGCACGAGTAAGTCGATAAAATCGACTTACTCACTTCCAATAGCCCATGGCGAGCACGAGTAAATCGATATGATATATGGTTTATCTGTTTTTTTGACTAGCTTAGGTCGGAGGATATTCCCTCTGTAGCTATTAGTCCGAAATTAGCGAATTAATCTCATTGACTGCATCTTTAAATCTAAATTAGTCCTAAATAGCCCAACTAAATCGACCAAAACATTTCTCACGCAAGGAAAATGGTTAAATAATTCGACAAAATCGGACTATTGGTCTTTTTTTATAAGTAATCCTCGTTTTAGTTCGGAGATATCGGACTACATGCAGCCAATAAATCGACTTGCAGCTTCCGTCATTCTCCGTTCTCCCATCTCCAACCTGCTGGATAGTCAGCGCCAAGCGACACCGGCAATCGGCCTTGAGGTGCCACAATTCCGAGCAGAGCACGTGCCGTACTATGCAGCGCCAACGGTCGGCTTTCGTACGCCGCGATGAACGTCGATACGTCCGAGAACTCCAACAGGTCGTACGGCACGCGCAGCGAGACAACGACCAGCGGCTTGCCGAGCGACTGCAGTTCGCGCACCAGCTCGACTTGCGAAGGATGGAATCGGGCGTTGTAAGTCCCGATTACGATCTGCTCCGCGGCCCCAGCATCAGCAAGCACCGCTGCGCGGAGCTCGCTCACCTCCGCAAGCGGGAGCACACGATCGATCACGTCCAAGCCGTGTTCGGCCAGCGCAGCTCCCAAGCTTGCGACGCCCGCGTAGGCTTCGTCGACACCCGACGAAACAGCTGCGGCCACGGTGACCGCGAGCGTCCGCACGCGCGGCAGCGGAAGCAGCTGTTGCTCGTCCTTGACGAGCGTAATGCTTGCTTCGCTGAGGCGCTCAGCGACCGCACAATGCGCCGCGGTCCCGACCTCTTGCGCAGCTGTCGCACGAGGCTGCTCCGCAATTACGCCGCGCCGCGCTTTCAGCGCGAGCAATCGGCGGACCGAAGCGTCGATATGCGCTTCAGTGATACGCCCTTCGTGCACAGCTTGCTCGATCGCCGCAATGGCGCCGACCTGGAGGTCGCGTCGGTGACTGATTAACACAAGATCAGCCCCTGCTTCGACCGCCATAACAGCGGCGGCAACCGTACCGTAATGCTCAGAGATCGCGTTCATCTCCATGCAATCGGTCATAATTACGCCGTCATAACCTAGCTCCTCTCGAAGCAAGCCAGTGAGCACAGCCTTGGAAAGCGTAACAGGCAGCTTGCTGGGCTCTAAAGCTGGGAAGTAAATATGCGAAGACATAATCGCATCGACTCCACCATCAATGGCTTCTATGAATGGTACAAGCTCAACAGCGCGAATCCGCTCTTCATCATGTGTAATCGTCGGCAAATCAAGATGTGAGTCCGTATTCGTGTCCCCATGACCGGGAAAGTGCTTGGCGGTTGCCACGACGTTCGCATCTTGGAAGCCCCGTACAGCCTCTCGGCCATACTGAGCGACTTTCTCCGGCGATTCGCCGAACGACCGCACGCCAATAACCGGATTATCCGGATTGTTGTTCACATCCAGATCCGGTGCAAAGTTCATATTGATACCGAGCGAGCGCAGCTCTTTACCCGAAATAAGTGCCGCTTCATAAACTCCCTCCGGACCTGCATCCCCAGCAGCCAGTGCCATAGACCCAGGCATAAGGGCAACCCCTTCGGTAATGCGGGCTACCATCCCGCCCTCTTGATCGATGGAAATCCAGAGCGGCACTGTACCGTTACGCTCCGCAATCGCCTGCAGACTGCCGGATAACTCAGCAACTTGCTTGGTATTCTCTACATTCCGCGCAAAATAAATAACACCGCCGATGCGCTGTTCCGCGATTAGCGCTTCCAGCGATTCAGACGACACCATGCCTTCAAATCCGCAAAGAATCATCTGTCCGATTTTCTCTTGCAGCGACATCTCATGAATTTCTCTCATGCTCATTACCATCCCTCGTCACATAATCACTGCAATCGGCCCAGCGCCATTAGCGCGGCACCGCTAGCGGCATCACTCTTCGGTGTAATACAGGTCATAGCCGGATAACGTTCTTTTAGCAAATCAATAAAAGCTGTCTGTATAAAGCTATTCTTGAGCAGCGCGCTCCCAGCCATCGCCAGAATGCCTTCCTGCATCGACAATCTTTCCGCTACGGGTACCACCAACTCGAGCAACGAACGGGCACTTTTGTCGGCAATAGCCAATGCCGTTTCATCCCCAAGCTCGCATGCTTTAGATAAAATAGGGGCCAGTGCAGCGATATCCTTCTTATTGGTCTGTTTATCATAGACAAACCCGATGATTTGTTGGATCGTTGTCATGCCTAATTGCTCGAATACCATTCTCGTAATCACCGTCGCAGGCAACCGTCCATCATGAGCCCGTACGACTGCAGAAAGCAGATCCCTTCCTATACTGTAGCCGCTGCCCTCATCATCAATTAGGTAGCCGTAACCGCCAGCACGATGTGTGTCACCAGCTTCATTTTTGCCATAACAAATCGAACCTGTACCTGCGATCAAAATGATCCCGAGCTCCCTGTTATGAGCGCCGCAAAGCGCAGTATCTTGATCTCCAGTTATGAATAGACCTCCGTCATAGCCGCATGCCCGAACACTGGATTCCAAACGGGTCTTAACCGTTGGATTGCTGATACCGGCCGCCCCAATGCACACTTGCGCGCAATGCTGAAGTCCATCACATACGCTAGCAATCGTACGAAAGATCTCCTCTAGACTGGCCCCAACACTCGCCTCATCCTGGCCATTATAGTTAATGGCCCCCGATGTAAACGTATGAACGACACTACCGCTCTCATCGACGATGGTTACTGCGGTTTTCGTACCTCCGCCATCTAGTCCCACTGCATATTTCTTCATCTACGAACGTTACCTCCTAATGCCTCTAATACAGATGATATTGCAACTTTCTTCGAGCAAATTCACTGCTCTCCTCACGAAATTTTTCCAGCATAGCTGGAACGTCAACTTGATTCTCGCGATACAAGCTGTCGCCGCCAAGTAAATCAATGAATGGTCTTGAGCCCTCTTTAAAAGGTGGTAAAAATGAAAATTGTTCGTATCTCTGTTGAATCGTGAACATCAGCGTAACGCCAACATCGATGGGACGAACGGCGCGATTGTCGAGTACATGAATTTGCACGCCTGCGCATTGCTCTCCCTGAAATTTGGAAAATGACGGTTTAAAATAAACAGGACGGAACACGACGCCAGGCAGCTTTTTCCTATTCATTTCATCCGCTAACTGCTGCGCATCAATAAATGGAGCACCGACGATCTCAAACGGAGCTGTCGTTCCTCTGCCTTCCGATAGATTCGTTCCTTCAATAATACAAGTGCCGGGATACAGCACCACTGTCTCAAATCGAGGAATGCCGATGGAAGGCATAATCCATGGACGTCCTGTATCCGAGAACAGCATGTTTCGTTCCCAACCTTCACAACGTACGACATGCAGCTTGCAATTCAATTTCCTTTCATCGTTCGCCATCATAGCGACCTCTCCTGGCGTCAATCCATATCGAACACTGAGCGGGTAGTTGCCTACAAAGGATTCGAAGCCGCTTTTGAGCACATTGCCTTCTACCGTTACGCCATCCAGCGGATTGATACGGTCCAGCACGACAAATTCTTTGCCAGCTTGTGCACAATCTTCCAAAGCATAAAGCATCGTATAAATGAAAGTATAATAACGGGTCCCTACGTCTTGAATATCGTAGACGATGATATCGACCACATCCAGCATTTCCTGTGTCAGACGTTTGGAATCTTTCCGATACAAGCTATAGACGGGAATTCCCGTCAACGGATCCACATATGTGTCGACTAGCGCACCTGCTGCCAGGTCTCCACGCACGCCGTGTTCTGGTGAAAACAGGGCAACCAGGTTGAACTTCTCATGAAGGATTTGTATGGTCGATACAAAATCCTTGTTTAATCCCGTAGGTGCTGTAATCAGCCCTACACGTTTACCTACGAACAGATGAGAATACCGTTCTATACAATCGATACCATTTAAGATCATCGCTGCCTCCCCAAACTCACCTTGATTTTAAAATGACTGCAACAAGCTCAAGTCTCGTTACAGTCATTTGGTATTTTTTTAATGATTCAGTTTTATAATTCCGATTGGCGAATTCGCATCGTTTCTTCTGGAACCATGAACGTTTGCGCATATTCTTTTCTCGCTTCGAGACCGCGTACACGCATCAGATGCTTGTAATACTCCAAGTATTGAAAAGATTTGCTGCCTGTCACGAACCAATGTGTCGATACCGCCTTCACCCATAGATCAAACGCCTCTTTAGGGAAATCGACATAGACATAAGGACGATAGTCGACGGCATCCTCCCAGTTTTCGGCATAGTACAATTTCGGAGCAAAGTGAGCTGGCTTCTCCCTTTCAAACGAGGATAGCCCCGCGAAAAAGCGTGCATCGTTCACAATGCGGTGAGTCGTCATATGATCCTTATGCATGCTGTTTTTAAAATGCGTGATGATGACATTAGGACGCACGTCGCGAATAACATCGCATACACGAAAGCGCATTTCTTCGTTATCTTGCAGTTCACCGTCCGGAATGTCAAAAACGATGGATTCCCCACCTAACATTTCAGCAAATGTTCTAGCCTCATTCACTTTTTGCACACGATATTCCTTCATATCTTGGCCAGCAGGAACACCGCGTTCCCCCGCAGTTAACGCTAACGTCACAATTCGATCGCCTTTCAGCGAGTGGTGGGCCAGCACGCCGCCTGCCGTTAATTCCGCATCGCCTACGTGACCTCCGATAGCTAGAATGGTCATTTTCGATTCGCTCATTATGCAAACTCCCTTCTCATGACAGCAAAAAGTTTCACAGTTTGAAATCCTGCCCGTTCATAGATACGTATGGCTGGGTTCGACATGCCTGTATAGAGCGACATGTAATCGGTCCCAATCTCCTGAAACGCTTCGCATAGCTTGAAGAACAGAAGGCTCCCTAAACCATGGCCCTCATGGTCAGGAAGCACACCGATGCCGGCAAAGTAACCACGTCCATTCGCCTGACGAATAACCGGGCCGGCGAAACCAACCGTCTTGCCTTGATAGGCAGCTACAACTACGGGCACACCCTGCGCCGTCGCTCCACCGATCTCCTTTTGCCATAACGGATTCCCGAAACCCTGCAGCATGTCTTCCACACCAGCGTGCTTACCCGGGTCGAACATCGTGATCGTGTACCCTTGGGCGCCTGCTTTCGCTTCTTTCACTCTGATTTCGTCGGAAATTATGAACTCTGACAAATGGAGATACATGGCACATTGCTTCGCACGCTCCATATAACCATGCTTCAGTAAAAACGCATAAAGCTTGCTTTCCACAGGTACACCCGGGGCATTGTTGTGCTCATGCTTAGGGGTTCCTGGGATATACCAGGGCAATAACATCGGGTTGAAGAAGAGGACATCTGCTTGCTTTTTACCTAGCTGTTTAAAGCGCTGTTCCAAAGCAGTTAACAGCATTAAATAATTGTCGTCTGTCTCCAAGCCGTTCGCTAACACGATACATGTGATGTATCCGGCCACATTACCTAGGGGAAGATCATCACCAGTGCACCCGCAGGCAAAACCGATGACCTTATCATCTGCAAGGAGTAGAAACGTCCCGTCTCTATCAAAAAAAGGATTCCCCGCAAAAATATCATCAAAGCTTTGTTCAGTAAGCTCCTTATAGCCATCCTTCACCGCGGCTTCATTCCATAATGCGATGACGGCGTGACGATACGAATCGTCCCAAGTTACCAGCATGTTGCAGCGACCTCCTTTTGACCAAAGCCTAGCCCTTCACCGCACCTACAGTTACGCCTTCTAAGAAATATCTTTGCAGGCTAAAGAATAGTACGAACATAGGCAATGCCGAGATTGTAGCCCCTGCCATCATAGGAGCGATGTACGTTGTATTGGCAAAACGGAAGTTTTTGAGACCAACCTGAATGGTCTGCATTTCCATCGTATTTGTAACGAGTAACGGCCAGAAAAATGTGTTCCAGCTGTCCATAAAGGTTAGAATCGCCATAACAGCTAATACCGTTTTGGATAAAGGCAGAATGATGCGAACATAAATAGTGAACTGGCTGCATCCTTCAATTTTGGCACTTTCCATAATTTCATTCGGGATCGAGCTCATGAATTGTTTCGCTAAGAAAATGTTATACACCGTTACAAGCCCAGGCATAATTAAAGCACTGTAGGTATCCTGCAAATTAAACACATTCACAACTAGAATGTATAAAGGAACTTGTGTAACTTGATAGGGAATCATCATCGACATTAGTAACAACCCAAATAATACGCCTCTACCCTTGAAACGAAGTTTAGAAAAAGCGTACCCCGCCATGCTGGCGAAAATCACATTAGAAACCGTTACTGTCGAAGCCACGATAAGTGAATTCAACAACCAGCGATAGGAGTATTCGCTATAGTCAAAGAAAAATTTGAAGGAAGCAAATGAGACCTTCGTTGGAAAAATGGAATAACTAACCGCACCGGCCTCAACTGGATCTCCGAGTGCAGATATGACCATGAAGTAAATAGGAAATATCGTCGCCAGAGCAAAAAGAAGAAGGGCGATAAAAATGATTGAGTTACGAATGGTTTTTACTTTCGGATTGCCTACATGATTGCTATATAAAGCCATTTTTTTATCCCCTTTCTTAATACTCGACGTCTTTACCCGCATATTTAAATTGGATAACCGACACTCCTGCTATGATGACGGCTAGAATCAGTGATTGCGCCGCTGCTTTGCCAAATTCAAAATACGTAAACGCACTGTTGAAGATGAGTAACCCCACCATCGTCGTTGCATTGTTAGGACCGCCGCCTGTCATCAGGTAAGCGTTCTGGAATACTTGGAAGGAACCAATTACACCTGTTACAAGAAGGAACAACGTTGCTGGTTTAAGGCTAGGAACAACGATATACCACAGCTTTTGGAGGAAATTCGCGCCATCCATTTCTGCTGCTTCATAATACGTATCATCAATGCCGAGCAAGCCTGCTAGATAAATAATAATGCTAGTACCATGACTGGACATCCAGGACATCAACACCAATGAAAACATTGCTGTTTTACTTGAACCCAGCCAATTTTGATTCTCAAATCCAAAGAAATGAATAAGTTGGTTTAGAATTCCGCCCTCTAAAGGATCGAAAATCCATAGCCACACGACGGATAAAGCAACACCTGAAGCTACAACAGGCAAATAGTAAATCCCTTTGAAAAAGGACTGCGTTTTCTTTCTAAGCGGCAGAATCAATACAGCAATGGCCATCGAAAGAATCAGGTTTACAGGTACGGTCAATACGGTATAGACCAACGTATTTTTCATAGCCTTCCAGAACAGAGCATCTTTCAATGTACTCGCGTAGTTATCCAAGCCGACATACGTGGAGCCCAGTGGTTTATATTTTTGTAGACTAATGATAAACGCGCTTACTACCGGGTAAGCTGTGAACATGGCAAACACAACTAAGGACACAGCAATAAAGATATATCCCCAGGTGCCTTCTCCCTTAATTCCTTTTCGCTTTATCGACTTCGCCATTAATGCCATACGATTCAACCCTCTTTTCACAACTTGCTTAAAATAGTTCGGATAGTCGTGCAATGTTCTGCCCGACTATCCGAGGTTTATACCATATTCTTAGTCTTTAACGATTCCGTCAGCACCGAAGGCAGCAATGGCAGCAGCTTTAACAGCTTCATACATTGCTTCAGGTGTAACCTCACCTGCGATTAGACCTTGGAATTTAGGAACGATAACTTCTGTTTCTAGTTTGATCGCTTTAGCAGACAACTCAGATGGGATGTCTGAACGAGCTGGTGTTGCATTTTTAAGCATATTGTCTACAGCAGCAACGTTGTCAGGGTTTCTGTCAATTTTCATGTTTGCTGCTTCTTTTTTACCACTTTGCGTGATGTGTGCTGCAAACAAATCATTGTTCGTTGTTGCTGCAACCTTACCGCTAGCTAGGAAGTAAGCCGCTTTCACGACATTCGCTTTATGCTCTGCAGTCGGTTCTTTCTTACCGCGGAATGCCATGTAACCATCAACAACCGTAGCGGCAGAAGGTTTCGCACCTTGGAAAGTTGGAGCTGGCAATACGATATAGTCAACTGGAACGCTGTCTTTCACTGCGGAACCATCAGCAGCTTTAATCTTAGCGTTATTCGTTTTCGCAGAGTTCTCGAATGTAGCAAGACCTTTACCTGTGATCATCGTTTGAGCCGTTAAGAACATGTTCCAACGTTTACCCGCATCTACGGAGCTAAGCTCTTTCGGCATGGAGCCATCATCAATCAATGCACGAAGATCTTTCAGCAAACCAAGATAGTTTTTGCTAGTATACGCATATTTCAAGTCTTTATTAAACGCATGCGGCATGCCTGCATTTTTGGCCATAATACCTAGGTAATCGACTGCTGCTACACCTTTTACAGCGAATACGAAGCCATATCTTGTTTTACCATTTTCAGTAACAACGCCTTTTTTGATCGCTTGACGGAATTCATCGTACGTCCAACCGTTTGTCTGTACTTTTTTCCAGTCAATACCGGCTTTCTCTAAGAACTCTTTATTACCGCCAAGTGCATGAACTTCCATATAAGCTGGGAAGCCGTACAAGCCCTTGCCGTTCTTCATATATTCAAGTGGAGCTTTATCGAAATCGTTCACCATTTCAGGCGTTGCTGTACCCGTAATATCCATCAGCAAGCCTTGCTCGATATACTTCGGAATGCTGTCAGATCCTCCGAAAGCGATATCCGGCGGGCTTCCTGCATTCACTTGTGTATCCAATTTTTGTTTCACATCTTCCCAGCTAGCTGGTTCGATTTTCAACGTCAGATTCGGATAAAGTGCTGTGAAATCCTTCGACATTTGCTCGAAATTCTTTTGGTAATTCGGTGAAACCGGTGGAAGCAATGCTGTAATGGTGTCTTTTGCAGTACTTGCAGTAGCTGCTGGAGCGGTTGTACCTGCAGGTGTAGTCGTTTCTTTCGTGCCTGAACCACCACCACAAGCTGTTAACGCCATAGTTAGAGCTACAACAGAAGCTAATACGGGCAATTTACTTTTCATAAAAATAGACCTCCTAGTAATTTCAGTTATTTACACAACTTGAACATAAGTACGTATGGCCTTCTTCAAGCTACCCTCACACTGTGCTAATGCTTCTTCTGCTTCCTTTACTTCCATTCCGGTTTTGATCATCATAATCGCAAGTTTGCAATTCATAGATGCTTTCTCGAGATGAGCAATCGCTGTGGATTCATCCACCCCAGTCGCAATCCGAATGATGCGAACAGAGCGATCGTACAATTTGATATTACTAGCCTTCATGTCAACCATGAGATTATTATACGTTTTTCCAAGCTTAACCATTGTTCCGGTTGTCAGCATGTTAAGAACCAGCTTCTGTGCTGTACCCGCCTTCAGACGAGTAGATCCCATAATCACTTCCGGCCCAACCACTGGAGCGATGCATACATCAGTAACATCTACTAATTTGGAATTTTTGTTATTCACGACACCAATCGTTGCGGCACCAATTTCTTTCGCTTTCTTTAAACAAGCTATTACGAATTGCGCACTTCCGCTGGCCGTAATCCCAATTACCGCATCCTTATCTGTCACTCCGCATCGTTCAATGAGAGCGACCCCCTCCTCAGCGTTGTCTTCAAAGCCTTCAACCGCTGTTCGCAGTGCACCATCGCCACCGGCGATATGACCTTGCACCAACATTGGATCAATGCCAAAGGTTGGAGGACATTCTGATGCATCAAGCACACCGAGTCTGCCAGAAGATCCGGCTCCTACGTAGAACATTCTGCCACCGTTCTTGAGAACCTGATGCAAAATATCAACCGCTTTCACAATCTGCGGTATTTCAGCTCCGACTGCTGCAGGAACCAATGCATCCTGTTCATTCATCAAACGCAACATTTGTTCTGTTGAACATTCGTCAATTATCTGTGTCTTCTCGTTAATCTCTTCCGTAGTTAAACCCGATAGATACTCATCCATAGCCGTCCTCCTGACTGCGTTACTTACTTCGCTTACGGTTTTATACTAACTAAAAATTTCACCTCGGTCAATACTTTTTGAAATTTTATTTTATGGTAAAATAAATAACTGATTTTTTATTTCTTAAATTTCGACAAAAAAACGATGTCTTAGGTGACATCGTTAGTTTGTTCTGTATGTTTATTTTCTATGCTTACTGCTAGCAATAATATCATGCGTTTTGGCCAAATACTTCTTCACATGCTTATATTCACTGCTCGCTACCCCGGCAAAAAGAATATCTATCACTGTCAACATCGCAATCCGTGAGCCCATTGCTCCGCTTCGAATCGTGATTTCTGGTGTCGAAATACTGAGTACAATATTCGCATTATCCGCTAAGGCGCTTTTGTTATACTTGGTAATTGCGATGATCGTGGCACCATTCTTCTTCGCAATTTCCAGTGTATCGAGGATTTCAATTGTGCTCCCCGAGTTCGAAATGAAAATGGCGACATCGCCTTTTCCTAGCAGCGTTGCTGCTGTTAGTTGACTATGTCCATCCGTATAAGTGTGACACATCTTGTTGATGCGTGAGAATTTCTGCTCCGCGTCCATCCCGACCAGGCCGGAAGCACCGATCCCGAAGAAAACAATCCGGTTGCATCCGACTAACACTTTAACCGCGCGGGCAATCTCATTTCTATCAATGACACTTAGGGTGTCTTCAATGGATTTGCTATTATTATGTGAGATGTTAGAGATAATGGTAGAGAGGTCATCACCTGGTTGAATATCGGTGTATTGGTCCTTTTGTTCCTCATCCATCGACCCCAGCGAGGCCGAAATGCTCACGATAAAGTTGCGATAGCCCTTATATCCCATCGTTTTGCAGAAGCGTAGAACAGAGGCATCACTCGTTTTGGTTAGCCCAGCAAGGTTCTTAATTGAAAGATGTGGAATCTCGTCCACATTATCTAGAATATATTCAGCCACTAGCTTCTCTACAGGAGTGAGGCTGTCTTTCATATCGCGGATTTTGATCAAAATATTATCATTTATTGACATATAGGTTCCCTACTCACCATAGATTATCTGTGTTGAAATCACCTTCATCATACGTATAATTAGGCGAAAACACAAGATCAGCATGTAAAAAAACTGTAAAATTATATCGCATTAAAGAAATTTTATTTCACAAATTATACATCAAAATAAATTTTTATTCCAATGTAAATTTCAACCGTTCTTTGTACGATGCTATTTAGAAAAACCCGTCCGAGAATTGTTTCTCGAACGGGTTTCTTTGCGTCGTGCGCGTCTCTAGAGTAAGTTCTTCATCAGAACGGCGCCGTCTGTGATAACTGGATCTTATGTAGCTATTCCATCCCAAATGGCTGACTTTGGAGGAATAGCTGGATTTACTACAGGTAATTTGGTCCAATTTCGCCAGATGGGTGCCAATCAGGAGAAATAACTGGATATTTTCCAGTTATTACGTTAATCACTGCAATTTCATAGAAATTAGCTGTAGTTTTTCCATTTAATCGTGCTGAAGCCTGCGCAAGAGGCGCGCACTTGGCGGCCCTAATACTTCTACTTTTACTATTCTCATTCCAGTACTTATTCGAACGAAAACCGCCAAAGACGTTGTGTCTCAAGCGGTTCTAAGTTTTGAATGTATTAATCAGCCACTGCGGTGCGCGCTACTCGAATCGATGCGAAAGCATAAACAATGAGCGCGCTCCAGATAAACGCAAAGCTAATCATCAGCACAGGGGAGAAGTTCTCTTTAAACACAAATACACTGAGCAGAAGCGTTATAGACGGGCCGATATACTGAATGAAGCCCAGCATAGACAGCGGCAGTTGTGCAGCAGCTTTAGCAAACCATAGCAAGGGTAATGCTGTAGCTGCGCCTGCAAGGAATAGCATGATCAATGTGATCGGCGGCAGTGTCCACGCTGCATCTTGATGCGTAGCAAATAAGTAGATGATATAGGCTAGCGCGATAGGAAAAACAAAGGCTGTTTCCCCCGCGAGCCCGATCGACGCATCGTAAGAGACCCTTTTTTTCACCAGGCTATATAAGCCAAAGGTTCCTGCTAACGTGAGCGACACCCACGGAAATCTACCGTAATCAATAGTGGCAATCAGGACACCAATCCCTGCCAAAGCAACGGCAAGCCATTGTCTGCCGGTTGGCTTTTCACGCAGGAACAGCACCGCCAGCATAATGTTGAAGAGTGGCGTAATGTAATACCCGAGACTCGTCTCGATGACATGCCCATTATTAACTGCCCAAATAAAAATGAGCCAATTGGTACTAATCAGGAGGCTGCTTGCCCCCACCAGTAGGAAGGTTGTTCGATTGGTTAAGAGGTTGCGGAATTGCTGCCACCGACCTTTGCCTGCTACGATCAGAATCGCCATAAACACGAATGACCAAATCACGCGGTGCGACAATATTTCACCAGCCATTAACGACCCGAAAAGCTTCCAATACACAGGCAGCAAACCCCAAGCAATATAAGCAATAATGGCATAGCCAAGACCTTTTTTCATTTTAAAAACCTCACTTCACATACAAGTAACACAATTCTATGCAACATAAAATTTGTCCGTTGGTTAATAACATTGCTTCATTGTAACATAGCCTTGGCACAGCGTCTGTGAACAATCGACAAACCAAACGCAAAAAATCCCCGATACACGGGGACCCTTTTCACAGCATTATCCTTTTACAGAACCTGCCGCAATTCCTTCTACGATACGGTTACTCAGCAGGATGAAGGCGATCATGATTGGCAAAATACTGATCATCAGGGTAGCACCAATCGCTCCCCAATCGGTCGTGTATTGGCCGACGAAATTCTGTACGCCAACAGTTAACGTCTTATACTTTTCGGAGGAGATAAAGGTATTCACGAAAATGAACTCATTCCAATTGTAGATCATATTAATGATGACTGCGGTAGATAACACAGATGCCGTCATAGGCAGCGTGATGCTGAAGAAGATGCGATTCACGGAGCAACCGTCCATAACGGCCGCTTCTTCCACTTCTCGCGGCAGCGTGTAATAAAAGCCGAGCATAATCATAATTGTAATCGGCAGGTTAAAGGCAATGTAAGACAAAATGATCGACAACGGATGATTGGTTAAGCCCATTTTCGTAAAGAGACTGAATAACGGAATGAGCGTCGAGTGCACAGGAATCATCAGCCCAACCATAAACAGTCCGAGCACGAACGATTGCAGCTTCCATCTCATCCGGGTCAAGGCGAATGTGACCAAGCTGGCCAGTATTACCGTGACACCTACAGACACTAATGTCATCCAAACGCTGTTAAAAAAGTAGTTGTTAATATGGCCCTGCGTCCAGACCTTCTCGTAATTCTCCCAACGCAGTCTTTCAGGAAATGCCATCGGAGCAAGATTAAATATTTCCTCATTATTTTTCAAGGAGAACAGCATGAGCCACAAGAGAGGAAAAATCTGAATCACGGCGACAATCGTCAACACGACGTACAGAACGCCATATCCGATTTGTTCAGGCAGCTTGCTTCGCTGTGTTAGCGCCTGTGTCTGACCACGGGTGGTTTCGATTTGCATCGGAATCGGACTCTCCTTTCATTACGAATATTGGATATCATCTTTGGAAGCTGTTGCTTTACGGATTAACCAAGTAGCTACAAGGCAAATCAAAAGCAGGAAAAAGCCAATTGCGCTGGCATAGCCGAAATCATAGCCTTTGAACGCTTTGCGGTACATGTAGGACGCCATTACTTCGCTGGATCCGTTAGGTCCGCCGCCTGTCATAACGTAGATCAGGTCAAAATATTTCAGCGATCCGACGACGGCTAGAACGACCGTTACTTTCATCACTTCTGCGATTAACGGAACGCGAATGGAGATCGCAACGCGCCATGGACTGGCACCATCGATACGTGCTGCTTCGATCAGCGAGGTCGGTACATTTTTCAAAGCTGCATAATAGATCAAAATATAAAATCCGGCGTACTGCCATAAGATAGGCATAAAAATCGCGTATAAAACAATGGATGGATTGGACAGCCATTCCGGTGTATGCGTGACCCCCAGTGACGTCAGGAGATGATTCAATACCCCGTTCGTTGGGTGGAATATTTTCAACCATAGTTGAGCGATTGCAACAGAAGAAAGCAGCATAGGAATTAAATAGATTTTACGGAAAAGATTAGCCCCGCGAATGTTCGCGGATAGCACCAATGCGACTAGTAAATAACCGAGCAAGGAGATCGTTGAGAAGATCGCCAACAAGAACGAGTGCTTCGCGCTTCCCCAAAATAATTTATCTTTAAGCAGTTCTGCGTAATTATGCAAACCGATGAAACTCATTTTGCCTACGCCGTCCCATTTCATTAGTCCGTAATAGCCTGTCATCAAGATCGGCATATAGATCAAGGCTAAAAGCAGAAATAACGAGGGAATCACGTAGATCGCAATCATGGATTTATTAGACATGACTTTATCCATAAGTAGGCACTCCCTTTCTCAACCCGATAATGACAAAGGACATACCACTTTGCAGGGATATGTCCTTGCCCGTATCGTTCGTATTCGTTAGATTACTTGGCTTCCTTCGCCAAGGCATCCTCATGATTCTTCGCAAAGGCTTCCGGTGTCACCGCTTTACCAAACAAGGCTTGAATCATATTCAAGTGAACTTCTGCGGATGCAGGCTTCATTTGAACATCTGCGAACAGCGTAATGTTGCTCGCTTTATTAAGCTCGTTCAATAGGTCGATATACATTTGCGGCAGCTTCACTTTGGACGTGTCTACTTTTGTTGCTGGAATTACGCCTGCTTCAGAAATAGCGTGCTCGCCCCACTTCGATACGAAGAAGCTAACGAATTTCTTGGACTCTTCTTTTACTTTGGAGTTGTTAGCAACGAACAAGCCTACGCCTGGTCCGCCAACCCAGCTATCCATGTTACCTTTACCGCCATCTACCGTTGGGAATTTAAAGAATCCGATTTGATCTTTGAACGCTTGTGGAACATCTTTATTCGTTGTGTAGTTCGGTAATTCCCATGTTCCCATCATGTACATAGCTGCTTTGCTATTCATGAATTCAGCTTTACCTTCATCGTTGCCAAGTCCGTTAAAGCCTTTGTTGAACGCGTTCATGTCAACAAGCTGGGAAACTTCCGAAGCTGCGCGAACCAAGCCAGGATCGTTGAAGGAGCCTGAGCGGTCAATCGCTTTCTTCAATGTTTCTGGTCCGCCGATTCGGTCAGCAAGGTACATGTACCAGAGTGAGCCTGTCCAACGGTCTTTGTTACCAAGCGCGATTGGAGCTACACCGTTCGAGCTAAGCGTTTTTACAATATTTTTGAACTCATCATACGTCTTAGGTGGTGTAAGGTTATGCTTAGCAAAAATGGCTTTATTGTAATACACCGGTACGATGTTCAATTCAACCGGAAGTCCGTAGGTTTTGCCGCCGAATGCATAAGCATCTGTTGTGCCTTTAACGAACTTGTCCTTCAAATCACCTTGCAGCAAGTCATCAAGTGGAGCAAACATGTCGCCTTTTACATAAGGATCCATGTAGCCTGCAGCCCATGTGAAGCCCACGTCTGGAAGCGCATTCGAAGTAGAAAGCACTTTCATTTTATTCTTATATTGTTCATTCTCGAGCACTTCTTGTTCGATCGTAACATTCGGATTAGCCGCTTGATACTCTTTGATGATATCGTTTACAATTTTGTTTTGTGTTGCCGAGTTTCCAGTCGGCCAGAGGTGCATCATTTTAATAGTCACTTTTTTAGCGGGTTGAGCACTTGCTGCTTCCGTTGCTTTCGCTGATTCTTTAGGCGCTGTCGTTTGACTCGCATTATCTGTGGAGCTAGAGCAGCCCGTCAGTACCATAGATAGGCCAAGCATCGTAGTAAGCGACAATGTAAGCGTTTTTCTTACCATTTTTGTTTCCCCCTCAAATCATTTGTGTGCTACGTGTTTTATTGTAGCGCTTTCATAGAGGCCGCAGGGAGTAACAGCTATCGGGTAATATTCCACTATTTCGAGGTATCTATCCGATCATCGGCATCCATAATCTGTTTCCGATACTGATTTGGACTTGTCCCTTCGTACTCTTTGAACAGCTTGATGAAATATTTCGACGTCTGATAACCAACTTGCTCCGAAATATCGGCGATCGTCAGCCTTGTTTGCAGCAGCAGTTCTTTCGCCTTCTGGATCCGGCTTCTCGTAACATATTCACTGAAGGTGAAACCAGTTTGCTCTTTGAAAAGCGCGCTGAAATAGCTCGGATTCAGATGAATATGGCTAGCAACCTCGCTCATGCCAAGCGGAGCTTGTAAATTTTCTTCAACATAAAGTAGTGCCTGTTGGACAGGCGCACTATAGTTTTTGTCAGCGGTCTTCGCCTGCATCAGGCGAGTGTCCACCATTTTCTCCATCGTTTCTACGCGGCCGCGTTCTTCCTCAATGCGCAATGCTTGCTCAACGGCATCGATCAGCTTGCTCTTCTGGATCGGCTTGAGCAGATAGTTAACGACACCCAGCTCTATGGCTGTTTGTGCGTATTGAAAATCAGGATGTCCCGAGATAATGATAGCTACGGGCTTATGGGCGAAACTTCGAGAACCTTCCACGACTTGCAGACCGTTCATTTCAGGCATACGGATGTCTGTAATCAAGAGATGCACGGGACGTGTGTTGAGTAGTTCGAGTGCCTCCGTCCCATTGCTGCAGCTGAGTATGGAATAACGCCCAATCGACCAGGCTTCTAATGTTTTGCGTATGCCTTCTCTTGTTAATGGCTCATCGTCAACGATGAGTATAGTTTTCCCCGATTGTATCATCGTTTTCCTCCTTATAAATCGGAATATCGAAGCTCACGCTTGTCCCATGCCCAGGCCTACTAGTAATCGTTAAACCACGATACTTATCTGGCAGTGACGGGTAGTAGAGCTGGAGACGCCGCTGTACATTGGAAATGGCCATACCTTTTCCTTTGGCTGATGAGGCATTGGTGTTAAGGGCAGAGCTTGATTCTCCGCTAGGGTTGGGGCTAGGAGAAGAGCTAAAAGCATATCCAAAACCATTACTTGTGGCTGCGCTTCCGCGTTCCATCGACTCCTGCACAGCTTGGAGTGTCTGTTCATTCATCCCCGGGCCGTCATCACGTACCGTAATGCGGAGCTCATCTGATTCCAAAGGTGACGGCTCCACGCGAATCGTAATCAGCCCCACCCCAATTTTACCTTCCAAACCATGCAAAATCGCATTCTCCACCAACGGCTGAATAAGCAGCTTCGGAATATGCACATGACTATACATCTCTTCGCTGTCAATTTCCCAAACGAGACGTGAACCGAACCTCACACTCATGATGCTTAAATAACGCTTTATGTGCTCTAATTCGTCTGATAGGGTAACCCACACATCCTTGTTCGGATTACCGATGACATAGCGAAATAAATCAGACATCGATACAACGAGATCAGCGAGCTCTTCTTCGTCTTTCTCTTGCAAGGACCAGTACAATGCTTCCAATGTATTATATAAAAAATGCGGATCGATCTGTGCTTGCAACGCCTGCAGCTCTGTTCGGCTTTGGATCATTTCCTTCTCGTACACGAGTTTAATGAGCCGATTGATATTGTCCACCATCTGATTGTATGTCATGTTCAAGTCGTTCAACTCTGTGGTGTAAGACTGCGTCAGATTGGGCGTCAGCACCCCTTGCCTTGTATTTCTCATAGCTCGCATCAGCCTCAGAATCGGCCTCGTAATCATCGATGAAAGAAGAAACGAAAGGATGATAAACAGCACCAATCCGATGGCCCCAGACACGATAATCGCCCAGCGCAGTACGGAAATCCCATCGGTAATATCACTCACCGGATACAGAATCATCAACGTCCAGCCCGTCTGGTCCGAATGCTGTTTCACCAGAATGTACCGCTTCTGCTCCAGCGTGACCTGCTGTGCGACGGTATGCATCAGTTCACTTATGTTGGCGAGCGCCCCGACATCCGAAACGATGGGTCTAGCCGAGCTATCGGCTAGCAGCATCAACTCTCGGTGCCCCGTATCCGGCAGCTGGCTTTGGAAATCAAAATAGCTGCGATTAATTCGCACCATCAGATACCCGCCATTCGAGAACCATCGGTCAATTAAATTAATCCGCCGGATGGCTAGAACCGATTCCGGGTTCTTCGGATCGTTCCCAATCCAAACCAGCCTGCCCTTCTCTCGATCCGCCTGCTCAATCCAGTTCGGGTCAATGCGATCTGTTAGCTTCTGCTCATCCAGCGGAAACATGCGCGCAAAGTCAGTCGTATACAGCTCTACATTGCTCACACCGCTATAGGCTTGGATGTGATTGGCGATTTTCAAAAGCGATTGACGTTCGCTGAAGCTAACCGTTCTCCCCTGTACCGACGATAAAAATAATTGCTGCAGATACACATCATTTACAGCTTGTAACGTTAACGTATCGATTTGTGTAATGAGCGCTTCCAGCCTGCCGTTGGCTTGACTAGCGATTTGCTTCATCTGTGTCTCCGCCTTCGTATTCAGGAGGGTGGACACCGAGTTGAACGTAATAGCGCCTGCACAGACCAGAACGATGATCATCACGGCAATAAATCCCGCTAACATCTGATTGCGCAAAGTATTCCAGTTAGCCACCTTCTGCCACAAGCGGAGTTCCCCTTTACGTGTATAATACGTGCTTTAAGTGCTTTCAATATGCCAAATCATACTACATACGAGTTAGTTTGGCTATTAAACTATTGGCGATTCGCGGGAAATCTCCGTTCGTAAGGCGAGCTGACACACGTTGCGGAACGTCAGTCCGCTAATCTCGTGAAATCAGGCGATTTCCTCATGATACGGAACGTCAGTCCGCTATTCTTCTCTGTTTCGCGCAAATTTTGCTGATTTCGGCGAAATAGCGGAACGTCGTTCCGCAACTTCGCCATAAAGCCTAATTTACAACAAATAGCGGAACCTCGTTCCGTATCTAACCATTCTATCCAACTTTTCGCAACAAAAAAGCCTACCCCCGTCTCCACACAAAGTGTGAGTATGGGAGTAGACTTTACAACTTGATTAACTACGGCTTCCGAGAACCGAAACTAATGCTTTCTACTATGGTAAAAGAAATTTGGCAGCTTCACTTCATTCGAGTAATGCTGGTGGAAAATATGCGTCGTTGCTGGGGACATCGGCGGAATCAACCACGTCCAATCGCCAGTGACGTCACGTCCGCTCTTCTCCTCATTGTCCTCGAAGCGTTTAAACTGCTTCGCCGCCGTGTGGTGATCGACGATGGCGACACCCTGCTGCCCAAATGAATGCAACACCGCTACATTCAGCTCGACCAGCGCTTTGTCCCGCCATAAGGAAGATTCGCGATGCGTGTTCAGCCCCATGATCGACGCTACTCGCGGCAGCATGTTGTATCTGGCCTCATCGGCAAAGTTCCGTGCGCCGATTTCCGTTCCCATGTACCACCCGTTAAAAGGAGCCGCAGGATAAATCACGCCGCCTATTTCGAGGTACATGTTGGAGACCATCGGCACCGCATACCATTGCAGGTTCAGCTCTTCAAAGGTTGGCAGCTCCGGATGGGTGATGGCAACCTCCAAAATCAACGCTTGTGGGATCTCAAACAGCCGCGGCGTGCGTTCTCCCACTTGAAGCATGAGCGGCAGCACATCGAAATGCGTGCCTGCCCCTTGCCAACCGAGTGCCTGACATTCCTTCGTGAAAACCAATGAAACAGGATCGCCCACGATGCCATTCTCGGTCTCATACCCAGCATAGCGAATCAGCTGCTCGTTCTTGATCTGGACGACAGGCTTCCCTTCTCGCGAAGGTGGGAAGATCGTGATGACGGGGCGGATTTTGCCGCCATTCGTCGCTTCCTCGATATGCCTGAAAAGCGCGTCGGCCGCTGCCTCTTCAGTCTCAATATGACGAGCATCGTGTACACGAAGCGACTCCCAGAACAAGCGGCCAATGCAGCGGTTGCTGTTGCGCCAAGCCATTTTTGCACCATGGGTCAACTCTTCTATCGTATGCTCATACTCACCTTTATACTGAATGGTTTGCGTTATTTCAGCAATTCGGGCGTTGATTTGAGTCTGACTTTTGCCTAATTCGGTGTAGCATTCTTGTATAAAGGGTATCGCTTTCTCTAGTTGTTGAACCTGAACTTTCATGGGTATAACTCCAATCACTTCGCACTAAATTGGTCGGGGATATAGCTAATACGGGAGGTTGCGACAATCGTTAGCTCGCCTTTATCTGCGGTATACTGAACCGCATCGTCACCGACATAGAACCATAATTTCCGTGTAGGCTCATTCTCAAACTCTTGGAAAATAAATACGTTCAGTTCATCTTTCCATTTCAAAAGCTCCGCAATCCGCTCTGGCTGATCGATCTGAACGCTGAACAACCATTGTTCGCCTTGCTGCTTCCATTCATAAGGCACGGGGTGCTTACCGGTATCGATAAATGCACGTCCGCCAACCGCATGCTTCACCAAAAAAGTTTCCTTCATCGCTGCAACCTCCTCTATCTCTCGTTATCTCCTTAAGGCAGATCAATAAGCATGAAATGTGTATCTTCCAGCGCGCGAATCGTCAGCGTTGACTCCGATTCCATACGCGCACTATCCTTCGCTTCCAGTACTGCTTCATTGGCTGAACACTTCCCGCTCACGAGCATGAGGAAAATACGGCGATTCTCACCTTGCTCGAATTGCAGCTCCTTACCCGCATCCAGCTTGCTCAGGTAAATGCTCATGTCTTGATGGATTTTCGCGATGTGAGGACCTCCCTCTGGTGTTACGACTGGCAAGAGATGGTTTACCATCGCCTCCGGCTCATATGTGACATTTTCAAAAGAGGGCTCCATTCCTCGTTTTGCTGGCATAAACCAAAGCTGGAAAAGACTCATCGGCTCCGTTTCCGATGCATTATACTCGGCATGAATAACGCCGCTGCCCGCGGACATTCGTTGCACACCATTAGCCGCCGTTACGGCAACATGGCCGAGACTATCTTCATGCTTAATCGCTCCGCTGAGCACGATGCTGACAATCTCCATATCACTATGGGGATGTGGGCCAAAGCCCCGCCCTGCTGCGATATCATCGTCATTACAAACACGCATAACACCGAAGCTAACATTGTCTTCATCAAAATAATCGCCGAACGAGAAGCTTTTGTGGCTCTTGAGCCACCCCATATCGGTTGAATTACGCGTGTGGGCCGGGAAAACTTGTATCACATCAATCGCCTCCTTCTCTAAGTACCTCTAGCTTATCACACTCAGGGTACGGACTCCATGTCGGAACAATGGCAAATCGAAGCCAGTTGTGTGACGATTTCTACAGGTGTTGTTTCTACCTAATGCTCTGTTCAATTAATTCTACTAATGTTTGATTCATCTGGTTATTGTCTGAGCGCATGTTGGAAAACTGAATCACACCACGATCAGGCGTATAGATAGTGTTTTTATCGCCTCGAATCCAAGTAGATAGATCCAGATATTGCACAACTTTTCCATTCAAAACAAAAACGAGAAGACTGCTATTTTCGTCTGATAAGCGCAAAGAATTTTTCGTCCATATGTAGCCTAGTCGCTCATTGATTTGACTATATCCTGTATAAGGACCGAACAAATATAGCTTATCCCATGTAAAATCGGTTAGTTGTATGATATTCATCGTAGTCGTTATATCACTACCTCGAATGGAATCAATCTGTTTATGAAAATTTCCTGCTAGTGTTTGATGTTGAATCGGATCAACTTTCTTCATCTGCTGGTCAATTAGTTTTAGCACCGGCAAACTTGTAGGAACTGATAGTAGGATCGAGAGCATAATCATCCAAAGTACTTTATAGGATTGACGTAGAGCTAGCAGTTGAATAAGTACATATGTAATCGAAATGGCTATGAAAAATGGCAGCAAACTGATCGTAGTATTTAATAAGCTAAAACCATTCTCCATATAATCTAAAAACTGATTCACAATCCCGTAAGCAAAATAGTAGATGATCGTTAAGGTAACCCACGTAATTCCAACAAGTAATTTCTTTCTTTGCATGTTCTAACCTCACTTCACCAATCGATATATCTTACATTATCGCACAAAAATAGTTTGAGGTTACATATTTTGGTGGTGGCAGGAACAGGAACGAGGCTGCCATCAAGTAGATATACCTACTTGATGACAGCCTCGTGATGAGTTAAACATTTATTCCTCGATCAACATCCACTGCTCATACAGCTCATCCAACTGTCCCTGCACGACCTCCCGCTTCTCCCAAAGCTCCGTGAGTTCAGCAGCTGTCAGTGTTTCACTCTCCTGCTGCAACTGAAGATCCAACACTGCCATCTTGGCTTCTACGCTCGCGATCCCTTTCTCCAAAGCTGCCTTCCCAGGCGAAGTCACTTTCGTTGCCTTGCCCCTACTTGCTCCCGAAGCCTCAGGCTGCTTCGCTTTCACTTTGTCAACGACGACCAGGCGTTCATCAGCCTTAAGCTCTTCCCGAGCGCGAAGCTCACTGCTTTTTTCTTTATACGCATCAAAATCACCCAAATACACAGTAATCTTACCTTTATCCAGCTCCCATATTTTGCGTGCCAGCCGATTCATAAAATACCGATCATGCGTCACCGCCAGCACTGTGCCAGGGAATTCATCGAGCGCATCCTCCAGCGCTTCGCGCGATGCGATGTCCATATGATTCGTCGGCTCATCTAAGATAAGCAGGTTCGGCTTGCGCAGCACTAGCAGAGCTAACCGCAATCGCGTCCACTCGCCGCCAGACAAGGAACTCACCGACTTGAACACATCCGCGCCATAAAATAAATAGGCTGCGAGCCGACCTCGCGCTTCCCCTTCTTCCAGCTTCGCTTCCTCGCAGAAATAGGCTAATACGGATTTCTTATCATCCGCCGGATACGCTTGCTGCGCCAGATATCCGATGTCGACACGAGCCCCGAGCTCGAGTTCCCCACCATCCGGCTGCGCTTCTCCCAGCAGCATTTTCAACAGGGTGGTTTTGCCTGAGCCGTTATGCCCGACAAGCATCACTTTTTCGCCGTATTCAAGCGCGCCCCCCGCTTGCTGCAACAGCACTTTATCACCGTATCGCTTCGTGACGTTCTCGAATCGCAGTACCCTCCGTCCTGAACGGTCCTCCGGCTTCAAATCGAAATCAGCCGCCTTCGGATCCAGCACGGGACGCTTGAGCTTTTCCATCCGATCCAGCGCCTTCTGCATGGAGAACGCCCTGCGGAAAAACTTCTCATTCCCGCCTATACGCCCCCATTCGATCAGCTGCTTGATCGTCTCTTTCATCTTTTTTATGACCTTCTGCTGCTCTTGGTACTCCGCGAACTGCTGAAGCAGACGTACTTCCTTCTCCTTCACATAGCCCGAATAAGAGCTGTGATACGTAGTCGACTCACCGTCTTCCAATTCCACGATTTTCGTGACGACAAGGTCCAGAAAGTAACGGTCATGAGAGACAATAATACAAGCGCCGTCATAATGCTTGAGGTACTCCTCCAGCCATTCCACACCAGACAAATCCAGATGATTCGTCGGCTCATCCAGCAGCAGCAGGTCTGGTTTTCCAATTAACTGGGAAGCTAACGTGATCTTCGTCTTCTCGCCTCCAGACAGTGAGGCAAAGCTTCGCTCGTAAAACCCCTTCGCGATACGAAGTCCATTCGCTACCTGATCTATTCGCGCATCCAATTCGTAGCCGCCTTCTCGCTCGAATCGCTCCTGTAGCTGAGCATATCTCTTCAGCAGCTGATCCATCTGCTTCTCATCATTCATGACCGCCGGGCTCGACATTTCCCCTTCGAGCTGACGCATCGTCGCACGGCACGCAAGCAGCTCTTGCAAGCTCGCAGCCAGCACGTCATAGACCGTGAAGCTTTCCCAAGCGCTTGGGATTTGGGCCAAATACCCGATCCCTGTATCCTTTCGCACCGTCAACTGCCCTTCATCGGGCTTCTCCATCTTGGCAATAAGGCGCAACAGCGTTGATTTCCCACTGCCATTGCGACCGACAAGTCCAACACGCTCCCCTTGATGAATTTCAAACGTAACATCCTCGAGCACCAGCTGGGCACCGTGGTATTTTTTTATATTTTGACCATTAACAATTAACATAATGAAGGATCCTCCTTGGTTATAAAGACAGACCCTACCATGAACCAAATTAACACAAAAAGGCCGCAGGAAAAATTCCTACGACCTTTCGGATACTTCCGTAGAGGGTTAAGGTAGGCGTCTTTTCGTGAGTTGGTAAACCGTATGCGCATAAGTGGACAGACCTCTCGCGTCTTTGACTTCTGCATGAACGATGCCAGCCATCGCAATGGGTAACTGGCTCACACGGTTGTTTACGAACTCTCGATTCATCCTACCTTCACCTCCTTCAAATTACACTCTGCTAAAATAGTACCATAACCATCGGTCAATTCGCAATGGACCCTGCAAAATCTGGGCTGCCATCAGCGTTATATTTCAGCACACGTACGAACGTGTGCCTGTTGGGATCATACAGCGGATCGCCTACAATTTCTTTATAATTTCTAGCATGGAATACGAGAATGTCTTGGGTCCCGTCCTCAGAGACCGTGAAGCTATTATGACCAGGTCCAAAAAGACCGATACTTTCGTTGGTTGTAAGCACAGGGCTTGTTGTTTTCACCCATGACTCCGGATCCAATAAGTCCGCATCCTCTTGAGCCGTCAATAACCCCATGCAGTAATTGTAGTCGGTGGCGCTTGCCGAGAAGCTGATAAAAATTCGACCATTTCTAATTAAAACAGCCGCTCCTTCATTTACCTTAAACCCGATGATTTCCCAATCAAACTCTGGCGTTGCAATCATGACTTGCTTACCGCTCAGCGTCCACGGGTTGCTCATTGCTGAAATATATAAATTCGAGTTGCCTACGATTGCAGGATCCTTCTGTGCCCAAACGAGATAACGCGTACCGTTATGCTCGAATGATGTCGCATCTAATGCAAAGCTTTCCCACGCTGTTCGCAGCTGCCCTTCCACCTGCCAGCTTCCTTCGAGTGGATTAGCCTCATCTGTCGTTAGCACATACATCCGATGATCGAATAGACCTTCGTTGGTTTCGGTCGTTCTTGCTGCTGCGAAATAGATGTACCAGCTGCCTGCGACGAAATGGATCTCAGGTGCCCAAATATTCGCGCTTAAGGGACCTTCCGTCGGTTTACGCCACACGATTGCTGCCTTTGCTTCCTTTAAACCCTCAATTGTAAGTGAGCGTCTAAGCTCAATGCGATCGTATTCTGGCACGGAAGCCGTGAAATAATAATATCCGTCTGTATGTTTATATACCCATGGATCAGCACGCTGCTCCAAGAGTGGTTTGATATAGCTAGTCTCCAAATTCTCCATGGTTACTCTCCTTTAATTTCATCCGTCTAAGTGCCCCAGATGTTAATGTCTTGTTCCTTCATTCCTGTGACACGTTTCCCTTGCCGCTACCCTTTCACTCCGCCAACCGTAAGACCTGATATAAAGAAGCGTTGAAAGAAAATAAATACAATCAGGATGGGAACGATTGCCAACACGGAGCCAGCAATGAGAATGTCATAGTTATTTCCGTAAGGCGTTACCAGGCTCGCTAGTCCGATTGGCAGTGTCAGCTTCTCCCCTGTTTTGAGTACAATTAATGGCCATACAAAGCTATTCCAGCTCGCCAACGCTTGCAAGATAGCCATAGCCCCGAAAGCAGGCGTCATTAATGGCACCATGATTTTGAAAAAGATGCCATACTCTGAGCAGCCGTCAATTCGCCCTGCATCCAGGAAATCCTTGGGCAGCCCTTCGGCATATTGCCGGAAGAAGAAGATCGGCAGCGGTGCTACAACGAATGGGAGAATCACGCCGCTAAACGTATCAATTAAATGAAACGATATCATTTGCTTATACAATGGAAGCATAATAATTTCAACCGGCACCATCATGACCAACAGCACGAAGACAAAGATAATATTTCTCCCTGCGAAACGGTACATCGCAAGTCCATAGCCAACCATAGAGGACAGCAAGAGACAGAAAACCGTATAGACGAGGGAGATCAGAACACTGTTCTTATACCAGAGCAAATATTTCTTCGCTGATGCCGAAAATAGGAACGTATAATTATGCATGGACAGTAATTCCGGTTGCAGCTTCACATTCAGCCCGTATCGGAGCATCTCCTTCGAAGGCTTGAGCGAAGCTAAAGCAATACTATAGAACGGGAAGAGCGCGAGGCCTGCTAGGACTAGAAAAAGCATCAAAAGCAGGAAGGAAGGAACAGGCCTTTTCCGTTGTTGTGTGAGCATGCTTAATCCTCCTTCCTGAATAAGCCGAAAAATCTCAGCTGAATCACATTGATGACCATCGTAATCGCGAGCAGGGTAATCCCAATGGCCGAGCCAAAGCCTAAATTATTTTTCTCGATCCCTTCGCGATAGAGAAGACCTATCATCGTTAGACCAATATCATTTGGTGAACGGTTGCCATTCCAAAGAATGTAGCTTTCTGTAAACATCGAATATCCGCCATAAATGGAAATGGTGATCACATAAATCGCAACCGGCTTCAATAGAGGCAAGGTAATACGCCAGAACCGTTGCCATGCATTCGCGCCATCAATCTCAGCTGATTCGTACAATTCATGCGGAATACTTTGCAGCGCAGATAGGAAGTAGATGATATTAACACCCGTAAAGCGCCATGTCGCCAATATAACCAAAACAAACATCCCTGTTGTCGAATTCGCCAACCAGTTAATCGTCGGCATTCCTACAAGATGACGGAATCCATTCATAACTGAATCATCCAAGCTTCCAAACACTAGCCTGAAGATGGTTCCAGCGACAACAACAGAGGTGAGAGATGGAATAAACAAGGCAGAACGGAAGAACGCGCTTGCCTTCGTTAGCTTCGAATTTAAGAAAACAGCAAGAATAAGAGGAAGTGGAATGAGTACAAGCAGCGTCCAGAACGTATATCGACTGCTATTTTTAAGCGCAGCAAAGAAAGTCTCACTCCATAAATTCTTATAATTAGCGAGACCAATATAATGAGTCTGCCCTGGCAATACTTCTTGGAAGCTCATGTTGACCGTTGTAATTACCGGATAAGCAAAGAAAATCAGAAACGATAAGATAAAAGGCAAAACGAACACGTATGGGGCTATCCGAGAAGAATACAGAAATTTATTCATACTGTTCGATCGTCACTCCTTTCTTGAAGCACTGAAAGCTTAACCCGAGGGATATTCAGCCCTCGGGTACAGCCTGCAGCGGAACGCTTGGCGTTCGGCTTACTTAATATTTTTAACCGCATCAGACAACACTTGTTTAGGATCCTTCATGTCATTAAGTGCTTGGAACATCGCTTTCGTCTTGATATAATCCGACACAGCCGGTGTTCTTTCTTTGACATTCGTAGGCGCGATTTCACTCTTCACACTAATTAATACATCCCATAAATTTTTGCCGAAATAGGAAGTGAATTTATTGTCAGCTTTAAGTGCTGGATCGGACCAAACGTCAGAACGGATTGGATCAAAGCCAAGCTGGGACCAAATTTGGATATTGCCTTCTTTGGAAAGCTTCGCATAGGAAAGGAATTTCTTCGCGATGTCTTGATTTTTGGATTGCTTTGTAATAACAGTACCTGTACCACCCATACCGGAAGAACGCATTTCACCTTGTTTAAATACCGGCATAGGTTTAATGATAACCTTGCCTTTCAGATCAGGCATGTAATCCGTGAAACGCCCCATGTACCACATTGGCATCCAGACGGAAGCTGCGCCACCTTTGTTCATGAAGCCATAATACTCTTCTGCATGGTGGAAGCCGCCCGGAGCAGCTACGGCTACTTTTTCTTTAACTAGCTTCTGTAAGTAGGTAAGTACATCTGTATTTGCTTGATCCCCTAGTGTTACATTCCCGCTCTTATCCAAGAAGTCAGAACCATGCTGCACAACCATTGGCCAGTAAGACCACTGATCCGTTGTTTCAACGGTCGTCATTGGCTTGCCTGTTTTCTCAAGAACCTGTTTACCTGCCTTTTCGAAATCGTCCCATGTCTTAATATCGTCGGCGTTCACGCCTGCTTTATCAAGAATTTCTTTATTGTAGTAAATCACTTGTGCACCAACATGATAATCGATTCCGTAATATTTGCCGTCCTTCGCATAATTGTCCAAACGGGACATGACGAGATTCCCTTTTTCTGGCTCTACGATATCATTCAAAGCCGTCAATTGTACGTCGCCTTTTAGGTAGTTGCCGATTTTACTGATCTCGATATCAGCCATATCCGGTGCGCCTGTACCAGATTGAAGAGCTACTAACAATTTATTGTGATTGTCATCATAAGGGAATGTTGTTGCTTCAATTTGAACTTGCTGTTCAGGATGAGCTTTGTTCCAAGAAGTTGCCATGCTTTCGAAGAATTTCTGATGCAGCTCATTAAAAGTCCAGAAGCTTAATTTAACTGGTGTGGCGCTATTGGAGGCGCTGTCACTTTTACTAGTAGTACTCGAACAAGCAGTTAGTAATACCATGGATGCTAATATGATGGCCGATGACATTTGAAGTTTCTTCTTCATGTAAGGTATCCCCCTATGGAATATAGTTTTGAAAGCGTTTTAATAATTGAATTATATGACAAGTAAATTTATATTCATATAATCAATTGGTATTAAAACTATAATTATTATACTTAATAATTATTTATTTCCTTTCTCACCATTTGATTGAATTTTGGAAGCGCTTCATCACATATATTAGCTCAGTTTTTACTGCTTTTATATACTTAATTGGTTATAAATCACTTTAATTTTATAATAATCATATTTATTATACTCGGCATATTCCCTTTTTCGTCATTACTCGCTACAATACAATTAACAAATACATGAATCAGGTGATGCCAATTGCATAAAGTCCCTCTCTATAAGCAAATTTATCAATCAATCAAAGGCAAAATCGAATTAGGTGAGCTTCGTCCGAAAGATCGCGTGCCTTCAGAGCAAGAGTTCATGGATGAATATAGGGTTAGTAAAATCACTGTCAAAAATGCTTTAGCTGCGCTTGTCGATGAAGGACTCGTTAATCGTATTCAAGGGAAAGGGACCTTCGTTGCGTCCAACCCTTCATTACACCTTCAGAAAACCGCACCGACACCCGCTCTGGCATCCAGTGGCTACATAGGACTCATTATCCCTACGATGAAAACCATGGTTATTCAGAAGCTAGTTGATTATATCGAGTTCTATATCAAGGCGGCAGGGTATCAACTAATCCTTCACATTACACGTGAGTCTTCCCTAGAAGAATCACGCTCAGTTCAAGAATTAACAAGTTCCCCTGGGATGCGCGGGATCATTGTGTTCCCGACGGAGGATGAAATTTATAATGAATCCTTGCTGCGTCTATCGTTAGATAAATTCCCGTTCGTCTTCATCGACCGTTTCCTACGCAACATTGATACGTATCGCATTATTTCCGATAATTGGGGCGGCGCTTATGAGACCGTGTCCAGACTGTTGCAAGCTGGGCATCAACAAATCGCGCTCATCTCTCCAGCTAATACAAATACTACAATTGAGGATCGTACCCACGGCTTCGAGAAGGCCTTTATTGACGGCAATATTCCCATTGATAAAAGCTTGTGGTTTCATGTGCCGATCGATATTCTAAGAACCGGAGATACTTACACTCACCTCGTTCATTTCCTGCATCAGCATCCACAAATAACAGCCGTCTTTGCTTTAACTGCTGAGATGGCGAGGCTGACCTATCAAGCGCTGCATCAGGAAGAAGGCTTGAATGAGAGTATCCATCTCGTTTCCTTCGACGATCCCGAGATCCCTAACCTTCCGCATATTTTGCAGGATGAAGAGCGTATGGCGCGATCTGCCGTCGAGTTATTACTTGAGCAATTTAGCGGAAAGTACACGCCGCAGCGGATGGAGATTCCTGTGAAGTGGATCAACGGGTAGTGACGCGGGGCGCGACTGGGGGAAGAGTGGCGGAGCGGTAAGGAGCAGGAGCAACGGGAGCAGCGGTTCGAAACATCAATTGGAATTGGGTAAGCCACGCCGTTCCCTCAATAACACGTATTTCTTGAGGAAGCCTGCAAATGTACATCATTTCATGCCTTATCTCCCTCCAAAGGAGTGAATTGATGCCAAAGTACATCTTTTTTCTTCGTTTGTTCACTTTTCATTAGAAATTGATTCAAGAACCTGCATAATTGCAGGTTTTTCTTATTTCCACAAGAAAACCCCCACCAAAGCTGCACTTTCGCAGTTTTTGTAGGGGTTCGGAGGATCTTTCAACGCTTAGGGGCGTAACAATTCTCCCCCTACATTAAACTCCAAATCTGCTTACCAACCAGCAGAACACATACGGTGATAAAAAGTGGTCGCACATACGCCGAACCTTTGCGAATCGCCATGCGCGAGCCGAGAAAAGCGCCGCACACCATTGCCAGCCCCATAGGGATCCCGATCCAATAATCGATGGAATCCAGAGCCATAAACGTAATTAAGCTAGCGACGTTGGAGCCCAAATTAAGGATCTTGGAATTTCCAGCAGCTTTGACGAAATCGAAGCCGACTATGAGGAATACGAAGATTAGAAAAGAGCCGGTTCCAGGACCAAAGAATCCATCATAGAAGCCGAGAACGAAAGCCGCACACCCCATCAAAAAAGCCGTTTTTGCGGAGTATTGGCTGAAGGTTGAGATGTCTCCCCAATTTTTGCGGAATATCGTATAGATCGTAATTAATATCAGCATGACCACAATAAGCGGCTTCAAAAAGTCAGAAGGAATTTGCTGCAATACGAATGTCCCGCATACTGCGCCGGCTAAAGAGAGCACGAATAATCCCCGCACTGCCTTCAAATCGATATTTCCCGATCGCATAAAAGAAATCGTACTTGTCAGCGATGACATCGTGCCCCCTAATTTATTCGTACCTAATGCAAGCGCCGGCGGCAGTCCCGTAGCAAGCAGCACAGGCACCGAAATGAGCCCGCCTCCCCCAACAACGGAATCCACGTAGGCCGCTATAAATCCACCGACGATGACAAAGATCATCATTTCCCAACTCAAGTGTAACATGATATCAATTGACCCCTTTTTTATGTAAATAATTTTGATGTAAATGACTGCTGATTTGTCCAACATCTATTCTCGCACGATGCAACTGTTCTAGCAAGAATTTACCTTTGGAAAATTAAGTGAGGAAGTAGCAAAAAGGACAGCCGAGTTTCCTCGAACTGCCCTCTCTTCTACTTCCTCTACTGGACACTCACCCTAAATCTGGCGCATCCGTCAATTCCACAACTAGCTTCTCCGCATGGTGCAGCTCCAAAATGATGATCTCGTTACGCCCTTTTTGGAGCAAAGGAGCTGGCACATACAGCGTGCCCTGCGGCCCTTTCTCCCAGTAACGGCCCAGGTTGAAGCCATTGATCCAAACAACACCCTTCGACCAGCCCGCTAGCTTAACGAACGTGTCCCCTGTATCCTCGACTGTAAATTCACCGCGATAAAAAGCTGGGCGATCCTCCCGCACTTCACCTTCTACCGCTGCGCGCGTGAATGGAATTGCAGCTAGATTGTCTAATGGGAGTGGATAGATCGTCCAATCAAATAAAAATTGGTTGTTCATCCGCACACCCTCGGTGATGCCCTTGTAATCTTTGAGCTTCGGCCCATAGTTAACGCGTCCCATGTTTTCAACCACTATCTCCAGCTTCGCTCCCCCAGCAGGAATGTCCATTTGGAGTGGACGAGCATCCCATCGCTCTACCGTGCCTTGATACACGCCATCCAAGAACACCTGCGCGCGATCATGAACTTCTTGCAGGTGAAGGCTTTCACCTGTACGCGGTCCTGATACGTGTGTCGCGTACACGATGAATCCGTAATCTTGCCCGAGCTGCTCCATTGGCACTGGGGAAATGCGAGTTACAGGCTCGACTAGATCAGACAAATGGTTGAGCAAATCTGCCTGTTCCGTCAGTGCGATTTGCCCATAGCTTTTCTTCGCTATGGGATCAGGCAGTGCAGGAAGCTCCGCTTCCGTTTTGCCCAAAAAATTAGCTATCACTTTGCGAACGGCACGATATTTCTCTGTCACATCTCCACACTCTGATAACGGCGAATCGTAGTCGTAGCTGGTGATCGTCGCTTCATATTTCTCTTGATAGTTCGCTCCGTTATAGAAGCCGAAGTTCGTCCCACCGTGGAACATATAGAAGTTCACCGAAGCACCGAGCCGCAGCATACGGTCGAATACATCCGCTACATCGCCCCCGTCACGTGTGTGATGCGGCTTCAACCAGTGATCAAACCAACCATTCCAATACTCCATGCAAAAGAATGGCTCATTCGCGCGATATTGACGAAATTTCTCGAAAGCCTCTTCCGGCTGTGAGCCGAAATTGACGGTAGCCAGCGTCCCTGGAATCGTTCCGCCTTGCAGCATGCCATCCTCAGGGCCATCTGAGGTAAACAGCAGAACATCTACACCGCGACGGATCAAGCCATCCCGTAAATATGTCAAATACGCCGTATCGTTTCCGTAACTGCCATACTCATTCTCAATTTGCATCGCCAGGATGGGCCCGCCGTTGGTGCTCAGAAGCGGCGTCAACCGAGGAATCAGCTCATCATAATAGTTATCCACTTTTTGCAAATACATCGCATCCATACAGCGCAGCTTCATAGCCGGGTATTGGAGCAACCATGCTGGTAATCCGCCAAATTCCCACTCCGCACAAATATAGGGGCTGGGCCTCACGATCACATGCAGACCAAGGCTGCCTGCAAGCTGGATGAATTTCTCCACGTCTGCAAGTCCACTGAAGTTGAATTCATTTTCCTTCGGTTCATGCAAATTCCAAGGCAAGTACGTCTCCACGGTATTAAATCCGCAGGCTTTCAGCTTCAACAACCGATCTTCCCAATACTCAGGTACCACGCGGAAATAGTGAATAGCGCCAGACAACAGTTGAACAGGTTGACCGTCCAATAGAAATTGCTTATTTTCAGCTGCTAAAATAGCCATAATGACCCCTCCGAATTATACGATTACGTCGTGATTTACTTCTCTCATCATCGCTGATTCGGCCATACCTTCTCAATCTCCAAATGGAGCATGTTCTATACCAAATGTGCCAATGGCATGATATGATGAAACCAACCTTTAACACGAAAGAGAATGTGAGTCCGACGATGGTAGACGTATATCGGTTCCCTAACCTAGTAAATACCCTGCAAGTGGTGGGCTGCCATTTCGGCTTGCAACTCCCAGGCTGGCATTACCCTCTACATCATCACCATTTGTTTGAGTTGCTATATTGCTCGGAGGGTGAGGTTGTTCAAGAAATGAATCGCGATGTGATTACGATGCGGGAAGGTGACTGGTTGCTGATCAAGTCTGGCATCAGACATCGATCTTCCAATGCTGGTTTGGTGCCGTATGGGTATTTCAACGTGCATTTTGACCTCGACGATACGGAGATTCGAAGTCTGCTCGCCGCCGCTGCATATCGGCATATCCCTCGTCAACAGGCCGAACAGAGCAAGCTTATGTTCTATGTAAGTGAGCTTGAGGCTGTCATGCATCGCAATCGCTCTGCGGAGACAGTTGAGCTGCAGGATCAAGAACGTCAGCTTCCGCTGCGGTTCGAAGATAAGCTGCTGCTGCAATCGTATACCCTGCTCATCGTCCATGATGTGCTGCATTTACTGCGTCAACAAGAGCAGGCTGCCCCTAAGCAATCGAAGCAACCCATGCAGTCTGCATCGGGCCCCAGCAGGGACGCCTCCTTGTTCACCACAGATATCGCTCACGCCATCGAAGAAAAGCTTTCGCTTGGCCTCGGCGAGGAAGCCTCTATCGCAGGCATTGCGAAAGAGCTGAATCTAAGCCGCAGCCAGTGCACGAAGCTATTCTCCAAGGTGTACGGACTGTCACCGCGTCAATATGTCAGCCAGATGAAGCTGAAGCTGGCCAAGGAGCTGCTTGTCACGACGCATTTGTCGATGACCGACATTGCGGATAAGCTTGGCTTCCAGTCCGCCAGTCACTTCTCGCGGCAATTTCGGCGCTGGACGGGTCAATCGCCGAGCGAGTTCAGGCCGAAGCATCATGCTGAGCAATAAACCGCATGAATACAACAAAAAAAGAAGCTGGATCATGGATCACAGCTTCTTCGTTCATGCGTTTTATCCGAAAGCAGAAATTAAACATATTGCAGGCAATACTTCATTCAATTTTCGATTCCATCATGGATATATTTTATTACGAACATTATCCGGTAAACAGGTTTACTTCTGGTTTCATTTTAACGCAATACACAATAGTATTGCCCGAGTTAAAACATTTTATACGTCCAACTGTCAGCCATTTCAATTTATAATCCCATGCGAAACAATTTCCACCTTCATGGAAACTTGGAAATTCGCCTTTGGATATTCAAGCTCCCAATCCATCTTCTTCCACTGGTCTGGATAGAAAGCAATAATGTCTCGCGCTATGCCCAAAGCGTCTGAATGTGCTCGCTGCATCAGCTTGCAAATATCGTTAGCCTCATCCGTCAGTATCTCGGAGAATCGCTTATTCAATTGATCGATCTTTTGCTTGTCTGCAAGGCCATCCTTAGCATATTCAATGACTCTCCCCTTCATATTCAGATCCAGCTGAATCTGCACTTGCCCCTCCTTATCAACCCAGACCTTTTTATTTCTCTTTAGATTCGAGATTTTAAGGCCTAAATAGTCGGAAGGTTCATCTTTGGAAGAACTCTCTTCGATATCCCTCGTAATCACGCAAAGGTCGCTTTTTTCCCCATTCATTAATAGATACAACGTTGATTGCCCCGGTGTTAAAGAATAGCCTGTATATTTTTGTTCATGCATGAGTGCCAAGCCGTCAACCACCGCTTTATCTGACTCCTTCCTCAAAATCGGAATTGCCGGATCTCGCCCTGGGTCATGCAGCATGGGGTAGAGTGAATGCAGCGTCATTGGAGGAATCACCGTTTCATAGCCTGCGCTTTTAATAATTTTCCGCAAATATTCACCAACCGTTGCAGACCCAATACGATCAAGGCGAATCAAGTCGCCAGCTTTCCCACGAACAATAGCCACTTTAGCTAGCATAGGAACGTTTGAGCTCCGGAAGGCAGCGTCTAAGATTTGCGACAAATTTTTTTTTGCCAGCTTTTCGCCGATCAGCATCACTTGATTTTTGGAAGTACCAACCGGGCCTGCTATTTGCAACCCGATTTTTTTAAACAACGCATCTTGCAGCGTAGGCCCTGATGCGGATAACACCTCATTGACCGGCGCCGTTCGTTCCTTCCCCCCAGGAGATTGAATGGTAACGGTCGTGACGATGTCATTATTATCATCGATGTCAATCGAGGCAGCATAAATAAGCTGCAGATTTTTGAGCTCATTTCGATAATTACATCCCGTAAGTAAGAGAAGGATTAAGCATCCAATAATAAGTTTTCTCATACCGGTAATTGCCCCCGTTTCCCTCTAAGCCAAGCTAACACTAAGAGCACAAACGGAATCCCGAGAATAATAAAACTGTCAACTTTGGTGATTTGCTCTAAGAACTCAACTCGTCTCTCCGATCGCCAAAAGATTCCCGTCATACAGACAATGGGAACAAGATAGTAGATTGCTTTTTTGTGCTCATTGCGATGAAATAAAAACCCTATTCCTTTTCCCGCGCTATAGAGGTAACTAATCTGTGTTGCGGTCACTTTGACCAGCCAGATGGAAAGAAAGAGCAGATCCAATCGTTCTAAAAACGGCAGGGAAATCCCATTGAGATAGTACGGTACTGGCTGTGGAATGAAACTAAGCGATTCGGGGCTGAAATTTAGAAAACAGACAAGAACGATAATCATAAAAAAGGCGGTTGCCAATCCATTCGCCCATAAAATAGGAGTAATCAAGCTCTTTCCTTTTGCTTGTATATCGGAATTCAGCACCAACAGCACTTCAAAACCTAAAAAGGAAAGCACAGAGCTCTTGACCCCCAATAAAATCGCATGGAGTCCTTCTCGCCCAACAGGCAGCAGATAGCGATAATCCATCGTCTTAAAGCTTGTCATCATAATGCCGAGCATGACAATAATTAATAGGGTAATTAACAAGTGATAACGGGCAATAATCCGTATATTCTCTTTGGCCATGTAAAGGCAAACCACACAATTCGCTAAGATGACGAGGCCGGGGTTGGTAGAAGGTAATATCCATAGTTCCACGAACATCATTTCCAATAATAAAATCAGACAACTCGTAAACGTAAAATGTAAAATGTACACCGCGGAGAGCGCTTTCCCGAGCCATTTGCCCACAATTAGAGGTGCAAATTGATATATATTTTGCTGCGGAAATCTTCGGCATAAAATAGCGAAAGCTACCAAGATGAGTTGGACACAAACGCCAGCCAATAGAACAGAAATCCAGCCATCTGCACCCGCAGCTTTATGCAAATCATATGGGAAGGAGAGGACGGCAATACCGATCTGCGTTTGCAAAATGAAGGCAAATAATTGAACTCGAGTCATGATGGCCTCCTATTGGACGCTTTCCTGCCTAAGAATCGTCCTGGCAGCTGAACAAGCGCAGTCAGAATGCGGCTTGGTTTAAAAGGGGTAAACGGATAAAAATAAGATACGCCAAACGTTTCGAGTTTACTTAAATGCATGAATAAGAGGCTGAAGCTAAAGGCAATACCAGCAAAACCGAGCAACGAGGATGCGATCATGATTGGGAATGAGATGAGCCGCAGGGCAAGACGCATTTCATGTGAAGGTATGCTGAAGGAAGCTACAGCTGTTAATGAAATGACAACAATCATCGTCGTGGATACTAAATTCGCATTGACGACCTCACTCCCAATTACTAAGCCTCCGACAATGGACAGCGTTGATGCAATCGATTTAGGCAGTCTAATCGCAGCTTCTCTAAGAAGCTCCAACACGGTAATCATGAATAAGGCTTCCATGAGCGGATTGAATGGGATATTTTCCAACGATGCTTTCAAGGAAAACACCAAATCAATCGGCAATATATCAAAGTGATTCGAAACAATGGAGATGTATACCGATGGAAGGGCAATACCGATCATGACGCTGATAAACCGGAGAAACCGGAAAAAGGTCCCGTTCCACCACCTGACATTGAAATCATCTGCCGCTTGAAAAAACATAAAGAACGTCACCGGTAGAATCGTTGCAAATGAGCTTCCATCCACTAATAGCGCTACTCGACCTTCCATTAAATGCGACACCGTGGTATCGGGTCTTTCCGTAAATAGCATTTGCGGAAATGGCGATAAATGACTGCTTTCCAAACGATCTGTGATTTGACCTGGGGATTTAATAAAGGTGGCCTGATTCGTGAGCAGATTGGCAATAATCTCGTCAACAACGTTCATATCCGCAATATCACACATGTATAGCAGCTTTACGTTCGTCGGGCTTTCAGCGCCAAGTGTGAAGTGCCGCTCAACCAAGTTCGCATTCTTCAATCGTTGGTGAATTAATTGCGCGTTAACGGAAGCGTCATCTACAAAACCGACATGCGATCCGCGAACCGTTTGTTCGTTTTGCGGCTCTCCCATGCTATGCGCAACCCTTGCAGTTGCATCTACCAATACAATATCCGTTCTTAGCTCCAGCAGAATGGCACATCGGCCCTGGAGCATCCCATCCGCCGCGGACTTCAAATCCGTGACGAAGTCTATATCCATAATCGGAAGAATATCTTCAAGACGACCTTCCCCGGCTTGGAGCAAAGGTCTTAGGATATCGGATTGCAGCTTATCTTTATCCGTTACCGTAGTCAGATAGAGGAGGCTTCCCTTTAAGCCGTGCAAGTTGAATGCTCTAGATCGCACATCGTCGGAAGAATGGAAACATTGGAAAAGGTTACGTATATTCGTCTCGATCTCCGCTGAGATTTGAAATGAATCCTGTTCGATTTCCATACTCTACCCTCCCGCACTACGACATTTCCGTTAGTATTTACCAGTTGGTCAAGATTATCCAAATACATCCATACAGACATGAAAAACGCCTCCTCATCGCTAAGGAAGCGTAACATTGCCTATTGGATCACTACATTTTTTACTCGCTAATTCGCACCTCGATGCTAAGCGACTCCATCGTATCCACCCATTCCTTCGGGCAGCCAGAGTCTGTGATCAGCATGGAGATTTCCTCAAGCTTGGCGACTCTTGCGAACGTAGATAGTCCGAATTTACTGTGGTCTGCAACCAGAATCGTTTCTTCGGCTCGCTGCATCATTTTCCGTGAAATAACAGCTTCAGCCAAATGAAAATCCGTGATGCCATCGTGCAGGGAAATACCGCCAGCGGAAATAAACGCTTTGTTCACTTTAAACTGATCAAGCAGTTGATCTGTTAGAGAACCTGTCACCGCTCGGCATTCCTGGCTTACTTCCCCGCCTGCAAAAATAATTCTCCCTCGGAACGTTTCCATCGCCAGATTTAGAATCGGGATCGAGTTGGTAATGAGCGTAACATTCGTCTTATCCTTCAAAAAAGGGACAATTTCGATCGTCGTCGTCCCGTTATCCAGCATGATCGTTTCACCATCTTGAACGAGTGAGGCTGCTAGCTTACCAATAGCCGTTTTTTCTGGCTTCATCATTTGTACCCGATTCAGGAAGGGAGGCTCCACTAGCTCCATCCGCATTTTGACAGCGCCTCCGTACACCTTGCGCAGCTTGCCTTCCTTTTCCAAACGATCCAGATCCCGTCGAACAGTTTCCGTCGAAACCGTAAGCAATTCTGAAAGGTGATGGACCTGAACCTTCCCTTCCAGCTCCAACTGATTCAGGATCGTCGTCCTGCGATCTTCATAGGTTAACGACATAACGGCCTCCTACCATGCCCGATATTCAATAGATGTTGTTGTTTTATGTTGTTTTTATTAGTGTAGGGGTTAGTGCTAGGTGTGTCAATCAGGAGCACCTCGGCCCCCCGTCTCAGCGAAATTTGTTCGTTGACAGCTTTACCTGAACGGGTATACAATTGTCAACAAACAACAACATTTAAATTAAAAACAACATGATTCCACACTCAATTATATATAGGGGGCTATCATCATGCTCAAACAGCATCCACTCACATTTCGTGAGGATCGCACTTTTACAATCACGCAATTTACAGATTTACACTGGATTGATGGCAGAAATGAGGATCAACTAACCCTCCGTCTGATGGAGGAAGTACTTGATGCGGAGCAACCTGATTTGGTCGTTTTCACCGGTGATGTTATTTATACGGGACCTGTTTCAGAGGGTGAACAGCGCTGTGAGCAGCCTCGCCAAGCGTTCCGCGATGCGGTTCAAGCTGTGGAAGTTCGCCGTATTCCATGGGCTGTGGTATTCGGTAATCATGACACCGAAGCCTTCATCACAAGAGATGAGCTCATGGACACGATCCTCGAGCATTCCTACAATGTGACACAACCTGGTCCTGCCGACATTTGCGGGGTTGGCAATTACCGGCTTTCGTTACATAGCCGTGATGGGCAGACGGCTGCGAACCTCATCTTTTTCGATTCAGGCAGTCGCTCTTCAGTCTCGCAGATCCAAGGCTACGACTGGATTCGCAGCAATCAAATCAACTGGTACACAGAACAAGCACGTAAGGAGCAGGGCGAACTACCTTCACTCGCTTTCTTCCATATCCCGCTACCGGAGTATCAGCAAGTATGGGAACGTGCAACATGCTACGGTAACAAACACGAAAATGTCTGCTGTGCTCACGTCAATTCTGGTCTTTTTGCAGCAATGGTTGAAATGGGTGATGTTGTAGGAACTTTCTGCGGACATGATCACATCAACGATTACTGGGGCGAGCTGCATGGGATTCGTCTCTGCTATGGCAGAGCGACAGGCTACAATACGTATGGCAAAGAAGGCTTTCACCGTGGTGCCAGAATGATTCGCCTCCGCGAAGATGAGCGTACATTTGAAACTTGGCTGCGACTCGCTGATGGCACTGTCATCCGTGACCAACCCGAACACCCACCAACGCTGTAACCTAACCTACGTTTGGAGCTGATCACGTGTTTACTGTGTCGATTTTACTCGTTGTTGCTTCAGGTCTTGCTCACGCCATTTGGAGCCTGTTTACCAAAAGCAGCCTGAACAAAAGCGTCTTCCTATGGTCCATCATCATGGTCACCACTGTTCTCCTACTTCCTTACTTGATCAAAGAGTTATGGTTCACGCCCTTATCCATATCAGCTTATGGTCTACTTTTGCTATCCGCCGCCTTGCAGGCTGTTTATGCCCTCTTGCTCTCGCGCACCTACAATATGGGTGATCTCTCGCAGATCTATCCCATTATGAGAGGCACCAACACCTTATTTATCCCCATTGTCGGTGTCATGTTTCTACGCGAATCCTTGTCCCTGCTCGGATGGTTGGGACTGCTATGTATGGTGATTGGCTTCGTTTCACTCAGCGGTATCTTCACAAGATCGCGATCTTCTGGTCAGACGTCTGTAAAATCTATTAAACCCTTTCTAATGGCTCTTTGTGTGGGCCTATGCACGACTTGCTACGTACTTGTCGATAAGCTGAATCTCGCACACATCTCGCCCATCGCCTTATTAGAGGTGACGAATATCGGATTTGTCGCAGGTCTCACCCCCCTAGTCATTGCCTCCAAACAACTACGTATGGAGTGGAAAATCAACTTCAAGATGATTGGACTCGGCGCGATACTCAATCCTGCATCGTATTTGTTATTCCTCTTCGCCATGAAATACGCCCCTGTTGCCCATATTTCCCCGCTGCGTGAAATTGGGACTGTTTTCGCAACCATTCTGGGCATCGTTGTCCTCAAAGAGAAACAAGGTACTTTACGCATTCTTTGCTCTATTCTCATCTTAATAGGAATACTAATGATCAGCTTTTGGGGCTAAAAAAGGGGAGGTTACACAATGAATACTTGTCGTCGTGTCATTATTATCGGTTGGGATGGCGCTGGCAATTTTGTCCGTGATGCGCATACGCCGAATTTGGACCGTTTGTTCGAGGCAGGAGCTTTCACACTCGAAGCGCAAACCGCATCGCCTACGATCAGTGCCGAGTGTTGGGGAACACTTCTGCACGGAGTTGATCCTATGAAACATGGACTTACGAATACCAAAGCAGAAGTAGAAGCCTTCCCCGAAGACTCACCCTATCCGTCTATTTTCCGCGTTGTTAGAGCAGCACTCCCTCTTGCTAAACTAGCGGCCTACAGCGCTTGGAAGCCAATTAACGACGGTATTATTGAGACGTCGATCGGCGTCCATAAAGTTTCAATGCCCGACGGCGAGCTTGTTCAAGCCATAGCTGCATACATACATGAAAACCCGGACTTCAAGCTGCTCTATGTGCAACTGGATCTACCTGACGCTGCAGGTCATAAGTACGGGTACAATATGCCGGAGCAACTTCGCGTTATTGAAGAGTCCGACCGTCATACGGGTGTCATTTTGGATGCGCTGGAGGCGGCTGGACTCATGGACGATAGCCTCATTATCGCTGTCACCGATCACGGTGGTGGAGGCAAAAATGCTTTCGATCACGGCAGTGATCATCCTTTAGACAAAACCATCTTCTGGAGCTGCACAGGTCCCGGCATCGCACCTGGCACCAAGCTCGACAATGTCAACATTGCCGACACAGCAACCGTCGTCGCCCATGCACTCGGACTGGATGCACCCGCTTCTTGGGAGGGCAAACTACCTGAGGGTTTGTTTCCCGACTTGTAATCGCCTCAACGCAAAGAAAGCCCGACTTTGTCCACAATGGCCATGTCGGGCTATACTTCGTCTTACCTTATTTGCTGCAATACACACCGAAGCTGCTTAATGTAGGATGGATACGTGATTCGATCACTTTCAACTGAATGTATCTTGCGTTCGTCTGTTGAAAGCTGCAAATCTTCTTATACCCAACAACGGTACCTTCATAAAGGTAAACCCACTCATCGCCTTGTTTGTAGGCCAGCTGGAAGCGTTCAATCCGTTGTCCTAATTGGATAAATTCCTTCAATACGATACGGTCAAACGTCAATTCCTTACCCAGATCAATGACAAGCTCAGCCTGCTCAATTCCTTCTTGAGGACACCAATACGAATCGGACCGACCATCTGTTAGATTCCCCGCATCAACACTTGTATCCCTGGTTTGAGAAGCCCACACGTGCGCTCCTTCAGCTAGATCCTGTCCATAGGTTGCCCGGAGCCATTGCCCAATTTCACGCAAATGCCGTGCATCTGTCTCATGAATGAGCCCACGTTGATCCGGTGGAATGTTCAGCAGAAGTGCGCTGTTACCGCCAACTGTACTCTCGTATAGATCAATCAATTCATCGACAGTTTTCACCTTATCATCGTCAACAGGATCGTAGAACCACTGGGGTCTGATCGATACATCCACTTCCGCCGGATACCAAATCATTCGATTAGCTTCCGCCAAAACAGATCGGCTCCCCAAATCTTCTGTTTCTGCATTTATTTTTTGCGAAAAAGTACCATCATCTTCCTGTTGCGATTCCGATTCAATTTCCTCGATATTCCATCGAGCATCAGGAACTACACTCCATTCCGATTCGCGTGTGTGACCGGCTTCATTGCCGCACCAACGAACATCAGGTCCACAAATATTGATAACAGCCTTAGGCTGCAGTTCGCGAATAATTCGATAAGCAGCTTCCCAATCATATACCTGCATTTTACCGTTCGGCCCCTCACCGCAAGCACCATCAAACCAAACGCAAAAAATTTCACCATAGTTCGTAAGAAGTTCTCTTAATTGATTCTGGAAATAAGTATTGTATCTTGGGGAATCCCCATAACTAGGTTCATGCCGATCCCAAGGTGATAAATAAACACCAAATTTCAATCCCTGCTCACGACAAGCTTCAGCTACATCTCTTACGACATCCCCTTGCCCATCCTGCCATGTGGTAGATTTGACCGAATGATCCGTGTAAGTACTTGGCCAGAGACAAAATCCATCGTGATGCTTACAGGTCAGGATGACGCCTGTCATTCCTGCTAAACGGCAGGACTCGACCCATTGTGCAGCATGATAAGCCGTTGGATAAAACAACTGAGGATCCTCGTCACCTAATCCCCATTGTCTCCCCGTAAACGTGTTCATACCGAAATGAATAAACGCATAAAACTCCATCTCTTGCCAAGCCAACTGGCGTGGAGTGGGAACGACCTTTACTGCTTCTTCTAAGGAAACTGCCATCTCTATATTGCTCCTCACACGTAATAAATTTGACTCTCTATTTTATATGAACACTATTTGCGCATCCGTCTGCCACTACATCGAAAGGCAAACGAGTGAGTTCCGTATTCAGTGTTTCACCCAAATAAATCATATCGTAACTGCCCACTGGAAGATCCAGATCACTGAAAATCAACTTGCCATCTGGCTGGCTGAACGTTTTGGTCTGCACGGAGACAATAGGACTAATCGGTTCAGTCTCACTCGGTTTAGCTCCTCTTAGATAAATGCCGAAGGCATCTTCTCTTAGCGAACCCTCATACGTAACCTCAATTTGTTCATATGGCTGAAAGACAGATTTGTTCATATTCATGGCAGGATTACGGAGCGTACAATCCGGATCTACCGTCAGATCCACCACCGGAATGGTCACTGGCAGTTCTACCCTATATTCTGCATCAGGTACCCACGATTTCGAGGAGAAATCTCTTCCTTTTACAATAACCCTGTCCTCGTAGACTTCAACGAAAAATCCCTGTGAGCCCTCTTTCAGGACGTCGTCATCCGTCCATAAATAAGCGACAGAAGCCGCATTAAACAGGGTTGCATACTTCCTGTTGTACATCGTCTCCCTGGCGCCCAGCTCCCAGTGCGTGTGACCGGTAAATACAATGGATTGCGGGTGTTTGGCTAGAATCATCTTTAATTCTGCGTCTTGCCTGATCCCGTTCCATCCAAACTCACTTTGGGACCCTGCAACCGTATTCAATAGGGGCTCATGAACAAAAATAAATGCCGGTTTCTCCGCCACTTCATGTTCGGACAACTTTTCATCCAACCACTTGAGCTGTGTCTCTGATAAATAAGCGCAGTCTTTCAAGCCAATTTCTGTGCCAAGGAATATAAAATGATAACCTTCCAACCACAAATCATAGTAGGCATTTTGAATCCCCGTATGCTCTGTAAATAACGACATCTGCCTATCAAGATCTTTCCAGCGCACATCATGATTGCCGTAAGTAAAATAGATTGGCGGCAGCCCCTCCATGTTAGCTTTCCAAATCTGTTCCATGATCTCGAATTCCGCTCGCTCCCCATTGTCCGTGATATCACCAACATGCATGATCCCGTGACAATCGGGGGAAGTTGCTATAATATCCTTGAGAGCCCTGTCGAAATTCTGGGCTTCAGTCCCTTCTAAACTCGCTTTAATATGGGTATCTGTTAAGACGACGAACTTGAGGCTTGGTTTCTTTACCATTTCTTTCTCTCCTTATTTTGATATAGAAGGAATTGAAAAGTCTCTATTTGCGCATCGAACCAAATACCTTGTTCCTGACTCTGCCTTGAAGGAATACACCGAACCACCTATAAAGTTCACCATCAGCCCATCCCCTTCCTCCCTATTGATCACAAGGGGTGATTCGCTGCGGATTGTACACAAGCCATCCTGTGTAGCATGTAGCACTGCTTCTATAAGTTGACCATCTTGCCACCCAATCTCAACCTCGAAACCGCCCCTCGCCCGCAGGCCGCTAACTCGGCCATGACGCCATGCTTTCGGCAAGGCTGGCAGAAGCAAGATTTCATCCCTGTGGGATTGCAGGAGCATTTCTGCGATAGCCGCTGTACCGCCAAAGTTGCCATCTATTTGGAAAGGGGGATGGTCACCAAGTAGATTCGTATGCACAGAATGACTAAGCAGCTCCATCAAATTGGTATAGGCTTGCTCGCCATCATGCAATCTCGCCCAGAAGTTGATGATCCATGCGCGGCTCCACACTGTATGACCGCCTCCGTGTGCAAGCCGCCTCTCTAGCGTCCGTCGAGCAGCCTCGGCTAACTCTGGTGTATGATGTACAGTAATCTGCTCACCTGGATGCAGGGCAAATAAATGTGAGATATGACGGTGGCCGAGTTCCACTTCTTCATAATCAATTGCCCATTCCATTAATTGGCCATGCTTGCCAATCGCGGGTTCTGGTAATCGCCTCCTTACTTGTTCTAGTTCCTCTAGAAATTCCTTATCCGTATTTAGAACCGTCCCCGCCTCTATACAAGCAGCAAAAAGGGTATGAATCATTTGCGAATCCATCGACGGTCCAATGCTAAGGACCCCTTCATTGCCGTTTGGTAATCGATACGTATTTTCCGGTGAAAGCGAAGGAACCGTGACAAGACGACCTTGCTTATCCTCAATGAGAAAATCAAGGAAAAACAGTGCTGCCTCTTTCATAATCGGGTACGCCCTTGCACCTAGAAAATCCCGATCCCTGCCATAACGATAGTGCTCCCATAAATGTAAGGACATCCATGCCCCGCCCATCGGCCAGAAAATGGCAGGCACATAAATGCCGCATATGTCTGTCTCCGCCCACAGATTCGTGGCGTGGTGCGCCACAAAGCCTCTGGCGCCGTAAATCTCCCTAGCTGTCTTCCGCCCGTTCTCAAGCAACCGATCCATCAGATCGAATACTGGCTCATGACATTCAGCCAAATTGCACACTTCAGCCGGCCAATAATTCATCTGCAAATTAATATTTAAATGATAATCACTTTCCCATGGCGGTGTGTGACTCTCATTCCATATACCTTGCAAATTGGCAGGCAATGAGCCTGGTCTCGAACTCCCCATAAGCAAGTAGCGGCCATATTGAAAGAATAACGAAATGAGTCCGTGATCTGCATAGCCTTCTTGGATTCGACATAACCGTTCATCTATCGGCAACGCTACCGCAACATGATGATCTGGATCTTCAATTTCAAGTTGAACACGTTCAAACAACGAACGGTGATCCTTCACATGGTCCTCTCGAACAGCCTCAAATCCTTTGACTACACTTGCTGCTATGCGAGATTGACACACGACGAGCGGTTCGGGATGTCGAAACGTTGTTGCAGCAGCCACGTACAAAGTAACACTGTCTACAGCTTCCACGGAAATGAAGTCGCCAATAATCTGCACGTGCCCACCTACTGCTACGGCCTTCAAAACCGTCGCATAATGAACCCCATCTGGCCCGCATTGCCCTTGCATAACAATGCTTTCCGCACCTTCTTTACCTGACGTGCCTTCAAATGGACGTCGGCTCAAATTCGTTGAGAAGCTGATTGCTCCAGGGCGATCCGAGCTTAAACGAATAACAAGCACCTGATCAATCGCACTTGCGAAGATCTCCCTTTGATACGTCGTCCCGTCCAAGGTATAAAAAGTTTTAGCAATCCCCGTCGGCAAATCCAATTCACGCCTATAGTTGGCGGTTTCCCCATTTGATTGTCGAAAATAAAGGTTTATATCACCTAGCGTTTGATAGGGGGCAAAGTATTTGGGCCCCGGTGTCATCGCCATACGCGCCAAATACTCGGCATCCTGCGGCTTACCCTCGAACATAAGCCTGCGAATTTCCTCAAGATGTTTATAGGCGTCAGGTTGCTCCCTCTTCTTGGGTCCGCCATACCAGAGGGAATCTTCATTGATCTGAATCCGTTCTTGCTTTACGCCTCCGAATACCATCGCTCCCAACTTGCCATTCCCTACTGGAAGAGCGTTTACCCACTTCTCTGCGGGCCCCCGATACCATAACTTCAACTCTTGTGTACCCATAAGGATCACCCTTCTTTTTGAAAAGAAACCCGATCACGCCATCAACAGGCACGATCGGGTCCTTTCATTTCATCAGACTTATTTGGATTTTTCTTTGTAGAACTCGTTCGTTTCTTTGAGATGCTGTTGGAAGCTTGGATCATCTTTGAACTGTTTCACCAATTTATCCCAATCCTCAAGCGTATTTTTGCCAAAAACCACATTCACCATCATATCGTTCAGCTTTTTATCCCAGTCTGCTCCCTTTTCCTTAAATGGCGCTGACTTCATTAAGCCGTAAGTCGGATCTGTGATAGAGGAAATCGCATCAACCACTTTTTTATTGGCTTCGTAAACATCCGTCGGAATACCCGAGATTTTTGCTCTCGAATATTTATCAAAGTAGCCGGTTACCCATTGGCCTGTCGTATCACCGGAATATCCTTTTTTCTTACCTTCTTCGGTTTGCTCAACGCTTCCGTCAGGCTTCACTTTATAGTCAACATCTTGGATGCCGTAAGTAGCAAGGTTATACCCTTCAACCGAAGCTGTATAATCATAGACTTCTAGGATTTTCTTCAGCTTCGCCTCATCAACCGATTTCTTATTGATCAGGAATTGTCCATAATAACCACTTGCTTGCTCATAATAGGCCTTGCCATCTGGTGCTTTTGGTAGTTCCACAGCAATAAGGTTCGCTTGCGGAGTTACCTTTTGCAATTCCAAATTATATTTATAAGCATCAATCACGTTGGCAAATGCTACACCCGCTTTACCCTGAACGAGCATATCTTTAATTTGTGCTGCCTTGAGTACTGGGAAATCAGGAAGAATGCCGCCTGCTTTAAATGATTTATTCCAGAAAGCTAACGCATCTTTGGCTTGTGGTGTATACCAATACGGGATTAGACTACCGTTCTCTTCTTTCCACTTCGTACCCGTGCCAAACATCGAGAGCAGATAACTAGCAGGTCCAGGTGATCCTGGAATGACAGCACCGTAGGTATCAGGTTTGCCGTTGCCATCTGGATCTTTCTGTGCGAAGGCTTCAAGAACAGTAGCTAGCTCATCCATCGTTTTCGGTTGTTGTAAGCCTAGCTTATCCAACCAATCTTTACGGATTAGCATGGACTCGTGACCATCCAACGGTCTTACACGTGGAAGGGAGTACAGTTTACCTTTCAAAGAAGCATTCTTATATACGTTCTCTGGATACTTAGCTAAATTAGGATAGTTTTTAATATAAGGACCTAGATCCCAGAAAGCGCCTTGATCAATCGCATTCAAGAAGGCAGGCGTTAAGTTAAAATCTTCTACGAATAGAACATCGGGTAAATCGCGGGAAGCAAGAAGTGCATTTAATTTCTCTGAAATTTGGGCTGCTGGAATCCAATTTAACTTTAGATTGACGTTTAGCTTCTCATTTAGCTTTTTCACAGCTTCCAACTCACCTGTAGGTGCAGCAGCGAAAGCTAGTGTCGTAATGGAAATATCCGCCGGTGCCGCAGGTTTAGCTGATGCTGCAGTTGAACTCGCTGCTGAACTTGCTGACCCAGCTTCATTCGCTTTACCACAAGCCGCTAAGGAAGCGACTAGCCCCGTTGCTGTTAAGAGTACTGCCAATTTTTTAACCATTGGTTTCATGTAAAGACCTCCCGTTTATATGCTTATTATACAATCCGTAATATCAACCTGCATGTCCAATACTTCCCTGCCTGTATCACCCCTCTCCGTACAGTTCTCTCACCCCTTCACGGAACCAACCATCATACCCTTAACAAAATATTTCTGTAAGAACGGATACACCATGACTATCGGTAAAGAGGAGATTACAACGGCAGCCATCTTGATCACCTGTGGCGGCACGGTACGTTCACTTTCCAACATAGCAGCCATCGAAGGATCAGCCATTTGCGATGCAGAAATGAGCAGCATTTGAAGGAGTACCTGCAACGGACGCAAGTTGTCACTATTGATGTAAAGTACGCCACTAAAGTACGTGTTCCAATACGCTACAGCGTAGAATAACCCGAAAGCGGCAAGGGCTGAGGCAGAGATCGGCAGCATAATACGGAAGAACACACCGATATCCGAACAACCATCCATTTTTGCTGCTTCCTCTAGCTCATCTGGGATCTCCTGATAAAAGTTTTTCATCAAGAAGACATACCATGCACTGGTCAGCGCTGGCAAAATGAGCGCCCAGATCGAATCCATTAAACCAAGGCTATCAACAAGCAAGTAGTTCGGAATCATGCCGGGATTGAACAACATTGTCATTAGTATCGCAACAAGAAAGAACTTCTTCCCTTTCAACCGTTTGCGTGAGAGCACATAGGCTAGCGCACTTGTAACAATTAAGCTTAGTAAGGTACCGAACACAGCGAGTATTCCGCTTATCCCCATCGCATGAACGAATGCGTTCGTGGAGAAGATATACTCGTAGGCAGATAAGCTCCATTTCTCAGGTATCAGGACCAGCGACTTCGTCAAGTACTCCGTAGGATCGGTAAATGAAATGATCACAACGTAAATGAAGGGCAGTAGTGTAACAAGTCCAATAATCGTTAATACCGTATAGTTTAGGACATTAAATATCTTAGAACCTATCTGATTATCCATATTAGTAAAGTCCCTCCTCCCCGAACTTCTTGGCTACACGGTTTGCAGAAACAACCAGTATGAGTCCTACAACTGATTTGAACAACCCAGCAACCGTGGCATAGCTGAACCGACCTTGTTGAATACCAACGCGGTAGGCATACGTATCAAATACGTCAGCCACCTGCGATACAGGTCCGCTTGCCATAAGGAATATTTGTTCAAAGCCTACATCCATGACTTGACCTAAACGTAGGATTAACAAAACAATAATCGTGCTTTTAATACCGGGAATCGTGACATTCCTCATCTGCTGCCATCTTGTCGCACCATCAATTTGCGCTGCTTCATAGAGCTCTGAGTTAATCCCTGCAAGGGCAGCCAGGAAAATGATCGTCCCCCAACCCGCTTCCTTCCAGATACTTTGAGCCGTGAGCATGGCCCAGAAATAATTGGGCTCCGATAGGAATTCAATCTTGTGCCCACCGAACTCAACGATTAATTGATTAATAACCCCACTGCTTTGACCCAATATTAGGAAGCAAATACCGACGATGATAACCCATGATAAGAAATGGGGCAAATAGATGACCGTTTGTACGAATTTCTTAAAGGGTAAACTCTTCACCTCATTCAGCAATAAGGAAACCACAATGGGAATGGGGAAGAAAAACACGATATTTAGAAGCGAGATCGCCATCGTATTTCGAAACAACACCATAAAATCGGGATTCGTGAAAAACTCATGAAAGTATTTCAATCCAACCCATTCGCTACCCCAGAAACCTAAATATGGAGAGTAATTTTGAAAAGCAAGCAATAATCCCCATAACGGTACATACTTGAATATGAGGAAAAATAGTAATCCTGGCGCTGCCAATAGATATAGATATTTGTCACGCTTTAGCGCGACCTGCCACTCGTGTACCCATGATTTCTTAGATGTCTTTCTTTCTTCGAGTCCACTCGGGATTACTTTCTGAATTTGTTCCACCTGACTATGTGACAATGTCATCACCTCTCATTATTACGTTGGCATCTCGTTGTTTTGCTTGAAATGATCGTACCTGATCGTAAGTCCTAGGAACAATGACCAATTCTTATTCACGCTTTTCCCTCAAGACAAAAAAAGAGAAACCCCGTAACTACGCGGTTTCTCTTCCTATTTTCCTCATTTTTCGCTTCATAATGAATCCATATAACGATTTTTGGGCATTCTAATTTTCCTCGTCTGATCCACGGAATTGACCTGGTGTCACACCCATTTGCTTTTTAAATACCCGAATAAAGTTCTTCATCTGATACCCCACTCGCTCAGCCACATCGGAAACCGATAAATCGGTCGTACGAAGCAACTCAATGGATTTCTCAATCCTTACCTTGGTCAAATATTCAATAAAGGAGAGATCCTTTTTCTTTTTGAACAACTTGCTTAAATATTGCGGACTCAATCCACAAATTTGTGCACATTGATCCAACGATAAATCAAAATGATAGTTCTCCTCCATGTACCGAACCACTTTCGCAATTAACTGCTCATGCTCCTGATGCTGCTTGCCATGCACATAAGCAACAATGGGCTCGACCAATTGCTCTTTAAACCAGGCATTCAGTTCGTATGTCGTACTGATATTGCGGATATGAAGATACGGATCTTCATTCGACTCGCCAAATAATTGAGCTGTATCCAATCCGAGCATGTAGGCCGTGCGAATCGCAGCAGTTAGCAGTCGATAATACGACATTTGAATGAGCTCAGGCTTCTGAATCGCAGCACCCATCGATTTGGCAAACTCATCCATCATCCTGACTGCTTCATCACGGTCGCCAAGCTGCAGCGAATTCTCAAAATGAGTTTCGATTTCCAACGGATACCGATAATGCATGTCTGAATGACTTTTACCACTCGTATGGGCTATGACTTGATTCCCGCCAACAATGATACGAGAACGAACCGCAAGCAACGCCTCTTCGTATAATTCAGGCAACTCGCTAATTTGCTCGCTTTTTCCACTAAGCCCAATCGTAACCTGCAGATGCAAATAGTCAGATACAAGCAGCCGCAATCTCTCGGCAAATTGTTTGATGTCGGACTCATCGTCTTCCGCTTGCAGCGGATCCCTATACAGCCACACAGCAACCTGATCATTCAGCAGATTGATGCCTATACCTTCCATCTCATGGGATTGTATAAGTTCACTTGCTATATTTTTCACAGCAAATACAATTAACTCACGGTCATTTTCTTGGAAACGCACCTTGCCTTCTGACTGCAAATCGAAAGCAATTACGATCACGATGCTTTCCTTATCTGCAGGCACGTTGTACCTTCGCAGCATGGCCGCTAACTGCTCCTCGGAATAATAGAGAAAACGTCCTTGCAAGAGCTGAAGCGCAAAGATTTCGCGAATGAGCGGCAACTGGTCACTGAGCTGCTGCTGCATGTCATTGGCCGTGTTACTTAGCTCTGCCCATCGTTTATGTACAAAGCCCACTTCATCGGTTTCCACTTCATCCGTTTGTCCGTCTTTGACATAAGCGACAAGATTCTGAATAGGGCGATATACACGACGTGTGCCCCATAGCGTTATGAGTGCTCCTAACACCAAGCATATGAGAACAATGATCAGTGTTATTAATTTGATCCCATTGGACTTCGCATTCAATTGATCGATCGGAACCATATTGATATATTGCCATTTATTTAAAGAAGAAGTAATCGGGGTCACCATATATTCGGTTCCCTTAAAGGCGAACTGGAAACGCTGTTCGGAACCCTGTTGAGCAACGCGATCAAATAATCCTGGAGGAACATCACTCCCCCCCATCGAGGTAACAAGTGCTCCCTTTTCGTCCAAAATGAACATTTGTTCACCTTTATAGCTTATAAAACGTTTCATAATGTTTTTAAAGAGATCTTCATTAATACGAATAAACATGAGCCCGATGGGCTGTTTAGCAAGTAGTGGCAATTTGGCAACTAACGTAACGCCATTGTCGTTATAGCCAGGTAAGGAAGGGTAGGGTCCGCTTACCCATTTGAGCTGATCATCCACAGCAAGCTCTCTAAGGAGCGTCTCACGTTCCCCCATGCCCTCAATTCGTCTCCCCCCATAAATCGGAGAGATCAAATAGCCTTCATCCGGCACGTACACAGCAACATCGCTAGCTTCTTTGTTACCATTGATGAGTGCAGATAATTCACGTGAAATCCCTGAGTAAAAACCCGTGTAATTCGTGCTCTTCAATTCCACCAAATTGGAACTAAAAAATGAACCTAGCAACATTTGGATCGCATTATTTTGCAGGCGATCTAACGTGGAATCGATGGTTGAGGATACGTTATTTAAGATCCGAACATTCGATTGATTCACTTCACTTTGTACAGCGGAGGCTGAATATAAATAACTCCCTATCCCAACGACGAGAACGGGAATAATGGCAGCAAACAAGGATAGGGTCACCATATTGCGAAAGATCGTTTTGCGTCGGAAAAAACGCTTCCACAAATTCGTAAGTATTTTGCGCATGGCAATCACCTCATTCATTGAATAATGAGCATTTTAATCGGTTACACCTATAAAATCAAGTCTTCAAGGGAATAAAGATCACCCGACTTCGTCTTACAGACAAAGTCGGGTGATCTTTGTTTCCAGGAACTTGTTCAACTTATGACTTTAAAAAAGCAATAGCGTTTAACAGCCTATCAGCAAATGCTGCGTCAATCTTTTTACCTGATTGAGCACGGATGTGATTTTCCAGCGCATTGAATGCATTTTTTACTTGTGTATGATTCAAATGCTCTTGAAGATCATCAATCATGACCAGCAAGCTGTTATATACGCCTTGGTTGGTAATCCAACCTTGCTGGTACGCATATTGTACCAATTCATCCAAGTGGCCTGAATCCATCACTACTTTTAGCGTATAGGCGATTCTTGTTTCGTTCCCTGCCATATCCGTTGCCGTAACAACTACGGGATGATCGCCAATTGTCAGACTTAAGGGACTGAACGTGTACGGCAGGCTTACTTCACTACCGTTCAATTGAAGCGACTTCCCTGCTATTCCACTTACAGGATCAGAAATATCGAAATTCAGGCTGCCGCCAGCCGTCCAGTATACAACCATCGAAACAGTTGGAACGATGACGGGAGCCGTTGCATCGATTTTGACAATCGCTGTTTGGACCGACTCTTGATTGCCAGCATTATCGATGCTGTAATATTGAAGTTCATGTTTCCCATCTTCTGCAATTGTAACGATATTCCCTTCTGTAAACGTGCCCTTGTCTAGCCTGTAGAACGTCTTCTGCACGCCACTGCCCTCGTCGTTTGCAGTCAATGTCACTGTCTGGGCATTTCGCTGCCAATCTGACTTTGCGTTATCTGTCGTACTCGGAGCTGTCGTATCCTTCTTGAAGGTTACGACATGCGTTTTGCCTACTGAACCTGCTACGTTAATCTGGAGCTTTAACGTCGGTAATGTTTGTACAATCGTAACCGTATCATCGCTGCGTACAAGCGATAATGCAGCCTTGTTCAGCTCAAGCGTAATCGTGCTTTGCTTTTGTGTTGGATCGGATACGGCAATGCTTAACTCGGATTCGTTTTCCTTTACCATGACGGAAGAAGGATTTAGTGCTGTAATAAAATCAACTGTACCTGAATTCCAGAAATTCGCAGCTGTAATACCGAGCTTCTTCTCTCTAACCGCATGTACATCAGTCGTATTGCTTAATACTTCAACATCAGGCGCATTGCTATAAAGCGCGGTAGCCTGTGTGTCTTTATGCGGCAGCATCACGTAGGAATATGATGCATTCGAAGGCGTTGCCCCGTGTTCAAAGGCCATACTCAAGTAATTCCGAGTGATTGGATTTGCCGATTGACCGCTGTTAATGTCACTCCATTTGCCGGTTCTTGCTTCGCGCAGTCCATATACGTTTGTCGTCTCTGGGAAATAATAGCCAATGTCAGCCCCCGGCATATTTCCAGCCAAATGAGCCCACTTGACGTTCTCCATCGTTTCCGACCAACCGAGCTGACTTGATTTGGCAGTTCCATTCACAGTGAGCACATTATCGCCCGCATCACTTAACTTGCGGTTATCGATAATCGTCTCAACCGGCTGCGGTCCGGCTTTGCTGCTCGAAATACCTGCGCCCAATGCGACGATTTCATCATCGAACATAAACCACGATTTTTTGCCTTGCAGGTCGCTTCCGGTCACTTTCGACAAGGAAAAATCCATTCCTGACGCGCCGTAAAGCCCATCAATCGTTGATCCTCCCACCCACTCTTTCGCATTCATGTACGATGTCCATTCGCCTGGTGTCACGCCTTTACCAGAGCCGTTTGTTGTCGTGCCTGGCAGACGAAATGAATCTACAGTCGGCCAGAAATCATTGCGATACTGGCTGAGATCTTGATCGTACAGGTACGTCATCCCGATTCCCGTATACCAGCCTTTTAAATTCTCGTTATTCCCCTTTTCAAATGCCGAGATTCGGTTGGAGAACATGCTGATTCCGAAACCGTACCCCTCTCGCAAATGGACAACCCGGTCCATGCCGGAAAATACCCGATTTTTGATCAATTCACCTCTAGGCTGAATCGAAGCATCGTTTAAAAGATTTTTCACAAGACTCAACTCGTAAACAGGTAATCCATCGAAATAATTACTATATGTCGTATCCGACAAAATCCACTCGCTCGCCATACGCTTAATGGATAACGCCACATCTGCTGGCGCCCCTTCAGCTAAGCGAAGCAACGTGGTGATCGTTCCTCTCGCACTGCCTGAGCCTTGTCTCGACATGCCTCTGCCATTAACCATATCCATATAGAGACCTTTATAAATCACTGGCTCAAACGTATCTGACACCCATTTGTATACGTTATTAACGTTGGGATCTGTTACAGGCCAAGGGGATCCGTTTAACAAGTACGTCATATCTGCCGCTCGGCTTAACCAAACTGCTCCGTATCCCGCCGTATACGCGATATTCGTATGTTGAACAAGAGAGCCGTCTTTATAAACGCCATCTCCATGATCAGCGTAAACAAATTCAGGACCCATAGCATCGCGTCCTTGTATAATCTTTGCACTGTTTTTTCCAATCACACCCCGAACCGTAGCAACGAGTGCTTTATCCAGCAGATTAGCTCCGGTCATTTTGCTTCCTTTGACACCTAGAACGGAACCCACCTTCGGATCTGGGCAAAATTTATCAATCGGCTTGATATACTTGGTGATCTGCCCCTGTGTCAATTGCCCGTACATGAGGACGATGAGATCATTTAATGTTTGCGGGATTCCAATCTCCCAGTCCCACCAATTTCCATATGGACTCTTATTTTCGTTATATCGATTCGTATACATCCAATCCATCGCGCTTACGATATCATCTCGCAGCGAGGTGTTCTGATATAAGGGAGTACCCGGCATGGAATAGGCTAAGGCCATCGTCTTTAAACGACCGTAAGACGTGCTAATCTGGCTCGAATCTGTTGTGCTCGCCAAATCGCTCCATACGTTTGTCCGATTGCCAGCTTTATTTAGTGTATTCCAAAAGCCCGTTTGAGCTGCATTTGATACACTGTCTGCCAGTTTAGAAAGGTTAGCAGCCATATCCGAATCGGCAGGATTGAACAGGCCACCTCCCGTTAATTTATCGTTCCATTTTTGTCGAAGCGCACTGTACGATGCTACCATTTCTGCTGACTCGACATTTATTGTACTTTGAGCGGATATCGTCCCATCTGGTGTCGCAACGGTAATCGTTGCCATCCCAACCCCTACGGCAGTCACATTGCCACTGCTGTCCACGGTGACTGAATCCGGATTGCTTGAAGTCCATACCACAGTTCTGTCCACTGCGTTCGTTGGAGTGAGAACCGCTGTGAGCGTAGACGTTGTATCCTTTGTCATAGACAGCGCAGCCGGATCCAAAGCTATCCCTGTGATTCCGTTATATTCCTCCAGACTTACTTCATCGAACCAAACTTTCCCCATACCGGTCTCAAGAAATGGTTCGATCACTAACTTGGTTGCATTCGTTGGGATCGTCATAAAAACCTGCTGCATCGTCCAATCGTTCGTACCTAACAATTTGGGGGTTGAAGGTCCGTCTCCAACCTTGCTTGTATTATAAAATTGCGTTCTGAAGTATGCGCCAGTACCTGTCACATTCTCCGTCTTCAACCACATTTTCAATCGGTAGGATTTCCCCGCGGTCACCGTTGTTACCGTCTGATTGACCGAGACTCTGCTTGTTGCAAATGCATCAAAGTAAACAGACTTACTTCCTTCATGGGTGGACGTTGAATCCAGTGTTACATTAACGGTTTTGTTTGGAGCTTTCCCGCTTCCAGTCGGAATCCAGAGCCCCCAACCTACAGGAGCATTCACGCTACTCCAATTGGTATCCGTGGCCGTGGCCGCTTGTTCGAAGCTTCCGTTCGTCATCAAATTCACCGCTGCGGCTTCCGCATGATTGGTTGCGCTTTCAAAAAGTGGAACAGATGTAGCTACCAGACTAAAAAGCAAATTAGCAGCTAACAGCATACTCACTTTCTTTTTGACCTTCTTCATGAATTCATCCTCCCGATCACATTCTATCAATCATAAAGACTATGAAAAAAATTCCTATCCTTCTGTAAGGTGCGTCTTGATGGCTTGCACATATCCGATCGTACATGACCGCCTCTTCCGTGACAATGACCAATTGTTGCTTCGAAAATCGACGGAGACAAATAAAGAGAACCCCGTTGTTATAGGCTTCTCCATCAACTCATGCACTTTTTTTAACCTATTCGGATTCTTCATGTCCATTTATGAGCATTGTTTTTTTCACTGCCTGCTCGTAGAAAACTTAATCAGAAACCATTATTGACTTTCCTTCCAAACGCCTATATCATAAATGTCAGTGAGTACTGACATTTCATTTAGGAGTGGGATACCCTATGGACGGCAGCAAGATGGGAAGCAGCGATAAACTGCTATTAGCAGCGCTCCATTTAATCGCGGAAAAAGGTTACAACGGAGTAACGACGCTGGAAATCGCTTCTGCGGCGGGCCTCAGCGAGAAGACGCTATTCCGTCACTTTGGCACGAAACAGAAGCTCCTCGAAGCTGCCTTCGACCGCTATCATTATGCGGAAGAGATGAAGAAGCTGTTTGCCGAGAAGCTCGTCTGGGATTTGGAGACGGATCTCCTCCTAGTTACCACGACGTATCACGAGATCATGAATAGGAATCGGAAAATGATTCAAATTTCTCTCAAAGAAGATGAAGGCCAGCTGCCCGGCTTTCGCGCTCGTACCCAGAAGCATCCTCAACAGCTTCTTGAGATTTTGACCAACTATTTCATCGACATGTCCGCGAAGGGGAAAATCGTCACAACGAATCCCGAGCTTCATGCCTTTTCATTCATAATGATGCATTTCGGGGCGTTCATGAACGATCTCGATAGTAATAAAAGCTATCCCGGCATCACCTTAACACCATTCGTTCAAGAGAGTGTTAGATTATTTGCTAGGGCTTTACGGCCCTAGTTTTTTTCTCGCCTACATGTCAGTAAGTACTGACAGTCATTTCAAATAAGGATGTGGAACTTCATGACAACGAAAGCACCGCTTCAAGTTGGTGACAAACTAATGCGAATACTCATGGTCACGATGACCTTCTCCATGATGAGCGGCATTATGTTCAACATCGCTCTCCCTAAGATAAGCCAGGAATTCGCCTTGACGATTAGCCAAGTGAGTTGGCTTTCTTCGGCTTATATTTTGATTTACGCCATTGGCTCCGTCACTTATGGTAAGCTAGCTGATCGATACAGGTTAAAAGATTTAGTTACCTTCGGGCTCCTCTTATTCGCACTAGGCTCATTGCTCGGACTCACCTCTCACACCTTTGGCATGGCGCTCGTCGGCCGATGCTTACAGGCTGCTGGTGCCGCGGTCATTCCCGCGATTGCGATGATCATACCCCTGCGCTATTTTGCGCCGGAACGGAGAGGTGCAGCCCTCGGTATGACCGCGGTCGGCCTCGCTTTCGGGAATGCGCTTGGCCCCGTTATCGCGGCATTGATCATAAGCACGCTGCACTGGCGCTGGCTATTCGCTGTGCCTCTGCTCGTCTTGGCGTCGCTCCCCTTCTACCGCAAATATTTGGGAAATGAGCCTGCTGGTACAGCTGGCAAATTCGATTGGCTTGGCGGCGGATTGCTAGCCATCACCATCGCCTTGCTCTTGCTCGGCGTGACGACCAACATCTGGCTTGTGCTTGGCGCACTTCCTGCTCTAGGCTTATTCATCGCGCGTATTTGCACCGCTGGGGAGCCTTTTATCGCGCCAGTGCTATTCCACAATCGAAAATACACACTCGGACTCACGATCTCGTTCCTCGTCAGTGGGACCTGCTGCTCACTCTATGTGCTCAGCCCGCTCCTGCTATCCGATGTTCAGCATCTGCCCTCCGTCTGGATTGGCTTCGCTATGGTGCCTGCTGCTGTTGCTTCTGCCTTATTTGGCCGTCGTGGGGGCAAGCTTGCTGATGCCAAAGGCAATTCATTCGTCGTGTACATCGCTTCCAGCTTGCTGCTCGCCTGTTTCATTCTATTATCGACGTTTACTGGAAGCTCCCCACTGTACATCTCAGCCTTCCTCCTTCTCGGAAACGTCGGTCAATCGTTCATCACAATTGCGATCTCCAACTCGATTTCGAGAACCTTGCCTACCGATCAGGTTGGCGTCGGGATGGGCATGATGTCCATGGCCAATTTCATTGGGCAAGGCATCGCCATCTCCATTTACGGTAAATTTGTCGATCTGGGATCGGCAGTGATTCCGAACTGGAATCCTTTATTCGGCAGCGTGACTGGCTTTATTTTTAGCAATATGTACTTCGTTCTGGCGGGTTCGCAGCTTGTTATTCTTGGGTTGTATTATGTTTCGTTTGGAAGGCAGACCCTTCGAATAAACGAGCGCAAATCCACTGTTTTATCGAATATTTAGAGTTTATCGACACATTCCGACAAAAGACCGCCCTGAATACATGTAATATATGGAATTGGATCTCTAAATCATCATATTCATATTACATTTACTAGGGGGAAGTCATGGTTCTGCATAAAAGAAAGTTTATTGTTCTATTCGTTACTCTCTTAACCGTCTTCAATCTTTTTCTTGGATCACTAGGCTTTGCTCAAGAAACGAACGAACTAGCCTCCACAACCACTACCCCTTCCTTTAATGAGAACGATATCGTTCCAGGAAAGGTCATTGTGAAGTACAAGCAACAGCCTGATAATAACGGTATGCGTGCGTTGTCCTCTCAATCAACTTCATCATGGACAACGCTCAACTTCGGTAATGAACAATCCGTCTCGGATAAAATCGCTGAGCTTCAAAGAGACCCAAATATCGACTATGTCGAACCGGTTTATAAAGTTCATTTGATTACTTCGGATGTAACACCGCTCGCAGCCTCTGTTACTGACACCGTCTATATAGGTGATGAGTCTTACATGCAGCATTGGGGGAAGCTCGCGGCACACCTTGACGATATGGGGACCTACTCATCCGTTTCTGAAAATAAAAAAGTAACTGTTGCCGTCATGGATACAGGCGTGGATATGTTACACCCAGACCTACAAGGCTCTGTTGTTCAGGGTTATGACTTTATTAATCAAGATAATAATGCACAAGACGATAATGGACATGGTACTCATGTTTCGGGGATTATTTCTGCTCAATCCGCCGTGGGCACTAGCATTGGGGTAGCACCTGGCGTGAAGGTCATGCCCCTTAAAGTCCTAAATAATAAAGGCGAGGGAAGTTCTGATCTATTAATTCAAGCGATTCGATACGCCATCGATAAAAATGTTGATCTCATTAATATGAGTCTTGGTATTAGTGGAGACAGTAGAGCATTGCATGAAATCATTAAAGAAGCCTATGCTAAGCATATTGTGATTGTTGCGGCTGCAGGTAACGACAGTAACCACTGGATTAATAATGAACAGGGGCAATTGGATTCCCAGCCTTCCATAGACACTGAACGTTATGCTTATTTAACGTCTTACCCTGCTGCCTATGATGAAGTTATTAGCGTTGGTGCAGTTGAACAGCTTCCAAATCTAAGTTACGCTGTTGCTGATTTTTCCAATGTTGGGAAATTAGATGTAGTAGCGCCTGGCGTTTTTATTTATAGTACAGCTTTAAATGGCGGCTATACCTATATGTCTGGTACTTCTCAGGCGACGCCATTTGTTACTGGGCTTTCCGCTTTATTGAAAGCATCAAATAAAGACTTAGATGAAGAGGACATTCGAACTATTCTTCGTACATCTACACAACCACTAGTACTCCGTGCTGTAAACGCAAATCATTATGAGAATTTCACCCATTATCCTAATGACCATGTATCTAAAACAATGGCCTACGGAGATGGCTTAATTGATGGGGTTCGTGCCTTCAAAATACCACGGCTTCAAATGAAGCCGGTTTCTGTGAATTATCCCACAGATAGGTCAGTTAGCTATGACTTTGCCCTGTTAGATGTTCATAATTCGGTCGTTAATGCTACCTATTCAGTTGCCCTTGAGGCAAAGAACTACTACGAAACTTCCATAGATAGAGAACAAGATGCAAGCTACGCATATGGAAGTGAGATTAATGCGCATCTTCAGAACGGTATCAAGCAGTTATCAGCTACAATAAGTAATAACGAACCTGTACATCATATTTATGTTTTTGGTACTTGGGGGGAGCCTGCTCCCTCCGGAGGATTTTACTACCATCGTTCGAACATATTTACATTTCACATCCTTCCTACTGCTCCTAGAGTAAGCTTGCAATCGGGAACATATGTCGGTGAACAAACAGTCACAATCTCATCCTCTTATTCCGAAGGCTTAATTTATTATCGGATTCAGACGAAGGATAAAAAGACGCAAGAAGGAACGATCAATATTAACGGCGGGCAGCTAAAAATTACCCAAGATTCTCTTCTAACCGTAGCTACTCTCCACAATATCGTATTTAGCGAAGATGCCTACTATCAATATGTAATCACACCTCCTAAATCCCCTGTTGGCGGCGGCGGTGGTGGTGGTGGCGGTGGCGGTGGCGGCAGTAGTCAACAGCCTCCATCCCGAAATGCCGATGGGAAAATGGCCTATGCTTTCAAACCTGATCATTTAGATCTCATTATTTCATTAAATAAGGATGCTAACGAGCTAATCCTAGATGCAAAAACGAAGGAAAACATAAATGTGTTATCTGTCGAGGTCGATAGTGATATCATTCGTTCAGCTGGTAAACTCAACAGACCGATTATTATTAATACCAATGATATTTCCGTAAAAATCCCGCCTAATGCATTACCGACAAAGCTTTCAGACAGTAAAGTTGTACTCACGGTGTCCAATGAAACTGCATCAGATATGCCTAATTTCACAGCGGCGTCATCTATTTATAATTTCTCTTTAACAGAGAACGGTGTTAAAATCAGTGAATTTTCTACACCTTTACTGGTTACCTTTCCTTTCAATAAGAGCAAAGTTCAGGATGCTCACAATCTAAGCGTATTTCTATTCGATGAACAATTAAGTGACTGGACCCCTATCGGCGGCACCGTCAATTCCGATGGTACGATTACGGCTTCACTTGCGCATTTCTCCAAATACGCCGTTCTTGAAAAACAAACGAATACGAACCTTAAGGATATTCAAAACCATTGGGCCCAAAAAGAAATTGAAGACTTAGCAGGCAGAGACATTATTGATGGGATCGATAATGACACCTTTCAACCTGATGGAACAATGACAAGGGCACAGTTCGTGACCATCATTGCCAAAGCGTTAAAATTACAAGATGATGGCAAAGCTTCAATGTTCAATGATGTGCCAAACAGTGCTTGGTATCATAGTTCCGTTTATGCTGCTTATTCGGCAGGTATTATTAGCGGCTTGAACGAGCATACCTTTTCTCCGGATGCTCCGATCACAAGAGAACAGATGGCCATTACCATGGTTAATGCCTATTTACATGCAACAGGTAAAAAACTTGAAGACATCGTTACCACGCAAGAAGTCAAATATGCGGACGAAGGAACGATCAGTGCTTGGGCTAGATCCTATGTCCGAATTGCTTCTGCCCTAGGCCTATTGAGTGGAACGAGCGGGGGACAATTCGCACCTTCCGAACATGCTTCAAGAGCGCAAGCAGCAGTTGTGATTTACCGGTTGTTGAACAAATAGTAATTGACTCAAGGAGAGGCCTTCTTAGGCCTCTTTTTTATTCTCCTTATGCGCATACCTATACCGTCTCGTTTCTCGCCTAGATTGAATAACTAACACCACCCCCTAGCTCCATTGGATAAATACACTGTTTTCTCACCCTGTGAGCCAGAATGTTCTTCTACATTGGATATATCCACTGGAATCACCTCAAAACGGCCTTACTTACCTAGTTTGAGTGGATTTGTCCAATCAAATGACTAATTTTTGTGCTTTTAAGCGCCATACACTGGATTTATCCAATGGAGCTGATAGCTACTTACTCCTTCACAACAAATCTCCTTCACAACAAATCTCCTTCACAACAAATAAGACCGTCCCGAACAAGTTAACTTGTTCAGAACGGTCTTATCTATCTACTCCGCGTCACTACCCGCCGAAGCCGCTTCCCGCAGTGCGGACACCGCTTCCGCCACTACCTTGCACCGCACTCGCCATCTCAGCGCTATACGCCCACCAACGCACACATACATTGCCTTGCTCGCCTGTTTGCTGCACTTTCACACCGATACGGAATGTACCTTTTTGCGGTACGCAATCGTACCGATTTTCACCTCTGGTGCATCAGGTTCAAATTCACTGCCTTTGAACACTTCCGAGGAGCCGCCATATACGCGATCTCCGCTAGATAGTATATCCGAGAAGGCATCGCCGCTTCGCTCTTCCAGGCTCGTGATAATCAACACATTTCCCTCACCGAGTCCGTGTACAATTTCACCCGAGTAGAAGAAGCTCTTCATGGATCGCCCGAAAGGAGACACAGCAATCTTCGTGAAAGGGTCAATCGGAATATCGACGTATATATATTTTCAAAACGAAACGATAACTACATTAATAGCTTGCCTAAACAGGGGGTTATTCTTTACAATATCAAGGTAAGGCACAAAACGGTTCGAACCTACTGCCCCGAAAGGAAAGTGGCCACCTTCTGATGGAACAATTTCCCGCAAATGATCCTACTTGGAATCGAAAACTCATTCTAATGTTATGGTGGATCCTCATCATTTATGAAGTAGCTGCTACGATTGCGCTATTCATTAGAGTACAGGAGCAGCCTACGAATTGGTTTAATAGCTTTATACACATTCAACTTATTCCCACCACATTACAGCTTCTTCTCATGGGCACAGGCTATTTAGCGATGTACTACCTAAAGTACTATAGTGAGTTTATCATGATCATATGGACCATGACCATGGTTAGTATATTCATCCTTTATATTCCTGAAATGACGCGTAGTTATGAACTAATCAGTATGCCTATTTTGTTGGCTTCGATCTATTTTCAGAAAAAATATGTTGTTTTCGCCTACAGTCTAGGTATCGCTTGTTTACTCATCCTACTTCTTACCCAGATGGCTAGAGGGCAAACAACGAACCCTTACGAAATTATTGCTTCCATCACCATATTAACTGCAACGTCAATGCTTTGTTTTGCCATCATGGGCCGAGGGCTCGACCTGCTTGCCCAGCTTAAGAATTCGGTCGTACGCGAGCAAGATCTGCTGATTCGCAATGTCATGATTGACCGTCTTTCCAAAGTCGATGCGCTTACTGAGCTATTTAATCATCGTTCCTTTCAAGAGCATACAGACCACCTTATTTCGCATATGCCTGTTGATACACCTCTGGAGCTTGCGCTGATGGACATCGATAATTTCAAGCTCATTAATGATAATTATGGACATTGGGTCGGAGATGTTGTTCTCAAAACCATCGGTACCCTTCTCAAAGACGTGCTTGGCCCGGATGATATGTCTTTTCGCTATGGCGGCGAGGAATTTGCCGTGTTGTTCGTAGGGAGATCCCATCAGGAAGTACTGACCATTTGTGAAAAGATTATGGAAACGATACGCGATACCGTCATTCCTGAAATGCCGGACCAGAAGCTGACGATGAGCATTGGGCTCGCGACCTATAATCGTAATACGATGAAAAAGGCGTGGTTTCAGCTTGTCGATGAATGCTTGTACACCGCCAAACGCAATGGCAAGAACCGCATACACGTGCATGCCGCAGACATTCAATTGCCTGTAGCTGAATGAGATTAGAACCAGGAGCGAAGTGCTCCTGGTTTTTTGATTTGGAAGCTTCCGTGGAAAAAAGTGTTAAACCTCATACATGAATTGGTTGCATTAGGAAAATAATGAGAAGAACCACTATCGAGGCCATTCGAAGATGAGCGACCGCGTCTAGAGGTAGGTTTTATCGCCAATAAGCAAGCGGTTTTCGGAAGCCGAAAACTTAGAGCTTACTTATGTGGTAACCAAAATCAAATGAGGTGATAATGATGTGTCATTCCATAGCCATTCTGGCTGATGTTCAAGAAGTCATGAAGCAATTTCGCGTCGATCGGCTCTTATCCTATAGTTCCAATCGCTATGAGGTGCGCCCTACTGAATCTGTGTCTGCTGTGATGATCAATCGCAAGGGTGAGCGCCTGTTGGATGAGTTCCGCTGGGGATTGATGCCCTTCTGGGCGAAGGATGCGGTATGCGGCGAGCGCAACTCCATCTTCTCCAACATTGTGTTCGAGCGCATTGTCAAAAAGCAACGTTGTGTGATCCCATGCAGCAGCTTCTATGTGGGGATAACACAGGGCAAGGAGACCGAGTGGATTCGATTCAAAATGCGGAGCGGCACGTTCGGCATAGCTGGGCTGTACGACATTTGGCAGGCACCATCTGGTGAAGAGGAGCTGCGTACGTGCATGATGCTTATGACGGAATCGAATTCCGTCGTCTCTCCTTACCAAGCCAGTATGCCCGCCATTCTCGACGAGGAACAAATGGAGAAGTGGCTGCAGCCCGACCAGAAGGACAGCCGTCAGTTGAGATCCTATCTGCAACCCATCGACGAAATGCGGATGGTCGCTAATATTCTTACATCCCCATCTGAGAAGCTGGAAATGGGTGCTGATGTGAGTATTTTTGTATAAAAAAGAGGACTTGCGCCTAGGCGCAGGTCCTTTTACTTTTTGGGAACAGGCGGCAGGACGCCACCTTCTCCGATTATTCGTACACCATCCGCGCATACGCCATATGGTTCCCAACGGCATGTCGCACAGAGGTGGTTGATGTCTACCGGCTTCACTTCAAGGGCAATTTGCCCGCAAATGGTGGACCAGGTCCGCTCCATACCTACCTCCAAGCCAAGCTTGGCAACAATCTCCGCATCGCGCTGATACACCGTTCGGTTCTCGCAATGCGCAACTTGATCCTGCGGAAACGCAGCGCACAAATCATCAGGTCCGAGCACGACGCGAATCATCGTCTCAGGCTCTGTTCGCAGCTGCTCATATACTGTCGTCATATTCTCACAAAACGCTGGGGAATAGCCCATCCCTCGGTAACCTAATAAACAGAGCAGATGATGTCCGCGAAGTTGGATCATACGTTGTTGACCCTCGGCACACGGTACAATCCGTATCCAGCCATCGTAATGACAGGTTCTTTGTCCTCGACGAGGCCATCCCCTTTGGAGTGCAAGGCAACATCAATGAGCCACTTGGTGAAATCGGCCACTGGCATAGAAGCCATTTCTTCCAAGCTATAAAAACCTGCCGCATCTACCTCCACGCCATCCGGCTGAGGGGTTCCGTCGATGTAAGACATTTCGAAAGCGATGTATACATTATGTATGTTTCTCGGTTGATCACGCACCGCTACCAACCGCGAGACAGACGCCTCGACTCCGCATTCTTCCAAGACTTCTCGCACGATGGTATCTTGAATCAGTTCATGCTGCTCAATATATCCACCTGGGTTCGTCCATCTTCCTTTCCCGGGTTCTTGCGCTCTGCGCACAAGCAAAATCTTCTCATCCTTCATCACCAATGCGCCGACACCGATACTGTAGTTCCCCCAATGGACAAAGCTACACGCTGTGCAAGCTCTTCTCTCCGTTCCGTCCACATCACGCGTCTCCATGGCAGCTCCACAGCTCATGCAAAATTTGGCTTCCATCTGTCTCAGCTCCCTTTGGTCATCCATCATCTAAATCATCTATATGCAAGCTTACTGCGAATGATGGACAATAGGCAACTCCATATAGCCGCGTTGACTGGTCGTTTTGCGTGAAATTAGAGTGGGATGCGTCGTATGTGTTGGGTTATCGCTGAATTTCGAGGTTTCGCGGGAGGGCCCACACCAAAGAGCACCTCCACCATGGAGGTGCTCCAGCCGTGCCTTTCCTTCCCAACCCGCAACCTACACCAAAAACATCGCCACTATCGTTGTCACAGCTAAGCCGATAAGCACGGGCTTCAGATTCCGTCGCGCCAGCTCGAACGGACTCACACCGCAGATGGCCGCAGCCGGAATGAGCGCCCACGGGATCAAGGTCCCGCCGCCAACCCAGATGGCGGCAACTTGCCCGAGCGCGGTCAGCACCGCTGCGCCAGAGCCGATGGCGGTCGCGAACAGCTGCGCGATGGAGCCCGCCAAAGAAATACCCGAGAATCCGGAGCCGTCGAGGCCGGTAATGGCGCCGACGACGGTTAACGTCACGGCACCAATTGCCCCATTCAGCGGTACGACACCTGCGAGTGCCACGCCTAGATCGTTCACGATGCCGTGTGAACCTTCTGGCAATATTTTACCAAATAGCTCCGTGATGGCAGAGTCTCCTAAATAGAAGAACGCCGCAATCGGGATGACGGGTCCGAAGACTTTGAAGCCAAACACAAATCCCTCGATTAAATAGGAGGTGATTTTCTCCACGCCAGCATTACGATGAGCGATCAATGTGACTGCGATTAGGATAAACACCGCTGTACCGCCAACGAGAGCGGTTGCATCGCCACCTTGCAGGTTCAAAATAAACATAGCAATGACATCTAAAGCAAATAATACGGGAATCGCAATCGCTAAACTTCTCTTTAATCGCTCGCCGATCAGCACTTTGCCCTCTTCCGAGGCGGTAACAAGACCGCCACTTTCCTCTAATCGGCTATCGATGAGCCCGCTGCGCCATTTGCCATTTTTCATATCGCGCCGCATCAGCCAGAAAGCTGTTATCGTCGTAACAAGTCCCATCACAATGACGAGCGGAATGCTCGCTTCCATGACAGAGGAAACCGGCAATCCTGCTGCATCCGCTGTCAATTTGGGCGCCCCTTGAATAATGTAATCCCCGGATAGCGCAATCCCGTGTCCGAAGAGGTTCATCGCCATAGCGGCACCGAGTGCCGGCAATCCAACACGAACAGCCACTGGCAAGAGCACAGCGCCAATCAGCGCAACCCCAGGTGAAGGCCAAAAAAACCAGGACGTCACCATCATAATGATGCCGATACCCCAGAAAGCCAGTGCTGGCGTTCTCAGAAACTTAGTCAGCGGCGCCACCATCGTTTCATTGATCCCCGTGCGAATTAAGACACGGCTCATGGCTACGATAATCGAGATGATCATAATCGTTCCCATCAACTCTTTGGTAGCATAAATAAAGCTGTTAAACACTCCGGATACAGAGCCGCTCAACGTTTCCGTTGCTAGCAACCCTAGTGTAAAAATACCCACCACACAAATCATCGTCGTATCTCTGCGTTTAACTAGAAGCGTAAGAATAAAACCTATGAACACTAAATAGACCCAATGAATCGGTAAAAGTTGAATATCCATCCTGCACCACACACCCTCTCAGCCCAAGCAGCAATTGGTGCTACATTGTATGCTCGGCTAGGCGTAGGCGTTCGTCTAAATTCGGGCATTTCGCCACCTTGTGGTACAATATTAAAAGCTATTTTAACGAAGTAAGGGGAGAATCTAGCATGGCAAGGAATCAACGTTTACATTCAGATTCAGATTTTCAGGAGGTCATTGATCGACAGGGTGTTGTTCGCATTTTTAAAGATGACCATATCGTCGATTCCAATGCGGTTGTTCTACGCTTCAGTGATACGACAGTCGTCGTGCAAACGCGCGTCAGCGATTTAACCTATTATGATAGGGCCGCTTGTGAGTTTTTTGAGATGAAAAGAAGATAGGGCTCCTGCTGCGTGAACAAAAAAGAAGCCGCTTCAATGCGGCTCCTAGCTATGTTTCACTTTACTTTTTATCATATAACTTCATTTTCCACATCAAATCATCTTCTGACATATACGCTGTGCCTGCATGGACTCTAAAGATCTCATTACTTCCTTTGCTATTTATTCCCTCTTTGGTCGTAAAGAAAAGTTCAATTCCCAATTCCTTTCCTACTCCAATTACAGTTTCATTATAGGCACCAAAAGGAAACGCAAGTAGACGATACTGAGGTCCTAACTCTTCCTCAATACGGCTTTCAGCCGTTATCAGATCGTGTTTAATTCTATTTCGATACTCAGTGTCGGTTTCCATTCTTTTTTCATTTTCCAAATAAATGGGATTTGTAAGCATTGGCATTAGTGTATTGCTTGAACTCGCCTTGACTTTGTCATGATGATCGTATGTATGAGAATAAAAACTCATCCCATTCTGTTTCATTTCTCTCATCTGATCCCATGTTAGTCGCGGTGCCTTAGGATGATCAATGGATTCGACTACGATAAATTTTGTAGCATGGAAACCTAAGCTAAGTAATTCAGGATACGCATGGGTATAAAATGATTCATATCCATCATCAAAAGTGATTAAAACCGCATTTTGAGGAACTTGAGCCTCACTCTTCATGAAATGAATAAAATGTTCCATGCTGATTACATTGTATCCTTCTTTCTTCAATCTTTGCATGTGACTTTTAAATCTTTTTGGGGAGATTGTAATCCCGTTTTCTTTTTCATCAATGTGATGATAGGTCAGTACAATGACTTTATCTGTGTAATGAACCTTTTGTTTACTATAATCTGCTTGATTAAAAGATAGCGCATTTACTTGATACTGTTGGGGTTGTTGCGTTTCAATTTCTAATTGTTGTACTACTTGTTTTACTTCTTGTTTTACTTCTTGTTTTACTTCTTGTTCTGCTACTTGTTCTGCTAACTGCTCATAAGAAGGCACAAGTTGTTCTTCGCTTATTACTTGTTCTGGCATTGTTGTCTGCTCCAAGGACTTCGGCGATGTCGTAGGCAATAAAACATAAAGACCAAATAAAACGCTAGAAACTAACACAAAAGTAAACGCCAAATTCATTGGATTTTCCAATTTCAGTCTATTCATGCTGGCAACAACCCCATAGATAAGAATATAACAAATTAGGACGATAGTACCATGAAAACGCTTTCTTGTAAACTATTTATTACGCATTTCCGCCCCATCCTTCACTAGGCTGCAAATGGAGAAAAGCTACCGTTCATTGATTGACACGGTAGCCTTTTAATAGGTGCTTATTCAGTTAGCGTTTAACATTACTAATGTGAAAGATTAAGACCAAAATAGGTTAACAAAGCTTCTTTATACGCCTCATTTGTCTGTGGAGTGTAGGTCCTTACACCCTCAGCGCTGAAAATGCGGAACTCGCGGTCAGCGAGTGTATGCCGTCCCTCCGGCGTGCGAATCGCAACAATCGGGGTTTTGTTGAAAATGGAATCCGGAGCATGTTCACACCAGAAACTTGCAAATATATAGTCTTTCGGCAGCTGTGGTTCCTCTGTAAAGGAGTAAATGCGATTCCATCCGCTGTCCTTCTGTTCGCAAAGCGCCCAGCCATAATAGGGATCATTTTCGAGGCGGTAGAACTCTTCTCCTTGTTGCTGTACAAGACCTTCGATCAAGGAAATCGGTCTGCGGGGTACTATCCCGCCTACACCAACATCGCACAGATAGTTGACGCCTTCGGCTTCTACCTTCAGGACGTGATGGCGCCTTTTTGGTGGAAGATCAGTGCCGTCGCGCCAAAATCGGGCAACCAAATCAGTAACCGTGTAACCAAGTTCCCGCAACAGCCAGCCGAATAAGGCATTTAACTCAAAGCAGTACCCGCCGCGCTGGCGTAATACAATCTTATGATATAGATCCTGCGGATCCAACGATAAAGCTTTACTCTCCAGAATATCCAAATTCTCATATGGAACCGTGTACAGATGTCGTTCTTGCAGATCGCCAAGCGTCTTTGCGCTGCCATCAAGTGAACCATTAAAACCGATGCGATCGAGATAGCTCTGAATCTGATTGTTTTTACTAATCAACGTTACTACACCGTCCTTAAGCGTGTTGTGTAATTCTAAATACCCATATTATCATTATTAAATATTTTAGGATGATCTCCTGCTGCTAGTAACGCAGCTTTCTTGGCTATTTCAAAGAAAAAGGCATATTTGTAGGGCATCTTTCCACCGGAACTCTATTAGAGTCCTTTAGTATCTATAGAAGCGAGCTGCACAAATCGAAAACCTGCTTTTCGCAGCTCTGGTATCGCTTTGATAAATCCCTCGGCTGTATCTTTCTCTGGATGGTTCATATGGGCGAGTACGATAGCGCCGCTTTGCGCCTTGATTAGTGCTCTGTACACCTGCTCTGTGTTGTAGGTTGCGCCTGCATCGCCGAGCACGTTGTACCCTGCAATTTTCAAGCCTAGATCATGAACGACAGACGCTGCAACATCATCGTAAAAGGCAGTACCCGAACGGAAAAATAAGGGCCGTCTCCCCGTCAGCTTCTCAATCTGATCCGCATTGTCCTTCACTTCATGAATGACATCCATGACGTTCTTCGTTCCTGCGATGCCATAGGCCGGCTTGCCGCTCACGGATAAGGGCCTGTGCTCAGTTCCGTGATTTTCGATCTCAAACAACGGATTTGCCGCCAACGCTGCAAAAATACCCGGTTGGGCGGCGATCCATCTCGCATTGATAAATAGCGTCGCCGGGATATTTTCCTTGATCAAATAGTCGATCAGTTTCTCATCGTAACCGCTGCCTTCTGTTCCCCCGCAAGCATCGAAGGTCAAGGCTATGACTCGTTCCTCCGTTACCAAATGCGTTTGCACACCAGGGACATTCTCCCCCCATTTGGTTGGAATGCTTGCTGCGTAGCGGTCGATCAGATTCTTTTCCAGCGATGCAAATGCCGGGACGGACGTGGGATCTACCAAGTCTGATGAGGCTGTAGACGCCGAGCCGGTTGGCGTCGGTGTCGGTGTCGGTGTTGGTGTTGCCATAACTACTTGAGCAGAATCAGGCAGTGGCGTTGTTAAGGCAGCCGATCCCACACACCCTGCAAGCGCTATCATCGCACTTAAAAATAAAAGGAGGCACATCGTGCGCCCCCTCATTTGTGTTTCCGCCAATCCAATTTACTTTTCTCCAGCTGATAAGCAAAATCATTTTCAAGGCGCTTCTCTTCCGCCTTGCGAGCCGCCTCTACCCTGGCCCTCTCTGCGTCCTTCTTTGCTTGCTCTTCCGCTTTCATCGCGTCAGCCTGGGCTTTGAGTCCTTCCAAAATTTCCGGACGCAGCAGATCCTTCAGGGTTGCTGGTTTATCTTGCACGCTAGCCGCAGCTGGCGTCATTTTAGCTTTCTTTTTCACCATAATAAGGTCACCTCGTCTACATGTTCTCCCTATTATTGTACACGTACACGTCTATTGGTGTAAATGATACGGCACTGTCGCAACAACGATATCCTTATCGGCTTGAAGCTTCGAGCGGATACGCGCAGCGGACTGATTATGGAGCAGACGGTGCCACCATTTTTTCGGCATGAATTGAGGGAGAATAACCATGATAGACTGCTTCTCTGATACGTGCGTGTCGATTCGGTCAATGAATTCAGCTAGCGGCTTCAGGATCGTTCTATACCGTGATTTGAACACAACCAGTCGAACACCTGGATCCCAGATCTGCCACTTCTCCTGCATCGATTCCTCATCTTCATCCGAGAAGGAGACATAGAAGGCGATAACGTTAGGCGAGAGTGACTTCGCATAGTTCAGCGATTGCTCTACAGCACGGTGAATCCCAGCCACGGGTACGATAATGACGGGTTCTTTGGTACAAACGCGGTCTTGTGTGATATCAATGCGCAGCTGGTTGGCTACGTCATCGTAATGGTGACTGATCTTCGTAATTAACCAGAGTAGAATCGGTGTCACGATAATGACGATCCAAGCACCCTCGCTAAATTTAGTCACAGAGAAAATGATAAGAACTGCAAAGGAGACGATGCCGCCAAGGCCGTTAATGATTAATTTGCCGATCCAGCCGGATACGCGCTCCTTTAACCATTTACGCACCAAACCCGCCTGAGCTAGTGTAAAAGATAAAAATACGCCGATCGCATAAAGCGGAATAAGTGCATCGGTCTTACCCTTAAAGCCAACCAGTAGAAAACTTGCCAGCACGCCAAGCGTGATGATGCCATAATGATACGAAAGTCGATCCCCACGGAATGAGAACATGCGCGGGAAGTTCTTGTCTTGGGCCATGATCGACGCCAAGATGGGGAAGCCATTAAAGCTCGTATTGGCCGCCAGCACTAGAATTAGCATTGTAGCGATTTGGGTCGCATAGTACATAACGCCACGGCCAAAAGCTTGCTCCGTCACCATCGACAGAACCGAAGTGTGCCCATTATGATCTGGGGCAATCCCATACCCTAAGGCGATCAGCGTTACACCGCCGAAGACGATCGCCAACAGGCCGCCTAAGGAGAGGAGCGTACGTTTGGCATTTTTGACTGATGGCGTTCGGAAATGCGGAACGGCATCGGAAATCGCTTCGATTCCCGTTACAGCTGAACAACCAGACGAGAATGCCTTAAGAAGTACGAATAAGGTTAATGAGTTCGTCGCTGCGCTTGGTGTGAAATCAATGGCATGCGTATTGAGTGAGCCCGTCATTAAATCGAAGATACCTTTACCCACTAACAATAGAATACAAAGGATGAAAAAGTACGTCGGAATCGCAAAAACTGTGCCTGATTCGGAAGTGCCTCGCAAATTAATCCAGACCATAATCCAAACCAGAAAGATGGTAAGCGGAACAATATACGGTACTGCAGAAGGAAAAGCCGAAGTAATCGCCTGCACACCTGCCGAGATCGAAACGGCCACGGTCAAGGTATAATCGATCAGCAGTGAGACACCTGTTAGTCGTCCCCATACCATTCCTAAATTTTCTTTGGTAACCATATAAGCGCCGCCACCCATAGGGTAGGCCTCAATCACTTGCCTATAGCTCAACACGAGCAATAAAATCAATGCGATGATCGAAATCGCAATCGGCAAGGAGAATGCAAATGCAGCAATCCCCACTGTTGCGAGTTCTAACAGAATTTGCTCCGTCCCATACGATACAGAAGATAAGGCATCAGAAGACAGGATGGGGAGCGCTTTCCAGACAGGCATTTTCTCCGACTCAATCTCACTCGACTTTAGCGGCTTACCAAACACAATTTTCTTCAATGAATCACTTGTCATTTCGTGGTCGTTCCTCCAATTAAAGCTAATCTCATAGATCTCATTTGTAAAATGGACGCAAAAAAACACAAGGATCGACCTTGTGTTTTAAACACATGTTCTCCTTTCTCACGATCGCTTACGAGGTTAGCTGCCGGGTTCGGGCCGCGAGAAATCTGCCCTAAAAGGTACATCATATCAGTACCATTATTCACCCCATGTTACTCGTGGTTCCCCCGCTTTTCTTAAAAGAAAATTAAGCGAAATATTCAACTGTTCATGTACGTGTTGAATACTACTCTCTTCTACCAACATAGTAAAGGTGGGAATAAACGTAAAAAGCTCTCTTCCACCTCGTGATTCCCCCAATAATTCGCTTACAATTACCTGATTCGTTGATTATCTTCCATTTTCGTAGGGACTCGAGGTATTTTGTGAAAAGTGGCGTGCTAGAACGAACATACCAGGTTAAAACGAAGTAATTAGTTGGAAATACTCCAGTTCATGGTGTAATTCACCCAATCCACGCGAGTTCCACCCCTTTTATCAAAAAACTGTTGTGCACGATGATTGTCCGGTGCGGTGATCCAAGACATGTAGGCATAGCCGTTTTCCTTGGAGTAGCTTTGGCATTCCCGGAACAAGTCTTCTTCCACAGTAGTTCCCCGAAATGGTTCGAGAAGGAACAGGTCGTTCATGATCGTAATGGGACTAGCCTTCATCGTACTCCATGCAAAATACAGAGTCGCAAAGCCAACGAGCTCGCCTTCTTTTACGGCAACAAACTGAATACCGCCTTGTTCCTGAAGTAAGGTACTGATCAGACGATGGATATCAGCGGACTCGGGCCGCGGCTTCTTATAAAAGCCTACAATATAGCCAACCATCAGCTCTTTTAATGCCTCCAAATCTTTCATTTCTGCCTTTCTTATCGTATGTTCCACTAGATTACCCCCCTGCATTTTATGAATAATAATACATTTTAACGAATAAATATTCAATCATCAACTAATTTTAACCATGGCCAATTCATTGACACACCGTAACCACCATGCTAAACTGTAACAAAATGTATTATAGTTTTAGATCGGATGGTGAAAATGTCAAACAACGCAATCACTTCTAATAAAGGAACTACGCACGCTCAATCAGAGTTACCTAGCCGCTTACGAGAAACTCCTGTCTCCTGGTTGCTCTGTTTTACCATTGTACTGGTGATCATGAACACGATGATGTTCAATCTGGCTTTGCCCAAAATTTCCGTACAATTCGAACTTAGCCCCTCAACGGCATCATGGATTGTCACGGGGTATTCGATCGTTTTCGCTATCGCTTCGATCACCTACAGCCGCTTGTCCGACTTTGTGCCCATTCGCAGGCTCTACGTCATTGCCCTGCTTTCGCTCGGCGGCGCATCCATCCTTGGGCTGTTCACGAACAGCTTCGAGCTATTGCTGCTTACAAGGCTGATTCAAGCATCTGGCGCAGGCGCGATTCCATCGCTTGGTATCGTTCTCGTAACCCGCTACATTCCTTTGTCTCGTAGAGGCAGAGCCATGTCGCTCATCCTTTCCGCTGCTTCACTTGGCTTAGGACTCGGTCCCGTCGCAGGCGGATCCATCGTTCAGTATTTGGGATGGCACTTCCTGTTCGTCATTACCGGTGTTACGCTTCTGCTTATCCCTATATTTCTTATCTTACTCCCAAAAGAAAAAGCAGAAAGCGGCTCGTTCGATTTCATCGGTGCGCTGCTTCTAGGGATTGGGACGACGGGGTTGCTGCTCTTCCTAACTTCGAAGAGTGTCGTTGCCCTCCTCGTGGGATTGATTGCGCTTGCCCTGTTCGCGCTGCGCATTCGCCGAGCCTCTCAACCGTTCGTGCTGCCTGCCCTTTTCGGCGACAAGCCTTATATGGCGCTTGGCGCAATTGGCGTAACTTCCTATATGATCAGCTTCGGCTTCCTGTTCCTTGCGCCTCAGATGCTTGCTCGAGTTTTCGGTTTAGCTCCGCTCACTTCGGGACTATTGCTCTTCCCAGGCGCTCTGATTGCCATGCTGGTGTCGAACCGTGTCGGTCGCATCATTGACCGTTATGGCAATACTGATTTGCTGCGCTACGTGCCATGGTTGATGTTACTTTCTACCGTACTGCTAGCCCTGACTGCCAGCTATTCCTATTACTGGATTGCCGCGCTCTACATCTTAGTCAGCATCAGCTTCACAACACTTTCCAGCGCTGTATCTAATGAACTATCTCGGCAATTGACCAAAGAACGCGTCGGCTCAGGGATGGGCTTGTTCCAATTGTTGCAATTTTTCAGCGGCGCATTCGCCGTCGCGCTCTCGGGCAGTGCGCTAGTCTGGCAGAAGTCGCTGCCGCTCGAACGTGCTTTTGACAACCTGATCTGGGGTATAGCGGTTATTGCGCTCCTAACGATAGGCAGCTCCATCTTATACAGGAGTTATGCAAAAAAGAAGCCCTCAGCAACGGAGACGGCAGGAAGAGCAGCTGTTCCTGCGACTGCAGCTGAATAAATAAAAAAAGCTGATTTGAGAGCTGTGGTTATTGCCACTGCGTCTCATTTCAGCTTTTTTGGTATGTTACTGAACATTAATTCGGTACATGATAATTGCGGGTTGTGGATTTTTGCTTCCAAATCATTTTCTTCCAAATGAGTGGAATACCGCCGATAAGGTATAAATAGCGGGCATCGATCATTTTTTTGATAAATGAGGCCAAGCGGCCCTTCACTTTCTTGACTTTGAGCAAACCAACAGCCTCCCCGCGGCCTAAGGATGCTACCGTGCCTTTGAAATCATATACAAAAGGCTTCAACTCTTTGCCTCGAACAGACTGAATGAGATTCCTAGCTGCATTATAGCCCTGTTGGACAGCAATTTGGGCATTCGCAGGATATGGCGTACCTTCTGGGCTTGTAACAATCGAGCAATCACCGGTAATGAAGATCTCTGGAAATTGATACGAACGTAAGCAGCTATCTACTTTGACCCGGCCACGCTGAACATCGAACCCCGCTTGCTGCAGCAAGGAATTGCCGCGAATCCCCCCCGACCACACGACCGTGCCTGCACGAATGAACTCGCCGTTGCCGAGAATCACCCCTTCTGGCGTACATGCCTTGATCGCGGTGGATAGCTTATATTGCACCCCTTTGCGGCGCATCACTTCCATCCCATACTCGATCAAATCCTCCGGAAGACCGGGAGGCAGCGCTGATGAGGAAGCTTCCACATTATAAATACGAACATCCGCTGGATCGACATCGTAGGTTTTACATAGAATAGGAACGCGGTCCGCCAGCTCTCCGACAAACTCCGTACCTGTAAATCCCGCGCCGCCAACAACGAAGGTTAGATAATCCTTGCGCTTTGGAGCCATCTTGGACTTGGCAAACATATATTCAATATGCTGCCGAATGAAGCGGACACTGTTAATGCTTTTTATAGACATAGCATACTCATTCATGCCCGGAATACCGAAGGTTTCCGTCTCACTTCCTAATCCAATGACGAGATAGTCATAATCGAGCGTAGCCTCTTCCAGCACAATCTTCTTATCACTAGGCAAAATCTCTCTAACCGTCGACTTCACGAACCGAATCTTCTGTTCATCAATCAAATCCGAAATGGTTACACGCGCGTTATCATGGTGATCTGTACCGGCAGCCGGCATATGCAGATGTGTCGTAATAAAGTGATAGTCATGCTTATTGACCAATGTGACGTCCATCTCATTCCTTCTCATCTTTTTCTGCAGCCTTATCGCTGTGACAAGTCCGCCGTAGCCTGCGCCTAGAATAACGATTCTGGGTTTACTCATTTGCCTCAACACTCCTCCAGTTGTGAAATTAATCACATATATGCTTGTGAAAATAATCACAAATCTTCACAAGAGAAGCCGGTTACCGACTCTCTTATAGTGTATGCGTGATTTTCAAAGAAATAACTGTCGGTTTGACTATTTATGAAAATAAGGCGTGAAAAGCAAGCCGATCCATAGCGCCTACTACGCCTCAAAGTTTGCGTCCAACTCTGCCGCTTTGTCTTGCAAATTGCGCAGCCGATAGCAGTTCATGCCTGCCACGCCAAGCTCCTCGAGCAAGCCAAAGTTGGCCCATGCGCCCACTACAGCCCCGATGCCGGGGATGAGCTGGAGCATTTTACGAAAATCAATCGTATCCCGATACTCCTGCTGAAGCTGCAGCCAATTCACTTGATTCATATAATCTGCGGCAGGAGGAAAGGTCCGCGAGATGGCAGGCCAATTTTTTATCGTGTGGAGCAGCTCCGGCTTCTTCTTCGTGCTCGAAAAGGCCAATTGAAACACATACAGAATGAACAATCTTTCTCTATAATCCCGGGTCGAATACCCGTAAATATGCGCTAATTCAAAAAGGAATTTCAGCTTAATCCCGATCAGAATCGGAAAATCAGCAAGCCCCAGCAGAATACCACCCGCTCCCGCACCAGCGCCCTCGGCGGCGGCGATCTTTTTGTAAAGAGACAGCAGTTCCTCTGCTTTCGCATCGCGATCTGCCATGGATATAGATACGCCCTTTAGTGGCTCAGTCGCAGGCATATAATTGATGCCAAAAAGAGTCGTTTGCACAATCCCTTTGACCGTTGCCGTGATCGTATTGTGGATTTTCTCTGGGATCACTTGGTTGATGCGGTTTTGAACGGATTTGGAGGCGCGCTCAATCAAGTTGGGTTGCTTTTGCAGACGTATTTCCCAGCGCTTGAGCTTTCTCTGCATCTGCTGCTCGTAAATGGTATACCCTTGATCCATTGCCCCACCGCCGCCCTTTGTCATTGTTCGTTTAAGTATAATATACCGCGAGAAGGGGCTCAAGGTGACTGGTGGGTCGGATGGGATAAATGAGCGACTGTACTCAAAAGGCTGTTCCCCTAATTAGTTTTTGGGAGCTTGCGAATGAATGCGTTCAGGTTTTCTTCCCCGTTGATAAACAGCCTTTTGAGTAGGTATGGGGACTGCTGATTGGTTGTGTAACCTTGATCGATCGTAAAAGCGTACCGAAAGCCGTGATCCTTTAAGAGCTTTAACGTTGTTTTGTTATATTCACCATAGGGATAGCAGAATACGTCCGCTTGTGTGCCTAGCTTTTCCTCAATTAACTTTCTAGCTTCCGTGATCTCGAACGCTTGTTGTTCCGCTGGAAGCTGAGGGAGATGCGGGTGTGTCATGCCATGAGGCTGAATGTCCCAGCCGGTATCTTGCAGTTGCTTGATCTGTTCCCAATTCAAATAACCATCGTGCTCGACCATGCCTGGTGACATAAAGAGTGTCGCAGGGAACGCGTATTTGGCCAGAATAGGCATGGCCTCTTCCACATTATCCACATAGCCGTCATCAAAAGTGAGCAATACTGGCTTCTGTGGCGCCGTTTGCCCACCTTCACCCTCTATAAGGCTAGTAAAGGTTGCGAGTGTAATCGGGGTGTATCCATGGTCATCCAGATATTTCATCTGCTCCTCCAGCTTTGCTGGGGAAATAACGACAACATTTCCCGGGTCAATTGTGACGCTATGGTAGTTGAGGACGGGGATGCTGATTCTGGACGGTGGAACGTAAGTGACCGCTGTAACGGATGTTGTCTGAGGTGGTGGTATGTCCACTGGAACTGATGGGGGCGTGTCCACTGGGACAGATGATGTTTGCAGTGGGGCTGGGTCGGCTTGGACTTGGAGAGGCTGCTCGAGCTTGTCCGGTGTAATGATTTGAACCTCAAACGACGGTGCTGGCGCGGGAGATTCGATTAACTCCTCGGCTTGTGCTTCTATGAGAATCTGTTCGGATGAGGGGTTAAGCCCACTCATGTAAAGGAGAAATAGCAAGGTAAAGAGGCCAGCTAGTAGCGAGTAAAATAAGATTCTCTTTCTTTGGATGTTCATAGCTCACCAACCATTTCTAGAGTAATAGTCTATTACTCTATTTGTAAGCAATGGTTGAGAGAATTATTCCTAGATTCGGATGGGCGGCAGTTTTAGCGCAGAATAAGAACCCAAGGCTTGCTAATGCGAGCCTTAGGTGGGATATTTCGTGAGATTAGATCATTGCGGGTGCTAATGGGCTGTATGACGAAATCTTCCCCTCCTAACGGACACTGAAGACGTTAATTGGGCTAGAATAGTTCTTTTCAGGAACGAACGGACACTACAGCCGTTAATTAGGCTTAGCTACCCGAAAACGCTCTGAATGAAGGTGAATAGCGTCCGATGTGTCCGTTAGCTTATCAAACGGCTGCATATTATCAAATAACTTCTCTTATGTCCGTTAGCTTTTTACTAGTCGAGTAATTACGTATAAAGCAGTATTCCCCATGCGAGAAGAGCACCTACCACTAAGAATGTATCAGCTAGCTGCCATTTCAGCGTATTCTTCCTCAACAGCAATGTCTTGCCATCCATTTGTTTCATTTCCATCGCAACGGTCATTTGCTCCGCTTTGTGGAACATCCCTAGTAAGAGTGGAACGACCAATGCAGGAATGTCGCGCACCCGAACACTGCCTTGACGGACAGAGGCTTTGCCCCGGGCTCGTACGATTGTCGCAAATTGCTGCCACTCCCGTAGGATGAGCGGAATGAAACGAAAAACAAACGAAACCGCCAAGGAGAAGGATGCCACTGGCAGCTTCACCTTGTATAAGTATTTCAACGCCCAGTTTAGCCCCTGTACGAGCTGACCGTAAGGGGTCGACATGGCAAGCCAATAACCTGCCATCAAGACGACAAATAAACGTGTCAGTATGAAGGTTGTGCTCCAGCCGTTGTCGGCTGCGTAGCCTAGCGGAGAGAACTCAATCCCCGCCAGCGCGACAGAAAAGATCAAGAAAATCGCATAGGACGTTGCGACTTTGAGGATTCCGCGCACGACACTGCGCGGGAGGCCGAGAAACGCGCAGCCGACGAGCCCTGCGGCCACCGCGACGCCGCCCCACCCCTGCTGCCCCATCGTACCGATGGCGAGCAGCAGATAGAGCAGCCACTTCGCGCGCGGATCCAGCCGCAACCACCCTGCCTGCGGCTTGGGTGGTTGCACCTGCGGCCGCTGCGGTGGCTGCGTCACGCTTGCTGCGCGCGTGGCAGCTGGCGGCGCCACTTCCGCAGGCGCCGAGGCGCTGCTGCCTCCTTCGCGCAGCGCAGCCAAGATCGCCGACGCGGCAAGCGCCGGCGTGAGCTGATCCGGCGTGATGGCGATGCCAACGCGTGCCAGCTCTTGTGCGGCCTCCGCGCAGCTCGGGAGGCCAACCCCAGCGCGCACCAGCACCTCGGGCGCGCGGCAGAGCTCTTGCGGCGAGCCGTCGAAGACAAGCTCGCCTTGGTCTAGAACGAGGACACGGTCCGCTAGCGGAAAGAACGTGTCCAGGTCGTGCGTGGCGATGACGATTCCGCCACGGGTTCGCGCGCGCAGCATGCGCAGCAGCTCGCGCACGGCGGCCGCCTCGAGGCCGGCGGTTGGCTCATCTATGAGGAGCCAACCCGGAGCCGTGGCGAAGGTCGTCGCCAGCGCGAGCCGGCGCTGCTCGCCTCCGCTGAGCGCGAAGGGCGAGCGATCCATGGCGAATGCGCCATGAGGATCCAGTGCATGAGTCGCATCGCGGATGCGGCGTTCTCGTTCATCCGTTGGCAGCTTGTACGGCCTGAGCGAATAGGCAAATTCTTGGCGTATGCTTCGTGCGAACAACTGCTGCTCCGGAAATTGGAACGTTAAGCCGAAGCGAAGCAACTGCTTGGGATCCACCTTCGTAGGTTTGAGCCAAATGGGCTGCTCATCCAATGTAATCATTCCAGCATGTGGTTTCAGTAAACCCGACATCACTTGCAGCAGCGTAGATTTCCCTGATCCTGCATGGCCGATCAGCAACGTCACGGTTCCCTCTTGCAATGTAAAGCTTATATCTTGAAGGAGTGTCACATCCGACGAATCCGGAGCTGTTATCCTTATTCCTTTCAATGCTATCGACATGAGATCGCCTCCGCTAGTTCTTCCATATTCAGCGGAAAGTGTTGCAAGGTAAGTCCCTGCTCTAGCAGATTCATCGCCGTTTGTATCACAAAAGGCGGATCAAAGCCAAGCTCCACACAAGGCGATAATTTCTTCTCAGCTTCTCCGTAAAAGAACTTGCGCGGCTCCCCGTCAAAGGTAATCCTACCCGCACCAAAACCAACTACACGGGTCGCATCCGCCACCTCTTCCAACCGGTGTGAAATCCAAACAATCGTCGTTCCACGCTGATGCGCTTGACGTACAACTTCACGAACATCCTTGCGTGAAGCAGGATCCAGCATTGCCGTCGGTTCATCCAAAAGAAGGATCTCTGGACGAGATGCTAGTGCTACAGCGAGATTTACTAGCTGCTTCTGTCCACCTGATAAGGTAGCCATCGTGCGATCTGGCGAAAGTGATAAGCCTACGGCCGATAACACATCCACATACCAGCCCCTGCGTTCCTCAGCCGATAACTGCTGCGCTTGCGGCATTAAGTCTAGTTCTTCCGCTATTGTTTCTCCTATGAACTGCGCATCTGGCAACTGGAGTACGCCTCTTATCGTCGAAGCCACATCGTTGGTTCTGCGTTGAATTTGCCCTTCCGACAACGGGTTCAAGCCTAGCAACACGCTAGCAAGTGTACTTTTCCCGCTTCCATTTGGTCCCACGACAGCTATCCACTCACCTCTATGAATGTCTAGTGAAACGCCTGACCACACGCGCCGCCCTTCTCCCGACTCCATTCGATAGACGATAGAAGCATTCCTTAATGACATTAATTTCTCACTTATAGACATATGTAAAAAGTCCCTTTCACTTTTCTAGCAGTTGTGCTATTATCTGTATTGTCAACTTAATAACGATTCATTTGGTTTACAATAGATTAACAATACCAGAAACAGGAGTGGTCAACAATATGAAACTTACGCTACGTGGTGTTATTTTCAGTGCTTTATTTGCAGCTATTCTCGTGTTATTCAGCTTTTTCAAAATCTCAGTTGGCACAGAAGTACCTATTACCCTACAAACATTAGCTGTTATGCTTGCTGGAGGTTTACTTGGCGCGAGATACGGATTCCTAAGTATGGCCCTTGTCGTTGTGCTTACTGCAGTTGGTTTCCCACTTCTTCATGGCAGTGGAGGTCTAGGTATTGTCCTCGGACCTACCGGCGGCTTTATCATGATCTGGCCGATATCCGCGATGCTCATTGGTCTTATTTTACCTCGTATTCGCTTAAATGGCATCATGGGCTATGTCGCTGCGTTCCTTGTTCTTGAAGTTTTCGGCTCCCTGTTTCTTTATTTGGCCGGCGTACCGTGGTTAATGTATAAGGTTCCTTCCTATACGCTTGAGAAGGCAATGTTTGCTGCCTGCTATCCATTCCTTCCTGGAGATGCAATTAAAGCTGTCGTAGCTGCGCTTATCATTGCGCCTGTTCGTCAAGTCTTCCCTCCGCAACGTCTGACCGGTTCTTCTTCACACAGCATCGTTCAAAATGAGAATAAACAGGATGCACTCATTAACTAGATAACACCATTTTCGTTCAAAAAAGCTAAGGGCTGTCCTCAAAGTAGCTATAACTACTTGAGGATTGCTCTTTTTTTATTTTTACGAAATTGTAATGTCTCGCCTCTCATTTTTATGCGATTGTTATGCGCGAACAAGTAAGCTTAGTCCTGTAGACAACAGCGCAACAAACAAATCCAATAAACTTGAGGAGTGTTTCTCGATGAAAAATAACAATAAAGTTCTTGCTGCTCTCACCATTTCAGCAACTGTCGGATTATCCGCTCTTCTTCCTTACCATGCCCTAGCAGCCAGTCCATTCACGGATTCAGCAAGTTCCACTCAAATACAGTCCGCTATTGAGCTGTTAGCCCAGCAACAAGTACTATCTGGCTATGAGAACCATTCGTTTAAACCAGATCATGCTGTCACGCGCAGTGAGATTGCCAAAATGGTAGCCCTTGCGTTCCACGTGAATACGACGGTGGATGCAGCGACGTCAAGTCCTTTTCAGGATGTGACTTCGAAAGATTGGTATTATAGCTATGCAATTTCCATGCAAGCACTCGGTGCGATGAATGGTGTGGCTAGCCAGCAATTCGCTGGGGCGCAAACGATCACTTCCGAACAGCTAAGCAGCATCATTGCTACGGTGCTTAAGGTAGACGCTGCAACGATTCGTCAGTTGCCAAGCTACGCTTCACTAAGCAGCCAAGTTACCCGCGGTCAAGCTGCTTTGCTCCTTGTTGAAGCACAGAAAGTGGCACCGGTTCGCATAACGAAGCTGGAGGCTTTGAATGCTATTTCCCTGCAAGTGACATTCTCCGCACCGATTCCTGCGGCAGAATTAGAGCTGGAGCCTGCGTCCAAAAACTTTGTTTTTGACAACGGTCTTGCCATCAATAACGTACCACGCCTGAAAACAGGCTCCGTATCTACTTATATTGTTCCAGTCCCAACACAGAAAGCGGGTACAACATACTCACTAACTTATAAAGGTCAACCTGCTGTCACTTTCACAGCTAGCACAGAGCGTATTCGACTGGATTCCACAGCTCAGGTTGCCAATGATCTATTTGAAGTTGAATCCCATCTATCTGACGGTGTCGCGGATTATGGTTATGTCATTGCCGCTTACAGCAAAGGCCGTCCTGGTTCATTTATCGTTGACGCAGGGAATCGTTATAACGGCACGACGTATCAAATCCTATCCTCCATGCGGAGTCGTCAAGTACAGATCACTCCTGAGGGTGGTGCAACGATGACGGCTAACTACTTGCCTTTCACGCAAGCAACGGATGGTCGCCAAGCGCCTAAATTCATTTTACCAAACGGAGAGACCTTCCACCCTGGTGTGACATATACGGTTTCCGCAGACTGGGCGACACTGAAGAACCCTACTTTTACGGCAAAAGAAATCGCTCCGCTCCAGCTTCAATCCGCCGCTGCAGTAGATGCAAAGACGATTGCAGTCACGCTCACGCAAGATCCGAAGGATGAAATCTTCGTTTCACGCCGTGTATCCCTAACTGCTGCCGATGGTACCGTACTGACTGCTGAATACAGCTTGACGACTCGCAAAGGTGCTGTTGGGACGTTTACGCTCCTGAACAATGCTCAGCTAGCTCCAGATACGACTTATACAGTTGCGCCAGTGGGTGCATGGGCTACTTCATCTGGTGTAACTTTGAACTTGAAGAAGTAATCGTTGATTGTACAATTGAATGATAAAAAGATAAGGAAGATGACCTGTGATCAGGTTCTCTTCCTTTCCTTTGTTTGCTAAACTTATCCACAGGTACTATTTACTTAAATTCTTACATCCTAAATCCAGAGGTGACCATCTATGTTACTGAAAAATAGTTCCCTATTCGCACGATTAACGCCGCTCACGCTGTTTCTTCTCTTAGTTGGGTGCGGCAGCCAGCAATCGAATTCGGTTTCCAGCCTCAATCCGCCGAAGACATCAACACCATCTCCTACCGCAGCAGCTGCAACACAAACGCCCGCGACAAGTTCATCCCCTGCAGATGCGACCACTTCCCCTGCGACGACTACGACCTTAATGGTAACTCATTCGAAGAGTGATTATATGTCCTTCCTCGATCCCGCTTCAGGCCGGTTTGAGAAGCTTGTTGTAGGGAAAGCCCCTTTTGCCATCGCAGAGGGGCCAAACCATCGGGCTTATGTGTCGACAGCTGAGGGTGTAGCCGTTATTGATACGAACCTCCGTAAACGGATCGTACTTGTCCCTTATCAGTCCAATGTGGGTAAACCCAGCTTCGGAGAATATCGCTCGGGAGGCATGGGAATTGCGGTATCGCCAGATGGTAAATTTGCTTATGTCGGTGTCTATCTCGATGGCGGCAAGAGTCAATTAGAAATCTTAGATACGGAAAAGCTCGCAATGACGGGGCGTGTTCCTGTCGGCGTTCGACCTTTTGATGTCGTGACCAGCCTTGACGGCCTTGAGGTGTACAGTATTGACCACGACGGATATACCGTAACTGCTGTCGATCCTTTTAACCTAAAAGGTCGCACGTTAGAAGCTGCTCCCTTCGGTAAAGGCGGCTTCGAGAAGCCACACTATGCCGCCGTCCGCGCAGATGGCCGCTTACTTCTGCCTTACCAAGGACGTGGTCTTGTGGTCCTTGACCCGAAGAGCGGCAGCAATAAGACTGAACCTTTGACGGGCAACACACATCAAGAAGGCGTTACACTAACACCTGACGGTAAGCATCTGCTGATTGTTGGCATCGGTTCGGCAGGCAGCGCAACGGGCAAGCCTAATTTGACCGTACTCGATGTGAACACTTATAAAGAGAAGGTCCTCCCGTTAAGTCGCATGCACCAAATGGTCGCCAGCAGTGCCGATGGTCGTTATGCCTATCTGACAGGGGGCGTTACTTATGCCGATACTGGCTGGAATGGGATGACGGTGGTCGACCTCACAGCAGGCACAACTCGCGAATTCGAGCTGCCTGATTATCCGCTTGATGTACAGCTTCTGACGAACACAACGCCTTAATCCCCTTTCGCCATATAACCAACACCAGGGTAGGTCACAATCAGCTCCTGCCCTTCGGTGTGGGCCTTCAGCTTTTGCCGAATCCGCGCAATCGTAACGCGTAAATATTCCACCTCATCGCGATACTCACTTCCCCAAATCTCGCTCAACAGCTGTTCATGCGTCATCACTTTGCCTTCATGCTGCAAGAGAAGAACGAACAGATTATACTCTGTCTCAGTGAATTTCACTTCCACTCCATTCAGTCGGATACGTCGCTGAGCTAAATTGACATTCACCGGCCCAACGGTTAATTCGCTAACGGTGTTAGGTGCTGGCATGCGTCCATCCAAACGACGAAGGACTGCATTGACTCTGGCGAACAGCTCGTCCAACGAGAACGGCTTGGTCAAATAATCATCCGCGCCGAGATTCAACCCCTGCACTTTATCCGCGCCATTACTCCTTGCTGTTAGCATGATCACAGGCACACTGGAATAGGTGCGCAGTCTTCTTAATACTTCAAAGCCATCCATCCCCGGCATCATCAGATCTAATAAAATCAAATCCGGGTCCACAGCTTCCGCCTTCTCTAACGCTTCGCCCCCACTTTGACAGGCCACCGTCTCGAAACCCAAGGATTTAAGATTCGCAGCGATGAAACGAATGATTTTGGGTTCATCGTCGACGATCATAATTTTTTTCGTGCTCATGCTAGCTCTTCTCCTCCTTAAAGCGCGGAATCATCAGTGTGAATCGGCTTCCCTCGCCAAGCTGGCTTTCAACCTTAATAGTTCCACCGTGGGCTTCCATAATCCCTTTGCAAATCGCCAAACCAAGCCCTGTTCCCCCCGTTTGACGGCTGGAAGACACATCCACACGATAAAAACGATCAAATAGTTTAGCCAAATGCTCCGCAGCAATTCCGATCCCATTATCCTGAACGTGAACATACACATACTGATCATCCTCATGGGTGGTCACCCTAATGATCGGTTGTCGCTCATTATATCGAACCGCATTGATGAACAAGTTCAAGAAAACCTGCTCCATACGGAGTTTATCCGCATTGACAAGAGGTGTATTGGAAGGCAGCTCAACCTCGAGCTGAGGCCGAGCAGCGCTAATCTCCTCTGGCAATCTATTTCTAGCGCTTTCGATGACTGCGGCTAGCTTCAACGGTTGCGGATGAATCCCCATCGCACCCGATTCAATTTTCGATATATCCAGCCACTCATCGATGAGATCTTGGATACGGCCTATATCTTCATGAATACCTTCGAGCAGCTCTAATTTGAACTCCTCATCCCAGTTAGCATCACTGCGCAGCAAGGTTTCTACACCGCCTCGAATGCTCGTAATGGGTGTTTTGAATTCATGCGAAGCTAGTGAGATAAGATCATTTTTGAGGGCGTCGATTTCATGCTCCTTCGTCCTATCTCGCCACACATAGCCGCGGCCAAATACCCGCCCCTCGCGCGCGACTTGAAACGCGGATACCATCATAAATCGCGGCTTGCCTTGCACTGTTTTCACCGTCACAGCACTCTGTACCCTTGGCTCTGCCCTCAGCTTACTCAACTGGCGTTCATCCTGAGTGTCAGTCAAAAGCTCGGCGATTCGCTCAAATAAGTCAGCCTCTGGCATGTGTGACAATTCCCCCATAGGAATTGCGAAGCTTTCGGCCATCTGATGATTGGCATACAGCACATTATGCTGCACATCTATGAGCACTATCGCATCGGACATGCTCTCTAATACGGCATTCAACGTGGCATGCTCGTCCTGCAATCGTTGTGTTCGCTCTTCTACGCGATGCTCAAGCTCGCTATTCAGTTGGAGCAAGGCGCCTTGGTTCTCCTTGATCTGCGCCGCCATCCGGAAGAAATGCTCCGCGAGCTGATGCAGCTCCAATGGCGCTCCGCGCGGTACGACTTTCTGGTCAGGCTGCGCGAATGATCCCCCAGCCAGTCGCTGTGTATAGCCGACTAATGCATGGATCGTGCCATTCAATCTTCTGGCCAGCAGACTGCCGAGCATCACAGTTAAGATGAGCGTGAACACGAGTAAAAACAGCGTGATCCGTAAAGATTCTATGAATGCCGCATTCACGGCCGCTGTCGACCTGCTGACCCATACAATGAGATTCAAGTCAGGAATCAGCTTAAAGGTAATAAGCTCTTTATGTGCGGAGGTGCTTAACGTGTAGGTGCCTTCGCCTTGTTTTTGCATTTTGGCATCCGCTACGACAGGTTCCTTGGATAAATCCGCCATCGATTCCGTCAGTGCCGCATTCGGATGATAAATGGGCTTGCCTGCGTGATCCAGCACGACAGGATAGGCCTCTGTACCATAATCATATTTCGTAACGAGCGTCTTAATTGGCGCTAATTCTAGAACAGCCAGCACGAAGCCATCCACCTGCTTGCTGCCCTTGTAAATCGGTACGGCAATCGCTATAGCTGGTTGATTTAAGCTTTCGGGACCCTTAAATAACGAAGAAATAATAGCTTTCTGACCAGCCTTCACACGTGCTGTATAGTCCCGATCATTGACATCCGCAGCAATCAAGTCCGTGGACATCTGATGTGTAGCTTTAATGGTTCCTTTATCATCCACTACATAAATGCCCGTAAACCCCTCCAAATTCTCTTGAAGAGATTGCAGCTTCAGCGTCAGACTCTCTCGGGTCCTGAAGGCCGAATCCGAAGCCGAAATCGTAGCCGCTAATGTTTCAACCGCGTTGCGACGATAATACATATACGCTTCTACCGCGTCTCCGAGGCGATACGTCGTCTGCCGTTGATTTTGGTTCGTTTCCTGCGTAATATGCTTAATTTGTGAAACCTGGAAGCCGCCTAGAATCAATATCGGAATCAAGGCCATTAGGGCAAATGTGATCGTTAAATGTGACCTCATGGAATAATGCTTCAATATGAAAATACCCCGCTCTCCATCTCAAGCTTTTGCTAAGCTTTCCAACTTATTTTACCACTGTCAAATTTGTAATGAAAATGAAATCTAACCTTCATGTTGTTTTAATGTACAATGCCTATAATAAAGACCAACCCCCCTTTAAAATATATAAACTTAGACCCACAGCCCGTTGCTGTGGGTCATTTTTTTTGGCATACTAGGTTTTAAACACTAACTAATAAGGGCGGCCTCGCATGACACCTGAACATGAATGGATGACGACCAAATTTCGCGAGATCAAGAATGTCATTTCCTCCTACTTAACGCAGGTGCTGCCTCAATTCCAGATATCACCGATCATGATGTATGTCTTAGAGTACCTGCGCAAGCATCCCGATTGCATCGCGGTGGATATAGCCAACGAATTCGGGCTAACCCGCGGAGCGATTACACAACTACTGGATAAAATGGAGGAGCAAGGCTTGCTCGTCCGCAAACCTCATCCGACCAGCCGACGAAGTCATTTGCTTCAGATGACGGATAAAGGGAATGAGCTCATAGTTAGCATCTTGGCTGCGTATAATACGAAAATCGACCAACTCTTCACTTCCTATACAAAGGATGAAATCGCTGCATTGCAACAACTATTAGCTAAAATGCCTGTCTAAAATCCCAACTTAGGTTGGGATTTTTAATTTCCAGTTGACTGTTTTGTTCGTATTGTATATTGTTTAGTATCTAAACAGTTGAATAATTAAACACATAAGGAGTGTTTCATATGCATGGAATTATGGCGATTACCGGAGCTTCATCAGGTATCGGACTGGCAACGGCATTGAAATTTGCCGAGCTCGGCTGGACTGTCTACGCTGGAACGCGCAATGTTGCTCGTGATCAGGAGCAGTACAAAGACGTAGCGAATCTTTATTTTATGGAAATGGAAGTGACTGAACCACAATCTATGGAGCGTGCTCTTGGGATTATAGAAGAGAAGCATGGCTATCTGGATGTGCTGTTCTGTAATGCAGGCTTCGGCTTCCTCCGGTCACTTGGTCAAGCTAGCTTCGAAGAGATTCAAGCTGTATTCGATACGAATGTATACGGGGTGATGCATACGATTCGGGCAGGCCTTCCCCTGCTTCGCAAATCGGATTCCGCTCATCTCATCACGACAACGAGTGTTGGCGGCTTGGTCGGTCAACCCTTCAATGAAATCTACTGCGCAGCGAAATTCGCTGTTGAGGGTTTGCTTGAAAGCTTGGCTACCTACTATAAGCCTGCCTTCAATATCGATGTCACACTACTAGAGCCTGGGGCGATCGCGACGAACTTTAACGCTACCGTACTGGGCCATGTGCAGAAAACCGGCGGCATCTTGGAAGATGACTACAAACCAATCATAACCCAATACTTGGACACGTTCGCCAAACGCAATTCGGTGCCGCAAACCCCAGAGTCTGTTGCCGATGTTGTCGTGAAGCTCGTGACCGAGATGGAGCCTAAGCCGCTTCGTCTTCGCACTTCTGAGCAAGCGGAGGCTTTCGTCCAGTTCAAAGTGAGTCAAGACCCCACTGGTCTTGCGGGGATGCTGAATACACGTAAGCTGCATTTGAATATGTAAGGTTGGCGCATGTGGCAATCCAAATTGCTGCGATTGTGCATCTTTTTCGCTGCAATTTACACGTATCGCGGTAATTCCTACGATTATGCAGGAATTATCACTCTTTCAAGAGCTGGCGAGCAATTTCTTCTCAACAACCTGCATATTTGCAGGAATTCTTCACTAGAGAACCTTCAAGGCTCGAAAATCCTGTAGATTTGCAGTCTTCCCATTTTCATATTGGAATGGATCATACGACACCACCTAAGAGGAGCACCATGCCTTAAGGGTGGTGTTTTTCTCATAAACACATAATTTCCCACAATGTTGCGATAGGATGTCCATAATGTTTCGGTACAGTAAGGGTGTAAGGGAAATCAACCATCCCTTACACGCAACACAAATCGAAAGGAGTTTTCTCACGATGAAAACAACATGGAAAAAACGCGCCGTTCAAACAAGCATGCTCGCTATTATGACAACCATCGCATTTGGTGCTGTAAGTGCATCTGCGGCAGATACGGCAACTGAAGCGAAACCAGTTCAAGCTATTCAAATGGTGAAAGCAATAGGAGCAACGCCTGGTGTATTCTTCGGCTCTTCGAATGCAAGCTTGCTGAACCAACCAGCGCATGAGCGAAACTACTTGAAGATGCTAGCGAGTACATACACACCAGATGCGCTTGCTGATTGGAAGAAAGCATTGGATGATCGGAAGCAAGTAGAAACTGATTTTCCGAAGTCTTCCTTCAACCTGTCCAAGGGCGAAACGATCTCCAAGGCTTCTTTAACTGGTAAAGTGGATGGTGATGGTGATGGTGATGTTGTTTCATCAGTTACTATCACTTCCACTCTAGATGATGCAAAAGGTGAAATGCTCTCTATGGATGTGTTAAGTTCACCTCCACAATTGCTGGAAGGTTCAAAAAATGGTTTCTTTAGCTTCCGTGCTAATGCTAGCAGTACTGCTCCCGCTGAAGGTCAGGCTCCACAACAGTCTACTCAAGTTCTTCCAGTTGAGGACATTGCCGCCGCGGGTGATATAATGGAATTGGAGTTGCCTGAATCCTTTAAACGTCAGCAAAAGCTCGCCGAAGCCGTTGAGGCTGATGATACTGAAACGATTCGCGGCTTACTGCCAGAGTTGTTGAAGGATTATGTGAAAGAAACCGAATCTTTACGTGAAGTGAGTAAAAAAATCAAAGAACAGCAACCAACGGAAGCTGAGAAAAAATAGTTTGATTGTATGGAGTGGAACCGATCGCACTTAATGGCGAATCGGCTCCACTTTTCCACATGTTATTTAGGAAAGTAGGCCTGGTATACGATGTATAGTATCTATTTAGTAGAAGATGAGGAGCATTTAAGAGGCGTGCTAGCGGCCTATTTGGAGAAAGAGGGGTGGCAAGTGCGTTCGTTCCCCGATGGGACCTCAGCAAGAGAAGCGATCTCGGAGCGGCCGGACTTGTGGGTCCTCGATATTATGTTACCTGGCGTAGATGGCTTCCAACTCATACGTGAGATTAAAGCTGACCAGCCATCGCAGCCGGTGATCTTCATATCGGCCCGCGATGCCGATATCGATCGCATTATTGGCCTTGAGCTTGGAAGCGATGACTACTTGGCGAAGCCATTCTTGCCCCGAGAGCTTGTGATTCGTTCACGAAAGCTGCTGGAACGGGTCTATGGAAATGGCGTGCTGACAGCTTCAATGGAGCGCCGTGCGCAGCTCACTACGCTAGCTTCCTACACCATCGATGAGGCCGCGCGCACAGTTACGGATAGCGTTGGCAACACGCTCGATTTGACTTCGAAGGAATTCGAGCTGTTGCTCTACTTCGCCCAAAACCAAGGGCAAGTGCTTGAACGCGAACAAGTACTTCGCGCGGTTTGGGGCATCGACTACTTTGGCACGGATCGTGTCGTCGATGATTTAGTGCGGAGACTCCGCCGCAAGCTGCCGGACATGCGTTTAGAAACCGTATACGGATACGGATATAGGATGGTGAAAGCATGAGACTTCGACTAGGCCAGTGGCCGCTTGCCATAAAATTATGGGGAGCCTTCGCCGCATTAACGTTACTGATTTTCACCTTGCTAGCGGTACTATTACCTTGGACGCTAAAGGGGTTTTTCACCGAGCAGCTGTATGATATTTTGATGGATACCCAAAGCGGACTCCACGTTGAAGCGACGAAGGCGGTGTCGAGCCCTGTTTTTGCTTTGCCTTTGTCCCCTCAGCCCGTGGAAATAACACCGAAATCGATTCAATCCTTAGAGAGCCGTGTGGTCGTCGCACCTCCGAAAACTGAAGAAATCACCGGTACAAGTATTGTGAGTGTCACAGCAGCATCAACTGGGGTTCTTACGGAGACTGGCGTAGCGTTAGATCCCTCTATGTTGGCCACGCAGCTCACCTTGCCTGTTCAGGCCACAATAACCGGCCCGTCCATTCGTCATTTTATGATTAACGGTGCACAAGCTGCTCATGCTATCGCGACAACAACCTCCAGCACGGATCCGTTCATCGCAGCCATGGAGAAGGATGCGTTGGCCCAGATGCAGCCCGTAGCGAAGTACACGCGTAATATAGATAACAACAGCATCTTTTATGTGATCCGAAAAGAAATCGTCCAAGGAGCACCTAGCTTCATCGTTTCCTATGCTTGGGGGAACTACCGCAATGATTTAATCATATCTATGTTCGCCAGACTGATACTGTTGATGGTAGGCCTTATCGTTGTCAGCTGGCTGCCATGCTTATTGCTTGCGCGCTATTTCACACGTCCACTCGTCCAGATGGAACAACATGTGGGACGAATGGCCGAGCGCGATTGGCATGAGCCCATGGACACAGGCCGTCGCAATGATGAGATTGGCCGACTCGGCAAAGCCATCGAATTGATGCGTCAGCGGCTTGTGAAGCAGGATCGCGCACAGCAATTCTTCCTGCAGCATACGTCGCACGAGCTAAAAACACCGGTCATGGTGATTCGCAGCTACGCGCAATCTATCCAAGACGGTGTTTTTCCGAAGGGCACTTTGGGCGCCAGTATTGGTGTCATTATGAAAGAAGGCGAACGCCTAGAGAAGCGCATCCGCGATCTGCTACTGCTGAATAAATTGAATTATTTCACAGCCAAAGAGAAGCCATTCCATGCTTTTGAGATTAAAGCCGTCACCGAAGATGTCGTGGAACGACTCCGCTACAAGCGTCCCGAGATTAACTGGGAGCTGGATTTAGCTACCCATACCCTCATCGGAGATCAAGAGCAATGGAAGATCGCCCTAGAAAACATGCTCGACAACCAGCTTCGCTATGCCGAGAGCTGTATTCGCATCCGTGTGAAGCCCGCTCCTCATTTTGAAATCCGGATGCATAACGACGGCCCGCTGCTAGATCAAGACATCGCGGATAATCTGTTTGAACCGTTCCGCACCGGCGGTAAGGGGCAATTCGGTCTCGGCCTTGCCATTGTGAAACAAATTATGGATCATCATGGGATGAGCGTTCGTGCTGTGAATGAAAGCGAGGGCGTTACTTTTACCATTTTACCTGCCAACAATACGGTTGGAGGCCCCGAGACATAGCACATAGTAGCAGAAATAAATGGCCGCATAGAGGATCGTCGAAGTTAAAATAGGGACGACAAGATTGCCTGTAATTAGCTGGATCGTCGCCAGGGCCTTGAGAACCATGATGCTGTGAACAACCCCAAGTAAAAGAGGCAGCATGAACACGAACAGCGTCTGTTTGGCAATCGTCGTCCGGATTTCCTTGCGGCTTACGCCGATTTTGCGCAGCATCGCATAACGTTCTTTATCTTCGTTGGCGTCCGTCAGCTGTTTGAAGTAAATCATGCAGCCCGTCGCGGCCAGAAAAACAAGTCCTAGGAAGCCAAGCGTGAATATGTTCAAGCCAGCTGACTCCATGTTTTGCCGATATTGATAATAATAGGAGGACATCCCGTTCTGTTCCGTTTTCAGCTTTATTAGGGAATCGCTGGTCAGCTTCGTTGACCCTTGATCCTTGACGACATATCCATTATACGTCACTTCTTCTGATCCTGGGAGCAGCTTGGCATACAAGCTGTTACTGACGATGAAGACGAGATCAGGGAAGCCCCAAGGAAGCATTCTTCCTACAATAAGCTGTTCGACGGTTAAGGTTTGGCTGCCTGCCGATGAGTTGAAGCTGATCGTGTTCCCTTTCACTTCATTTTCGGTAAAGGTGGAATACTTCGGTTGAATAACGGCGATTTCGTTATCTTTGAGCGTAACCTGCCCCTGCCTGTCTAGAACCTCTGAGGTACGATTGTACATGGATGCAGACACCAGCTTAATGGGAACTGAACTAGGTGAATAACTAGATGGATGATAAAAGAAGTTCGTCACATCCGCCGTAACTCGAATGATCGGTACATCAAGTTTTGTCGTGATCGGATGATCTTTATCCTGCTCCAAAATGGCGCTAACCTGCCCATCAAAGTTAGCTCCTTGCGAAATGTGCATGTAGCTGAAAGGAGCTTCCTCCTCCGCTTCCTTTGTTACTGTAAAATAAGAGCTTGAACCAACCGTAACCGCACAAAGCGTTAGCGCACTTAGCAGCGCAATCATTGTGAACATCCGCGTATTCCCTCGAATGCGATAAATCAATTGTGCTGTCGAGATCATATTCATGCCTCTATAATAACGAGACTTCGTCTTTTGGGCGATTTTCAAAATGTAGATGAGTGCATACCGAAATAGCAGATAGGTACCGGCGATCAAGGTGCCGAAGATAATGAGGAAATTCCGTCCCATTTGCGCCCCTGTCGTCATCGGTTGGAACACCGCCCAGTACCCGATAACCAGCAGCACTACGGCCAAAACAGCTGAAAAAGCAGACGGCTTCGGTACCTGCTCCCCTTCTTGCTCCGCTTTGAATAATTCGACCAGCTGGAAGCGGTAGATCAAGCGATAGCTATGGATCGAGGTTACCACCATAATAATCGCAAACACGATCAGTGTGTTCACAATCGCCTCGGTCGAAATACTGAAACTAACTTCAACGGTAGAATCCAGTAATTTGAGATACATCATCGCAAACAGCTTGGACAGCAAAGTGCCCAGAACGATTCCCACTGCAACGGCGCCAATGCCCATCATCATATTTTCATAAAATAACATCGTGCCAATCTTACGTTTCCTCACGCCAAGTAAAGCGTATAAGCCCACTTCTTTCTTTCGCTTTTTAGTGAAAAATGAGTTCGAGTACCAGATAAACACAGCCGCAAATAGGATGAGAATGATCGAAGCTTGTGTAAAGACGGACTTCATGCCCTCCCATTTCTGTACATTTGCTGCAATCTCCTCGCTGTAACGTAAGGAAACGAACGTATAGTAGATCACGACACTGAAGATCATCGAAATGAAATAAATCAAATAGTTCTTCAGATTTCCAAGGACATTCCTTCTGGCCAGACTAAATAAGGTCACTTGCTCCACCCCCTAGTACCGAGAGCACGTCCATTACCTTATTGAAAAATTCCTTCCGGGAAGACGTCCCCTTATTTAACTCCGTAAATAATTTACCATCTTTAATAAAGACAACGCGTGTACAATAGCTAGCTGCAAAAGCATCGTGTGTCACAATGAGGATCGTTGACTGATCCTGCACGTTCAAGCTCTGTAAGCTTTCCAGTAGCTCTGTCGCCGACTTGGAATCGAGTGCCCCCGTTGGTTCATCGGCTAGCACGAGACTGGGGTTCGACACGATGGCGCGACACGCGGCAGTACGCTGTTTTTGCCCGCCTGAAATTTGGTACGGGTACTTATCCAGCAGTGGATCGATGCCGAACTTCTTGCTGATGACCTCTACGCGGCGCTCCAATTCAGCCACATTCATTCTTGCTAAGGCAAGCGGGAGTATGATATTCTCCTTCACAGTCAATGTATCCAGCAGATTATAATCCTGAAAAATAAATCCCAGCTTCTCACGGCGGAAGGTCGCCAACTCTGCCTCCTTCATCTTTATCAGACTCATTCCGTCAACGACGATTTCCCCCGAGGTTGGCTGATCGATCGTGGCTAACATGTTCAGCAAGGTCGTTTTGCCCGATCCGGATGGGCCCATAATGCCGACGAATTCGCCCTCAGTGATGGTTAAATTGATATCCTGCAACGCCGTAAATACATTTCCTTTAGATCCATATACCTTCTTCAGTTGCTTCGCTTCAACAATGGTTTTCATATCGGTTAATCCTCCAATAAGCATGGTTTGTTTCTTAATACCTCTATCCTACTATCTACGCGTCTGCGCAACCATCGAAGTAACTTACAACTCCTTTGCGTTACCTTACAATTTTGTCATGATTATGCTACCATTTCTGGAGAAGTGACATTTGTCAGGTTGAGGAGGCATGGAACTGTCTGTGAAAATTATGATCGTGGAAGATGATAAAACGATACGGGATACGGTGGCTGAAGCACTGGGCCGCTGGGGGTTTGAAGCGGTTATTGTCGAACAATTCGATGCCGTACTCACCATCTATGTGAAGGAAAATCCCCAACTTGTGCTAATGGATATTAATTTGCCGGCGTTCGACGGATTCTACTGGTGCCGCCAAATCAGGGAAATATCGAATGTGCCGATTCTCTTCCTCTCCTCCCGAAATACACCTATGGATATGGTCATGTCGATGAATATGGGTGGCGATGATTTTATCCAGAAGCCATTCTACACCGACGTCTTAGTGGCGAAAATCAATGCTCTGCTTCGCAGAACCTACTCCTACATGGAGACAGCGGCCAATGTGATGGCGCATAATGGTATCGTCCTTAATTTGAAGGATGGCGACATTGCTTGCGGGGATCAGAAGGCGGAGCTCACCCGAAATGAGTTCAAGATTTTAACGATTCTCCTGCAGCATCAAGGTGCTATCGTTAGCCGTGAGCAGATGATGCGTGGTCTCTGGGAGGATGAGAGCTTCGTCGACGATAATACGTTAACCGTTAATATTACCCGCCTGCGCAAAAAGCTTGCAGAACTTGGACGCGACGATTTCATCACAACTAAGAAAGGGCAAGGGTACATGATCCCATGAGCTTTCTCTCCTATTTGAAGGATAAACGATATTTCATGGTGATGTATGCGGTGACGATGCTATTCGTTTCCCTGATCATGCTTGTCAGTGTGAAGGGTCAGGCTGCTCTTAATAATATCGCCTATACGAACGCGGGTTGTTTCCTATTTGCGGCTTCCTATGTGACAGTTGGCTACTTCTATCGCAAATCCTTCTATAAGGAACTTTATGAATTTCTAGGTAAAAACCAACATCAAGATTGGGCCATCGCGGCGATGCCCGAGCCTCAAAACAACGAGCAAGAGCTCTATCTCCAGCTGTTAACTCAGCTGTCTAAAGATCAAGCTCATGAGACGCAGCTCCTTCATGCGGAGATTCGTAACCATCAGGACTTCATCCTCTCTTGGATTCATGAAGTGAAGCTGCCCATTGCAGCCAGCCGTCTGATCATGGAGAACCGCGCTGGCAAGACCGCCGAATATCTCGTGGACAAGCTCGAGGACGAGCTAAGCAAGATCGACAGCTATGTGGAGCAAGCGCTCTACTATTCGCGAATAGACTCCTTCTCAAGAGATTATTTCATCTCAGAGTTGTCGCTGACCACCCTTGTGAAGGATAGTGTCAAGAAGGTCGCCAAGCTATTTATTGCCAAACGGATACGTCCCGACATGGAAGAGCTCACACATCATGTGAACAGTGACAGCAAGTGGTTGGGCTACATCGTGAACCAGATTGTGGCGAATGCTTTGACCTATACCGAGAATGGCGGCAGTATCACCTTCCGCTCAGAGGAATCGGAGTCCGAGAAGCGGCTGATCATTCGAGATACAGGGATAGGGATTGATTCGGCTGACCTAGGCCGTGTTTTTGATAAAGGCTTCACAGGTAAAAATGGCCGAACGTACAGCCGCTCTACTGGGATGGGGCTCTACTTGGCCAAGCAAATGGCGATCAAGCTGGGGCATGATCTGTCGATTATGTCGACCGAGGGCGAGGGGACCACAGTCACCATTCATTTCATGAAGATGCAGCATTATAATGATTTGCGCTGATGGTTACAACAGTGAGAAAAGCCTCCAAACCTGTTGTGTTCAGGTTGGAGGCTTTTTGTGATTTTGGGGGAGCTGTTGGTTCTGCCACCCAACGGCTCATGCTCACCCAGTGAATGCGGAACGTAGATCCGCTATTTTGGAGAAAACGACGGATCACCGAGAGTTACGGAACGTAATTCCGCTATTTTGGCTTTTTGGGCCTCAAACTGGCGTCATTTGTTCGAATAGCGTCCTGTCGTTCCGTAACTTTTGATATTCGAGCCATTTCAGGCGAATAGCGAACTGATGTTCCAAAACTCCAGCGGCTACCTTCGGTTTGGTTGGTGCGGATGGCTACCTGCAGGTGGTGGCGGGTGATTATCTCCAGTTCGCATCGGGGATTGCTACCCGAGGTTGGCTGAGACAGGGAATCTGCGACTCGGTTACTCGCCGGAACCACTTTTCTGTTGTATCTACAACAGATTACATAGAAGAAACAGAAGCCTCTACCTTAGCAGCTGGTTGCTCGTGCTAACCACGATAGCCACGGCACCAATGATGCCTAAGGTCCACGTCTCCCAATCCAACTCCAATCCCAACTCATATCCCAAACAAGCTAAACATATACCCTCCATTGGATAAATCCAATTTATCGCTCGTACAAGTAGCTCAAATAGCGATTTGATTGGACAAATCCACTCAAACGCGCCAAAATCGCGCTTTTTCGCCCCAATTATGTCCTCTCGAATGTATAAATCCAATAAAATGTCAGATATCAGCCTTCGAAAGGAGATTACATTGTATTTGTCCAATGAAGCAAGCTTATGGGGGAGTATGGTTGGACAGGTTTGGTGGGCTGAGCATTAGAAAAGCATGCCCCCATAGTTGGGAAGCATGCTCAGTAACTTAGATATATTAAGCTCGTACCTTCGCTTTAATCTCTTCCAATGGCTTGTGGTTGCCATATTTGGGATACTCACGCGTCGATGGTGCAGCCCACTGAACCGCATTGCTGATCACGCGGCGGATTTGATCATTGTAGTACGTGCGGTACGTTTCGTGACCTGGGCGGAAGTAGAAAATCTTCCCGTTCCCACGGTGGAATGTACAACCGCTGCGGAATACTTCGCCGCCTTCGAACCAAGAAACCATGATGAGCTCATCCGGTTGTGGGATATCAAAATGCTCACCGTACATCTCCTCTGCTTCAAGATCAATGTACTCGCCAATGCCTTCCACAATTGGATGACCTGGAGCAACGACCCACAGACGTTCTTTCTCGTCAGCTTCGCGCCATTTGAGATCACAGGATGTGCCCATGAGACTTTTGAACACTTTAGAGAAGTGTCCGGAGTGAAGGACGATTAAGCCCATGCCTTGCCAAACACGCTTTTGAACACGAGCTACGATTTCGTCTTGTACCTCATCATGTGCTTTGTGTCCCCACCAAATCAGGACATCCGTATTGTTCAAAACTTCTTCGGACAAACCATGCTCGGGATCGTCTAGTGTTGCATATGTGACTTGGACAGAACCGCTCAAGCCCTCACCAATTGCCGTGTGGATACCTTGCGGGTAGGCAGCGCGGACGATTTCACTTTCTTTTTCATGACGAAATTCATTCCAAACGGTTACATTTAATGGTTTACTCATTTTACATGCCCTCCAAGATAGCGTATTCATTCTTACTTCTGAGTATAGGTTTTCCCAAGCGTCAAGGAAAGGCAGAATTGTGCCGACTTCTTATTCAATAGTGTCATCTACTGCCCTGCAATGTTATACTTAAGGGGATTAACTCTTATAATCCTTAACGATTCGCCTATTCAAAAATGTCTCGTCCTAGTGAGGTATTCTTACCTATGAACCCTACTCTTAGTCCTACAAACTTAACTGAAATCAGAAATGAAGAGGTCGTGTACCAGAACCCGCTTCTTTTCTTAAAAATATGGGAAATCAAACATGACTACCCCCAATACGACTTACCCGACCCTTGGACATGGCATTGGCATAAGCAGGTTGAGTTTCTGGTGGTGACCCAGGGTCAACTCGCCATCCAAACCAAGGATGCCTATACAATCATGGAGGCAGGGGATGTCATGCTGCTCGGCTCCTCACAGCCTCATCGCACACATAAATACTCGGAAGAGCACCTGCATCAAATTGTATTTCAAATTGATCTAACGCAGCATTTTGATCTGAGTACACTCGCTTATTTGCATTTATTTTCGGAGCTGACGCACTCGCTTGAGCCTTTTAATGCGCTCTTTCGTTCGAATGCGACCGTGAGAGCAAGCGCATTCCAGCTCATTCGGCAAATTTATGAGGAGTCACAATCTCGCCAAATCGGCTATGAGCTAGCCATTGTTGCTGCCATTAAGAACCTCCTGCTTCTTCTACTGCGCAATGATAAACGTGATCTTGCAGGGCTGACCGAGGACTCCGGTATCTCACGCCTGCGGCCAGCGCTTAATTATATTGACGAGCATTTGACAGAACGAATTACGGTCGAAGATGTGTGCCGCATTCTGAATTTGAGCTATCATTACTTTATTAAGTATTTTAAAAAAGTGATGGGACTATCCTTTATTGATTATGTGAATTACAAACGTATCAAAAAAGCCGAGCGCCTCCTGCTCACAGGGGATCTCAGCATTATGGAAATCAGCTATGAAGCCGGCATTCAGAATATGGCTCAATTCTACAAGCTGTTCAAGCGATATAACCAATGCTCGCCGAAGGAGTTTAAGATGAGGTTGCGTGATCAGACGGAGCTGCAAGTGTAAGCTAGAAGTGTAATGAGTAAAAGCGTGCGTTACCAGTGAGAGTAACGGTGAATGAGATGGGAACAACGTTCAAAACAGCGAGATATAATCAGGGGAGGAATCCCTCCTGAGAGACAAATACACGCTCCTGCGGAAAATGCCGCAGGAGCTGTTCGTGCACGCGCCGATACGCATCCCGACTGTACCAGTCGGACAGCTCCAGCGCGTCATAAATGGCACGCACGCCGATACGTTCCGTGCGCTTGCCTCCACCACCATCGCCCATGAAATAGTCGTCGATGCACACCCGATCCACGATGCCCGCCAGCAGCTCGGCGAAGCCCTCCGAGCTTGGCAGCGCTGGCGCTATCGTGGCCTGCACCGGGATCCCGCGAGCGGCGAGCTCGCGGAGTGCTTCTAGCCGCGCCGCGATCGGTGGCGCGGCCGGGGTGAACGCGCGACGGATGTCCTCGCGGTCCGTCTCTACCGTCATGCTGACTCGCACGCGCTCGCCGAGCAGCTGAAGCAGGTCCGCATCCCGCGTCACGAGCGGGCTGCGGGTTTGCACGAACAAGAAGTCCGGCTGCTGCACGGACATCACCTCAAGGAGCGAGCGGGTGAGCCGCTCCTTGTACTCGATCGGCTGATACGGGTCCGTCGCCGAGGAGAAGAAGATCGTGACGGGCCCTTTGCTTTTGGCCCGCGCCAGTTCCTTGGCGAGTAGCGCAGACGCGTTCTCTTTCACGTCAACCCAGGTGCCCCACGGTTCGCTGCGGAATAAGGCCACCGGCATTTGCCGCACGTAGCAATAGGAGCAGGCGAAGGCGCAGCCCGTGTACGGGTTGAGTGTGTGCGTGTAGCCTTCGAGAAAGCCGCTCGCTTTCGTCAATAGCTGCTTCGATTGCTTTCGCTGCACATCGATCATGGATGTACCTCCTTTGCCTGTTTCGAATTACTTGCCTGTGTCAGTGCTCACCGATACTGTTACTCATTACTTAACACTCACTATTGCTACTTACACTATCTTTACTTACTATCTTTACTTACATTCTACTTACAATCTACTTACTTCTCACTTATCGCAACTATCTCCTCACCACCATGCTACTTTACCACCCTTGCTTCCCCCTCAACTTCCACTGTTGCCTCATTCCCACTGTCCCTTCAATATGCTCATCCCATCAACACGTGTTTCCAAGCAGCATCCCGAGCACTAACTGGAAAAACTACAGTTAATCTTCCCCATTTCGCCTTCTAGCTACAATTAGATGGAAAATCTGTAGTTAATTTCATTGTTTTTGGCTACTTATTCGATAATGTGAAAAATTAGCTACAGGAAATCCAGTTATTTTTCATTAAGAGTGAATTCAGACGAAAATAGATGGAGGTTTTCCAGTTAGTTCCGCCGCTTCTTTATTTCCCTTCCCGCTCCAACCGCAACAGCTTCTCCTTATTCGCCAGTCCACCGCGATAGCCAGTCAGCGCCCCGTCCTTCCCCACAACTCGGTGGCAAGGCACAACAATAAGCACCGGGTTTGCGCCAATGGCGGTCCCAACAGCTCGCACAGCACTTGATCTCCCTAGTGACTGGGCTACCTGTGAATAACTCATCGTTTCACCATGTGAAATATCGTTCAAAGCGGCCCACACCCCCTGTTGGAAATCCGTCCCGCGTAAATCTACTTGAAGCGAGAACGCACTCCGTTCCCCTTTCAGATACTCCTCCAACTGCTGAATATATGGCTTCAGGGCTTCTCTATCTTTTATCAAGTTAGCCTGCGGCCCGCTCTTATTGACCCATTTGCTGAATTGCAGCCATGCCTCATCATCAACACCCTCAGCCGCTTGCCCCTCCTGAAACTGCAAATAACCAAGCCCTTGCTCAGTCGCTGCCATCATAAAGTCACTTCCCTCTAAACGTACCATTGCCCAGTAAATGACTTCCGTCTCATTCTTCTTACTCACAGTATTCACGCCTAACCACTCCTCTCTCGCAATCCCGTCTGCCACCGCACAGCTCAGTTCCGATACCCCAACAACAAGTTGCATCAGCGATCCCCTGTCGGTTATGGTTAATGAACGAACTTTTGACGGAATTCTGTGGGCGTAAGCCCAGTTTTCTTCTGGAACAACGTAGCAAAATGAGCAGCATTCGCCATCCCCACCTGCGCTCCGATCACATTTACGGCTGTATCCGAGGTGATCAAAAGCTTTTTAGCCGCCTCCAGACGGGCCTGTTGCATATACATAAGCGGCGTCACGCCTGCTATTCGTTTAAAAGTCCTTTGCAGATGATACGTACTCGCATAAAAATGCTCCGCAAGCGTCGCTAACGACAGCGGCTCAGCGAAATGTTCTTCGATATGCGCCTTCATTTGCTCGATCCATTCCTCATCGGGAAGCCTGATGCCGTCAGGGCGACACCTTTTGCAAGGACGAAAGCTTTCCGCAATGGCTGCGTGGCTGTGATGAAAAATACGTACATGCTCCCGCTTCGGAAGCCTGGATTTACAGGAAGGCCGGCAGAAAATCCCTGTCGTCGCCACCGCATAATAAAACGTCCCATCATACGCCGCATCATTTGTAACGATCGCTTGCCAAAACCGCTCCTGCATACCGAGTGCCCCTTTCCTTGTGTACCTTTTATAAGCTCAGTATACCCAAACAGGCCTGCGGTTGTAAGTATTGGGAGATGAGAAAGCAAGATTACAAAAGCCACTCTCGGCGATAATGCATGTAACAACTTCCTATTGATAAGGAGAATGACGATGCCACATCTGCAAGTTTTTACCCCGTCCAGCCTAAAATGGCACGAACAAACGAGCACGCTCACGCTGGCTCTACCGCAACCTTTTCGATATGAGCAAAATATTGGATATTTAAGTCGCTCCACCAATGAGTGCCTATTCGCTGTGGATAACTCCAGCATTTATAAGCTGCTGCCTATTGGGGATAACCTAGCGCTTATTGCTGTCCACAGTGAGGATGATGTGGAACTTCACATCCGAATTATCCACTATAGTGGATCTAGTCTAACCTCTGTGGTCCGCGAAAATATCGCTCGCTATGTGTGGGAGTGGTTTGATTTGGCGACGGATCTGAGGCCTTTTTATGAGATGGAGGATCCGATTCTGCGTCAAGTGACGGAAGAGTTCCGGGGGCTGCGCCTGATGGGGATTCCAGATTTGTTTGAGGCGATGAGCTGGGGGATTATGGGGCAGCAGATTAATTTGGCTTTTGCCTATACGCTCAAAAGGCGTCTAGTCGAAACCTTCGGTACATCGCTAGATTGGGAGGATCGAACGTATTGGGCGTTCCCAACGCCGGAGCGGATCGCTGCGCTCACGACCGAGGATCTAACCGCTTTACAATTCACGGGTAAAAAAGCGGAATACCTCATTGGCGTTGCCAATCTCATGGCGGAAGGATCATTATCCAAAGCCGGGCTGCTTGGAATGAGCGATTTCCAGGCCATGGAAAAGGACCTGCTGCGCATTCGCGGCATCGGCCCCTGGACGGCCAACTATGTGCTGATGCGCTGTCTGCGCAACCCCGCCGCGTTCCCGTTGGCAGACGTCGGCCTGCATAACGCGCTGAAGCATGTGCTCGGGCTCGAAGCGAAGCCCTCGCTTGAAGAGATCCGCCAGCTTGCGGAGGGCTGGCAGGGCTGGGAAGCTTACGCCACGTTTTACTTGTGGCGGGTTCTGTATTAGCCGCGGCTGATTGACGCGGCGCTAGGGGTGTTGCCGGCGGCACCGCGACGGCCGCGGGTTTCAGCCGCTGAGGCGTGATCGCCGCGGCGTTGGCCACCGGTCGCGGGCACAGATCCTGCCACATCGAGGCGGCGCAAACGATCCTCGCGAAAAATAGCTGGATTTTATGCAGCTATTTTCGGCGATTTTCAGCTATTGAGCCCGTTAACTGGGTTTTATGTAGTTAATTTCTCTGCATTCTACTCTTTTGAGCAAAACGGAGGTTATTAGATGTACTTTTTCCAGTTAAGTGCTCATTTCGGCGAAAATACTAGGATATTGATGTACTTTTTCCATCTAATGATGAGGGGGAGGTAGGTGGTGGGATTAAGTTGCCTTTCACTCTCTCGGTTCCACAACTAATGCTTCCTCAAGTCCTTCCTCCGAGCAATCAAAGCATAATAAAGACTTGTCCTCCTGCACGATGCCATCCAGAAATCCCATTTTACAATAAATGGGTTTCTCACATATGCGACAATGACCGATGAGCTCCTCCATCCGATTTCATCCTCCTCCGTAACTATTCTGTGTACCACGATATGCTTGCGAAAAACTTCTACATTCCCTAGCTGCTTCCCTCCAGCTCCACCACTCGTCACCAAAAAAGGTTGCCTCGCTCGATGTTATCGAATGTGGCAACCTTTTGCTATTCCTATATTGGCTTAATTACTAATCCAGCAATGTATTACGTAGCTGAAGGCGTCGTCGGCGGAGCGGATGGAGCTGATCTGTGCTCCCCGCCACGGCCGGGCTTACCTTTGAACGAACCGCCGTCGCCACGAGGTTGTGGCACAGGGCGTTCGCCGCCTTTGCGTTCAACGAAGCTTTTCAGCTTATCCGTCATGCTGTCTTTGAGCTTAGCGATTAGCTGATCTTCGGTGATGCCTTTAGCTTCAGCGATCTCAGCAAGGGACTTTCCTGCTTTACGCGCTTCCGCCAGCTCTTCCTCGGTGATGCCGAGAATCGCAGCGATTTCGTGCGGAGCACCCCATACACCGCCAGGCATAGGCATGTTAGGCATATTGCCGCCGCGAGGCATAGGCTTTTTATCAAAGTTCATTGCATGAGGCTTAGCTTCTACGATTTTTTTCAAGCGATCGGCGAGACCTGATTTCAGCTTATCCGCTTGCTCTTGTTTGATTTTACCCGCGCTAAGTGCTGAATCGATTTTCTTCGTTTCCGCCTCTGTGAGTTTGGCAAGCAGCGCTTCTTCACTGAGATTGGCTTTCTCCTGCGCGATTTGAACGAGGGTTTTACCCGCATCAATTTCCGCTTTAAGGACGCTCTTATCGATGCCAAGGATGGATGCAAAATCCAGCGCTCCACCGATGCCGCCCTTACCGAAATCAAAACCGCCCCTTGGTGGCGCTGGATGCTTCTCAAATCTATGTTTATCCTGAAACTTCTTAGGTGCAGGTGTCGTCGTGTCTGTGTCGTTAGCAAATGCTTGATTATGCTGAAGTACGAAGCCGCCACTGATCAATAATCCAGCTGCTAGTGTGCCGATAAGCCACGTTTTATGAATGCGCTTCATGCGAGTTACCCACCTTTTTCAATAATTGGTCGATTCTTCTTCAGTATAAACGGTAATTGTGAAAAATCTTTGAATTTTTGAAAATAAAGTGATCCGATTCACGCTTTTTCTCGCGTTAAGAGAACGAAGCAAAGCACGGCGCCAAGCTCCATAACTGCTATGATGATACCTAATGGTATAGCTGTCTGGCTACCGCCAAGACCAACAAGCGGCGCTACTAAGCCACCGATGACGAAGGTCATTAAGCCTAGCAGGGCTGCGGCGCTGCCGGCTGTTTTGCCTTGATTTTGCAGAGCCAGAGATGAGGTTGATACGGAAACTGGACCTATGCAGGACACGATGAGGAAAAATGCCGGCAAAATCAGATAGAGCCCTACCCCGCTAAGCGTTGCTACGAGCAGCAGCAGTCCTCCTAGAACTGCTACTGCTAAGCCTCCAGCTAGCAGACGGTGATTGCTTACTTTGCCAGCTAGTCTTCCCGTTATTTGACCAGCAAGGATCACGCCTGCGCCATTCACGGCGAAGATGACACTGAACATTTGTGGGGAAACATCAAAAATATCCTGCAAAACAAACGGCGACCCCGAAATATAAGCGAACATACCGGCAAAAACGAGCCCCTGCGTTAACGCATAGCCCATGAACAAACGGTCTGTGAGCAGGCCGCGGAATATACGCAGCGTGTTCGTGAGCCCACCTTTGGTACGGCGTTCAGGTGGATGGGTTTCTTTTAGCCCAAGGACAACAATAATGAGCATTACGACACCGATCAAGCTGAGCACCAGGAACACACCGCGCCATGAGGTGAATTGCAGCAGCTGGCCCCCGATAATCGGAGCAAGAATAGGAGCCGAACCATTCACGAGCATCAGCAGCGCAAAAAACTTCGTCAACGCCACGCCTTCATACATATCACGAACGATAGCTCGGGAAATCACGATTCCTGCGGCTCCCGCCATCCCTTGCACGAAGCGCAGGACGAGGAATACCCAGATGGACGGAGCAATCATACAAAGTGCGGAAGCAGCGCCGTAAATCAAGAGTCCTACTAATAGAGGCAAGCATCTCCCACGCACATCACTCACCGATCCAGCAACGAGCTGGCCTAGCGAGAGACCGAGCATGCAGGCGGTTAGACTCATTTGTGCGAGCGAAGTTGTCGTATGAAGATCATCCGCAATGACGGGCAGCGCAGGTAGATACATATCTAGAGAAAGCGGCCCGAAGGATGCGAGTAGACCGAGCACTAGCACCATCCATAATCGGTTGCCGCTCGCTATTTCTTTGGATTGTGAAGCAATAGACATAAGAGATCACAAACTTTCCTGAGTAATTCATTTAACCTACCACTGGGATAGGGTTTTGTCTAGATGGTTCTGCGTGAAGGGAGAAGCTGCAAATTGTAAGGCTTGCGGGGACAAGTAAGGGAACTGTGGGGCGCTATTTGTGCGATTTCGGCTTCAAACACAGCATAAAAACCCAGATAAGAACTCGCCATGGTCTTATCTGTCGAAAAGTACCGCTTCTACCTGAAATAAGAACTCAAGGAGTTCCTATTTCAGGTAATTCCGCGAAATAACACCAAATTACAGCCAATAAGAACTCGCCATGGTCTTATCTGGCGAAAAGTGCCGCTTCTACCTGAAATAAGAACTCAAGGAGTTCCTATTTCAGGTAATTCCGCCCTGTAGTTCCCTTTCGCGAGGGGGACCTAGGTTTCGGGTGAGGGTGGGCTTGGGCTTGGGCTTGGGCTTGGGCTTGGGCTTGGGCTTGGGCTTGGGTTCGCGCTCCCGTTTCGCTCGTATTCCCCCTCCAGCATGCGTGTTCGCATACGCAGACTATCCCCGCCGCAGAATTCAAACAACCCCCCAGGTCTACGACCTGAGGGGCTGCACTTCTACGCGGTTACTTCGTAACCGTCACTGTCAACACATCGCTGGCTGTCACGCCTGCGGCGTTGAATAGCTCCACGCGATATTGATAAGCTCCAATGCCGCGACCGGCAATGGCTGATACTGCAGACTGTGCGCTAGGAGAAGCTGCTTGCAGGCTTTTGCTATCAATAAGCACTCCGTTCTCGAAGAGGCGGTATCCTGTTGCATTTGTCCCCCACCACATATTCGTGCTCACTTGATAGGTGCCATCTCCATCCCAATTATCCTGCGATAAGACTGGCTTACCTGGGGATGCATCTGTGATGGTTACAACGAGGGGCTGACTAGCTGTCGTTCCGAAGAAATTAATAAGTTCGCTTGTGTAGGTGTAGGTGCCGTTAGGTTTACCAGATACATCCATTTTGGCGATTTGAGCCGCTGGGGAGGCATCTGCTAGTGTTTTCGTGCTGATAAGAACGCCGTTTTCGTAAAGTTTGAAAATCGTACCATTATTTCCCCACCACATGTTCATAGTGACCGTGTAGTTGCCATCTTTTAGACCAGAATAGCCGTTATTGGAGGATAAAACAGGCTGACCAGGCGCGCCAAGGGATAATGGCTTAACCACGTTAAATATCTGCGATGCACTTGTCGCGTTACCTGCTGCATCCACTACGAGGTATACCACTGTGTGTGGACCTACTGCCAGACTACCTGCGGCAATTGTCTGACCGCTTGTAATCGCATTGCCGTCCAAGGTCAAGGTTTGCTCCGCAACACCCGAAAGTGCATCACTGCTAACCAAATCGAATCTCAACGACGTCGTGTTCGTCACATCCGTTACCGCATGCCCCGACTCGGTTAGGGTAGCTGCTGGCGCTGTTTTATCCAGCTTCACTTGCAGGGATTGCGCTGTTTCCACATTGCCCGCAGCATCCGTAGAGGAATAGCTCAACGTTGTTGTGCCCTCGCTCCCGATAGCCACTGGCGCTGTGTAGGCAGCTGAAGCTCCACCGTTAATGGCATATTGGGTGACTACTGCACCCGCTTGATCATCTACTGCAGTTAACGTAACGGTTACGTCATCCTTGATCCAACCCGCTCCATTCGGAGAACTCGATAAAGCAGCTGTAGTTACAGGTGCTGCGGTATCAGCCGTCATGCTGAAGTCGCTCAAGCCCCTTGGCTTCAATTGATAGACACCTTTGAAAATAGCGCCAACACCTTGAATCGTCACCTTTTGCCCGGCTGTGTATGGGAAGGTGCTTAAAGATAAACCTGTTCGTGTATCGACACGAATGTGGTTGCTTACGGCGTCTTTGACAGCGTCGAATTCAAAAGAACCCGTTGGTGACGCCGTAATGATATTGCTGATCGTCACATCGCTAAGTGTGAGCAGCTGCCCTTGATTGTCCACAGTCACAGCGGATACTGGGGTTGGGGTTGGGAGCTCAGCGACACCGGTTTTGGTGATTTCAACTGGATCTGTTAGCTCAAACTCCGTGTTGAAAAGTGCGGTAGACGCCGTCACTTTTACTGTATCGCCTTTGTGGAAGCCACTCAAGCTTTGGAACACATACAAGCCGCCAGTCGCATCTTGTAAGTAGAAAGCCTGTCCGCCAAAAGCCCCCGGCTCCGTCGTAACAACACCCTCAACCGTGACCAACGTACCTGCTGCTTTCGCACGTGCTTCGGAGACGGCGATTTTGGCTGGAATCGGATTCTGCTCTTCCGGCAAGTTTTCGGCAGGCACATTTCCTAGTGTGACACTTTCGGTTTTGATATTTGAACCGTTGAGACGCAAACGCAGATTCGCTGGAGCCGTCGTTCCTGGAACAACACGTACATTCAAATCCTTCGTCGCGTGACCATTGATATCTGCAGTTACACTAAATGTGGAGCTATACGCATAAGCTGTCGGCCAAGTGCCGTCTGCATTCTGCACCTTGGCGATTTGCGAGCCGCCACTGACCAGATAGATCCCAAGGCTGAACCCCGTAACCGTAGTCGAAGGTGGCAAGTTATCCACAACGACTCTGATCGGGAAGTCCACAGCATTCGGCAATACCGCTTGTTTCACGAAGCTGTAAGTCGTATTCGTTGTAGCTGCAGGTCCGCCATACGAGCCGGCTTTGAACGTGCTGCGGTCGTACCATTTGTAGCCCGCGTTTGGCGCCGCCCAAGGCTCTGGCTGTGGTTCCGTCGATGCCGCTGGAGCTTCAAAAGGCAGCAAAGCTGTCGGCTGATCAAGCTGCAAGCCGCTTACTTCGGAGAAGCTGATATAGCTTTCTTTGGTAGAAAGCCAGTTCACCATGTTCACAAGCAGCGTTCCGTCATCCACTTCTTTAAAACCATCATACGTCGTCTTCTTCGCGCCTGTATCTTCACGTACGTATTTCGGCGTCGCATCTTCTACCGGCGAGGAGTCCCCGATGAAGGCAGCCTTCCCTGCGCCTGCTTTTGCAACAGCTGCGTAAGGTCCTTCTGCCACTCCGCCTCCGTTGTAGACACCTTGATCTACTGCACTCGCCCAAGCTTCATTCGTTTGCGGTAAGTACACAATGCCCTTCGCTTTCGTTGGATCGATAATAGCCAGCGTGGATCCGGCATGCATCGCTACACTGGAGACACCTGTCGTGATGCCAAAAGCTTGCGCAGGCGCAACGATGTTATTCGCATTAATATCACCTAATGCGTTATATCGAAAACGCAGACCAAACTGCGTCGCCAGCCAATCCGAGCTTGCTACATCCTGCATAGCTGAGGAGGCCGCCTCTTCCGCACTCATCCCTGCTGCTGGATTCGTCCAGGCACCTCGACGATATCCATTGAAAACCTCGGAGCCATCCCAGCGGTTTTTGTTACGGTCGGCATTGTAGTGATCGCCGATGAAGAAAATACTGCCGCCACCCTGCACATATTGGGAAAGTGCTGCTTGCTCACTTGTTTTGTACGGAACATTGGACTCCGCTACCACAAAAACATCATAACCGCTCAAATCGGCCAACGTAATTGGCGTCGTTTTGCGCAGTTCTTTTACATAATAACCATTATTCGCTAACGCGTTGCCGAAATCCGAAAAGGCCCCATCAATGACCCAATCTGCTGCTCCTGCCGTCTGTTCGTGTGTGTTATCGAAGAGTACTTTCTTTCCTGCATTTCCATTCACAACTTTGGCTTCGATGAACGGCGCTGGATCTGTTGGTCCCTCCGCCATCACCGCCTGCCAGCTGCTTGTTGCCAGCACTTGGAACGGTATTGCTACAGTCAACGCCAATGTTGTCTTCCATAATCTTGATTTCCATCCTTTGAGCCTACTCATTACAATTCCTCCTTAGCCTATTTGCTGAGTCAAAACCTTTCTACATAAGCAGCAGCTTATCGGACAGACAAGCTATCTAAGAACCACCTTATTCTACCATAGGATAATTGCGAAATTTGCTATTTTATTGTAAAGACTTGGAAATTTGTGCAGGAAACCAAAGAACTAGATAGATTTCCAAAAGGTCTTGGAATATATCTGTTTTCAGGGGATTATTTGGAGGGAGCCGGCGTGCGTATTGGGCAGCAGTATTGTTCTGAGAATTTCAGAAGCGTTGCCTGGCCTGAATCTGAGAAGTATCTTGTCTGTGAGCATGGCTATCCATAGGTGTAACAGCGTACCGAGCCTGCTCCCTGCCCCTCTTCCCCTAGTTAGATGGAAAATCTACAGTTAATTCGGGTGAAGCGCTCCATAAATTGGGACTAGATGGAAATTATACAGCTAATTCTGTCTGATGCGGCGAAAAGTGAGAGATTGGCTGATATTAACTTCATATTTTCCAGTTATTTGATATAAACCTATGGAAACTATAAAAATAGATGTAGTTTTTCCAGTTATCGCGGCTGAGGGCTGGGGAGGATGACTATTGAGTATTCCTGGCGGCGAGGGATGGTTTAGTTGACTATTGAGTTATTCATGGCTGGGAAGGATGACAACAAATCAGTTATTTATAGGTACCTATGAAAAATTCACTCCCTGCTCCGCAACATTGTTCATGAATATCACTTTCGTTCAGTTGTAACCGCTTACATAAGTGCGTACGATAAAGTAGAGACCAGCCCTCAAGAAATATTGAGAACGGTCATCCCAAACATTGAAGGAGGAAATTAACGAATGAATATCTACACAAGACGGACGCTCACCGCACTGATGTATGCACTGTTGGCTGCCTTGTTTCTTGCCCTTGTCCCGCATCAAGCAAGCGCTGCAAGTGTCACGATAACGAATGGCACGGCCTGGACCGATACGGCGGGCAACGAGATTCAAGCGCGAAGCGGTAATATTTTAAAGGTGGGATCGACGTATTACTGGTACGGCGAGCATGCGGTGAGCGGAACGTTTGATAGTGTAAACGTGTATACCTCTACGGATCTCAAGAATTGGACCTTCAGCAATGCTATCCTCACAAAAAATTCAGCGACCGAGCTAAACTCCAGTAAAATCGAGCGTCCGAAAGTCATTTACAATGCCTCAACTGGCATGTATGTCTTATGGGCCCATTATGAAAATGGCACCGATTATAGCTTAGGCCGAGTGGCCGTTGCTACGAGCTCTACACCAAACGGAAACTTTACCTACCAAGGCAGCTTCCGCCCGCTTAACTATGAATCCCGTGATATGACGGTGTTCGCTGACACCAACGGTTCAGCCTACCTTGTGACCGCTTCTCGCAAAAACGGCGGCGCCAACGACACAATGGCTATCTTCCAGCTCAACGCCAGCTATACAAACGTGTCTTCCTTCGTCGGCTGGATTTTCGAGAACGGCTATCGGGAAGCACCTGCTGTCGTGAAAAAGAACAATACCTACTACCTGTTCACCTCACAGGCCTCTGGCTGGTATCCAAATCAAGGGGCTTATGCGACGGCTTCATCCATGACGGGCACTTGGTCTGCGCTTTCGCCGTTTGGAGACCCTGCGGCTTACGCCACGCAAATCGAAAACATTATGACGGTCTCCGGCAGCTCGACGACCAGCTACATTTATATGGCTGACCGTTGGAACCCGCTGAACTTGAGTGACCATAAATACATTTGGCTGCCGCTGACATTGAATGATACGAGCGCCTCAGCCACGTTGAACTGGTACAGCTCTTGGAATATTGACGCCGTAACCGGCACCGTCACACTGCCAACTCACGTCAATCACGCTACGGGCAAAACAGCAACGGCAAGCTCAACAGCAGCCAGTTCTTCCGCGGCCAATGCGCTGGATGGCAATGCCCAAAGCTCATGGGCCGCTTCCAGCAGCACATGGCCAGCATGGTGGCAGGTCGATTTCGGAGCACCGAAGACGGTTACGGAGGTCGATATCTCCTGGTTTTTATACAAAGGCTCGGAAGGCTATCACAAGTATAAAATCGAGATCAGTAACGACGGCGTGAACTACGCCACGATTGATCGCACAACGAATACCGCCTATGGCTTTACGACCGATAAGGTACATTTCACGGCGCGGTATGTACGGATTAACCTCGTGAATGCTGTCTTGTTCAACAATCCGAGCAATTGGTATACGCCAACCTTATACGAGGTTCGTCTCTTCGGACCATCGACGGCCGATGCCACAGGCTACAGCAAATTTGCTTCTCACAATTTCCCAACTTATTTCATACGTCACTCTAACTACACGCTTCGAATCGATCCTAACGTTACACCTGCTCTGGATTCTCAGTTCCGTGTGGTGCCAGGTTTAGCTAATGCGTCTAGCGTTTCACTGGAGTCCATTAATTTCCCGGGCTATTTCATCCGGAAAAACGCCAGTAATCAGATCGTCCTTGCTCAATTTGACGGCACGACTGCCTTTAATCAAGATGCTACTTTCAACCTCGTTGCTGGTTGGGCAGACAGCAGCAAAGTCTCGTTCCAATCCTACAGCGCACCTACCTACTACATCCGCCATTACAACTATGTGCTGCGCGTGGAGGTCATCAACGCTTCAAGCACAGCAACCGTGAAGAGTGATGCGACGTTTGCGCGTACGAATTACTAAGTAGATGCAAAAAGAGATGACAGCAATGTCATCTCTTTCTCTGTATACATAGATCCGAATCAGTACAAACGTTTCAGCGCGTCAGGTGAAAACGGCAGTAATTCATTGAACCGACCGCCCCGAACCTTGTCAGCCCAAGCAGGGTCAACCAACAGCGCGCGTCCAATCGCAACGAGATCGAACTCATTCTGCTCTAGGCGAACAAGCAACTCATTGATGTCAGCCGTGCCTGCGCTTTTCCCTCTGAAGGAACCCAAGAATTCATCATCTAAACCGACCGACCCAACCGTGATCGTAGGTTTACCCGTTAACTGCTTCACCCAGCCTGCGAAATTGAGGTTAGATCCTTCGAACTCTGGTTCCCAGAACCTCCGAGTCGAGCAGTGGAATATATCAACGCCTGCTTCGACGAGCGGCGCCAGCATTTGTCCGAGCAGCTCTGGCGTGGCGGCGAGTTTGGCCGTATATTCGCTGGATTTCCACTGTGACAACCGAATCATAATCGGAAAGTCGGGGCCAACCGCGCGGCGGCAAGCCTCGATGATTTCGACGGCAAACCGCGTGCGAGCCAGTAGACTGCCACCGTACTTATCCGTGCGTTGATTCGTTTTCTCCCATAGGAATTGATCGATTAGGTAGCCATGGGCGCCATGGAGCTCGATGCCGTCGAAACCAATCCGTTTCGCATCAGCAGCTGCTTGTGCATAAGCTTGCACGACTTGCTCGATTTCCGCCTGTGTCATCGACTCATTCACTTGTTCACCAGCTAAATTACGGCCTGATGGTCCAATCGATGGTGCTTCCGGATGCGGAAGTGAACCATTCGGGCGAGTCATCCCGATATGCCAGAGCTGAGGCATGATACGTCCTCCCGCTTCGTGCACAGCATCAGCAACACGTTTCCAGCCCTCCAGCGCCGCTTCCCCATGGAAGTTAGGGATTCGCGGATCGTTGGTTGCCGCAGGATGATTGATCAGTGTACCTTCTGTAATGATAAGGCCAACGCCATTCTCCGCACGACGACGGTAATAATCCGCCACATCCGCTCCAGGCACGCCTCCCGGTGAGAAGCTTCGCGTCATCGGCGCCATCACGACTCGATTCGTTAAGCTAAGATTTCCTAGTGTAAAAGGCTTGAACAACGCCTCGATAGAATGAGTCTCTTGATTTGTATTGGAAATCGTCATGATTGTTCCTCCACTCCATATTTTTCTATAGGGTTACAAAATGACATACGTTCAATGCATTTAATTCGTTTGTTCGATTATTATCGAACAATAGAAATATAGCATGGAGTATGTTAAAATGCAATCACTACGCCTACACGAGGAGGAAGCATCCTGAAGATACTATATCACCCGGACAAAAAAGATATGCATCTCTCGTCCGTCCTCTATGCGTTAAGCGATCCCGTCCGGTTATCCATCGTCTCGGAAATCCGCAAATTAGGAGAATGCACCTGTGGTGGCATAGAGGTTGCCATCGTGAAGTCGACCTTGTCCCACCATGTGCGTACGATGCGTGAAGCCGGCGTTGTAAACGTCCGCGTGCATGGGACTCAACGCTTCTTGTCATTACGAAAGGATGATTTAGAAGAAAGATTCCCAGGTCTGCTCAATGCGATCCTAAATGCTTACGAAAGCTCCAACGAACATATCCCTGAATAAGCCGCAACAATTACCTGACAGAGAAAATCAAAGATAGCGAGGGAGAAATTGAAGAAGCTATTCGTAATAGGCGCTATTTTTGTAACGGGGATTGCCCTGTTCTGTTTGTTAACCGGTTATCGCTTAACCCCAACCAGCACACTGCCAGGCAATGTTCAAATCGTCATGTCCGACAAAACGGTATATGGAAAAGCAGTGCTATTTGAAGATGCGCTTACTCATACATTTGGTGTTGCTAAAGTAGAGAAATCTTTGGGGGTCTTCTATCGATATGGTGGAGGTTCGATTGGTAATTTCATTGAAGAAGGCAAACCCTTTCTAGCAACGGGAATATCGACGGGGTCAAGATCCGTGGACAGTTTTCTCGTAGGGGTGAGAACCGCACCAGAATCAGCGATTAGCTATATCGTGCTGGGGAATCACTTACAAGGATTAACCCCATCGGTTCCATACAAATTGACTTTGGATGATGTGAAAGCAAACCGTGATCATTATCACATCGCTACGGTTAGCAAGAATTATGCTTTATTCGTAATAGATGCATACACAGAGGATAATTGGACGATCCGAGCCTTTGACAGGAAAGGCAACTTAATCGCCGATAAGTTATTTGGAGCGGAGATCCGTTATATGGAACATAGGGAGAATGACGTGCAAAATTAATTTCTAACTACATTTGGCAAAAACTCAAATGTAGTTATTCGTCCATTCGTAGGCAGAGACGGCTGAATATACTAAGTTGGATTACAGGAATGGCCATGTAAAACAATTTGTGATTCTAAATCGTTTCAACCATACCACGAAGGAGGTCCTCTATGAAAAAAGTTCTCCGGCAGGTAGCTAGAAAGTCCGCAAAAGCATACCGAAAACAAAAGCTTCGTAAGAGAAGCCGCAGGAAAATTGGGCTTAACATGAAACGAACGCGGAGAACAGTCAAATTCCGCAAGCGTCCGCTGCGGAATTATAAAAAACGTATGCGAAGAAGCAAACGTAAAACTTTACGTTCTACTCCTCCGGCTAAGCAGCCGCAACCTCCTTTCATAGACGCACGGTTAGCTTATGAACCGGTGGCTGTTCCGCACGCTCCGCTATTGGAGCCGAAGCCCAAGCTTTCGGTCATTGTGCCGATCTTGAATGAGGAACAGTTTCTCCCACTGTTTCTAGGAAGTGTCGCTTCCTATGCGGATGAAATTCTGATCGTGGACGGAGGTAGCACCGACGCCAGTGTAGACATCATCAATGAGTGGAAAAACCGCGCGAATATTCGGCTGTTCCATAATAAGCAGTCCGGCTTACCCTACTCCGAAGATTGGAACGAGTCTGTCGCAAGGAATTTCCTGGTCGATCAAGCTGTAGGAGATTGGATTCTGGCAATTGATGCGAATGAGATCATGGATGAAAGCTTCCGTGATGCCTTGCCCCGACTTATGGCCCAGAAAGAAGCGGATGCTATCTCATTTCCGTGGGTACAATTCTGGATGAATCCCCAAACAAAACAAATAAGTGCACCGAACGACGAACACGGGTCTGTCAATAAATGGCTCATGTGGCGCAATCATATTGGTATACGGTACGACGATGCCAAAAATCACTGCAAATTGCAGCTGTTCGGACGTTACATGTGGGAAATTCCCAATATGGTTGAGCCGATTTCAGCCTTCCATTACCATTAGGCTTTCGGTTCCCGAGTTAAATCGAACGATAAAAAGTGACTGAAAGTCGAAACTTTCAGTCACTTTTTATCATTTCCCTACTTTTATCCTGCGCTATAAAGCTGACTTTATACTCTCCAAGGCTCTTGATCTGGAGAAGTAAGTTTCCACATACTGCTTACTTTGTTCGGCCTTGTGTGCTAATAGACTGTTATTGTGATATAACCGGATGATTTCTTCTGCAAATACCTGTGGGGTGTTCATAGGTTCAATCATGTGCATAATATTCTGCAGCCCTTCGATTCCCGTACTGGTCGTAACTAACGGCATCTGATGGCGCATGGCTTCCACCGTTTTACCTTTCACGCCTGCGCCGTAGCGAAGAGGAATGACGGCAATTTTAGTGTTTCCATACAGCTGTTTAAGCTCCTCGTCTGGTATAAATCCTGTGACAGTAACCCGATCCGATTGTAATCCTACTACATCGGGCGGTGGATTGGAACCGGCGATGAACATGTGTATATGAGGAATGGATTGTTGCACAATAGGCAGGATATCGCGACAAAACCACAAAATACCGTCGGTGTTAGGGCTATGGTTGAAGCCGCCAACAAAGAGCAGACCATTGCGTTCATTCCATTGCTTTGTTGTCGGTATCGTATGGTCAAAGTAGTAGGCCGGAAGCAATACTGTATTTTTATTTGGAAAATTCCCTTCGATAATTCGTTTTTCTGAGTCGCTGCAGGTCAGAACGGTATCCGCTTTGCTGAACATGTCGAACTCGAGCCTTTTGCAGAACTCGGATGCATGAAGCAGTTCGCGGTTGTTCTCCAATCCGAATCGCTTCAGCTCACGGACATAATGCAAGTCATGGCCATAATACAGAATTTTCGCGCGGGTATAGGCTTTGATTAGATCGATATACTGATATGAAATGTTAGGCCGGTTCAGCAGGACATAATCAATATAATTCCTGTGCTTGACTATCCAATGCTCATAATACCTGCGGTCCTGCGGTCCATAAAGGATCTCGATGCCTAGCTGTTCGAGTTCAGAGCCATAGGGTTCCAGTTTGGTGAAGTTGTCCGGTATGAACTTTACATTAAGGCCCATATCAACAAATAGTTTCAAATACATAAACGTCGTTCGGCTGCCCGCATCTTTGTCGAAACTTGGAACGCCGTAGTCAATGACCAGAATGGTTTTTTTATTCCTTGAGCGTTCCCTTGCCCAAAAGAGGTGCTCACCGTAAGCAAGTTGATCCCGCTGCAGTACTCCCGCCCATTTCTCTGTGAATTTCTGCTGGTTGATCACCTGATATTTCTTTATTCCTGAGTTAAGGTCTGTACCGTGGGATACTCCCTCGTAGTGCACGACAACGGATTTGGGTTGGTAGATAACCTTGTACCCGTGTTGTCTTGCTTTGAATGCAATGTCCACATCCTCAGAGTAAGCAGGTGCGAAATGCTCATCAAAACCGCCTATTCCATTCCATAGGTCTTTACGAATCATGATCGATGCCCCTGAGATGTAATCCACTTCCTTGACATAGTTGTATTCATGTTTGTCTGGACTATCTAATCGACCGAAATTCCTTGCATACCCGTTATTAAAGACAATACCGCCGGCCTCCTGAAGCCTTCCGTCCGGATATATCAACTTAGAGCCTATGATTCCGATGGTTGGATCTTTCTCGGGTAAAGACAGCAGATGCGCCAACCAACCGGGAGTCACTATGGTATCGTTATTTAAAAATAATACATACTTTCCTTTGGAAATCGCTGCCCCATGATTGCAGTTATGAAGAAATCCCCTCTTCACCTTATTGCGGATGACAGTGACTTGTTTGACGAAATGTCCGATACGGGCTGTTAGGTCGTTTGAATTATCGTCCATCACAATGATCTCGTAAGGAATTCCATGTGTGTTCTGAACGATGGACACCAAGCATGGGTAAGTAAAACTCCATTTGTTGTAAACTGGAATAATAATACTGACCAGTGGGTGAGGTGAGCTCGGTACCACCAGCTTTTTCACGAGTCGTAAGCCTTTACGGATCCGGCGACGTTTCAAGCGCCGGATCCTGTTGCGTTTATAAAGCTTCATAACTGACCGTTTTCTCCGATTCTTCCATCGGGCACGTACAGATTTTCCACGTTTGAGCAATAGGCGCCGGCCTGCTTTGTATTTACGAAGGTTACGCACGCGTATAGACCCCACCATCTTTCTCTTCTTTCTCCTAGCCTTTAGCTTCACCGAAACCCCTCCTGGGCGCAATTCATTATCACATAGCTATACTATTCCCTCTGTAAATGGTCTGAATGGGACAAACGTTTATTTTCAAAAAGCGAGGAGATGGAAAATATTCAACGCTGCACCATCCGTCCATACAAGTTGTCCTATTCGAACATATGCTGAATTGGTTCAATGTATTTTGGACAACAAAATGAACGGAGGAAGCAGATGATCATTAGGTCTAAAGCCCCTTTAAGATTGGGGTTAGCCGGAGGAGGAACGGATGTGTCGCCGTACTGCGACTTATTCGGAGGATGCGTACTCAATGCGACAATTGACTTGTACGCCTATTGTACGATTGAGGTCATCGATGACGGTAACCTTACTTTTATCGCTGCAGATCTCAATGAAGAGTTCCATCATGCAGCTCTCCCGGAGCTGGGGTTGGATGGCTGCCTAAGCTTGCATAAAGGCGTATATAACCGGATTGTCAGACAGTTTATGAAAGGCAAGCCGCTCTCATTTCGGATGACCACTTATTCTGACGCTCCCGCAGGATCCGGTCTCGGATCATCATCCACAATGGTGGTCGCCATGCTGAAAGCTTTCGTGGAGTGGCTTAATCTGCCGCTTGGGGAATATGAAATTGCTCAACTTGCTTATGAAATCGAGCGTATCGAAGTTGGATTTAACGGAGGAAGGCAGGATCAATATGCGGCCACCTTCGGTGGATTTAACTTTATTGAGTTTTACGAGAACAATCGGGTTATTGTGAACCCGCTTCGGGTAAAAAATTGGATTATCAGTGAATTGGAGAACTCCATGATTTTATATTACACGGGAGCATCAAGGGAATCTGCCAAGATCATTGACGAACAAGTACGCAATACACAGAATAAAAAACAGTCAACCCTGAAAGCCACCCATGCATTGAAAGCGGAGGCTTACGCCATAAAGGAATGTATCTTAAAGGGAGAAATCACAAAGTTTGCCGAGCACTTGGGGAAATCATGGAATGCCAAAAAAAAGATGGCATCCTCTATAACGAACGATCGGATTGACTTCATATACGATACGGCGATGAATGCCGGTGCATTAGCAGGCAAGGTATCTGGAGCTGGAGGAGGCGGATTTATGATGTTCATCGTGGATCCCGTCAAACGCATACAGGTGGTTCATCGATTGAACGAATTAGGAGGCAAAGTGTATCAAGTCCATTTTACAAAGAACGGTACGCAAGGATGGAGGGTATCACGATGAGGGAGTATATTAGCAGTGAAATCTTACGGTCGATGGAGATTAAACGGACGATTGCTAAGGATAGAGCTTTACTTAGTTTAATAGAGCAGGCAGCTCGTACAATGATCGAGGTTTACCGAAAGGGTAATAAAATCATGATCGGCGGCAATGGCGGAAGTGCGGCAGATGCTCAGCATATTGCCGGCGAATTCGTCAGCCGTTTTTATTTCGAACGGCCCGGACTGCCGTGCATCGCACTTACGACAGATACCTCCATTCTTACTGCAATCGGAAACGACTACGGATATGAGCAGTTGTTTGCACGGCAAATTCAAGCTAACGGCCAAACAGGAGACATATTTATTGGCATTTCCACATCCGGCAACTCCCCCAATGTTATGAGAGGCTTAGAAATATGCCGTACCATGGGGATCACGACAATTGGTTTAACCGGTGAAACGGGGGGTAATATGGCTGCCCTATGCGATATCTGCATTCGTATACCCTCCCAGGAAACCCCGAGAATTCAAGAAGCGCATATTGTGATTGGTCATATTTTATGTGCAATTGTAGAAGAAACCATATTTGGTAAAGGATTTTAACCCTATGGAAGCAGTCATTCTAGCTGGCGGACTTGGGACTCGTTTGCGGGGGGTTATATGGGATGTACCGAAACCGATGGCTCCCGTAGGGGGCAAACCATTTCTTCGTTACATTCTTGAACGATTGGAGATGCAAGGGGTTCGCAGGGTGGTACTTGCGGTAGGATACAAGCATGAAACCATAAGCTCCTATTTCGGCCATCGATTCGGAGAAATAACGATCGCCTATTCGGTGGAAGAAGAACCACTAGGAACCGGAGGGGCTCTAAAGAAGGCGATGGATCGAATTTCCAGCGATCAGGTGCTTTTAGTAAATGGGGACACATTGTTTCAAGTCAATATCCCGCAGTTAGTTCAGTATCATCAAGAGCACGCTGCGGACTTGACGCTTTCGCTTAAACCGATGAGACAGTTTGACCGATATGGTGCCGTTATCGTAAGTTCGGACTGGCGAGTGTTGAGCTTTCAGGAGAAACGGATGTGCGAATCCGGCTTGATTAATGGTGGTGTATACGTAGCTCGTACCGATTTGTGGGATCCCTTCGAGCTGTCTGCCAAGTTTTCGTTTGAGCAATTTCTAGAAAATCCCGGCGTACAGAAACTTAACATATATGGCTTCCCGAGTGAAGGTTATTTTATTGATATGGGTATTCCGGAAGACTATGAGCGTGCGAAATCCGAGCTTGGCACCGGAGGTGGAGACGGATGAGACCAAAGGCACTTTTGCTCGACAGAGATGGTGTAATTAATCTTGATAAATCGTATGTTTACAAATTGGATGATTTTGAGTTTAACGAGGGTATATTCGAGAACCTTTTACGTTTTCAACAAGCGGGTTTTTTGCTCATCATTGTGACCAACCAAGCGGGTATTGGGCGGGGATATTACACGGAGAACGACTTTTGGGCGTTAACGGCATGGATGGTCGGGCAATTCGAAGATCACGGAATCCGGATAGCCAAGGTATATTTTTGTCCCTATCACCCGGTACATGGCCTCGGTGAATATAAACAAGACGCCTTTTGCCGAAAGCCGAATCCGGGTATGATTTTACAAGCAATACGGGAGTTCCAGCTGGAACCAGCCTCATCGGTGATCATAGGTGATAAAGAGAGTGACATCGAAGCAGGTTTGCGGGCTGGAATTGGAACTACGATCTTGATCCGCAACAGTGATGCAAGATCTAAAACAGCGGCTACGTTTACTATAAAGCATGTAGGAGAAGCGGCGGAGCGCTTTTTTGAAACATGTAAATAAGATATCACATATATGTAGGTCATCTCGGCAGCAAAAGGCACAGAAAACTGCATGGTTGCAGGGTTCTGTGCCGTTGTGTTTCCCACCTACGAACTTCCCTTCGTCTGCCCCCGATACACATTCGGCACGAATCCGGTATGCGCCTTAAACAGCTTGCCGAAGTAGTTCTTATTCTCGTAGCCGAGCATGTCGGAGATTTGTTCCACGCTTTTATCGGTGATCTCCAGAAGCTCCTTCGCTTTCTCCATCTTCATCCGCGTCACGTACTCGATAAAGTTCTCGCCGGTTTCCCGCTTGAACAAGCGGCTCAAGTAGCTCGGATGCAGGTGCAGATGTGCCGCGGCATCCTCGAGTGATATTTTCGTATCGAGATGGTTGTACACGAACCGCTGGCACTCCAAGATTTCACGATTATGCGACTCTCTGTACACTTGCCCAGCCCATTGGATCGCCTGCTGCAGATAATCCTTGAGCCATAGCTCCACTTCACGGATGGAAGACAGTTCATGCACATCATGGTGCAGCAGCTCTGAGGAAAACGTCGATTGATAATGCTGTAGGGACTTGAGACGCATTCGCACGTCGAGGATCATTTTGAGCAGCCAATCCTTGACCTCCAAGGGACGGAACCGATTGTATTGAATGAAATCGACCCATTTCGAGACGAACGACTCAATCACTTCCCCGCGCTCATCGAAAACCACACTACGGAACTCATCCAGTGCCTGCGCGTACTGCGCCAGCAGCTCCCCGCCATCTCCGAAGCCATCCCGCATATGCTCAAGCTTGCTGATCGAGGACTCTGGCATATAGAATCGTATCGCCTTGGCTTCCACCATGCGAATCAACTGATCCTTCAATGCCCGAACATCCTTCACAGGCGTCCCGGTGATGAACGAAAATGAAATTTTCGCATACTTCTGCAGACACGTCTGCAGCTGTCGCAGCGTCTGTTCCATCTTCTGACTATTGTTCACATGCAGCTCAGAGAAATGTGGAAATAACAGCACAATTTCTCCTGTATCGTAGGTGAATAAGGTCACTTCCTTCTGATCGATCAGCAGCTCTTCGACGATATTCTGAATCGTGTACTCGAATAAATCCTTCGATTGAAACCGACTATTCGCTTCTTTCACCCGATTGGCATAGCCGAAAACAGGCAGAACCGCATGCTTCGTGAGCTGGATCCCGAAGTCCTCTGCTTTGGCACTCCACTCCGCAGCATCGAATAATGGCTCATTCACCGTGCTGCGGATAAATTGGCGTTTCGACGCTCCGCGCTGCTGAGAAACCTCTTTCTCCAGCTTGCGGCTCTTCGACTGCTGCCGATCCTCCGCATCCAACTGTTCCTTCAGCCTGATCAGTACCTCGGTAATATTGCTGACATTCATCGTTTCCTTCAAAATATATTCACTCACCGAAAGCTTAACCGCCGCCTGTGCGTAATGGAATTCGTCGTGGCAGGAGAGAATCACAGCCTTCACGTTCGGATCCTCCTCGCGGAGGGACTTGATCAGCTCCAGTCCGTTGATCTCAGGCATCCCGATATCGCTGATCAGCACATCCGTTTTCGATTGCTGGCCTGCCTTCAAGGCTTCCAACGGATTGGCATAAACGCCAGTCAATTGATAGCCAAGCTCTTCCCATTTGATCGTCGTTTTCAGAAATTCAAGAACGGGGATATCATCATCTACAATCATGACAGTGTACAAGGGTCACACCTCCTTCTCGGGTTGCTGCGGAAAGCGTAGAATGATCTGGGTTCCGTGTCCCAGTGTGCTTTCAATATCGTAATCGAATCGATGCCCATAGATCATGCGAAGTCGTTCAAACACATTATGCAAACCAATGCCAGATAAGGAAGGGCTGCTTCCTTCTTCCTCTATATAGGCCATTGAAGCGGCCCCCAGATGATCGCGCAGTTCAGCAAGGCGTTCCAGTGTCATGCCTACACCAGAATCCTTAATCTCCACTTGCAGCCTGCCATCCTCGGAAATTCGGGAGGCGATCGTTATTTCACCTGCTTTACTTTTAAGCCCATGAATATACGCATTCTCAATGAGCGGCTGTAGAAGGAAGCGTGGAATTTGGATCAGAAGAGTGTCAGACGCCACAGATACCCGCAGGACAACCCGATCACCGTGCCGCGAATTTAAAAGTCGTACATAGTGTTCGTTGATCCCAATCTCTTCATGTAGTGAAATGTACGCGTTGTTGCGGTTGATGGTCATTCGTAGAAGTGCAGATAAGGAGCTGATGAGCTCCGCGTTCTCCTCGTCGCCTTTCATCATGATTTTCAACCGAATCGAATTCAGAACGTTAAACAGAAAATGCGGATTAATTTGCGCCTGCAGCATCGCCAGCTCCGCTTTGCGTTTCAACTCTTGTTCTCGCTTGTTCTCGAAGAGCGTCAGCTCGATGCGATCAATCATCCGGTCAAACACATAACCAAGCCGTCCTACTTCATCCCCGCCATGAATATTGGAGCGTTCACTCAACTGACCGGATTCGATACGAACGACGGTTTGAACAAGCTTTGCGATTGGCTTCGTAAGGGTTCCTACCACATATAGAAGCACAACCGCGAACAAAACCAGAAACAGCAGCTGAATCCCAAAATCCGTCTTTCGGAACGACTCGATCTGCTGCGCTGCCGCCTTATATGGCGTCATGTTCACAAGCTTCCATTCGGTCGTCACTTGACTGCTTAGTAAGATATAATCTTCCCCATCTACCTTTACAAAAGACGAACCGTCCTCAGCTGGCAGTTGGTCATAATAGGGAAATAATTCCCCTATCGTGCTGGAGTCTCTGTCGACTAAAATACGTCCCTGACCATCAATGATCACCATGGATTCATTGTCTTCGTATTGATTAAACAACTGCTGTAACACACTCATCTCTAGACCGACAACAACATAGCCCTTCGTCAATCCATTCGTTTTGAGCGGCTTCGCAGCAGATAATAAATAGGGCTGACTAGACTCATTGCTGTAATTCCGTTCTGCGCCAATCCACTTCACATTATAGCCAGTCACCTGATCCACTTCAGGAAACCAACTCTTATCCAGAAACGTTCTCGGGTCAAAATTAAAGGTGGAATAGGAAGCGACATATTGCCCGTTGGGCAATAGCACGGTTACATACAAATTGCCTAATGATTTGATAACCGTCGTGAGCCTTTTGGAAATGGTTTGCTTATCTGCAACAATGTCACCTATCGTCGACTTCTCATCCCGATGGCTTAAATTCAGAATAGGCTCCTGCAGATCCTCATCGAATTGAATGAAGTTCATGATATATAACATATTCTTCATTTGCCCCGAAACAATCTGATTAACAATCCGCATGGATTCTCGCGAACTGTTCGCCACTTGTGAGCGCACAGCATCTCTTGTAAACAAATTGGATACATTCATCGAAACAATGGATGGTATAACCAGACAAATCAGAATCGTTAGGACTAATTTGTTACGCAGCGATAATGCGCGAAGCCAGTTTAGCACGAAGATGTCCTGCCTTTCCCGTTGAAAATGGGAAAAAGAGGGGCCACTTTGGCCTCCTCTTGCTTCCTTAAACTATTATAACAGTAAAGCAGATTTCATCGTTACCGATTACTTCGCATTGCTCTTTCTGATGTCTTCAATTTTACCTTTTGCTGTTGAGATCGTTTTCTCCAGATCTTGCTTGCCTGTCAAGAACAATTCAACTTGCGTCAAGTATTCTTTCTCTTGTTGCAATGCGTACGTTGGAGGAACAACCAATTTAGTAGCTTTGTTTACTTTCAACGTAGATAGCAAGGACGTTTTATCGATTTTAGCAACAACATCTGGCTTGCCGCTTGCTAGGATCGCGTCTACGTTTTTATTAATATCCGCTTTCTTCCAACCGGAGAAGAACAGACCTTGCGTTTGAATACCTTCCGTTGTGTACCATTTCACGAAGTCATAAGCTGCTTGTTTGTTTTTGGAGTTTGCAGCTACACCCATGAAGTCAGCGCCAACTTCAGTTAAACCGTTCGCATCTTTTGCATCATATTTCGGATATGGCGCAAATACGGTGTTGAACTTCGCATTTTGTGAAAGCTCGCCAACCATCCAGTTACCCGTTGCTAGCATAGCTGTTTTACCTGCGTAGAACACGTCACGGTAAGCCATCTTTTGGGAAACAACTTCGAAGTAAGGAACAGACGTTTTATCCACGTTTTCCATTTGGTTACGTAGGTTCAAGGAGAAGCGAACCTGCGGGTTATCAATGTTTTCTGTACCATCAGATTTAACTAGGTACGGGTTATCCATATTGTTGTTCAAACCTAGAAGAGCGTAGTCTTTCCAGTTGTGGAAGTACGAACCGTATTGTTTCGCTGCGCCTTCACCGGAAGTTAATTTTTTCGCATATTCTGCATAGTCATTCCAAGTCCATTCTGTCGGAACTGGAAGTTTCGCAGCATCTAATTTGTCTTTGTTCAAAAGAACGAACCATTCAATCATTTTACCAGGCAATGCATAGTATTTGCCGTTAACAACCGGATCAAGTTTGTACTCGTCTTTAACAACGATGTTATCTTTTTTCAGGTAAGCATCTAGAGGCTCAAGAATCCCTGCACCTACACGTTGTGCAAAATCAGATGCGCTGGAGTACATAACAACGTCCATTTGCTCGCCGGAAGCAGCTAGTAGATCAAGCTTTTTCATACCTTCTTGGGAATCGCCCTTCTCGGACATGCTCTCATAAACGACTTTTACGTTCGGATGAGTTGCATTGTAGGCTTCAACTGTTTTGTTCCAGTTACCTTGAGCTTCTGTATACCATGCTTGTACTTTAATTGTTACAGGTGCTTTCGTTGATGAAGTTGCTGCACCACCAGCCGTTTCAGCCGGTTTATCTTCACTTTTACTGCCACAGCCTGCAAGTGCCGTACTGATTGCTAGAACACCGCTTAATACGAGTAAACTCTTTTTCATATGAACCCCTCCAAGAAGATATTTGTATAATGCTTCGATACCTGAAAACCTTTACATGACGAATCGTAACAAACTTGGTATGAGCACACGAGGCAATATTTTAACCTCATGCACTCTTATTTTGACATCTTGCTTTTTAACCGAAGATTAACCTTTAACGCCACCCATGGAAATACCCTCGATAACTTGCTTCTGACCAATGATGAAAATGATGAGCAAAGGTAAGATCGCAGATACGGACGCTGCCATGATGAGTGAGTAGAATTCACCGTTCAGATCGGCAAAAGAGTGAATCCCAAGTGGAAGCGTGAATAATGATTTCGATCTTAAGAAAATCAATGGGTTCTGATAGTCATTCCAGGTCCAGATAAATCGCAGAATCGCATAAGTTGCAATCCCTGGACGAACAAGCGGTGTACAAATGGACCAGAAGATACGAGCGTGACCTGCGCCATCGATCCTTGCAGATTCCATGTACTCATCATGAATACCTAGGTAGAACTGACGCAGCATGAAGGTACCAAGTACGCTGAAGGAACCGAGAAGGATAAGTCCAATATGCGTGTCGTACAAGCCCATCGACCGAAGCAGCAAGAATTGAGGTACGAGAATCGCCTGACTTGGAATCATATACATAATGAGAACGAGAATGAAGAGAAAGTTCGAGCCGCGGAACTTAATTTTTGAAAATGCGTACGCAGCCATCGATGAAAACAGAACGGACAAGACCGTTGTGATGACAGACACCTTGATCGAATTCCAGTAATACAAGGGGAATTTGGTGGTCCATACGGTTTTATAATTTTCAATCAGACTGAAATGCTTAGGAATCCACTGAATTGGGAAAATGAAAACATCAGCTTCGGGCTTCATGGAAGCCGATATCATCCAAAGAAACGGAGTCATGAACAGGATGCCGAAGAGGGCCATCACGATCGTTAAAATGATTTTTTTCAAACTTTTATTCTTATCCATGTGTTAACCTCCATTCCTGTTTAATAGTTGACCCACTTACGTTGGCCGAACCATTGAATTAGCGTAATCAAGAGCACGAGAACTAGAAGCACAATCGCCATCGCAGAAGCATAACCGGATTGCAGGTTAATAAAGGCCGTTTCGTATAAGCGATATACCACAACACTTGTGGAGTTCGCAGGACCACCGTTGGTCAATACGGAAATGACATCGAATACTTTGAACGTTCCGATAATACCGGACACGAGTAAGAAGAACGTTGTTGGTGACAATAAAGGCACAGTAATACTGTAAAATTGCTTCCATTTCGATGCGCCATCAATATCGGCTGCTTCATAAAGGTCTTTCGGGATGGATTGAAGTCCTGCCATGAAAATAATCATGTTGTACCCGATGTTAATCCAAACCATCAGTCCCATTACACAATACAAAGCGTAATCGGGATCAGCCAGCCATTTGGGCGGATTGGCGATTCCCCAATCGATTAATGTCTGGTTAATCGGTCCGTAAGTTGGGTGAAACAGAACTTGGAAGACAATCGCTACTGCAACAACACTTGAGATGTAAGGAATAAAGTAAACAACTTTGAAAAAACCTTTGAAATACAATTGTTTATCAATGATAACCGCTAATACTAGCGAAATAATGAGCGTTAACGGAACAACGACCAACAGAATCATGTTGTTCTTCAGTGAAAGTAGAAACACACTATCGTGAACAAGCTTGGTAAAGTTGTCCAACCCTAGGAATTTCACCTTCGAAAACCCGGCAACAAAGTTCCAATCCGTGAAGCTTAAGAAGAATGAAGCGATAATCGGGAATAAGGTAAAAACGAATAAGCCGATTAACATGGGACTAACAAAGGCATATCCGGCCAAATTCTCTCGAATACTCTGCTTGGACCATTTCGATTTTACCTTTGTTGCTGGAATGCTGCTCGCTTGTGATTGTATATGGTTAGCCATGAAATTCACCCCATGTCGTGTTTTCTATAGTCTACCTTGTGAGCGTTTGACGGGTAAGTCACAGAATTGACCCTTTCGGGTAATATTTTAACCTTCGGCATGGATTGCTATGAGGAAAAGGAGATGTGGCGGCCGATCTGGGGCGGCCTTGCCTCCCATTTCGGGAAGTTCGGCGTGGGCTCGGGCTCGCCAAGAACAACAAATACCTAACTCCAGCCGGTTTACGCGCTGTAAGCGGGCCTTAATGACGAGCCCGAGCGTCAGGAGCACTGCTTTAACTCCCAAAAGGGGCGTTAAAGCTCACGATCCGGCTCGTCGCTGCGGAAGCGTTGCGTAATAAGGCCCATTCGGGCCTTAATGACGAGCCCGAGCGTCGGAATCACTGCTTTAACTCCCATAAGGGGCGTTAAAGTTCACGATCCGGCTCGTTGCTGCGGAAGCGTTGCGCATTAAGGCCCTATTCGGGCCTTAATGACGAGCCCGAGCGTCGGAATCACTGCTTTAACTCCCAAAAGGGCGTTAAAGCTCACGATCCGGCTCGTTGTTGCAGAAACGTCGCGCTTTAGGGTCCCATTCGGGCCTTAATGACGAGCCCGAGCGTCAGGATCACTGCTTTAACTCCCAAAAGGGGCGTTAAAGCTCACGATCCGGCTCGTTGTTTCAGAAGCGTTGCACATTAAGGCCCTATTCGGGCCTTAATGACGAGCCCGAGCGTCGGAATCACTGCTTGCTTTAACGAGGTTTACAAGCTGTAAGCGTGAAAAACATCGCTACAGCGTCATGTAACTCGTTTTCTCCCGCTGTAACGTTGAAAAACAACGTTACAGACCTACAGATCAGCATTTGAGTTAGTTTTACGCGCTGTAAGCGTGAAAAACACCCTTACAGCTCCTTACCACTCGCTCGCTCCCGCTGTAACGTTGAAAAACACCGTTACGGACTTCACACCAAAAAACCAGAACGCCTTTATGGCATTCTGGTTCCCATCTGACTACTTATTCGCTTCATGTACCTTCAACAGTTTACCCTTGATGGTCGTGTTCTTCATGATCTTGAGCACCATCGGCCCTTTTCCATTCAAAATGTCGACATACGACACATTATCCTGAATTGTGATGATGCCGATGTCCTCGGCAGTGACGCCTTCAATCTTGGCGAGGGTGCCGACAAAGTCGACTGCGCGAATCTTTTTCTTTTTGCCACCGTTAAAATAGAGCTTCATGATGCCCTTATTCAATTGGTCGCTGCGATCCCGCTTGATGACAGGCGTCGCCTGCATCTTCTGATCAAAGGCAGCTTGCTTCGCGGCAACCTCCTCCGAGTCGGGCGCATCCTTCCTCGGGATCTCGAAGCCTAGATAGCCTTCAATGTCCGCCAGGAACTTGTCCTCATGCGGCGTGACGAACGTAATCGCCTTGCCTGTCTTGCCAGCACGCCCTGTCCGACCGATCCGGTGAACGTAGCTCTCTTTCTCCATCGGGAGATCGTAGTTGATGACATGTGTGATGTCCTCCACATCAATCCCGCGAGCCGCGACATCCGTGGCCACGAGAAATCTGAACTCGCCGCGCTTGAACGCATTCATGACGAGAAAACGATCATCCTGAACCATCCCGCCGTGAATCTTATCACACGGAAAGTCTAACTGATCCAGCAGAGTATAGAGTTTGTCCACATGCTCTTGTGTCCGGCAGAAGATGATGCAATTATCTGGATTCTCCATCACGAGCACATTCTGAAGCAATGGCCACTTCTCGTTCTCCCGAACAGTGATGAGGGAGTGCTCGATTTGAACCTTCGCAGCTTCCGGCGTTTCGATCTCGATATCGATTGGCTTCCGCAAGTACTGATGGCACAGCTGCTCGACATCCTTAGGCAATGTTGCCGAGAACAACATCGTCATCCGATCCGTCGGCAGCTCATCAATGATCGCCCCCACCTGCTCAATGAATCCCATCCGCAGCATTTCGTCCGCCTCATCAATGACTAGATACTTCAGACGCTCGACATCCAGCGTCCCTTTTTGAATGTGATCCAACACACGTCCTGGTGTACCAACGACCACATGGCATTTCTGGTGCAGCTCTATCTTCTGCTTGGCGAAAGGCTGCTTGCCGTACAAGGCTACGGCCTTAATCCGCTTAAAGCGCCCGATATTGGTCATATCCTGCTTCACTTGATCGGCAAGCTCTCGTGTTGGTGTTAGGATCAGTGCCTGCGGCCTATTCTCTTCCCATTCCACCAACTCGCAGATTGGTATGCCGAATGCCGCCGTTTTCCCGCTCCCCGTGCGGGATTTAACGGTCAGGTCCCGCTCCTGCAGCGCGATCGGAATCACTTTGTGCTGAACATCCGTTGGCTGTGTATAACCCAGCGTAGTTAAAGCACGAGTGATATCCTCGCTTAATTGATAATCATTAAAACTTCTTGTCGTCACGATTTGACTCCCCTTCTTGTTGCTGTGGCTCTATTCTACTACATCTGGAGGTGGAAAAGAAAAAATCGGCTTCGCTGATTTTACCTTCGACACACGATTCCCTCAAACTCATGAGTGAAAAAACTCAACATTGGGCAATATTAACAAAAACATGTCAGGGTGGTCTGCTCCATGAAGAACTCCATCTTTACCTTCATGCAAAAATTACTGAAACAAAAGCACCAACCGGATGCAGCAACGAACAGCGAAGTAATTAGGATTCACTCCATGCTTGATAAGCTTGAAGAGAGCTTGCTCACGATAAGTGAAGGTTTGGGACATAGCACGGATCTTGTAATTCGAAGAATGATGATTCCATCCCACCCACCTTGCAAGGCTGCCATTATCTACATCAATGGACTTGCGAATGTCAGAGATATCTTGGATTCTCTTCTGGGTGATTACAAGTCAGGAGATATCGTTCTTCCTCTGCTAGACGACATACTCCCCTTACCACTAATCAAAGAGTACCTATTAAAAATAGGTGAAATCACGAGTACATCCGACTTCAAAACGCTCTATCATATGATTTTATCAGGTGATACTGTCATTTTAGTTGATGGGTTCAGCGAAGGAATCTGCGCAAGTACACGGGACTGGAAAGATCGTGGAGTCACCGAGCCTTCTTCACAGACCGTTGTTAGAGGGCCTCGAGAGGGATTCTCCGAAACCTTGCGCACTAATACCGCTTTAGTTCGAAGGAAAATTAAAGATCCTCATTTATGGATGGAAACAACACAGATTGGCCGTGTAACCCAGACCGACGTGGCCATCATGTACATCAAAGGACTCGTGGATGACACGATTATCGAGGAAGTGCGTACCCGCTTAGCACGAATAGATATCGATGGGATCCTGGAGAGCGGCTACATCGAAGAGTTAATCCAAGACGATGCTTACTCCCCTTTCCCGACTGTATTTCATACAGAGCGACCTGATGTGGTTGCAGCAGCTCTACTCGAGGGGAGAGTCGCCATTCTTGTGGATGGAACACCATTTGTCCTCCTTGTACCTGCTGTATTTACACACTTTTTCCAAGCAGCAGAGGATTATTACCAACGGGCAGATATTAGCTCCTTGCTCCGCACTCTCCGGTATTTCGCCCTATTGATTGCTTTACTGGCTCCTGCCGCCTATATTGCGGTGACAACCTTCCACCAAGAGATGATTCCGACAACGCTTCTCATAAACGTCGCCGCCCATCGAGAGGGGATCCCTTTTCCTGCGTTTGTAGAAGCACTACTCATGGAGGTTACGTTCGAAATATTACGCGAAGCAGGGATAAGAATGCCTCGAGCGATAGGACAGGCAATTTCCATTGTAGGTGCACTTGTCATTGGACAAGCAGCCGTCGAAGCTGGGTTAGTGGGTCCTGCGATGGTGATTATTGTCTCCATTACAGCTATCTCGACCTTCGTTATCCCTTCCTTCAACTTGGGGATTTCCATTCGTATGATCCGTTTCGTACTGATGCTACTAGCAGCTGCTTTAGGCTTATATGGGATACTGATTGGCATCATTGCTCTGGTCCTGCACTTGTGCAGCTTGCGTTCTTTTGGCATTCCCTACCTGGCTCCATTCGCTCCCTATAATTTGGAGGATCAGAAGGATAATGTTATTCGCCTCCCGCAATGGGCCTTATTAAAGCGTCCTCAGTTTATTAGTCCAAACAATAGGCAGAAACAAACATACAATCCCCCACAGAATCCAGAATCCTAAGCGAGTACAACCAAATCGGGGAAGGTGATCTATACGCATGTTTAAACGAGCGATACTACTTATCCTCATCCTGATGATCGTAACGGGGTGTTGGAATCGAAAGGAACTTGATCAGATTTCCATAGCGACAGCTATTGGCATTGATAAAAAAGGGGATCATTATAGTGTTTCCACCCAACTACTTAACTCCGAAGAAATCGCGTCAAATAAAGGCGCCGGGCAACGAATGCCTGTTGTGACACTTCAGCTCAGCAGCGGGAATACGATATTCGAGTCATTTCGTAAGCTGACAATGAGCTCACCGCGCAAAATCCTTTCTTCCCATCTACGTATACTTGTCCTAGGAGAAGAATTGGCTGGAGAAGGTATCTCCAAAGTGCTGGATCTCTTATCAAGAGATCATGAGCTGCGCTCGGACTTCAATATTTTACTAGCTAGAAATGCTACAGCCAATGAAATCTTACAAGTGTTGACACCGCTCGAGAAAATTCCAGCTAATAAGCTCTATTCTTCTCTCATCTCTTCCGAGAAAAATTGGGGAGTTACCACAAATGTTGACTTGCATCAACTTATTTTCGATTTAGTGGATCCAGGCAAAGATCCCGTCCTTTCTAGTATTCATATCAAAGGAAACCCGCAATTAGCAAAGTCTCGCGAAAACTTAAACTCTGTTCTTCCACCGGCATCGTTGGAGTATCAAAGCCTTGGTGTCATACATAAAGATCAGTTTGTCGGATGGTTAACGGACAGAGAAAGCAAAGGCTACAACTATGCCTTAGGTAACCTTCGAAGCACAATTGTTGCTCTCCCGTGTCAAGGCGGCAAAATGTCCATAGAATTGATAAACACGAAATCCAAAATCAAAGCAAAGTTTATGGATGAACATCCAGAGGCTTTCGTAAGTGTCCAGGTCGAGGCGAATATCGGAGAAGTAACCTGTAAATTAAACTTAAACTCTACCTATACAATACAAGCCTTCGAAGAACTGTTAAATGAAGAAATTAAACGGACGATCCTTGACTCGGTTGCCAAAGCGAAGTCTTATAAATCAGATATTTTCGGATTCGGAAACGCCCTCCATCGTGCCAATTATAAGCAATGGAATCTCATCAAAGATAACTGGGATCAAGCCTTTGTGGATCTACCCGTACAAGTGAGTGTACATAGCAGAATCCGTCGCACGGGCTCGATTGTTGAATCCTTTCTTAATCAAATGGAGTGATAACGCATGATATGGAGTCTGATTATTTTGCTTGTTTCACTGTGGGCTTTGAAGGTTGAAATCCCTCGTTTTAGAAAAAATAAACAGCATAAAGAGCTCTGGATCTTCCTTGTATCCATCAGCGCCTCTGCCCTATTCAGCATGGCAGTGAATTTACAATTGCCCGTACTCAATCCATTAGATGTTATCGCCTACATATTTAGACCCATGGGCAAAATGATCACAACTTTATTAACGTAGTTGTCAATCAAAGGAGTCAGCGATGTTCGAAAATGAGAAAATTAGTCTGCGTCAATTTAAAATATTAGTATTGCTTTTTAGCTTGGGAAGTACGATCTTAATCGTGCCGTCAGTACTTACGGCTTATGCCCATCAGGATGGGTGGATGTCCGCCATTCTAGGTATTGTGATCGGCTGTGGCGTGATGTGCCTGTACATGGCCCTAGCTAATCGATATCCGAATCATTCCATAATAGCGTATAGTAAGTTCATTCTTGGCAAATGGCTTGGTACTTGTGTAGGGCTCATCTTCTATGTATATTTCATCATGGTAGCCTCACTCGTTCTTCGTAATGTCGGTGACTTTGTTACAACCATCATCATGCCGGAGACACCGATTCAAGTTATTCACTTTGTATTCCTACTGATTATTATGTTAGGAGCAGGGTTGGGCTTAGAGGTGTTTGCACGCGCTGGAGAAGTGTTCCTTCCATGGGTACTGCTGTTTATTGGTGTGCTTATTGGCTTTCTGATTCCACAAATTAGAATTGAGCACTTGCCGCCTTTATTTGAAGCAGGCTCCAAAGCCATTATTCATGGAAGCTTGTCCGTTCTATCTATTCCCTATTTGGAAATGATCGTCTTTCTTGTTATCTATCCAGCCATTCACACCAAATTGAAGATTAGCAAAGGGTTCGTCCAAGCAGGAATTATGGGTGGACTTATCATACTTATCATAACTACTTTATGCATCGCCGTGCTTGGTTGGGACTTCACATCACGTCATACGTTTCCCAGTTACACATTAGCTAAAAAAATACATGTTGGGGGATTCGTCCAGCGGATCGAAGTATTGGTTGCCGTCATCTGGTTTGTAACCATCTATTTCAAGCTCATCATATGCTTCTACAGCTCACTAGTTGGACTGTCGCAGATTCTAAACTTGCGTACCTATCGCCCTTTCATTGTGCCGAGTGCACTTATGATGTTTGGGCTCGCATTTCTCGTCTACCCTAACATTGTCTATTTCCGAGATTTCGCTTCAAACATATGGCCTCCGTTTGCCCTTACCATCGGGTTGTTCTTGCCTGTAGGTTTGTTAATCATTTCTTTTTGTAGACCTATGACGAGGTTAAACAAATAAATGGATGGAATCATGGTCGCTTCTTTTTGCAACATGACAGAAATGTCACTTTAGACGTTGTTATATCGATGGTTGGCACTCACTTTAATCGGTATAGTAAGGAGGTGAAGGGGTGGCGAAACGATGACTACTATTATTCAAACCAAGAACTTATCGAAATCTTACGGAAAAACACAAGTCTTAAAAAATATTGATTTGACCATCGAACAAGGGGAATTCACCGCGATTATGGGGCCGTCCGGCTCAGGTAAAACGACATTAATGAATATGCTCTCCACGATTGACGCCTTTACTGGTGGTGAAGTTTGGATCGAGGGGAAATCGCTGTTAGATTTGAAAAAGAAAGACCTCAGACAATTCCGCCAAAAACGAATGGGATTCCTTTTTCAAGATTACAACTTACTGGATACGTTAACGGTGAAAGAAAATATTCTGTTGCCGCTCTCGTTGCAAAAAACACCTGTCGCGGAGATGGAGCAGCGATTAGCAAAAATAATTGAAGCGTTAAATATTGAATCGATCTTACCTCAGTATCCGTCTGAAATTTCCGGCGGCCAAAAGCAGCGTACGGCTGCAGCGCGGGCGATCATTACCAATCCTGCGATTGTGTTTGCCGATGAGCCTACGGGTGCGCTTGATTCCCGATCTGCTACCCAGCTGCTGGAACAAATTCAATCGCTCAATCAAACCTTTATGACAACAGTTCTGATGATTACCCACGATCCGTATGCAGCTAGCTACTGTCGGCGCGTCATTTTTCTTCGTGATGGCAAAATCGTCAATGAGATGTTCAAAGGAGAACAATCGGAAAAAGAATTCTTCGACCGAATCCTGACGATTCAAAGTGCCATAGGGGGCGACCGGCGATGAGTTTGTTTCATTTATCATGGCGCAACATTAAACGTGATTTTCGGCTGTATGCCATCTATTTCATTTCCATGCTAATCGGGGTTATCATTCACTTTACGTTCTCATCCTTAATGTTTAACGACGATATTCTAGCAGCCATTAACCATAAACAAAATTTTCAACTTGGCGCGTCCATTGCATCTGTTGTCGTATTTCTGTTCATTATTTTCTTTATCCTTTATGCCAACTCGTTTTTTATGAAACAGCGCAAAAAAGAATTTGGGATGTATTTGCTTTACGGCATGAGTGAAGGGCAAATTACCTTGATGGTCTTTCTAGAGACTTTATTTCTGAGCGCAATTTCACTTGTCAGCGGGATTTTGATCGGGGGATTGCTGTCCAAATTCTTTGGTATGCTGCTTATGAATCTGATGCAATACGATGAGGTCATTTCCTTTGCCTTCCCCATCGAGGCCGTAGGATCGATCATTCTTTTATTTGTCGTACTCATTGGCATTATTAGTGTGCAAAGCTACGTAAGTGTACGTCGGGTCCAATTGGTGGAATTATTTCATGCCAAAGCAAAAATGGAGAAGCCGCTCAAGTTTTCCGCATGGCTTGCCATATTATCCATCCTGTTGTTAGGAACAGCCTTCTTTCTCATTACTCGGAAGGGAGATTCGGTTTTCTGGAAGGATTACACCTTGGCGAGCATGATAGCCGTAACAGTCGGATTGATCGGGGGGACGTATTTATTTTTCCGTCAATTTTTCGGTTGGGTACTGGAGAAGATCAGCCGCGGGAAAAAATATGTTGAAGGCAATAAGATGCTATGGATTTCCTCGCTGCGTTTTTCAATTCGTGGAAACACCTTGAATCTTACCTTCATTTCATTATTCAGTGCACTACTCATTTTCTTGGTTGGATTCGTCTCGATTAACTATACAGCTCATTTTTACTCGGCGGAGAGAGAATTCCCGAACCACCTTGCGTTTACGTCGCAGAATGAACAAACCCAGAAGCAAATTGAACAAATCATCGAGGAAGCTCATCCTATCATCCATCATGCACGGATCGAGGGGCTGTCTGCAATACCGGTTACAGACAGGGGAATCGCCTATAATAGCAGATATTTTGATAATTTCACAGAACAATTCCTTCTGTTCTCTGAGTCACAATTTAATGACGTCGTCAGGCTCCGTGGTGATAACAGCCAAGTGAATTTGCAAGATCAAGAAGCGGTTGTCCTTTCACAAGGAGTACCTAATCCGAGCAAGTTTACCGAAGGCAACCAGCCCAAATTCACTCTAAAACTCAAGGATGAATCGACATTTAATCTCGTTGAAATAAAAGACTATGCGCTGCTAAGCAAGGCTACCGACGCAGACAGCGATGTAGGCAAGAAACCTGCGATACTGATTATTTCTGATGAAGCCTTCGCCAAGCTGAAGCCAGGGGAAGTCCTTGCCTCGTTCGACATCTATGAAATCAAAGATGCCAGAAATTCGATTGCTTTATCCGATAAAATTTATGCCCTTGTTTCAAAAACGCCTGGATCCTACTACGCAGCGTTTGTCGTGATGTATTCGATTGATATTGAAAGTTCATCCTTGCTGCTATTTTCAATTGCATTCCTTGCGGTTATCGCCTTATTCGCTTTAGGAAGCATCATCTATTTCAAGCAATTGCGAGAGGCGACTGAAGAACAAAGGCAATATGCCATTTTACGAAAAATGGGCGTCGATGACAGTGAAATAAAAGGGATCATTCGCAAACAGCTGCTATTTGTGTTCTTGCCTCCGGTACTCCTCGGTATGCTGCACAGTTGGTTTCTTTTAGTTTATCCCAGCATGGAGGAAGTAAAAGATATGCCGCAAATCACTTCGATTATTGCAGCGGTCTTGATCCTGTATTTTGCCATCTATACGTTGTTTTATTTATCCTCTACGAGTATTTACTACAAAATTGTCACACCAAAGAACGCAATGAGCTAATCATTGCGTTCTTTGCTGCACAAATAAGTAGGGATCATTATCCTTCGGAAAATGAACGATAAATTGGGTATATACGCCGACCTCCGACGTGCAGTCAATATAATGACCGAGCTTGTTCGATAATTGCTGAGCCAAATATAAACCCATTCCGGTCGACTTTGGATGCGATCGTCCTGTTTCCCCCGTAAACCCGCGATTGAAGATACGCGGAAGATCTTTTTTGCTAATGCCAATCCCGCTGTCCCGAATCAGCAGCTGTCTTTCTTGCGGCGTTTCGAATACGGAAATCGTAATCTCGCCGCCGTGTTCTGTATATTTCAAACTATTCGTCACAAGCTGATTGACGATAAACTGCAGCCATTTAGGATCACTTTGAACCACAAATGTTTCTGCTTGTAGACCAATGCGAATTTTTTTGGAGAAAAAGGTTTTCGAATGTGACTTCACGATCTCTTTCGAGATCTGGATTACATCACAATTTTGAATCGCGTAATCCTGGTTAAAACTATCAAGCTTGGCGTAATAGAGCGCTTGATCGACGTAATTCTCGATCTTTGCGATCTCTTCCCTTAAACTATTAGCGTCCATATCGGTTTGCTGCAATAAACGAAGTACCGCAATTGGTGTTTTGATCTCATGGAACCAGGAAACGATAAAATCATAATGCTCATGCTGCCTGTCCTGAACCTGATTCATTTCATGAATATGCTGCTTTCTCAGCTCCTCGATATACTGCTGGGCGAACTCGCCTTCCAACGACAAACTGTCATAATCCTCACTTTTCATTTGTCGGATCACACGTACGTGCTGTTGGTAGCGAATTAATAAAAATCCCAGTAACACAATCGAGGACAAGGCGAAGGCATAGAAGAAGGTCCCCCATGCCCAGTCACCATGGCTATCGGTAAAAAATACAGCAGCCGGGATTAGGAAGCCTGCCAGGTACAGATACAAATAAGACTTTTCATAGGCGAGATATCGCAGGAAAGTCATTCGATCATATACCCCATTCCTTTCCGGGTGACGATGTACTCCTCCAGTCCAAGCGCCGCGATTTTCCTTCGCATCCGGTTCACGTTCACGGTCAGTGTGTTATCATCGACGAACTGCTCTTCATTCCATAAGACCTGCATCATGTCCTCGCGCGAAACAATTTTCCCGATATTACGCATGATCAATTGTAAAAGGATGAATTCGTTCCGGCTCAACTCCGTACTTTGTCCTTTATATTCAATGGTGGAATTGGACACATGTAATTTCAAGCCCCGATGGACGAATCGCAGGCTCTCATCTTCCTGATAGGTATATTTCCGGCGGATCAGCGCACTGATTTTCGCGACAAGGATATCCAAATCAAATGGCTTCTGGATAAAATCATCCCCGCCCATATTAATCGCCATAATGATATCCATATTCTGATTTCTGGATGACAAGAAGATAATCGGCACCTTGGAAACCGCGCGTATTTGCTGACACCAATAGTATCCATCAAGTACCGGAAGATTAATATCTAATAAGACGAGTTGCGGCTCTGTCTGCTGAAACCCCTTGAGAACCTGGTCAAATTGAGTGACTTCCACCACATCATATTGCCACTTTCTCAACGTATCCGCGACAATCCGTCTAATTTTTTCATCGTCCTCAACCATCATGATTCTATACATGAAATCCCTCATCATTCTAAAATGCGATCTACCTTATTTTAGCATAAACTTTCACGACTTATTTGAATCAAGGGAGATCAACATAAGAAGAATATTTCATGTCATTAACCTTATAACTTTTTGCGCATGACATACCAACTATCTGTCCGCTCCGGATAAAATTTGTGCTCGATGACTTCGTAATGCAACCGCTCGTACAGCTTAATATTTTCTGGAATGGATAGCCGTACCTCGACTCGAGATTCCATAATTCCCTGATCTCGCGCTTTATTTTCCACAAAAGTTAATAAAGCTTTGCCGATGCCCTTCCCCCGAAACTCAGGGAGTACCGACACCCTGCCAATATACATATAATCGGCGACCGGTTTATACCTGGCAGACCCCACCACTTTATCACCATCGCATGCTAGCGCTGCTCCACCACCGATTGTAAACGTATGGATCGTATGATCCACCGTTTCCTTAAGTGCACCCGAGGGTGGATTGAGCTTGCCGTTGTATTCTTTGAAGGATTCTATCATGACTTGGAAAATAAGTTCGGATTCATCGATGGTTGCTTCTCTGATGGTAGTGGTCGTTTTACTCATGCCGCGTCATGTTTCTTACATAATCAGGCCGCCTCCGCATAAATCGTTCCGGATCCGGTTCAAAATCATACTGCTTATACAGGTCATGCGCATCCATTGTTCCTAACAACCCTGTGAGATCTTTATATTCATCGGAAGTGGTCAAGCTTTCAACTAGCTTCTTACCGATCCCCATTCCCCTATAGTCTTCATCAATAAATACATCGCATAAATAATACATCGTCGCGTTGTCAGTTATGACTCTAGCAAAGCCAACTTGTTTGCGGCCCTCATACACACCATAGCATGCAGAGTTCTCGATCGAACGCAGAGTCCTTTCTTCCGGTCGTTTATTCGCCCAATAGCTTCGTGAAAGGAAACCTTTGATTACGTCTAGATCAAGTAGTTCTTTATTATCGCTAATGACAAATTGGTTCCAAGTAATCTCCATCGGGCTCTACTCCTCTACTTCATAGGGTTAATTAATTTCCATCTATGATATACCAGTATTCCCCTTTCGTCACCTAGGAAAGTCCTACATACTTGTGCACGAAATGTCGGGCGTCTCCTTTCCATGCCTGTTATTCTATAGATATAGGAGGTCAGAACGATGGATTTGCTTAAAAACATGAACGGTGCGCTCAAGTACATTGAAGAAAACCTGACGAACACGATTGACACGAAAGAGGTAGCGCGGCGGGCTTTATGCTCGGAATATCATTTTAAAAGAATGTTTTCCTTCATCGCAGGCATTCCGCTATCAGAATACATTCGCCGCAGGCGGCTAAGCCTTGCCGCTTTTGAGTTGCGAGACAGCAACGTCAAGGTCATTGATATTGCGATCAAATATGGGTATAACTCGCCCGATTCATTTACGCGGTCTTTTCACAATTTACATGGAGTTACACCGTCAGAGGCCAGAAATAATGGGCAATCCTTGAAAGCCTATCCGCCAATGACCTTCCAAATCACCATTCAAGGGGGAAATGAAATGAATTATCGTATAGAGGAAAAAGAAGCGTTTCATATTGTCGGTATTCACAAACGAGTGCCAATTATCTTTAACGGCGTTAATCCTGAAATTGCCGCGATGTGGCAAAGCTTAAATATGGACTTGATTACCACCCTTAAGCAGCTTTCAAATGTCGAGCCCATGGGACTGCTTAGTGCCTCCACCAACTTCTCAGAAGGCCGTATGGAGGAAAAAGGAGAGCTTGATCACTATATTGGTGTCGCCACAACGAACCAATGTCCAGAACAGCTAACACAGCTCGACGTGCCTGCTTCAACGTGGGCGGTTTTCGAAGCCATCGGCCCTTTCCCTGAAACGCTGCAAAATGTTTGGGGGCGCATCTACTCCGAGTGGTTCCCCTCCTCGGGCTATGAACAAGTCGCAGGTCCGGAAATGCTGTGGAATGCGGATAAGGATACGACTTCGCCTACGTTTAGAAGTGAAATTTGGATACCGGTATTGCGGAAGTAACAGACGCAAAAAACCATCAGCAAGCGTAACTGACGCTAATACTGATGGTTTTTTTCTCATTTAGCAAAGTGGTGTTGCTCTAAATAATTGAATCGCTTGCTTCAATTGCATGTAAGCATTCGGATTCTCAGCAACCATTTTGTCCGATCGAATAGCCTGCACAACATGGTTTAACAGACTTTCTGGCAAATCGACATCATCCGAGTTAGCTGTTAGCGCAACAATCAGATTCAAGTCCGGTATGACGAATACACGTCTACCGCCTGCACCAGACGCATAGAAAACATCCATTTGTTTCTTACTTCCTCTTACCATGCCTTTGGCAAGTGATTTGGACCACCAACAAAAGCCGTAGTTGCCTTGTGTTCCGTTGCTATAATTCAAGACAACCCGCTTCGCCAATGATGTGCGAATCCATGACTGGGGAATAATCTGCTTCCCCTCCCATTGTCCTTCTTTGAGATAAAGCAAGCCTAGTTTCGCCATATCCTCCAGTGTTAGAGCTAATGCCCACGCACCAATGGTAATGCCTTGGTGATCATAGTTCCAGTTCACATTCGTTATACCAAGCGGTTCGAATAACCTGGACTTCGCATAATCGAACATAGACATGCCAGTAACCTTCTCAAGTATGGCCGAGAGCAAATGCGCGTCGCCGTTGCTATAATTAAACACGGCACCAGGTTCATGCTGTGCTGGACGGTTTAATATATAACTAACCCAATCCGCTGCATGCATCATCTCAGTAGATGATTGTTCCTGATAATTATCCCATGAAAGACCTGAAGTCATACTAAGCAGATGCTTTATTCGGATCTTGGATTTTAAAGGATCCTTCTCTATCTCTGGGAAAAATGCTGCCAAACGCTGTTCCGGACTCTTTAGCTTACCTTCCGCTAAAGCAATACCGATTAATGCGGATGTCACGCTTTTGGTCACAGATTTCATATCTTGCGGAATTCCCGCCTGAATACCTTCTTTATAGGCATCCGCCACCCATATACCATTACGGATAATCGCTATACTGTGAACGCCTTGCATATGGAAAACTTCAAAAGTCTTAGCTAACGTAGCTGAGTATATACCTTGTGCCTCGGGCGTTGATGTTGGCCAGCCATGCGTCGGCCATTGAGCCAATGTTTCGGACGCTGCTCCATTTCCACTTCGAAGTGGTCTAGTCACATTTGTTAACACATGATCGATCCTTCCAGTATGGTTTTCCCCTTTTTTATCTGTAATATTTTGTAATATACCGAAAAAGTGTGAAGCAAATGTGGTGGGAATCTTAAAGAAACCTTAAGTTAGCTGAAAGTTTCCTGAAAATCAGAGTTGTAAACGCTCTTATGTTACAATCTTATGAACGTCATATTTAGTCATTAAATTGGAGGTACCACTATTGCGCAAATTAATCTTTTTTATCGGCCCTGCAGGTGCAGGCAAAACAACCCTAGCGAAGGCTTGGGTGCGCCGACATGGCGGGGCTTTCTTGGATATGGACACTTTGCTGCGTCCGGCCGCAGAAGCGATCATGACCCTGGCCGGGCAAGATCCGAGCGATCGGGATTCACCTTTTTACAAGGCACATTGCCGCGATTTGGGGTATCGTATCACGATGGACGCGGCGCTTGAGCAGCTCGCACTTGATCAAGATGCCATTGTAGTCGGGCCATTTACCAAGGAGCAGGGGGATCCGCTGTGGCTGGAAGGGGAGTTAGTTCGAATTGGCGCTACGATACATAATGTTAGCGTTAGGGTGATTTATGTGTATTTACCGAGTGAGGAAGCTTATAAAGAACGTATTCGTGTGAGAGGTTCGGTTTTGGATGTTTGGAAGCTGGAGAATTGGCAGCAATTTCGTTCCTCCCTGCAGCGCAGAGAAGTTACTTGGCGGATGGAATCATCGTCTCTCCAATATTGGGATAATTCGGAGCCGTTATCGGATGCAAGGGAAGCGGAGTTAGAGAGATTTATTCTAGCTTGATAGAGATTACATGAACACGAAACCTTTCACGCAAGAACCCAGCAAACTCATGTTTGCTGGGTTCTTTAGTCGATATGGGTATTGTCATTCAATAGAGCGGTTTGCCCGCGCATAGTTTTGGCATCATCATAAAGGTACTACAATAGGATAGTACTTAGTTTATCTACCATAAACTGTTATCCTGAATTTATAAAACATTTGATCGAAAATGTCACTGAACTAAGGAGAGGTTTGGTCTTGGACATTAATAATCGATTTGAGAACTTAGAAAAGAGAGTTATCGAGCTCGAAAAGGAAATCGCAAATTTAAAGCAAAGCAAACCAACAGAAAATAAAGTAAGTCATCCAAATCCCGTTCAGCAGATTACACATCCAAAACAAGAAGTTATTAAAGAAGAAACCGACTGGGAACACCTGATTGCAAGGGTATGGCTGCCGAGAGTTTTTATGTTTGTACTTCTTATCGGTATCGTATGGGGATTCAAAGCGGCGGTTGACAGCGGATTCTTAACAGAGCCCATGCGCTGTGCTATTGGTTATTTGGTCGGTGGGACCTTTGTCTTCTTCGGTTTCAAACAACAGAAGGCAAACCGGCCATTGCTGTCCCAGGTTTTATTAGGCGGTTCAATCGGATTGTTCATGCTAACCACCTTTGCGTGTCATCAATTATATGAACTCATCCAAGCACCGGTTGCATTTGCCCTGAATGTGTTATGGGTGGGTTTGGGTTTATGGTTTTCACACAAATTAAAGTCACAATCATTAGCAATCATAGCCAGTGCAGCAGGCGTATTGACGCCATTCTTATTGAATAGTGACAATCCATCAACGGTATTTTTTGTAAGTTACGAGACGATATTGTTTGTAAGTTTTATGATGTATGCGGTAAAAAATAAATTTGTCGCTTTATTTTACAATTCGTTCGGTTTGCTGCAATTAGCACTGTTCCTTTATGTCATTAGTGTAAATGGAGATGAAAAAGTTGCAGCTATTGGCGTGTTAGCGCAACAATTCATTTTGCTTGCATCTATATTTATTAAAAGCCCTACGATGTATCACCAACTTAGAATGCTGATTCCAAGCTTCGCGTTTACAGCTATTTGGTTTAAAGTGGCTTACACGGACGCTCAATTCAATGTTTTGATGGTTTCTACTTTTATTGCGTATGCCTTGATTTCCTACTGGTTCAGCAGAAAAGCGCAAGAGAATTTACCATTTACAATAACATTAGCATCCTATGCCTTGTTATTCTACTCCGCTAACTACTTCAGCGCTGATGCTTTACCGGGTTTCCTGTTGGTTGAGGGAATGATTGCGTTGTTACTTGGTTTCGTAGTTAAGTCGTTCTTGCAAAAAATCAATGGAGTCATCATCTATGTACTGGCCTTCGCAACTGCATTAAATACAGTCACAGAAGGTATGAGCACAATTATTTCGGTTGGAATGTTAATATGGTTACTAGTACTAGGAACCCTGTCGTGTATGATCAAAATGGTTTCTCATTATGGGGTGGGCAGCACAACTAAGAACATTTTAGTCATTCTTAAATATGGACTTGGTGCATTGTTCTTGTATTTCATTACGGAAGTCACACGAACATTGGCACACGATTTAAGCACAAATATACAACATCTACTTGCTTCGACGGCGTGGGTCGTATATGCGATTGGTGTAATTGCCTACGGACTGAAGAAAGAAGTCAAACAAGTAAGACTTACTGGAATAGCCTTGTTATTCCTAACTTTATTGAAGGTCATCTACATGGACTTGCCAAATGTCTCACTGATCATCAAAGCCGTTTTATTTATCGGACTTGGTTTCATCGGCATTTTATTATCTCGCTTCTTCTACAAGAAGGGTTGAAGATGAAAGACGTGGAGACACGTCTATCATGATCATTTTTCGTCAATCAAAATAAAACCATTCATAACACATAGATCTTTATTACTCTTCAGATGGTTGTATACCGCTTGTTGCAGGCTGCTTTGTCTAGGCAGTTTCTCTAAATCAGGATTCGTGGTTCTGAACACAAAGAACAAGAATGACGAGTTTCTCACAACACCGCTTACGAGCTCAAACATGGAGCTGAATTTATTTATGTTGCTGTCAGCAGGCAGAATTTCCTTGAAATGCGGCGTAAGAAGCCAGGAGTCACAAATGAAAGCCTTATAGGTATAATTGTTGAAATACGTTTTGTAGAACTCCAAAGCCTGATCGTAGGATTCCCTGCATTTCTCCGCGTTTAGCGGCTCGTAACCAGGTATATGCACGTCCAAGACATTATCGTTTTCACCCAAAACAAGCTCGAAATCTTCCTTGGCAAGAGTCACATTTCTCTTCATCATGACCCCATTCTCAAGTACGCAATTCGAAATAATTGCCTTATCGGTTTCCAGCAATTCAGATGCGAAGCTGCTTCTTGTCAGATCCTTACTAGGGAGCGCGGTAGTAAACCCTTCATCATCAAACTGTACCTGATCAAGCGGGATAATGACCATTTCGCTGGTCACTTTATTTCTATAGACTCTCGCCTTCAAATAATTTTTCTTATAAATAAATTGCAGACGCCCTACTCTGAAAATTTCATTTTTAAAATGGATTTTCAACCAACGAAGTTCTTCAAATCCATCTTTCTGGTGTCTATCTTTATAGCCTCGAATCCATAAATTCACATCGCTAAACGTGAGTAGCAGAGTCTCCTTGGGCAACTTGTGTTGTTCATAAAACGTTAGAACGTCATCGAATTTCTCCAACAGCACAATGAGTGGGAAAAAGTTTGCGCCTTGCAAATGGTTTGCCACATTGGCTTTTACGTCTTCGGATAAATCATATTGGTTCTCTACAAAGATTTGATTACGTGCGATTTCCAATTGCTCTTTCAAAAATTCTGAGCGTTGAATCTCATCAAAACATTGTAGAATTAAATTCAAGTTATACTCATCAATTTGCAAATATTCGTTGATTTTTTCGATATATGTTCGATCCATACGTGATTCCTCCTAATGACTCCTCGAGCTAACTCTTTTTGTTGCTTTTGTGTGATACAGTATGCATAGTATACCATAGTTTTCTGACTCGATTAATTAGCGAAATCACATCGCCGCGCATTGTTACCTGAATTTGAATTCGGATAATAATAGGGTATATCTCCTCCATTGTTGTACACTATTTGCTAGACGAAGAACGTCCTTTTGCCAATTTGGCAGGGGGCGTTTTTTGTTGTTTTTGCAAAAGGAGGCGACCACTGCAATATGTCATTTGAAGATGCTCATAAAGCGTTTTTGGATGATCACCTGACTCGTCGACACGGAGAACGTAAAGGGCGATTGCTCCGTGGGCACAACTATGCTGAGAAGCTGTTCCTCCAGCAAGTATGGTGGTCTTTATTCGAAAGCTTCGACAACCTGCATCCCGAGTATGAGATTTACGATTGGAATCGAAAATCCCAATTCCTTGACTTCGCTTACCTCACACCGTCGGGGCGTTTCGGGATAGAATGTGACGGGTTCCAGAGTCATATCAAAGAGATGGATCGCGAAAAGTTTAACTATTCGTTGAACCGCGATACCTTCCTCACTGGGATGGGTTGGAGAATGGTTCATTTCTCCTTCGACGATATCCAGAACCGACCCGAAGTGTGCCAAATGCTGCTGAAACTAGTGATCGGCCCCCATCTCATTCGCAGCCATACTTCTGCAACGAAGCTGACTTCGGAAGAAAAAGAAGTACTTCGGCTAGCGATCAACCTCAGCAGACCAATCCGCCCGAAGGATGTCATTAATTGTTTCGAGGTTAACTTTCGCACAGCGCGTAACTGGCTAAGTAGCCTTGTTACGAAAGGCGTTCTTCAGAAGAAATCAGGTGATGGTGCCTATACGCGATATTATGAGCTGAGTGATGGCGCTTGGCAGCGATTGTTGTGAAGAGGATCGGCCGACGCTCGTTAGGGATGGTAGTTACTCCGTTGCTGGGTGGCTGCCATTCCGCTACCGGGTGTTAATCCCCTCTTCCCGAGTGAGCAAGCTGTACTTTGTACAACATTATTGCACGTAATAAACGCTCTAGAGCTTCTATGTTGCATTTTGTGCAACAATATTGGCGGATTTGGTCTCGTTTCAGGTAATTGGCTTAGTTATGTTGTATGAAATACAACATTGGGGGTTATTTGTGCCTAAAATCACTTCCGATGTTGCACTTCATACAACATCGGGGGTTAATTACCTGGGGAACCAAGGGCTTCCTTACAGATTTCCTCCAAAACCCTCACAATCAGGTTGTTTAAATAACCTACAGGTTATACAATAAAGAAAACTATGCCTGCAAAGTCGAGGTCCCCCTATGCAAATTGAGGTTTCATCCAAAAATATGTCCTTCCTGGAATGCTTCTCCTCGGAGACTCGCGTGAAGATGATTGAGCTTTTGAGCGAAGCGCCATTAAATATCAAACAGCTGTCCCAGCGGCTGGAGATTTCGTCGGCGATCGTGACGAAGCATATCCAGAAGCTGGAGCAAGCTGGCATCGTGCGTTCGGAGAGTGTGACTGGCGTGCGCGGCACGCAAAAGATCTGCTACCTGCAGCTTGAACAAGCCACCCTTCAGTTTAAGTCTAAGAAGCCATATGAGCATCCGACAACGACGGTTGCGATTCCTATCGGCCAATACTCCGCCTTCGACGTGAACCCGACGTGTGGCTTGGCTTCACCGACGCAGCTCATTGGGGTGCTGGATGATCCGCGGTATTTTGCGGATCCGCAGCATGTACAAGCTGGCATTCTCTGGTTCGGCAGCGGCTATGTTGAGTACCGCATCCCGAATTTCTTCCATAGCAACCAGAAGCTCCGCACATTGGAAATTTCGTTTGAAATTTGCTCGGAAGCTCCTGGCTATAACGAGAATTGGCCTTCGGATATTTCCTTTTCTATTAACGACAAGCCGCTCGGTCAATGGACCTGCCCTGGTGATTTCGGCAAGCACAGAGGCGTGCACTCCCCCGATTGGTGGGGAAATTGCAACACGCAGCATGGTCTGCTGAAAATTATTACGGTGAATCCGCAGGGCTCTTTTCTAGATGGCACGCAAATATCAGCGACCACGATTCACGATCTGAACATCTTATTCTCTCAAGATATTCATTTCCGTATTGCATCCTTGGAATCCGCAGCGAATTGTGGCGGGGTAACGCTGTTTGGCAAACAATTCGGCAACTACTCACAGGATATCATCGTGACGATGCAGGAGGATAAGTAGCTACCCAAAGTAAACCTAAAAAAAGACCCTTTCTCCCCCGCCAAAATGAGGGAGGAAGAAGGGTCGCGTTTGTGTTAGGTCGAGCTATCTGGAAGCCTGAAACAACGATTCTAAACATTAGCATACGAAAATTGTACGCCATCTTGAACAGGAAGGTAATGATGCTCCGTTTCCAGAATCGCATCCAAGGTGCGAAGCACATCGGGCTGGCGATGACTCAGCTGTGCATTCTTTTTCAGCTGGAGCAGAACGGATTGGTTCGCGATGACCTCTAGGAGTTGGCTTTTCATCTCCGCTGCATTCTTCACTTCAACGGCTGCGCCAATGCCCACAAGATAAGCGGCGTTTGCCTGCTCTTGGCCAGGGATCGGCTTGTACAGCATCATGGGCAGCTCCAGCGCAAGCGCTTCGGAAACAGTGAGCCCGCCTGGCTTCGTCACGATCAGATCGGACAGCGCCATCAGCTCATGAACATGATCGACGAATCCAGTAACCATTACATGATGATGCGTATTCGAGCCACCAAGTTCCTCTTCCAAATGCTGCTTCAGCTTCTCATTGCGACCGCAGACGAATACAAATTGCACGGGCACCGCCAATTCATCCGATTGCAGTACGGATTTGAACGACTTCCCGATCAGGCCATGTCCCCCGCCCATCACAAGCACTGTTGGCATGTCACGGTGTAAGCCGTATTTATCTCGCAGCTCAGCACGATTGTACGTTTGTGTGAAAGGCATCCGAATCGGAATCCCCGTCACGACGATACGCTGCTCAGGAATAGCATACCGCAGGAGCGCCTGCTTCACATGCTCCGCCCCCACCAGATACTTATCCGTTCCCGGATGTATCCAGTAGCTGTGATCGGTGTAGTCGGTGATGACCGTCACGGTCGGCACGATTGTAAGGCCGTTACATTTTAGATAAGACATAGCTGCCGCAGCACCAGGGAACGTACATACGACTTCCGTGGGTGCTTCTTCTTCTATTAAATCTAGCATCCGGTCAGTGCTAAACGACTTCATTCTTTTGAACATATGGGATAACGCGGTATCATGTCTTGTCTTGTGGTATAGGAAGCCATACACCGAGGGCAAGCTTTTCACCCATTGCATATAGCAGTATTTGCCCAATCCATGCAGGTACGGATGCGTCCATGCTAAATAATCAACCACTTTCACTTCCATATCCGGCCTATACATACGCACCGCTTCAAGTATCGCTTGTGCTGCTTTATTGTGCCCATCGCCAAGACTGCCCGTCAGTATCAAAAGCTTCCCTTTTCGTCTCATTGCTTTAGTCCCCTTTCGAGCTTATCCTGCCGCGCACCAGCAGTTATCGATCCTGTTAACCAACCTTTTCTATATCTCTCCACTACATAGACGACTCCCTCAGCCACAAGCACTGCACCCACAATATCCATAAGCACATGCTGCTTAACGAACAATGTCGATACAATAATCAAAATGGACATACCCGCCGCTATAATTTTGTATCGTATCGCAATCGGTATCGATCGGAGATAGGCTCTCATCATCAGATAGGCTGTTAACACGTGTGTACTGGGAAAACAGTTAAACGGTTGATCCGAGCGATATACCCACTGGACCGTCCGCAGCAGCCAATCACTTCCTATAATGTCCGGTCGGGGCACGGTCGTCTGATATATAGCATAGACGCCATAACACAAAAGCAAACCTATGATAAATTCCACGAGTGTTTGAAGATAGTTCGAGCGATCTCGATACGCTAAGTAAAGGAATCCTACAGCAAGATAGCCGTACCAAGCTAAATACGGGACCACGAAGCCTTTGATAAAAGGAATCTGTCGATCGAGATCCGTCATTAAGCTATATGCCGTTCCATTATCTTGATTTAAATGTATATAAATGAGCCCTACTAATGGGATCAAAAGTAGTCCGCTGCAAGCCAGCAAATAGGACATCCAAGCTTTTGTTCTCATGCCAAATCCTCGCTCTCCTCTACGTTACCTCTATCATAAAGGAGTTAGGCCATTTGCTGAACGCACCAAGGTACTGTCTTTCGTTAGCCAAAGGTCGTGAAAAAAACTAGACCAAAGGCGGAGTTGTCCACATCCTAAGCTGCATATGAAGATGATGCGACGTGTTTGGTATGGCAGCTTAGCTGGTTTTAGCAAAAGTGTTTCAAATATATTACGACAATGTTACAACATAATACAGCATACCAAATCGCACGAGGAAAAGCATCTCTTAAGCATTTTGGAGGGCTGACTCATTTCAGCGGTTTGCTTAGAAGGACTCCTTTCTCCACCTGTGGATAAGATCTTCTGTGGATATGTGTATAAGGATTGCGGAATCTTATGCACAGCTTGATTTGTGGACATGTTGATACTGTGGGTAACTTCGGGGATAAGTGGGTAAGATGGGGATTTCGACGACGAAAACCGTAGGTAAAAAGAGGGAGAAGAGGGTTGGTGGCGTTGGTGGAATGGATGGAGGAAATGTGGATGGAATGGTGGGGGCCAGGATTGTGAGGTAGATGGATGATGAGATAATTGAGTTGGATGGCGGGTGGATGGAGACGAGGATAATGAGGTAGATAGTATGTAGGTAGGTATGGGATAGTAGGATGGCGGATGGTCGAAATGAGGATGGAGAAATAGATAGCTCCTCCCCCCAGCAAACTAACTGGATTTCCTCCAGCTAATTTCACACGTTTTCAGCGAAATGAAGCAATAGATGGAAAATATCCAGTTAAATGAACCCATTTTCCGCCAAATGGCAAAGTAGCTTCAAATTAACTGTAGAAAATACATCTAAGTCAAGATTTTGGCCAGTTTCGGCGAAAATAGATGGAGAAAATCCATCTATTTTGTTGCCCTACTGGAGCCCGTATCCCCCAGCTATTAGCCTCATCGTCGCCCCCGCGGCCGCGAACTCTCTTTATTTTAAAAACTGATCCGTTGACCCCGTCGCAACAAAATCCTTCAACTTCAGAAGCTTCTTCTTCCCCGTGTTGCCTTTGACCGTGTGTGAGGTGGGCTGCTCGGCCTTCGGATCGTCTACGATTCGTTTGACGTAATCACCTGTGAGCAGGTTATAGTCTTCTTCGTCACCCGTCGTTTCTGTCATCGTACCTGCAAAGAAAGATCCAACCGTGGCACCGATCAGGTACCAGTCATCATTTTGAAATCTGAACCGGTAATTCCCGTACCATCTGTAGTTACTTCCCCCGTAAAAACTAACAACTATAGAGCCCCTATCGATAGAAATACTAGCTAGTGGATCGCCCCATATCCCGCCTTCGTCGGCTTTTAGAATCGCTTCATCTGCGATAATGGAGAGCTTATAGGTGTTATCGTTATTCCCAAAAGCAATGAGAAGTGCCCTCTCCGGTGCTTCGCCTTTCTTGGCCTCAATTTTTTCGATGACAACGGCGACGTCGGGGATACCGTCTTTATTCAAGTCACCTTCTACCTTGTCAGGTCCGCTCTGCCGAATAAGCTGCTGCCACCCCATAGGAATAAGGGACGTTAGATCCTTAACCTCATTAATTTTTGGGGTTGCAGTATCCTTTTTCACCACTATGGGAGCCGTTGCTAGTTCTGATATTGCAATCGGTTCAACCGCTGTAGGCTCAGTTCCTTGGCACGCAGACAATCCTACCAGTAAAGTTAATAGCACTAAATAGTACGAAAACTTCAAACGGATTCACTCCTTTCAACGCCTCATCTTATTGCGGAAATGTACGAAATCCCTTCACTAACCCGATGATAACTAAAAGGAGTCCTACTAAGGCTGTACCGAATGGGTACGCTATCGGGAAAATAAGGGATGGCCAGCCAAGCAGAATGTCACTATGATAGCCCAAGGCAGACGGTGAAGTTGTCGTTATATTGATCATGTTTACCCTCTGCGGAACCTCCGCCAGCTCATCAAATGTGAAGCGATCCTCTTGAACCTGCCCCTTCTGGTCCACATACAGTATGCGCCATGACAAATTTTGATTTGGTGTAAACGCAGTTCCGGATATTCGTTGAATGACCACGAACTTCTCGAGCCCTTTCTCCATGACTGTCAAAATGCCAAAGTATCCGTGGTACCGATTATCATCCAAGAAATTCGGCCTTACCAGAACTGGCCCCTCCACAGACCAATCCTTCTGATTAACCTTCACTTTTAAGTTGGCAGCCTCACGACTGGCTTCATTGAAAACACCTGATTGGAATTGATCTGCAATTTCAATGGTCTGACCTGCCCACTTATACGTTCTAGTGTAAGTAAGTGGATTCGAATTGGCTTGTTGATTCATGTTCACGTACTCTGCCATCGTATGAATGGCTTTTTTGTCATTGTCAGCAGAAATATAATTCTCAACTGAAATACGATCTACTGGAATGGGCGCACCTCTCCCCAGAATCTCCACTTTGCCTAACTCCATGAAATTCACATAAATATGATCAAATGTGAATTCACGGTCGACTCGGCTTCCGTAAACCATCTCTTGTCCCATCGAAAACAAGGGCATTGCCGAGAGCAGCAACAGCATTGCACCTATAAATAATGGGATTAGTTTGATAAGTTTCATGAGTTCGCCTCCTAAGCTTCCAAAAATCTTATCATTGCCCTTTCCCATATGTTACACCTATTTGAGAAACTTTTGCTCACACTTTACGTCTAATATTTGAAATATTTACCACAATTGGTGACGGGAAGTGGTTAAGAAATGAAATGGCGAGCAAGTTGGATGGTAACTTTGTTAGTGGTAACACTAGCCGGACTTTTAGGTAAACCTGCAGGAACCTCCGCGGATTTCATGGCTCAGGGGCCCTATCCCCCTGATGGTTTACGTATTCCTGGATCGATAGAACTGCTGTCGGATACAGCTTACTATCCTGCAGTAGATACACCTGCCGATCAGCCCGAGGGATGGTTTTCTCCACAAAACGTCAACGTCATCGAGACGAATGGCGCTTGGTCCATTGGTGCAGCTATCTGGAAAATTGAGACGATGTTCGGCCCTCGTTGGGTTCGTCCAAACCCATGGGAGATTGATATCGCGCCACCCGATCACATTTTGCTATCCTCTGACACACCGCTTTATAGCAAAATAAGCGAACGAGGCGGTTCGGTAGCAGTCCTTGCACCTCAAGAAGTGAAGGTTGTCAGTGCGGAGAAGCAATGGTTCTACACGAACGATCCGTCCAATAAAGCATGGATTCAGATTCATACTACATGGATGGGTGACTTGTGGGCGCACATCCCGGTGAAGCAGATCGGCACCGTTCAAGACGTCAGCAAGCCCGTCTATTATCAAGGTATCTACGGCAGTAAGGAGCTGTTGCCCCTTTTACAATCAGCGCAGACTTCGATGGAATCCGCATCTGCTGGGGAAACACGAATCATCCAAGAGTATACAACGATTTATGACCGTTACTTCTTCGTTGAAACCGAGGTGGGTCCTCTGTGGACTTCGCAAGCAGGTGTGTCCATCGTCCCTTCCGATGAAACGCTAAACTTGACAACTGAGCTTCCGCTATTCAATGGCCCAGCGAACAAAGAAATAACTGTCCTCTCTGGCGAGAAGGTCACAGCCTTCGAAAAAATCACCCAGCCGTTATGGTACGGCAGAGGTCCGTATGATGTTTGGCATTTCTCTACTTGGTACCATGTACAAACAACAAAAGGAACAGGATGGATCAACCTCTTATACGGGGAGCCTGCGGACGCGGTAAACGTTCATTGGAAGGTGTCCATTCGCGGTGACCGTGAGTTAATGCGTTATCCTGATGTGCACAATACGTCTTCTGTCCTTTTGCTGCGGAATCAGGAGGTGGAGGTATCCGCGGTATGGAGCCTTCCAAATGGAGCCACATGGCTCAAGGCGAGTGCAGATGGACATACGGGGTGGATCCCTTTACAACCATGGAATCAAGACCGATTCTGGGACCTGGATACGGGTACTGAGCTACAGATTGAAACCCAATATCCACAGCAAGTTATTCTTAAGCTTGATAGCCAAAGCAATCTGAAGTGGAACGAGGATGTTGACGCAGGCTTTGTAAAAGAAGGCGTGGATGTTCTGAAGCTGAAGGTTCTAGCTGAGCAACTGGGATACAAGCAATCGGATGTGGAAGATGCGAAAGGGGCCGTTCGCTATACGAAAGGCGACTATGCCTTCGTACTACACAAAGGGGAACAGCGTGCTGAGATCTACTGGAAAGATATTTTAACCAAATCTGTTGCCCTTAGCAGCATCCCCCAGCAACAAGAAGGTGAGTGGTACTTGGAACAGCCCGATGCGAAGCAATTATTCGGTCTTTCCCCCATTCCTTGGTATGAGGGGCACGCCTATTATGAAGGAGCCTACAAGGTCGAGCTCGGAAAGCTCCCTGACAAATTAGCAGGAACAACGGCTAAACTGGATGCTTTCCTTTACGATACACAGGTACAATGGACACAGAAAAATCTCAAAGACGCCATACAACCACGGCTATCTCTGGAAGAAAAGAATGAGCTTGACGGGAAGGATGCTGTCTCATCGATCGCGGTTGCCCCCGCCAGTAAGACGGTTACCGCTGACACGGTCACGCCATTGTACCAATTAAGTACTTCAAGAACCCTTACTTCTGGCCCTCACGACTTGAACATCGTTCTTCGTGTAGGTGAGCGAATCGTGTGGATGCAGCCTTGGCATGTGGTGATGGAGTAGTTGATTTACGGGAAATGAACGGAAAAGAAGAAGCCCTGGGTGGGGCTTCTTTCTTTGTGGCCTCATATGTATGTAAAGGTAAATTTAGGAGGTAATATAACTGGCTTGAAAATTAACGGTATCTTAATCGAGGATTTGCTGAAGAAATTTACTAACAACGATTAAATAGAGATTTAATCAACGGCCTTCCCTACAGATAACAAAAAAAATGACACTTCTATTAGAAGTGTCATTTTCATTGCAAGATTCATATGATTATTGAGCTTGTACGATCTCTCTACCCTTATATGAACCGCAGTTTTTGCAAACATGATGCGCTTTTTTAAGTTCAGCACATTGTTCACACTTCACCATTCCTGGCACAGCCAGTTTAAAGTGAGTACGGCGCTTATCGCGACGTGTTTTGGACGTTCTCCGTTGAGGAACTGCCATAGTCAAAACACCTCCAGTTACTTTTCTAAACAACAAGAGATATCATAGCGTTCTGGAAGCCGTTTGTCAATGCTGGAACCTATCGTTCTCTTAATCCATGCAGCATAGTTATGATTTTCTTCTCATCCTGAACACTAGCAACCCTACTCCAGTACCTATAATTAACGCCACCACAATGAATTCACGGAGATGATGATTAACCAAACGATGATAGACAGCTTCGAGATAAGCCAGTATATTCGTATACGCCATCTTATCCATGGTTTCTTGCAAGCTCACTATCTTCGTTGGCTTTACACCTTGTCCCATCTTAGCGAGTTCCGAAGTCGCAACTGAGAGCTTCTTTGTTAATGAACAAGAACTTGTTTGCAGCATATTCTCCTTATAATCATAGTCATAGGCAAAAACGAGATAAGATTCACCGACTTTGAAATTATATCCGCATGAAGCTTCACCCAAGGTATTGAGTACAATGACCTCTGTTTGAGAAATCCCTTTCCAAGATTCCTCTATATTGAAATGAACGGCGATTTTATAATCGAGAATACCATTGATATCTAGAACCTTTGGTTTGATTTCAAGAACCTTACCCGAAAATACTGCCTTAGCTTGTTCTACAGCCTTGATGGGATCCGGTTGAATCACGCAGCTACAAGCATAACTTTTACTATGCAGGATGAGACTCATGCAAATAAACATTAGTACAAACAAAAGAGTCGCTCTCACATATTTTTTCACAAACCACTTCCTTCCATGTCCTATTCATAAGACGTTAATTTCCAACTAATGTTTCATATCTTTGCTAAATAGAAAAAAAACCTCCCACCCCGAAGGGCAGCAGGACTCACTGTAAGATGCTTATGTACGTCTCTATTCACTAATCCTTAACAGCTGAAATCAATAAAAATATGGGACGCCGTGTTTCATCTTTCATTTCGGGATATTGAGTCAAGGCTTCTTGTGTTGGTTGCGTTCGGCAACTTGCGTAATACGGAATCCAGCCTCCATTAATGCATTCATATAGGTAGCGATCGTCCGATGATATTTAACGACATCATGATCAAGAAATCTCGCTAACCGCATTCCTTCCTTCTGGTAGTCATCGACAGGCCAGTGCATTCGCTCGCCTTCCAGACCATAGTGCCAGTCTTGCGCAGCGCGTGCGGTAAAGACCGGATGTTCAACAGAGAGTACGAAAGTCCCCCCAACAGCCAAACTATGATGCACCTTCTGGCAAACAACATCAAATTGCTCAATGTAGTGAAGGGCCAATGAGCTAATCACAACGTCAAATTCACTCGCTGCGAAGTCGATGTCTTCAATCGCCAGTCTTTGATACGTAATCGCGGAATCGTTATTATTCGCTCTGGCATACGCCAGCATTTTCTCCGAGAGATCAACACCAACTACAGACTCAGCGCCTTGCTCGCGAGCATACTTGCAATGCCAGCCATAGCCGCATCCAAGCTCGAGAACGCGTTTACCTTGAAGCGCAGGCAGCATCGTACGTAGTACGGGCCATTCCCCAGCGGCATTGAGGCCACCAATAGAACGTGGCATCTCGCTATATTTTTCATAAAATCCAAGATCATCATATTTGTTCTGTTTCATCGCATCCATGACTCCTCATTTGAATTTATGTTATGATTTGCTAAAATGGTCGAACGAGAGGGATCACCTGATGATACTCACTCATAACCAGTTTACCTTATAATGAAGCTTAGCTTCAAAGAATGACCAGAAGTGGGTGTTTTCCCTTGTTTAAGATCTTACTTATTGAAGATGATGCAACCCTGTTTGCAGAGATCAAAGAACGCCTGGCTCAATGGTCCTACGAGGTCCATGGCATTGCTGATTTTAATAAAGTGGTTGAGACATTTATTGCGCTGAAGCCTGATCTCGTCATTATTGATATTCAACTCCCCAAATTCGATGGGTTTCATTGGTGTCGCATGATTCGGACGCATTCCAACGTGCCAATCGTATTCCTCTCTTCGCGCGACCATCCTACGGACATGGTTATGTCTATGCAGCTTGGAGCGGATGACTTCATCCAAAAGCCTTTTCATTTTGACGTGCTGATCGCGAAAATCCATGCCATTCTCCGCCGCGTGTATAACTACAATACGGAACAAATGAAATTGAAAACGTGGTCCGGTGCTACGATTGATTTTGAAAAGAATGTAGTCAGTAATCCCGCAGGATCCATTGAGTTAACCAAGAATGAAATCTATATATTGAAGCTCCTCATCGAGCATAAAAACACGATTGTCAGTCGAGAGGCCATGATTAACAGCTTATGGAATGACCAGCGTTTTGTCAGCGATAATACCTTGACTGTTAACGTGAATCGGCTCAGAAAAAAGCTGGACGAGCTGGATTTAGGGCGTTTTATCGAGACAAGGGTCGGGCAAGGCTATATCGCAACGGAAGAGACCCCTCATTATGATTAAGGCATATCTCAGAGAGCGAATAAGCTGGATCCTCATGTTCCTCTTCGGTCAAGCCCTCCTGCTGCTAATTGCCTATCTCGACCACTCGATTCCATTCCAATCCGTTCTGTATATTGTTTTCTTATCCACGATGCTGTTCGTGGTCTTCTTGATCATTCGCTATCACAAAGAAACGGCTTTTATCAAGCGGCTAATTGACTGGGAAACCAGTCTAGATGTATCCGGTGTCGCTGATGCGGCTAGTCCTTTTGAGAAAGTCATGGAAGCAGCCTTGGTCAATCAAACCGAGCAGCTCCACCAGACGGCCTCGCGGCAGCAAATCGCTTTGGAACAGGAGAAAGACGAGCTGCTGTCTTGGATTCATGAAGTGAAGACGCCTCTTACCGCCATGCATTTGATGATTGGCCGTCTAGGGAACGATCCGATGAAAGCGACATTAACCTTTGAATGGCTGCGTATACATCATCTTCTGGACCAGCAGCTTCACCAACTGCGGCTCCCCTCGATTGAAAATGATCTCTACATTGAGAAGGTAGACATCGAAGATCTCCTCTACATGGAGATTAAGTCGCTGCAATCTTGGTGCATTCAAAAAGGCATGGGGTTTGACGTCCAGTTAGACGCCACAGAGACGGTCCTCAGTGACGCCAAATGGCTCGCTTTTATCCTGCGGCAGATCTTGACGAACGCCGTGAAATATAGCGCAAGCTGCTCGTCCGATATCATCGTGAGGAGCTTTCTGGATCAGGAACACGTTGTCCTAGAAATCCAGGACTTTGGACGCGGCATCGACGCGAAAGATTTGCCTCGCATCTTCGATAAGGGCTTCACCTCAACGACCTGGCATCAGGACAGCGCCGCGACAGGCATGGGCTTATATCTGGCCCGCAAAGCAGCTGACACTTTGCACATCCAGATCACTGCGCAGTCCGAGGTTGGCGTAGGAAGCACGTTCACCCTCTCCTTCCCACAGCCGAATGAACTCGTACGGATAACAAGCATGTGACAATAATGTCACATGCTTGTCTACTTTGTTCGTCCAATCGAAGGATAAATGCGATCCAGCTTTTTATAATAAAGCTATCGTGTAAAGGAGTGTGATGGTTCATGTCTATCTTACAAGCCGTTAAAATTCATAAAAGCTTCGGCAATAAAAATAACAAACAGGAGGTACTTCGAGGCCTCGACATCTCTATCGAAAAAGGGGAATTCGTTAGCATCATGGGCCCTTCCGGTTCTGGGAAAACGACGCTGCTCAACGTGCTTTCCTCCATCGATAAGGTGAGTCATGGATCCATTCAGATTAACAAGACAGAAACGACGAGCATGAAGGAAAAGCAATTGGCTGAGTTTCGGAAGAATCATTTAGGGTTTATTTTTCAGGATTATAATTTGCTGGATACGTTAACCGTGAAAGAAAATATCCTGCTTCCACTATCGATTACGAAGATGTCCAAGCAAGAAGCCAATCAGAGGTTTCATGACTTAGCGACAGAGCTTGGCATCTATGAGTTGAAGGATAAGTATCCGAATGAAGTATCCGGTGGGCAGAAACAACGAACGTCCGCTGCTCGGGCATTCATTCATGATCCTGATATTATTTTCGCCGATGAACCAACGGGTGCACTCGATTCCAAATCTGCATCAGATTTGCTTAATAAACTCAGTGAAATGAATGTAAGTCGCCAAGCGAGCATTGTGATGGTCACGCATGACCCGGTTGCCGCTAGCTACAGCAGCAGAGTGATCTTCATTAAGGACGGGCAGATTTACTCCCAAATCTATAAAGGGCAAGAGACGAGACAAGCCTTCTTTCAAGACATTATGAAGACCCAGGGCGTCCTTGGCGGTGTGCAATATGAGTATTAATCAGCTCATCCTCCAAAACCTGAAGGCCAATATCAAGCATTACTACTTGTATGTGTTCGCATTAATGTTTAGCGTTGCGCTCTATTTCGCTTTTGTCACGCTGCAGTATGACCCTGCGCTTGATGCAGCCAAGGGGACTATTAAAGGAGCCGCTGCGCTGAAGTCTGCATCGATCCTGCTTATCGCCATTGTTGCTATCTTCAACTTATATGCCAATAACATCTTCGTCAAAAGACGCAGTAAAGAAATCGGTCTTCTGCAGCTCATCGGCATGACGAAGGGGAAAATCTTTCGCATCCTTAGTACCGAGAATTGCATCCTTTACTTCGGATCGTTAGTCGTTGGGACGTTTATCGGATTCTCCGTGTCTAAGCTGATCCTGATGGTTTTATTTCAAATCACAGGGGTCAAGGCTACTGCCACTCTACACTTTTCGCCACAGGCGTTCATCCAAACACTTGTTGTCTTTGGCGTCATCTATGTGTTTATTATGATGGTCAACTTTATGTTTATTAAAAGACAGACCATACTTTCGCTATTTCGCGCCTCAACTTCGACGGAAGCCAAAGTGAAAAAGATGTCCACCTTGGAAATCATCATGGGACTCGTTGGGCTTTCCTTCATCTTGATCGGCTACTATGTATCCTCAAGGCTGTTTACCGGAAATTTCACGACAACGACGGAATTGTTTGGCGGTATGATCTTGATTCTGGGATCTGTTATTATTGGTACTTATCTGTTCTATAAAGGATCCGTCCGTCTGATTCTAAATATCGCTAGAACGAAGAAAAATGGCTTCCTGAACGTTCGCGAAGTCCTATCGCTAGCCTCCATCATGTATCGGATGAAATCCAATGCTTTGCTTTTGACCGTGATTACGACCGTATCCGCACTAGCTATCGGATTGCTCTCGTTAAGCTATATCTCCTATTACTCTGCTGAGAAAACGGCCAAAATGAACGTGCCCGCTCACTTTGCGATTACGAATGTACAAGACGCAGACCGGTTCAAGACCGCTTTAGACGCAAGTGGCATTAAACATCGTGAAACAACGATTGACGTTATTCAGACAGACGTCGATCTCAGTCAAGCGATGGAATCGGATATAAGCTCCCTTTTAATGAGTTCAGGCGTCAAACCCATGGCTGTTATTAGCGACAAAGTTGCGCAATCGATTGATTTGACGGCAGACCAAACGCTTCTTACCGGAGTGAATGACGCGATGCTCAAATTCTTTCATTTTAAAAATAACGGCCTTATCCAACTGCATGGGCTGCACTCCGTCATTCCGCAGACGAATATAGGCGCCCAGCAAAGCTCTTATATTTCATGGTATTTTTCAAGGAGCAATCTGCCCGCAGTCATCGTAGACGATTCCGTCTTCCAGCGATTGAAGCAAGATATCAATCCGGATATTCAAATGAAGTCATCCCTCTATATCGGCGTTGATATCGCAGATGAGAAACAACTGGAGGAGGCTAATGAGATTTTCCATTCGTTAGATTTTGATGAAACTCATGCCAATGATTCTCATCTGACTACGGCCAATGATCTGAAAAATAGAATGGGATTAATGATGTTCATCGTTGGATTCTTAGGCTTAACTTTCCTCATCACATCTGGCTGCATTCTTTATTTCAAGCAAATGGATGAGAGCGAGGATGAGAAGTCATCGTATACCATTCTACGAAAACTCGGTTTTACCCAAAGCGATCTAACAAAGGGGATTCAGGTTAAACAGTTTTTTAATTTCGGTATCCCCTTAATTGTCGGGTTGATTCACAGTTACTTCGCAATCCAGTCAGGGTGGTTCTTCTTCGGAACAGCGCTGTGGACTCCGATGATGATCGTTATGGTGTTGTACACGGTACTCTACTCGGTGTTCGGCGTGCTGTCTGTGCAGCATTATCGGAAGGTGATTAAAATGGCGTTGTGAGGCTCTATCGAGACGCAAAACAAAGAAGCCTGCACAAACCGCTGCAGGCCTCCCTTCAATTTCCCTATGTAAATCTTATACTTACGTTACTTTACTCACAATTTTCATAACCGCATCTCGGGTCAATTTGTTGCCGCCAGCAGCTAGCAGATTTACCGTAGCATGCGCTAGGGCTAATGGGACCTTGCAAAACTTCAACGCTGGACCCTGCTTCAGATCTGCGATATAGCTATCTGCCAGTTGCAAATTGCGACGCGTGTATTGCTGCATTTCCTTGAATCCCCAACCATCCGGGAAAAAGTTCACGCCGCGCTTCGCATCCTCCAATTTATTGCGGAGAATATTCACCGCCTGCAGTCCTCTTCCGAAGGCAATAGCTTTATCACGATCAGATTGCGTGCCATCATGCCACAACCACAGCTCGGACAGCATCTCGCCAACCATGCCAGCTACGCTATACGTATAGCGGTCCAAATCCTCTTCCGTATGAATGTTCCAACCATTTTGGACCCATTCGGACATTTCCAATGACATTTTAGCAATATACTGCTCAATGATTGGCATTGCAGAGGGTGGACAGAGAGCCAGCCATTCATCCAGTCGCATCGAGACTTCCGGCAAAACCTCCCGATGAGGTGCTAACAAACTCTGTATCGAGCCCATAATATCGGAGGATTGGAAAGCTTCATACACCCCAGATAAAAGCTCTATTTTCAACGGGTCAGCGAGTTCCTCATGATCCTCGATTTCATCGATGGCCCGCATACATAAATAGGCAGATGTTACAGCCTCTTTTAATCCGAAGTCCAAATTGCTGATCGGTATATAAAAGGTTCGGCTCGTTTGTTTCAACATCGTCATTGCATCATTCAGGGTATCGGTATTAATGGTAATTACCTCCAAGTATTAACTTACCTTTTCGTCTAGTAATAATGTAATCTCATGATAACATACTTTATGAAAGTTAATCCAAATCAAACAACCAATAGTTGTCCAAACTGCGCTTCATTACACAAAAGTGTCAAACTTTCAGATCATCATTCGTCATTTGCGACTTACTTCCCATGGAGTAAATAATTACACCCTTTTCTGGATATTATGTCCAAATTACAAAGAAATAAAATAATTCACTCAAATTCATCCTCGCTTTTCACAAAAAAAGCCACCGATTATATCCTATCGGCAGCCTGCTTTTACTTATTATCGCTCGTACGAGCATCTAAGATATAGTCGATCCGATCCTCACAAGACGAAACGAAATCGGGCACAGCGTCCTCCGACATGCCACATACAGATAGCCAATACCCTTCAACGGGAAGCTGTGCGTCAGAGATTTCTTGGATCTGATCCTTGTCTATGCGGTATTTCTGCGTATCCTTCATAGCGTAAGTAATACGAGCGCCACTCACATGGACCCGCATTTGGCGTATCGGATCGTCGTTGTTAGGTTTAATTACCCTCAAATCCATTTCATCCAATCGCTCAAAAAAATACCTTGCTGCAACCGAACGATCATATTGCAACCATGGGCCATCTAGCTTGTGCCGCTTGACAATCGCTTTACTAGATGCAAGGTCATAATCAACATAATAATAAATAAAATCATCCTTACTACGTCCTACTACTTCGTACGATAGCTTCCGAGCTTCCCCCTGCTGATTATATAACAGATGAAAATCTTCCAGCTTCGCTTGTGCATCTATCTCCAGCTTGGATGCAATTTCTTGCCAGTGCTCGGCGTAGTCATGCACATTCCATTGTGAAATATTTACCGGAATTCCGCGCGTTCTCTCGGTAACCAGGGTTTCAACGATCATATATATCAAGAAAGTACATCCACCCATAATGATGATGCCTAACATCGTACGATAAAGTCGCTTAAACAGTGACGATCCCCCCCTCGCCTATTGTTCCACGATTGGCTACTCCATTCTGGCGCGGTACAATCCATCTTTTCCCCGAACAGGCTCAGCATTTTTCTCTCCATTTGGTGCCTGCCAAGCCATCCATTTATTACGTGAAAGATCATATTTAACATACCTATCATCCTGCCTTGCAAATAAATCCGTCCCGCTAGCAAAGGTAAAGCTGCCTTCTGGCGGGTTAGCGATCACTTTGGCAGTTTGGCCTGGTTGCCACAATGTCCATCGGGAGGCTTGCAGCTGAAATTCTCCTTTTTCATATTGCTGCAGGTAGACGCCTTGTTTCGTGACGAGCCGAGCAATCCCTTTCGCAGTAAACATTGCCCCTGAATTGCTCACAAAATCCGTGTAGGGAACGCCATCTTGTATACGTGTCCAATACGTTCCATCCGGCGTTGGGGTAATAGCCATATCCAATTCGGAGTATTTGGCTACCTGAACGCTTGTCGTGTAAGCTTGCGTTATTTGGGGCATGGGATCTCCTGACGAGTAGGTGAGCCGTTCCAATTGACTCGTTCCATGCCGGTTCTCATAGGCTAGAAGGTGAAGCAATCCTCTCGTTGTATCATACGAAGCATAATTGATATTATGATCTTCTTGGGGATCAGCCTTATGGAGAATACGCTTCTCACGTTTCTCGATATCATAGGCATAAACGCCATAGTAGGACCCATAAATGAGCGTTCTCGCATCCATCCATTGGATGGGTTGCTGATCTGGCTCTATCGTGGAATAGAACACATCCTCAATGACAACAGGGGTCTTCCCTTTTTGCTCCAAAATAAAAGCGTAGCTGGTTCCGTCCCCATCTCCCATGGACCCGCCAAGGCGAACAATCCCGACATAGCTTTGTTTATCCTCAGATAAAACCAACTGATCATAGAATTGATCCCTCGCGCCTCCCCCAGCCAGCTCACCTGATTCGACATAGCGCCATACATGCCTCGGCATTTGTTGAACCCAGACTCCCTGGAGACCACCACCCAAGCGATTGCCGCTTACATCCACCAAGTTATCCATTCGCAGATACTGTTCTCTCATTCCATGCTCTCCGGCCCCCATATTGTCCAGTTGGACCAAGAGGTGTTTGGCATCTAACCATTTGGCTGCTAAAGGCACACCCTCTATCGTCGTAGGCAGGTCATTTCGCATCTCATTAGAGAAGACTAATTCTACCGAGCTTTCCCCTTCGGGGATACGCAGTCGTGGTCCATATTCCTGTGCCATTACCAAAAGGTGAGGAACATCGCGACCTGCGCCTGGGCTGAATGTAAAACTCACCGGTTCTTTTCGTATGAACGTCATGGCAGGCAGATCCCCAACGCGTAGGTCGAACGATGAACTCGCATGATGAAATTGAATCCTCACCTGGTAGATCGGATTGTCACTTACTTCAACTTCCCAATCCACATCGCCGTCAACCCTAATCTGGTTTGTTAGCAACCGTCGTTCTTCTTCGCTCATGTTCGCAAAAGTCGCATTCACACTGACATCCTCTAGATGATACACAACTTGGAAAGGTTCCTGGGGGACATCCGTAGCCTTCCATTGCTGGAATACCCTCCCCTCAGAACTATTTCGTTCACCGAAAATAAGGCTTTGCAGCTTGCTGCGGATTGAAGGTTCGACAGCTGCGACGGGCTCAGCCGTCATCATCGCCGATGCTGCTGGAGAGCTTGTTGGTGGTGATACGGCTGGAGATACGGCAGAACCCTGGCTACTATCTTCGCACGCGTTCAACAACAGCATGACAGATATAAGAAATCCAAAACCTACTATTCTGACCATCGTATGCACCAATCCTTATTCGATTTTAATAATATTTCCCATATGAATTAGACGTATGGAACTGACAGAAAGTTGCCGCCGGGAACGCTACTTGGGAACGGGATGCAAAAAAGACCGGAGGAGTAAGCCTCCAGTCTTTTGGTGTAAACCCATTCGATCGATTATACTAACGGACCTGACAGCCTCTATTACTAAGAAATCAGTCAAATCCGCTTTCTAACGGACACAAGGAGCGTTATTTGCTTATTGGCGTGCTTACATGTCATTCACATGTACTTTTAAAAATAAATACCGGCTGTATCGTCCGTTACAATTTGGTATCCCTGCTATTTCGTCAAATAACGGCTCGTGTGTCCATCGATTGAAAAAGCTCACTAATTTGCTTCGCTAATTCCTCAGAATGCAGATAATAATTCCCCGCAATGCTGCTAGGACTAAATACGAGCTTTTTTTCCTTACCTTCAAATAGTACAACGGAGTATAAAAAACCTACCCTACCTTCTTGATTCGGGTCTGGTGTAAGCTTCATATGACGTACTTTACCAATCCAATCCTGAACCAATCGTTTATCATTAATGATCTTAAGTTCTCCTGTCGAGCCACTCCTAATTTCAATATGATCCACATTCGAAATGTCGCCTGGGTAAAATTCTTCTAATTGTTTTACGGTAAGCTTAGGTTTTTCTGCCGCTTCCCCCTTGCCACACCCTACACATGCCCAAAAGATGACCACGGTCAACGTTAAAAGAAACCACTTTTTACACATTGGCGCCCTCCCTATCTGTTCCATCCCGCACGTTGGAGTATCCCCGTGACAAAGTCACTCTCACTCGGTGATTGGCTTCAAATCACTGAACTTTAGCAAGACCTCTCTACTGGTATCGAGGTAGATCACCCTAATATCTAATTCCTCTTCGTTAAGCTCGAAAGAAAGAATCATACATTTTCTACCTCGATTTTTGGTTTTTCTTGGGTTGTCTGGAGCCACCATGTAAGAGCCTCCAAGACTTAAACTTACTGTTTCATTCATGTTCATCTGCTACCTCTCATGCTGTTGTTATTCAAAAGGACTCTCTAACAAAATAACCTCATTCGTTTTCGGATTCAATTCCACTCGCCCACCGAGGGGCAGAATCAATTTCGGATCGGTATGCCCAAAGTCAAAATCAACAACAATCGGCACATGACCCGCCCCAAACTCTTTTGCAATAATATTCACCAGGATCCCTCTAAGCTCTAAATTCTCAGCTGCGCTATAATCCTTCGCCCTACCTAATATGACGCCTTTAATACGTGAAAAGATGCCCTGCATCCCATAATTCCGCAGCATATAGCCCACTTGCATGGGCAAGGGTTTATCTTCCGATGTTTCGAAAAACAAGATCTTATCCTGCCAGAAATCATCCTTCGGCCAGTAGATCGTCGATTTCATAAACTCTAAAACCTCGATACATCCACCCCACAAATACCCTTGCTCAATCGAATCCCCCTGTATAAAAGTCCACCCGTTCTCATTCTCGATAAACGGCTGACATTCGCCCAATGTTTCTAGATTTCTCCAGTCTTTGTAGCCATTCGTCCATGTTTGATACGGCGCATAGCGATACGGGAAATGCTCTTCAACCAATATTGCGTTGAGATGCTCGGGATAGGCCTCCGGCAGATTTCTCAACTGTGCAAATCCCGCCATAACAGATGGCCCATAGAACGTTACCATTCCCAAGTTATTTAAGTACGTTAAGAATGTCGTCGCGTCCGAAAAGCCCATGATGAATTTAGGATGATTAATAATAACTTCCATATTTAAAAAAGGGAGTATCCTCACTGATTCATAGCCACCGATAGAGGTAATGATTCCTGCTATATCTTCATTTTCAAAACAATGATTAATATCCTGAGCACGCAGGTGTGGATGCTTATACAGCTCATCTGGAGACATCCTTGCCGATGGCATTTCAACAACTTCCCAGCCAAAGACCTCTTGCAGATGCTTCAAGCCAAGCTCATAAATATCTGGGAACAAATAAGGCAATCCACTTGATGGTGAAATGATGGCAATCTTGGATCCAGGCTTTAATCTTTTGGGTTTGATCATATGATCCCTCCAAGCAACAACTGCCAGACATTTTCAAAATCCTCATCCACCCTGCTCCCCACTCCCCACTCCCCAGCATGCGATGGATGATGGAAACGTGAGGTAGCTAAGAAAATGGCTCTAGCAAGCGATTCCGAGTCACCTTGCTTCAACTCTTTGCTCGCCATCCCCTGCTCAAGGATCTGTACTAGCTGCTTTATTAAGCGATACACATGAGTGCTAATCATTTCAACTTCAATGAGCGTTACATTGGCATACATCGTAAACATTTCCGTATCCTCGGCGGCGAATTTCCGCTTGGTTTGAATCAATGTCTCTAGCCACATTCGCAAACGCTCGACCGCACTGCCGCTAGTCTCATCACTCGCAATAGCCTCCAAAGGAATCGCGACACTCGTATGCAACCACCGCGAAGTCACAGCCTCCCGCAGCGCAGCTTTGCTTTCAAAATGCCGATACAACGTCCCATGACTCACTTGCAGCACCTTGGCAATGTCCACAACGGACGTCTTGTCCGGACCATACCTTCGAAGTACTTGCTCGGCTGCATCCAAAATCTCATCTCTCGATAATGGCAACTCATTCTTCGTCATATTATACAAACCCGCCATTCACCCGAAGTGTTTGTCCCGTTACCCACTGTGATTCTTCACTTGCCAGAAACAGTACAACACGCGAAATATCCTTCGCTTCACCCAAACGCCCGAACGAATTCATGTTAGCAATCGCTTTGATTTGTTCCTCAGATTTCCCTACTGTGAACAACTCCGTATTCACCGGTCCAGGTGCAACGGCATTAATCGTAATGCCCTTAGGCCCTAACTCTTTGGCAAGCTGACGCGTGAACTGCTCAACGGCCCCCTTCGTGCCAGCATATGAGCTGTATCCAGGGAACATTTGCCCATTAACCGAAGTAGAGAAATTGATGATTCGCCCGTTCTCCTTCATATGCAGCGCCGCTTTCTGAATCGCAAAGAACGTCCCTTTCACATTAATATTAAACTGCCTATCGAAATCTTCCTCGGTAATGGAGAGTATCGGTTTCGTAATCATGATCCCTGCATTATTGACCAAAATATCAACCTGCCTATACGCCTCCAGCGTCTTCTGGAACAAAAACTCAACCTGCGCCACTTCACTGATATCCGCTTGAATCGCGATAGCTTCCCCGCCTGATTGTTTAATGCCGTTAACGACTTCCTCCGCTTTACCTGGACTGCTAGCGTAGTTCACAACAACCTTAGCCCCGTGAAGAGCTAGCTCTTCCGCGATTTTCTGACCTATTCCTCTGGATGCACCCGTCACAAGCGCTACTTTACCTGTCAATTTACGTTCCATCTCTTAATCCCGCCTTTTCAATGAAATGAAGTATCCAGCCGTCTTTCCCACCTAACATATTAAATTTATTATAAATGTCCGAATGACAGATATCAAATGACATTTTTACGATTTTGTCATTCGTAATTATTTCAAAACAATATATAGCACCCCCGCGAGCCCCCTACAAAATCCCAAATCATCCCCCATGCAACTTAAATGAAAAACTCGCCGTCAGTCATGTTATACAGAATCTTTTGGATAAGGTGGTCTACGTCTACGGATGACAATAATGCGTAATGCTTTACTTGGAGCACTAAGCACTACATTACTCCTTACAGGATGCTCGAATACTGAGGTAGTACCGTCAGAAAGCTCAACGAAACCAGCACTTTATTCTCCAAAGGTAAAAATCGCAGAAGTCATGCAAGGCACTGCCACGGTAGACAACGGGGACAAGGCAACGAAGGTGACCTATACGTTCACAAATCAGAGTAATGAAACGATCACCGTCATCGGCGGAGCAAAGTATACGCTATTGAAGGATCATACGGTAATCGAAAAAGGCTCCGTTGCGATCAAAGACTATTTGGACCTGGAGCCGGGGCAATCCTATACGGATTCGAAGACTTTTACGAATTTACCTACAGGGGATTATCTCATCGAAGTCGTGTGGAACAAAACGAAGGTGTCTGCTACATTTAATAGGAGCTAGCCCCCTAACGCATAGAGATGCTTGCCTTCCAGGACTCCCATCCTCGAAATCAAGCACCTCAATTTACTGCCTATTCCCCCGTTCGCTCCGCCACCAAGGTTTCACCATGCTTTAACAAGCGCAGCTTGCTTCGGTCAAGCCCCCTCCGCTGCCAATCCGCCAGCAACCGATCCAGTGCCTCCTTCGGCGTATCATCGGCGAGCCGAAATGCCCCATAGTGCATCGGAATGAACTGCTTGGCGCCGACATCGAGGAACGCCTGCACCGCTTCCTCAGGGGTCACGTGCTGCATCCCCATAAACCACTCCGGCTCGTAGGCGCCAATCGGCATCAACGCGTAGTGAATGCTCGGATATCTCGCACCGATCTCTCTGAACCCATCGAAATACCCGCTATCGCCTGCGAAGTATATCGTATGAGGATCCTGCTCTCCCACTGGCAGAGACGCCGCTGTTCGCTGCATCACCCAGCCGCCCCAATGCGATGTATTCGTATCGGTTAGCGTACGCCTTGTCCAATGCTGCGCGGGAACAAAGTGAAACTCCAGCTTGCCAATGGTTTGACTCCCCCACCATGGCAATTCATAAACAGTGCTGAACCCCAACTTCCGCAGCTTGGAGCCAAGTCCTTCTGGCACAAGTACGTAGGGCGTACCTCTCAGCTTTTTCAACGAACCCACATGCAAGTGATCATAATGCGCATGGGATAGCAGAATAACATCTACTGGCGGCAGCTCTTCTATAGAAAGACCAGGTGCTTCAAGCCTCTGGGTGAAACCCATCCGAGTAGCCCATACCGGGTCGGTTACAATCGTCAATCCAGCGACTTGCAGCAAAAAGGTTGCATGCCCGATCCAGGTAATCGTAACTTCACCCTGATTATTCTTCAGCAGCTTCTGCTGCTTATGTTCGGATTGGCCAATTCGGAAGCTCAGATCTTTGACTTTACCCTTGCGCTCCTTTTGCCAGCGACGTACTTCTTTCCAAGTTTTCGTCGTTGCCTTTGGATCCATATTGCTGTACCGCTGCCGCGCCATACACTCGTCCCCATTCATCTTCTAACTTTATATATGTGCTATAACTGATCTTCAGTTCATGCAAACTCCTTTGAGATACAGGGAGAGACTTTCGATATTCATGCGAATATGTCGGTTATCACCTTCCATGATACCGAACGGTATCTTTTTGGTCAAAGGAGAGATTACAAGGATGCCTTTCTCGCCTCATTTATCCATAGCATATTGGGTCGAACCCTCTACGTGTTCTCTTCCCAGCCTATACAATAAAAAAAAGAGCCCCCAAAGGAGACCACTGCAAAAAACCTACTTTTAATGTAACAGCGAACAGCATTTGAGTCCATTTTACCCATGGTCTCTTTTATACTGTCTACCTTAAGTAAGATTAGGACGCTGCGTTTACTACAAGAGACATTTTAATTGTTCCAGCAGAAGTACCAGCAGCAGTGTTATTTACTATTACATCGATGTTATCGAATGGAATCAGTTCGGTGAAACCATACGTATGACCACTAGTGACATTATTTAAAGTTATTGTTCCAACTGTAGTAACTCCTTGCTGAAATCTAAGTGTTATAGAAGTAGTAGCAGATAGTCCTGGAGGTGTAAGACTTGCTGAAATCACCAAAACGCCAGATGCTGTAACTAGTCCACCGGAGGATTGATACACTTCATCAAAAGTCACGGCTGACGGACCCACCCCTAGATTAAAAGATCCAACCGGACTAAAATCTAAACAATACTGCAGGTTACTATGCTTAATCGATGCACAAGACGCACAGGACATATTCCCATCTCCTAAACTATTTTATTTTTTTTAAATCTTTCATTAACATTATATAGAAAATAGTACCTGTTAGATTGGACGAGAAAGATAGCAATACCCATGTGAAATAACCATCTTTTATTAATTGGTTGAATATCATGAACAAGAATAACCCTGATCGCCTTTTTTCAATTATCAGGGTTGGTATCTAGTACAACCTCTTTTTTTCCATAATATTATAATGTGGGTAGAAAAGGAGTGAGCGTATGCACTGCGAGCTAATCAAAGAAAATAAGTGTGCGAAGAAAAGAAAAAAGCATCATCGTCGAAGAAGAAAGCACCTCATTCACATAAAACGGTCGTTTGTAAAAGACTGCTTAGAGCTCAAATGGAAACTGCGAGACTCGGCGCCAGTAACTATCTACCAGTCTCCTAACAAAACTGTGACTGCGTCAGGCGTTATCGAATTCAGTTTAGGAACGGGTATCAGTAAGATCATCGTTAGATTCATAAATGGAGCTGTTGAAATCGCTCATTTGGCTGTCAATGTGAATCAAAGCCTTGCCTTCACCATCGCCGACTTTGACAAAATCACACTTGAAGGCAATGGAGTCTCTGCACAAGATAATGCAGCAGGTGCTTTAGCCCTCCTACCACGATACAAACTATAATACAAAAAGACAGCCAATATAAGACCGCTGCAAAAGTCCATTTTTTCAGAACAAAAAAAATATTAAAAAAAAAGAGCCTCTAGAATCGCTTCTAAGGCTCGTTTCGCGTTTAGGGAGACCTATATTTTACCCCCTAAATTCTTTTCTTTTTCCAAAAACACTACTTTTGCAGCGTTCTCCCAAAGGTGGTCTTTTTCATGTAAGCGGGCGGCGGGAATCGAACCCGCGCGATCAGCTTGGAAGGCTGAAGTTCTACCATTAAACTACGCCCGCGTAGTTTGTTTAAGCATTGATGGCGCGCCCTGAGAGATTCGAACTCCCGACCTTTTGATTCGTAGTCAAATACTCTATCCAGCTGAGCTAAGGGCGCATCTATGTTGTTAAAAATGCCGAAGACCAGACTTGAACTGGTACGGTAGTCACCTACCGCAGGATTTTAAGTCCTGTGCGTCTGCCGATTCCGCCACTCCGGCTTGTATATAAAGGCGCTACCCAGATTCGAACTGGGGGTAAAGCTTTTGCAGAGCTCTGCCTTACCACTTGGCTATAGCGCCGAATATTCTGTTTCTCTACCAATAAAATGGCGGAGCTGACGGGATTCGAACCCGCGGTCTCCTGCGTGACAGGCAGGCATGTTAGGCCACTACACCACAGCTCCATGCTACAAAAAGGTTTACCATAAAAATGGTGCCGTCGAGAGGACTTGAACCCCCAACCTACTGATTACAAGTCAGTTGCTCTACCAGTTGAGCTACAACGGCATATGAAGTTAATGGTGGAGGCTGACGGGATCGAACCGCCGACCCTCTGCTTGTAAGGCAGATGCTCTCCCAGCTGAGCTAAGCCTCCATGGGATGTGTAAATGGTGACCCGTAGGGGACTCGAACCCCTGTTACCTCCGTGAAAGGGAGGTGTCTTAACCACTTGACCAACGGGCCTAGAAAAGAGTGGCTCCCCGAACAGGACTCGAACCTGTGACAACTCGATTAACAGTCGAGTGCTCTACCAACTGAGCTATCAGGGAACAATGGTGGAGCCAAGCGGGATCGAACCGCTGACCTCCTGCTTGCAAGGCAGGCGCTCTCCCAGCTGAGCTATGGCCCCAGACAAAAAAAATACCCACAAGGGGTAACTGCTTGGCAACGTTCTACTCTCCCAGAACCCTGCGGTTCAAGTACCATCGACGCTGGAGGGCTTAACGGTCGTGTTCGAGATGGGAACGCGTGGGTCCCCTCCGCCAT
>NZ_JCAUAZ010000009.1:0-223642 GCF_059692215.1 Paenibacillus sp. J22P51 | reverse complement strand
ATAGGTTCGAGGTGGAAGTGCGGCAACGTATGCAGCTGACGAATACTAATCGGTCGAGGGCTTAACCAAAATTCCTAAGTAATCTAACTTTACGTGAGTTTCGTATCTAGTTTTCAGGGAATACTATTCCTGAATCGTATATATATCTTGGAGAGATACCCAAGTGGCTATAAGGGGACCCTCTGCTAAGGGGTTAGACTGCGTAAGTGGTGCGAGGGTTCGAATCCCTCTCTCTCCGCCAGTTCCAAATATATATACACTTTTATGTGGCGGCGTAGCTCAGCTGGCTAGAGCGTACGGTTCATACCCGTAAGGTCGGGGGTTCGAGCCCCTCTGCCGCTACCATAAAACCAAAACACCAGATGGAGGCTTAGCTCAGCTGGGAGAGCATCTGCCTTACAAGCAGAGGGTCGGCGGTTCGATCCCGTCAGCCTCCACCATCTTTATGCCGTTGTAGCTCAACTGGTAGAGCAACTGACTTGTAATCAGTAGGTTGGGGGTTCAAGTCCTCTCGACGGCACCATTTTTATGGTAAACTTTTTTGTAGCATGGAGCTGTGGTGTAGTGGCCTAACATGCCTGCCTGTCACGCAGGAGACCGCGGGTTCGAATCCCGTCAGCTCCGCCATTTCTTATTTCAATTAATGTTGGACATGCTATAAATAATCTTTTGGCTTTGTAGCTCAGTCGGTAGAGCAGAGGACTGAAAATCCTCGTGTCGGCGGTTCGATTCCGTCCAAAGCCATTGAGATGGTTGTATTGCTTAAGCAATACGGGTATCTCGTATCTGGAGGCTTAGTGAAGTGGCTAAACACGGCAGACTGTAAATCTGCTCTCTTCGAGTTCGGTGGTTCGAATCCATCAGCCTCCATTTTCCCTACGAGTCATTAGCTCAGTTGGTAGAGCACCTGACTTTTAATCAGGGTGTCGTAGGTTCGAATCCTACATGACTCACTTTTATAAACAAACATACAAGACCGTAAGGTCTTTTTTTGTTTCCATTATATAGAGAAAAAGCATCCTGCAATAGGATGCTTTTTTTTTGCTGTTCAGAGCTTGTCTGCGACAGACTGCATTTTCTGTTCCATAGAGGCGGGTTTGTCGCGGCGATCATCGATTTTGATGGAAGTGGAGACACGCGCAGCTCCATGTAAGAAGGGCACCTCGTGGACGGCACGTATAACCTCGAATAAGCGATCTAAGGGGCCTTCCAGAATGGTGCCCATAGGTGTCATTTGAAAGCGGATATCGGGATGTCGTTCCAATTCTTTATGAAGATCAGCTACATAACCGCTGAGGCTTGTTGTGGCTGTACCGATAGGGATGATAGTAAATTCTGCAATGGCCATGGGATTATCACAGGCTCCTTCCTTTAATAGGCTTTCTGTTAAGAATAACAATCAGGAGCTTGCAAGGTCAATGATGTAATCGGCTGTTCGCGCTGCTAGTGCCATGATGGTATGCGTAGGGTTGCCTCCACTGGAGGTGACAAATAAGCTAGCATCGCATATGAACAAGTTCGGTATGTCATGACTTTGACCATACGAGTTAACTACGGATGTTGATGGATTGTTCCCCATCCGGCAACCACCCATTAGATGTTGTGTATCGGGAACAACATAGGAGATCTCTCCACCGGCTGCGCGGAGAATCAATTTCATATTTTCAACGGCATGATCAAGAAGCTTGAGATCGTTGTCACAATAATTGAAGGTTAGGGAAGCCATAGGCATGCCATATTCATCTTTTTCATCCGAAAGTGCTATGTAATTGTTCCAAGCTGGGAGCACTTCTCCTACCATTTTGAGACGGCCATAGAAGTTGTAATCCTGCATAGCTTGTCTAAATGACGCCCCCCACAAAGGGGCTTCAGTAGCTTTACGGATGCCTTCCGCCATCTCGATTGGCCTTGAACCGTGAGCGTGTAAGGTATAGCCGCGTACAAAGCCTCTGCGTGGATCTGTTTCATAGAAATCTTGTGTGGATGCCAGCACGGGTGTTCCTTTGTACAAACGAACTTCCTCTTCGAACTTGGCGTAAACGTCGTTGCTGCTATGCGTCATAATCGCTCTGCCTACCCAACCGCTGGAATTGGCTAATCCATCAGGGAACTGAGGTGTGGCCGAGTGAAGCAGAAGACGAGTTGTTTCTACAACATGTGAACAAAGAATAACTGTTTTGGCCCGTTGACGATAAGTGGTGCCTTCATGGACGAAGAGAACCCCGCAAGCATGTCCAAAGTCATTAACTTCGATTTGAGTGACTCTGCACTCCGGAAGAATTTCTGCGCCTGCCTGAGCCGCCTGAGGAATGTGCACGATCAAAGTACTAAATTTCGCATTAGGCATACAACCTTGCAGGCAGAAACCCCGGTTTGTGCAGGCGGAACGCCCGTCTAACGGTGTAGAAAGGATAGCTAGTGGTGTAGGAGCAGATTGAATACCTAGGGATCTGCAACCTTTGTGAAATAACTGAGCATTGGGGCTAAAGGATGCTATCTCTGGAAAGGGATAGGGACCCTGAAAGTTTCCCCAAGGGAAATGCTTAGGGCCGGATACGGAGATTTCTTTTTCAATTCTCGTGTAGTAGGTCTCCAAGTCCTTGTAATGAATGGGCCAATCTTCCCCAACGCCATCTATAGATTTTGTTTTGAAATCAGATTCATGAAATCGCAGGAAAACGCCAGTAAAATTCTGGGTGCCACCGCCAATGCCTTTTCCCGATTGATGCTTTCCGGTGACGAATGGCTGGGCAGCATCAACAAGGCGTGTATCCTCCCAAGCTAAGCGCTTCATACTCAACTCATCACTCGCGAAATCCTTCTCAGGATCACGCCAAGGTCCTGCATCAATGACGACCACTCCGAGCCCTGCTTCGCTAAGCTCTTTAGCTAGAACCCCTCCTGCAGCACCTGCACCTACGATGACAATGTCCACCGATTCATCTTCATAGCGCCATTTCATGATCGTTTCGCAGCCTCCCAGGACTCTAATTGACTAGGAGTGTTAAGCGTATATCCGAGAGGATAGGCAGGTCCTCCAAAACCAATTTCAGACCACACCAAAGGATGTGCGTAGTAAGCTTCTACACTAAGCTGAAGGAGTTTTTGAAATAAGGCTTTTGGAGGAATACCCTCCCAATTCTTCGTCGTTGGATAGCTGTTATCACTGATTTGGAGCATAATGTTCCGTTGATTCGCTTCATCTAATTGGAAGAAAGGCTGACTATTGGCGAACCAGCCCGTTTCATCGATCGCTTTCAGTCCCTGGCGTAAAAGCATTCGAAGCGGAGGCGTGCCTACCTTCCGTTGGCCTTCACCTTTATTTTCTGATAGTACTTGATCAATATGGTTAATGATGTATTGAATGATTTCCCCGCGATGATCGTCCATAAGCAGTGAACACCAAGCCCGTAGCGTTTCCGCCTCAACGAATGTTAAATATCCGTAAGCATGTTCACGAATGATCCGAGCGTTCACAATGGATCTGGTGTGAGCATCCCAATTCTTGCTTTCTTCCATGACATCGTAGGTTGGATAATGATTATGATCTTTCATGCTTGTCACCTCCATAGTTAACTAGAATACAACCCCAAAAGTGCTACTACAATTATTTCCAAATCTATGAAGAATATGAGGGTGGCAGTTATGAAGTTGTATTTTTCCAATGGATTTAATAGATAAGGGTCCAATCTAAAGAAGGAATTGGCATCATTACCAATGTCATGGATGATAGGAAATATTTTAGGAATGAAAGTCTTTTCATTACCATGGTAATCTTGTTCTAGTAACTGAGAAGTTTTCCATTTTACCCAATTCACCTAAGAGAGCACTTACAGGAGGAAATACCATGATAAAGAGTCTTGCACACCGCACATTAGGAATTACAGCTGCGATTACGATCGCATTATCAGCGACAACTGCCGTTTCCGCCTATGCCGCAAATGATGATATGGATGCCGTTTCTTTGGCTAAAAAAATGGTCGGCGTTGATTACTCCAAAAGTGATGAAACACCATCTGCAGGGTTTGATTCGTCTGGATTGATCTACTACGTCTATGAAACATTAAATTACAATGTGCCAAGAACATTAATCGGGCAATTCAACATGAAATCAACGAAAATTACGAAAATAGATAAAGCAGAGCCAGGTGACGTCTTGTTCTTTGGTAGTGGCTCCAAGCCAACGTTTGCTGGGATCTATGTGGGCCAAGGGAAAATGGTCATGGCATCCCAGAGCAAAGACGAAGTCGTCACCCGTAATGTAAGTGAGCTGAAAGGGAGTTTTATTGGCGGAAGAAGCGTTCTTTCATCAAAGGATCGTTTGAAAGCCGAGTTAATCCTAACTGCTCAAAAATATCTGGGTACTCCTTATGTTTTTGGTGCAAAGTACGGTCAAACGAAGACGATGGATTGTTCTTCTTTTACGAAAACAGTGTTTGCTGAATATGGGATTACACTGCCGCGCGTTTCACGTGATCAAGCCAAGGAAGGAACATTCGTTAGCAAAAGCAATTTGCAGACCGGAGACTTGGTTTTCTTCACAACGCCAGCTTCCGGTAAGAACATTGGACATGTCGGTATCTATGTTGGTGACGGCATGATGATTCATACGTATGGTGAAGGTGGTGTCAAATTCACCTCGATCAATAAAGAATGGTGGGCTGATCACTACGTGACGGCTCGCCGCGTAATCAAATAGAACCTCATCAAAGTGGACCCTCTTGTCAATTATGACTGGAGGGTTCCTTACCATTCACAGGAGTGGGCATACATATGGTACAATAGAGAGAAAAATATAGAAGATGCTATAGGCAATAAGGAGTGAAGGCAGATGATTTGGGAGCATGTCAAGGAGCGATTGGAAGCGGTTTTACAGTCGCCGGTACAGATAAGCCTGATACCTGAGTCCGAATGGCACCAGCTTGTGGAGGATCAGGGAGAGCGTCAGGAAGGATTCAGTCGAAGTGTTAACCGAGGCCAGGAGGTTCTTTTCTTTGTTTCTCAAGAACATAGAGAGGTTCGTGTTCTACAAGTGGGTGTGAGTAAGCTGTCTGTATCTGAACGCAAGCTAATCGAACTCACGATTGAATCCAAACAAACATTGGAGAAGAAGCAATTCGGCTCTTATCTATCGGAAGATGAAAGAAAGTCGAATCAATTAAGAGAGTGGCTCCTTCTGCAAATGGAACGTGGCACGAGTCATGCTGAGCTGCCTGATGCGCTTGCTTCGCAATCATCGTTGTATTCAACTAAAATTCCGCTATTACTGTATGGAGACTATCCTCAAAATCAACGTGTTTCTTACACGGAGCTTAAGAAGCTGTTGGAATCGTTTTTCGAAGCGGAGATTATTCTTATTCCTTTGCTAGAGAAGGAGTGGCTGATCTTAGCGCCGGAAGTCCTTATTACCAGCGGTAGTGAGGAACGTGATGGAGACGAGGAAGAAAGTGTTGAGCAGACGCTCGATGCGCTAGGCTCAGGCTTGTATGAAATGCTGGCGAATGAATGGGTTGGCGAATGTCACTTAGCCATTGATTTCCCAGTGAAGCCTGCGAAGTCTATGTTCGCCACTGTGCTCAAATTGCGTGAGACTATCATGTTGGGCCGCTCCTTCCACGTAGGCAGCTTTATTCATCTGCGCTGGGAGCTTCGTCTTGAAAAGTTGCTGCATCTCATTGAGGAAGAGGAGAAAACCGAATTCCTCGAGCAGGTGCTCCGCGGCACGGATCATGTGCTGGATAGCGAGACGGTAACGACGCTGGAGCATTTCTTTACACTAGACTGTAACGTCAGTGAAACGGCGAAGAAGCTATATATTCATCGAAATACATTGCTATATCGGTTGGACAAGTTCAAAAACGAGACTGGACTGGATGTTAGAACGTTTAATCATGCGGTTTTGGTACGTTTGGCCTTGCTATTGTACAAAGTAACGAAAAGAAAGTGATTTTTTTGTAGGGATTGTGCATAGTCAGTCCGCCATTCGTAGGGTAAGATGTGTATATAGAAATGTTGATAAATAAAGCATTTGAACGATAAATTGTAGGGGGAATGAAATCATGGCAGGCGTACGTTTAAATCATATCGTTAAAAGATATTCTGGTGCAGAAGAATCAACAGTTAAAGATTTCCATCTTGAAGTTGCTGACAAAGAGTTCGTAGTTCTAGTTGGTGCATCCGGTTGCGGAAAATCCACAACTCTTCGTATGATCGCAGGCTTAGAGGAAATCACTGAAGGTGAACTTTACATCGGAGACCGCCTTGTAAATGACGTAGCTCCAAAAGATCGCGATATCGCGATGGTATTCCAATCCTACGCTCTTTATCCGCATATGACAGTTTATCAAAACATGGCATTCGGATTGAAACTTCGTAAATTCAAAAAAGCTGATATCGATGCTCGCGTTCGCGAAGCAGCGAAAATTCTAGATATCGTTCACTTGCTTGATCGTAAGCCAAAAGCACTTTCCGGTGGACAACGTCAACGTGTTGCCTTGGGTCGTGCGATTGTTCGTGAGCCACAAGTATTCTTAATGGATGAGCCGCTTTCCAACTTGGATGCGAAACTTCGTGTACAAATGCGTGCGGAAATCACAAAGCTTACAAAACGTCTTGGTGTTACAACAATCTACGTAACGCATGACCAAATCGAAGCTATGACAATGGGCGATCGTATCGTTGTTATGGATAAAGGTATTATTCAACAAGCTGCTACACCAGAAGAAATCTACAACTTCCCAGTGAACATGTTCGTTGCAGGCTTCATTGGTTCCCCATCCATGAACTTCATGTCCGGAACTTTGACATCCGAAGGCGGCGGCGTATTCTTCAAAGCGGGTACTGTTAATGTAGAAGTTCCAGCTGGTAAAGCACAAGTTCTGAAAGACAAAGGATTTGTTGGCAAAGAAGTGATTCTGGGAGTTCGTCCAGAAGATATTCACGAAGAGCCAGTATTCTTGGAAGCTTCCCCGAACACAGTATTCAACGTTAACGTTGAATTGACTGAGAACTTGGGTCACGAAATGTACTTGTACTTGAACGGTATCGGCGCAAACACAGTAATCGCTCGTGTTGACGGTCGTTCCGGAATCAAAGAAGGTACAAACGTTAAATTGGCACTAGACATGAACAAAGTTCATTTCTTCGATAAAGAAACAACACTATCCATTTTGGTTAATCCAAACCTATAGGATTGTACTGAAAGGCCAGCCGTTATCGGCTGGTCTTTTTGTATATGAACACAGTAGTTGATTTCAACTAGGTATTCTATTACGATGAAACTATTGGAAGCCTGCGTACAACATAACAAGCACATGGTACATAAGCAAATTTGAAGGAGTTACGACAATGGCCAAAAAAGTAAAGGTTTCCGAAATGATGGAACAGCTACATATGGAAGTGTTAGCAGGTGAGGGTGGGCTGAAGCGTCCGATCACAACGGGCGATTTGTATCGTCCTGGTCTGGAGATGGCTGGATATTTCAACTACCATCCCAAAGAGCGTATTCAGATGCTGGGTAAAACAGAAATTACGTTTATCGAAATGTTGACGACAGGTGTTCGGAGAAATCGGGTTGAGCAGCTATGTGCTCCAGAGGAAACACCATGTATTATTGTAACTCGTGGACTGGAAGTTCCCGTTGAATTGCTGGAAGAGGCGACAAAGCGTGATTTGCCGGTGCTTAGAACACAGTTATCTACAACGATTTTTGCAAGTCGGTTAACAGGCTTTCTCGAAAATAAGCTTGCACCTAGCACAACCATTCATGGTGTACTTGTCGACGTGTATGGGGTAGGTATGTTGATTACTGGAAGCAGTGGGATCGGGAAAAGTGAAACCGCGCTAGAGCTAGTAAAAAGGGGTCACCGACTCATTGCGGATGACGCAGTAGAAATCAGACAAAACGGCGATAAAGTACTGACGGGAAATGCGCCGGAGTTGATCCGCCATTTGCTTGAAATTCGCGGTGTAGGCATCATTAATGTCATGACATTATTCGGTGCGGGAGCGATTCGTAATGTGAAGAAAATTTCGGTTGTTGTTAAATTGGAAAATTGGCAGCAAGAAAAGCAATATGATCGTTTAGGCTTGGATGAGGAGCTAACGCGGATCATCGACACCGATTTGCCGCTCGTTACGATACCTGTACGACCAGGGCGAAACTTAGCGGTCATTGTCGAGGTGGCGGCGATGAATTATCGCTTAAAGCGAATGGGCTACAACGCGGCGCTGCAGTTTACGAATAAATTGACGGAATCGTTGAATGAAGATTTTGAGGATTTTGATTGAGAGCGATGAGTAGCTCAGAAAATGAAGGAGTGGAACTATGTTAGAAAGTATTGCGTTCTCCCTAGGGCCGATTCATGTCCGATGGTATGGCATTATTTTGGGAACAGCTGCGTTAGTGGGTTTAATGTTGGCGATCAAAGAAGGAAAGCGATTTAAAATCGTACCAGACTTCTTCATGGATTTATTGTTAATTGGGGTTCCTTCTGCCATTATTGGTGCTAGAATTTACTACGTTGCCTTCCAATGGGCTGATTATAAAGATAATTTATGGGAAGTATTCATGATATGGCACGGCGGGATTGCGATATATGGCGCACTGATCGGTGCGATTATCGGTACTTCTTTCTATATTCGGGCAAAGGGATATAACTTCTTCCGAATTGCGGATATTCTCGCACCAGGTTTGATTGTTGGACAAGCAATCGGCCGTTGGGGCAATTTCATGAATCAGGAAGCTCATGGGGGGCCGGTAGAGGAGTCGTTTCTGAGAGACAGCCTGCATTTGCCGAATTTTATCGTGAATCAAATGAATATTGAAGGCACATTCTACCACCCAGCGTTTCTGTATGAGTCGATTTGGAGCTTTGTAGGGCTGCTGCTTTTATTCTGGCTTCGCCGTAGACCGTTCTTAAGGGCAGGCGAGCTATTTCTAAGTTATTTCATCTGGTATTCCATCGGACGCTTCTTCATTGAAGGGATCCGTACAGACAGCTTGGACATCACGGGGCCAGGTTGGTTAGCCTCATTGATGAATGCGTTATGGTCACCTATGAAAGTGGTGTTTGAGCCAGGCGTGCTGACGTATGGAGGGAATATTCGGTTCTCCCAGCTGCTTGCACTGCTGATCGTCATTGCGGCCGTGGTCATGATTATCATTAGAAGGAAAAAAGGTTACGCCAACGCACGGTATGCGGACCCTATCGTATCTACGCTGGCGATTGAGAAAAACAAAGTAGTCAAAGAGGAAGAGACAGATAAAGGAGTCAATTATGATTCGAACGGTACTATTTGATTTGGATGGCACGATTGTAGATACGAATGAATTGATTGTACAATCGTTCCTGCATAGCTTGGAAGGCGAAACGCCGGAGCCTGTTAGTCGGGAGCTTATTATCCCCAATATGGGGCGTCCGTTAGTGGAGCAAATGGAGTTTTTTACAGGCAAAAAAGAAGTTGAAACGCTGATAACTAAGTATCGTACGTTCAACCTATCTAAACACGATGAGCTTGTAAAAGAATTTCCGAACGTACGTACGGTAATGGCAAAGCTTCATGAGAAGGGTATCAAGATCGGTATTGTTACTAGCAAAATCAGATTGACTACATTGATGGGTCTTAAACTTTGCGGTTTAGATTCTTATGTGAGTGCTATTGTGACGGTAGATGATGTTAAGGAACCGAAACCGAGTCCTGAGGGCATTATCGCAGCGCTGAAAGAGCTAGGAAGCTCGGCTGAAGAAGCGATGATGGTGGGCGATAGCCATTATGATATTGAGGCTGCTCAGAATGCAGGAGTTACTTCTGTCGGTGTATCCTGGTCCTGGAAGGGGCGCTCCTATTTAGAGCAGTACAACCCGGATCATATTGTCGATGATATGTTTGACCTGCTGCCGCTAATTGGGATATCTTCGGATGTGAAGGCTGATTGAGGCAGACAGAGAAATATCCAGTAGACGGCCCGAACGCGCTATGGCAAATTTACCAAACTGTAAGTAAGTGGAAGGCCATGCAAAATTTCATTTTTATTCAAATCACGCGATATTCTCCTTCTTTGCGTTTGAAAAACTGGATTTATCGTCGTGCTCTAGGAATGACGGTTGGTGAGCACTCGGCATTTGCCTTGATGGTGATGGTGGATGTTTTTTTTCCAGAGAGGATTCATGTTGGAAGCAATACGATAATTGGCTATAACACGACGATCCTGGCGCATGAGTATTTAACGAAGGAGTATCGACTTGGTGACGTATATATTGGTTCCCATGTGATGGTCGGGGCTAATACGACGATTCTGCCAGGCGTAACGATTGGTGATTATGCGATTATTGGCGCGGGCTCCGTCGTTCATAAGGATGTGGCACCCCACAGCTTTGTGGCAGGTAATCCGTTGCAGGTTATTCGTTCGGGTAGTGCATAGTATGAGCAAGGCAAATAAGATGGTCTCAACGTCATTGTGATGTTGGGTCCATTTTTTTGTTGTGTAAAGGAAACAGGATCTGAAGAAAGCGACTAATAAAAATGGCATATTGGGAATAGTAAAGACGCAGTGAAATCATAGGAAAAGGGAAGGTGTCGGTTAAGTGCAGCAATGGAATCGTAGTAAAATCGCAGACGTGAAAAAAGGTAACTTTGGAAGGTCTATAGGAAAGCGTATGGGAGTCGTAGTACTAGCTCTCATGCTGCTTTTATCCTTGCCAACAACAAGTTTGGCTGTCGGTAAAGCGGCACAGGGACCCGATGTGTATGTTATCCAAGGGATGCTGAAATCACTAGGCAGTTATTCTGGTGATATCAACGGTTACTACGATGATGCAACGGTTCAAGGTGTAAAGTATTTTCAGAAAAAGCATGGGCTGCCGGTAACAGGCGCAGTAGATAGCCGTACGCTCGAGTCGATCACCTATGGCTATATGAAGCTTAAGGGTGTCGGACAGGGTCAAGGCGGCGGTAAAGGCAAAGGTAAATGGCATGGCGGAGGTAAAGGCGGCGGTGGAGGCACCGGCGAAGGTCATGGCCAAGGCCAAGGTGGAGGCCAGGGTCAGGAAGGCGGTAAAGGCGGTGTTGGAGGCCAAGGTCAGGGTGGCGGTAAAGGTGATGGCGGAGGCAAAGGCCAAGGTGGCGGCAAGGGCACCGGTGGAGGCAAAGGCCAGGAAGGTGGTCAAGGCCAGGGTCAAGGTCAAGGACCAAGTGGCGGTCAAACACCGGCACCAAACGGTGGAGGGAAGCTAGTGCCTAATGGTGGAGCAACGCCAGCACCAAATGGAAATGGTAACGGACAAATGCCAGCACCAAATGGCAATGGTAACGGACAAACGCCAGCGCCTAATGGAAACGGCCAAAATGGACAAAAGCCTGGGCCGAATGGAACTGGCAACGGCTATGGTAATGGTAACGGGAATGGCAATGGTCAATTGCAGGTACCTAATGGAAATGGTAACGGCAACGGAAATGGGAATGGCAATGGACTAAATGGAGGTCAAGCGCCAAATGGCGGTAAAACGCCGAATGGGCAGGTAGAGGAAGACTAGTTCTGGATATTCATCCGAAGAGGGCATGCTGCCGCGACAGCATGCCTTTTTCACTTCTTCGAATAGAGTTGACGTTATATGGGTTTATATGCCATTCTTAAAACGAATTTCATTATTTATCGTGTCTAATATGTTCCTATAAATGAGGCGCCGAACAGGGCGAAGATGGATTGACGGTCCTTAGGATACGTGTTAAAATAGCCGTACATTCTTTATTTTGGTAGTATGGTAGCACGTTAACGCAATAAAGTATGTTGAAGATAAATTAATGCTAACAGATTATACTCCTACTTATTGAGGTGAGACGGTGTCGAAGCCAAAAGTATTTGAAAAGCCGTTAGGCGCGAAAGATTATTTGCCTGATGCGGTGACGAAACTCAGAAATATAGAATTCCGTGTATTGGCCTGTATGGGACGCTGGGGATACAACCAGATTATTACACCTACACTTGAATATTACGATACAGTTGGCGTTGCAAGCTCCACAGAGGATAAGAAGCTGTTTAAGCTCCTAGATCGCAAGGGGAAAACGCTCGTTCTGCGTTCTGAGCTGACAGCACCAATCGCGCGTGTAGCCTCTTCGCTTTTAAAGGAACAAGCATTTCCACTTCGTCTTTCTTATCATTCGAATGTTTTCCGTTCGATTGAAGAAGAAGCGGGCCGAGATTCAGAGTTCTATCAGACGGGCGTTGAATTGATCGGGGACGCTTCATCTGAAGCTGATGCAGAGGTCGTGGCTTTAGCGATTGCTTCACTACAGGCCGCTGGCGTAGAAAAATTTAAGATCGCACTTGGTCATGTTGGATTCCTGAACGGTTTATTCCAAGAAACACTAGACGGGCGCACAGAGGCTCAGCTTGCCTTGAAAGAGCATTTGCTCAGTCGTGATTATGTTGGGTACCGGGAAGCTATTAAGACACTATCCCTAGCGCCTGATGTTGAGCGTGAGCTAAATGGTGTGCTTAGGCTGCGTGGCGGTGACGAGATCTGCGAGCAAGCTCGAATGGTTTCTCAGCATCCAATTGCACAGGACGCTATTCGACATCTATGCGAAGTGTGGGATGTTCTGAAAGCATATGGCGTGAGTGAGCATGTTGTGATTGATTTAACGATGATTGGAGATTTCTCCTACTATACAGGCATGACATTCGAAGGGTATGCGGCTGATTTGGGCTTCCCTGTTTGCAGTGGAGGTCGTTACGATAACTTATTGAGTCAGTTTGGACGTCCAGCGCCAGCAACAGGGTTTGCGCTCAAAACGAATCGCATCCTTGAAGTAACAGGCAAGGAGCAGATGAAACAACCAGGTCGTGTTCTCATTGCCTATGATACGGAGCATCGCGAGGAAGCGTTGCAGCTGGCGAAGGCGATGAGAAGCGGGGATGAAGAGCTTGTGGTCATCACACAGCTTACAACGAATGATCAGATCAGTGATCTGGTTAGAGCGGAATATAACGAAGTAATTAGGTTGATTACGGTATAACCTCTCAGCGAGATGAGGGAAGTTTGGAGGAGGTTGGAACGGTGGATGACATTCTTAAAGTAGCGATGCCGAAAGGCCGTATCTATAAACAAGCAGCGAAAATGTTTACGCAAGCAGGATTGCCTATTCCTGAGGATTTGGAAGAAGGCCGCCGTTTAATCATCCCTGTGCCAGGGGCGAAAATGGAATTTATTTTAGCCAAGCCAGTGGATGTACCTACTTATGTGGAGTATGGCGTGGCCGATATCGGGGTTGTAGGCAAGGATGTTCTGATGGAAGAAAATCGCAATGTTTACGAATTGCTTGATCTAGGGATCGCACGGTGCCGTATGTCGGTGATTGGGCTGCCGGATTGGAAACAGGTTATCAACCCGCGTGTTGCGACTAAGTATCCGAATGTAGCCTCCCAATATTTCCGTGAGAAAGGACAGCAAGTAGAAGTGATCAAGCTGAACGGCTCCATCGAGCTGGCTCCTCTGATCGGACTAGCTGACCGCATCGTAGATATGGTGGAGACGGGTCAGACCTTGAAGGAAAATGGTCTTGTGGAACAAGAGGAAATTTTTCAAATCACGAGCCGCTTAATTGCGAATCGTGTGAGTTATCGGATGAAGAATGACTCCATCCAACGATTGTGTGATATGCTGCAGGCGGTATTGCCGACAGTGAAGCTATAGAGCGAAGTAAGTAGAACACGAATGAGAGGAAGATGAATAATGCGGATCATGCCTGCTTCCGAATTTCAGTTGAAACGTGAAGTCGAATACGGCTCACCCGAGCAAAATGAGACCGTCCGCCGCATCATCGATGAGGTGCGGAAGGACGGAGATGCCGCGCTGCGAAGCTTAGCGAAGCAGTTCGACGGCGTCGACGTCGCTGAGCTACGCGTCAGCGACGAAGAGATCCAAGCGGCGTACGCGCAGGTCGACGCGGCGTTCCTAGCGGCGCTGCGTCAAGCCGCCGCTAACATTCGTGCGTTTCATGAGAAGCAGAAACGCAACTCTTGGATGGACCTGCAGCCGGACGGAAGTCTGCTGGGCCAAATCATCCGACCGCTGAAGCGGGTCGGATTGTACGTGCCCGGAGGGAAGGCGGCGTACCCGTCCTCCGTGCTCATGAATGCCATCCCCGCTATCGTCGCGGGGGTGCCCGAGATCGCGATGGTGACGCCTCCGTCCACCGCGGGCGAAGAAGGCATCAACCCGCATATTCTCGTGGCTGCAGCCGAAGCGGGTGTGAAAGAGATCTACCGCGTAGGCGGGGCGCAGGCGATTGCCGCGCTGGCCTACGGCACAGAATCGATCGCACCGGTCGATAAAATCGTCGGGCCGGGCAACATCTACGTCGCGCTGGCGAAGCGCTTCGTGTTCGGCGTCGTCGATATCGACATGATCGCCGGACCAACGGACATTGTCGTGCTCGCTGACGAGCACGCCGATCCTGAGTACGTCGCGGCCGATCTGCTGGCGCAGGCCGAGCATGATGAGATGTCACCGTCGATACTGGTGACACCTTCCCGCGAGCTAGCCGAAGAGGTTCGGCTAGAGCTATGGCGGCAGCTGGATGTGCTGCCGAAGAAAGCCATTGCCGCCGTCTCGACAGCAACCAAAGGAGCGATACTCCTTGTGGATAGCTTGGACGAAGGCGTGGATGTCGTCAATCGCTTAGCGCCGGAGCATTGTGAGCTGCTCGTGCAGGAGCCGTTTAACCTCCTGCCGCGCATTGAAAATGCAGGTGCCATTTTCCTAGGCGCCTACAGCACAGAGCCCGTCGGCGATTATTTCGCCGGTCCGAACCATGTGCTGCCGACGAATGGCACAGCAAGGTTCTCATCGCCACTGAATGTGGACGATTTCCTCAAAAAATCAAGCGTCATTCACTATAGCAAGGAAGCGTTACTCGCGAACGGCGACATGATCATGACATTGGCTCGGAATGAAGGGCTGGAAGGCCATGCGCGTGCCGTAGAGGTTCGACTTAAAAAGGAAGGGAAGTTGACATAGATGGCGGAACAGGATCAAGTTAGAACACGTTCAGCAAGCGTAGCCCGTAAAACGAATGAAACCGATATTTCCCTCAAGTTTGAAGTGGATGGAACAGGGATTTCGGAGATCCAAACGGATGTTCCCTTCCTGAATCATATGCTAGATTTGTTCACCAAGCATGGTCACTTTAATTTGAAAGTGGATGCCAAGGGCGATATCGAAATCGATGACCATCACACGGTTGAAGACATCGGGATTTGTCTAGGTCAGACATTGCGCGAAGCGCTCGGTGACAAAAGAGGCATCAAACGCTATGCGAGTGTATTCGTCCCAATGGACGAAGCATTGGCTCAAGTGGTCATCGATATTAGCAACCGTCCGCATTTCGAGTACCGTGCAGCGTATCCAACTGCCAATGTTGGCAGCTTTGAAACACAGCTTGTGCATGAATTCCTTTGGAAGTTTGCCCTTGAAGCGCGTATCACCTTGCATGTCATCGTTCATTACGGACAGAACACGCATCACATGATTGAAGGTGTGTTTAAAGCGTTAGCTCGTGCGCTGGATGAAGCAACATCGATTGATCCTCGTGTGCAGGGGGTTCCTTCGACGAAGGGAGTGCTGTAGGCATGATCGCCATTATTGATTATGGAATGGGTAATTTACATAGCGTGAGCAAAGCGGTTGAGCGGCTTGGCTATGAAGCGATCGTCACGGGAGATCCGGAGCAAATTCTGGCAGCAGAAGGCGCAATCCTCCCTGGTGTCGGTGCGTTCGGCGATGCGATGGAGCATCTGCGCGAATCGGGTCTGAATGAGGTTGTGAAGCAGTATGCGGCGTCAGGCAAGCCCTTGATAGGCATTTGCTTAGGCATGCAGCTGTTGTTCACTAACAGTGAAGAGCACGGACAGCATGAAGGGTTAGGGCTTCTGCCTGGGTCGGTCGTGCGTTTCCGCGGAGACTATAAGGTACCGCATATGGGCTGGAATCGTCTCAGCTACAAGCAGAGTGATAGTCCTATTCTCAAAGGGATTGAAGAAGGGCATGTGTATTTCGTACACTCCTACCACGCGAAGCCGGAGCGGGAAAGCGATCTGTTGGCAGTGACGGACTACTATCAACCTGTAACAGCGATTGTAGGTCGTGATAACGTCTACGGCATGCAGTTCCACCCTGAAAAGAGCGGAGATATCGGTATGCAGTTGCTTGGTAACTTTTTGACCCTTTGTAAATAAAAATAGACAGTCTCGAGGAGGTGCTGAGCATGTTAGCCAAAAGAATTATCCCTTGTCTCGACGTCAAGGATGGCCGAGTGGTGAAAGGCGTAAATTTCGTGAATTTACGTGATGCCGGTGATCCCGTAGAGCTTGCGGCGATTTATGATAAAGAAGGTGCGGATGAGCTCGTGTTTCTCGACATTTCCGCTTCGGTTGAAGGGCGCGCGACGATGGTCGAGGTTGTCCGTCAAACCGCCGGTGAAATTACAATTCCGTTCACGGTAGGCGGCGGGATCTCTAGTGTCGATGATATGAAACGTCTCCTTCGCGCAGGCGCGGACAAAATTGGGATTAACACAGCAGCTGTGCTCAATCCTCAGCTCGTTTCTGATGGTGCACGGAAGTTCGGTTCCCAGTGTATTGTTGTGGCGATTGACGCGAAGTTCAATCCTGAGTGGGGCGAGTGGGAAGTGTTCACACATGGTGGTCGCAAATCGACGGGCATTAAGACGCTGGAATGGGCGAAACGTGTGGAAGAGCTAGGTGCAGGCGAAATCCTGCTGACGAGCATGGATGCAGACGGAACAAAGGATGGCTTTGACTTGAAGCTGACACGTGCGGTATCCGAGCTGCTGACGATTCCTGTGATTGCTTCTGGCGGAGCGGGAAAAGCAGAGCATTTCTACGATGTATTTACCGAAGGCAAGGCAGACGCAGGATTGGCAGCTACCATTTTTCACTATAAAGAGTTAACGATAGACGGGGTCAAGACGGACCTGAAAGGTAAAGGGGTTGAAATTCGATGACATTTTCAGTGGATCAAATTCAATATGATGCGCAAGGACTCGTGCCTGCGATCGTGCAGGATGCAGTAAGTAAAGAGGTTCTCATGCTTGCTTACATGAACAGCGAGTCTTTGCAGCGTACGATTCAAACGGGAGACACGTGGTTCTGGAGCCGTTCTCGTGGGGAGCTTTGGAATAAAGGGGCGACTTCTGGTCATACGCAAAAAATAAAAGCACTTCGCTACGACTGTGATGCAGATACGCTATTGGTTCTTGTGGAGCAAGTGGGACCTGCTTGTCATAACGGTACGTATACATGCTTCACGTCCAACATTGCAGTGGAAGGTTCTGTTGAAGAAGCTGCACCTGCTGTTACTGGCGGCGATCGTTTCGCTATTTTAGCTGAGCTTGAAGCCGTCATTGCTTCCCGTGACGCGGAGCGTCCTGAGGGCGCGTATACGACCTACCTTTTCGAAAAAGGGGTCGATAAAATCCTCAAAAAAGTTGGCGAAGAAACGGCAGAAGTCATTATTGCAGCTAAAAATAAAGACAATGAAGAGCTTCGTTATGAAGCGAGCGATCTTATTTTTCATTTAATGGTCCTTTTGCGTAATAATAAATTGCCATTGGATGATATTATGAAAGAGCTGGCTAATCGACACGTCAAAAAATAATGTAAACGACCTGGAGTGAATTCACGATGTTGATTGATTATCACACACATCATGTGCGCTGCGGTCATGCCTCTGGGGAACTAGAGGAATACGTCAAACGCGGCATCGAGATCGGGCTTACCCAGTTGGGGCTTTCTGATCATATGCCGCTTTTGCATGTCGACCCGCAAACGTATTGGCCGGAAATGGCAATGCCGATGGAGGAGCTTCCTCGTTACGTGGAAGAATGTCTTCATCTCAAGGAGAAGTACAAGGAGCAGATCGATATTCGTGTGGGTCTGGAGGGCGACTATATTGAGGGCTACGAGTCGGAGATTGCAGCCATCATTAACGCTTACCCATGGGATTATGTGATCGGTTCGGTGCATTTCCTAGGTGAATGGGATATTTCTGATTTTAGACAGCTGGCAGGTTGGGAAGGTAAGGATATTTTTGCTGTTTATACCCAATACTACGAGGCAGTGAAGAAAGCAGTCCGAACCGGACTGTATGACTATATCGGTCATATCGATATGATCAAACGATTTGGTTACGTGCCGGATCGCGATACGTGGGAACTAGAGAAGTCTGCGTTGGATACCGTGAAAGAGTATGGGCTTGCGATCGAGCTGAATGCATCGGGCCTGCGTCATCCGTGTAAAGAGATGTTTCCGAGCCGCCGCATGTTGGAATATTGCCATAAGGTGGGAATTCCAGTGACACTTGGATCGGACGCGCATCAGCCGGAACGGTTGTCTCAGTATTTGGATGAGGCAAGAGAGCTATTAAAAACGATTGGATTTAACGAAATAGCCACATTTTCTGCACGAAAACGACATCTTGTGACTTTTTAAATTCGACACATATCATGTATAATGAGTAGGACTATATAATCTATTTAATGAACCTTCGGAGGTAACCATTAACCATGCATAGCGACAATGTTAAAATTTTTTCCGGATCTTCGAATCCGAAGCTTGCGGAAAGTATTTGTAAAGAGCTCGGCCAGCCGCTAGGACAAATTAAATTATCGCGTTTTAAAAGCGGAGAAATTTATTGCCTTTACGAAGAAACCATTCGTAACTGTGACGTGTTTCTGGTACAAACCTTCTCCCATCCGATTAATGAGCATATGATGGAGCTTCTCGTCATGATGGATGCGGCGAAAAGAGCATCTGCAAAAACGATCAACCTTGTCATCCCTTACTATGGTTATTCTCGTCAAGAACGTAAAGCAGCTCCGCGTGAGCCGATTTCAGCTAAATTAGTCGCGGACTTGTTCGGTGCAGCAGGTGCAACTCGTGTTGTTACGATTGACCTTCATGCGCCAGCGATACAAGGCTTCTTTAATATCCCGGTGGATCACTTGACAGCGCTAGATCTGATTAGTGATTGCATCAAAAGAAAGAATTTGCCAAACCCAATCATCGTATCTCCAGATGCAGGTCGCGCAACTACAGCTGAGAAAATGGCTAACATTCTCGATGCGCCATTCGCGATGATGATTAAGAAACGCCCAGAGCACAACGAATCCGTGATTACTCACGTGATTGGTGATGTCGCTGGACGTACGCCGATTATTATCGAGGATCTGATCGATACAGGGACTACGATCGTTAACGTCGTGGAAAGTCTCAAAGAACGCGGTGCGCTTGATGTTTACATCTGTGCTACGCATCCTGTATTCTCTGGCCCAGCATTGCAGCGCTTGGATCACCCGAGCATTAAGGAAGTTATTATTACGGATTCCATTGCAATTCCAGAGGATCATTCCCCTAAGTTTAATGTGCTCTCAGTAGCACCTTTGTTGTCCGATGCAATTCGTATTATTACCGATGGTGGTTCCCTATCCTCCCTATTCAAATACGGTGGCGTATAAGGAAGCTTTACAAGCTGACTTTGAAAACGTGGATTATTCGGGGAAGCATATTCGGCGTCGAATCTTGAACGAAATCCGGGAACTGCGGTACTCACGTAGGCTCGCCTACGCTCCGTTCCTCGTTCCACGGATTATCGTCCAACCTTCTCGGTTTTGAAAGGCGACTTTTTAAGCCTCGATTTGAATAGAATCAAAGGCCAAGATCAAGAGTAACTTCAAGACCAAATCTTACCTTCGGATAATGTTTTTGGCTTCTAGGAGATCTATGGTATAATTTGATGGTAATCAAATTGCCGGAGGTGTCTTGCTATGGAAAAGAAAAAGCGCATATCCGAAGCGCCAAAACCAAAAGTTATTTCAATTAACATGGATGCCGCATTCTTTTTCGAGAGAGCGGTTCAATCTTTGGATCGGTTTCATTATGATAAGGCATTGAAATATTTCCGGCGGGCTGCAGAGTATGAACAGGATAATCCTGTAAATCACTGCAATCTCGCAGGTGTTCTCTCCGAAGTGGGCAATTATGACGAGTCGAACCAAATTTTGCAGCATATCCTTGAAACCATTGATCCCGAGATGACAGAATGTCACTTTTATATGGCAAACAACTATGCCAACATGGAAAACTTCGAGCAGGCAGAACAAGCATTGGTTCGGTATTTGGAGAATGACCCGACAGGGCAATTCATGGACGAATCCGAAGAAATGATGGAAATGCTGAGCTACGAGCTTGATCGTCCCGCCCCTCTCACTAGCATCAAGAGTCGAGAAGGGCTGTTCGAGCATGATAAAGCGCGTGCGTTGCTGGAGGAAGGTAAGTTTGCAGAAGCTGTAAGGCAGCTGGAGAAGTTGGTGAAGAATCAGCCTGATTTCACAGCCGCTCGGAACAATCTAGCTTTGGCTTATTATTATATGGGTCAATTCGAAAAGGCGATGGAAACGATACGAGAAGTGCTGGTTATCGATCCTGGTAATCTGCATGCACTCTGTAATATGGCGATTTTCCATCAGCATTTCGGCAATAAGAAGGAACTTGCTGAGCTTACCTCGCTTCTAGGCAAGACGTTTCCGTTCCAGCAGGAGCATGTCTTCAAGCTGGCAACGACCATGGGTATTCTTGCTCAGCATGAGAAAGCGTACCATTTGTTTAAGCGTCTGCTGAAGGCGGGTGACGGAGGCACAGATCCTTGTCTGTATCATTATGCGGCTGTTGCTGCGTGCCATATCGGTCGTTTCGCTGAAGCGCACCGCTTATGGAAGCAGGTTCAGAAGCTGGATCCAGGTGCTGAAATTTCTAAGTTCTACTTAGAGCAGTTGCGTGTAAGAGAGAAGTCAGCTCTTCCGCTTACTTGGAGCTATCACTATCATTTGCCGTTTGAAGAGCAGTTCCGCGCGCTTGAGAAATCTACGCAAGGGATTCCGGATCAATTGAAGAAAGACCCGCTTGTGCGGTCATCCTTCTTCTGGGCGTTACGCCATGGCGATGTGGAGACGAAGCTTCAAGTCATTCAAGCCTTTGGCTTGATTGCAGACAACGAAGTGAGAGATGCCCTTCAGGATTTCATTCTGGATCCTAAAGAGGATGACTACTTGAAGAAGGTTGCCATCTTCGTTCTGCGAAGCATGGGCATTCGCGAGTCCCTTCCAGCCTATCTCGAAAATAAGGACATCATGGTAGAGGCTTCTCCGTACTCGCCTCATCTTCCCGTATGGGATGCAAGCTGGCAGCGAGTAATGGAAACGGCGCTATCGCATATGCACAAGCGTTACGATATGGTTCAACAGTATGACTTAGAAATTCTTTGGGTTGAATTTCTGACGAAGGTGTACCCGAATGTGCCTAAGATTCACAAATCTGAAGGCTGGGCAGCAGCGTTAGAATATTTGATTGCCAAAATGCATCGCCGTACGATTTCCTATCAGGAAGTAGCTACACGCTATGGCGTCACGGTTTCCACGGTCAGTCGGCATGTGAAGTTGATCGACGACACCTGTGGATTGCGTGAGAAAATGGATGCGATTTTCAATAAGTTTACGAGTCTTTGATAGCCGAGCTTGTTGCATCATGAAAGTCTCGGCTTTCATACATATAGATGAACTGATTGCTTCCCCGATAGACTGAGGAACAATCAAGATTATTAAAGATAGCTTTCCTCAGGAAAGCACCTAGGAGGGAAATCATATGTACAAATCAGTTGTAGTAGGAACAGGACCATCCGGTCTTACAGCGGCTATTTACTTGGCGCGCGCGAACCTAAGCCCACTTGTTATTGAAGGACCAGAACCAGGCGGACAGTTGACCACAACTACCGAAGTAGAGAATTTTCCAGGATTTCCCGAAGGGATTATGGGACCTGAATTAATGGAAAACATGCGCAAGCAGGCAGAACGCTTTGGCGCTGAATTCAAAACAGGTTGGGTTAATTCGGTCGAATTGACGAACCGCCCGTTTAAACTGCAAGTAGAAGGTCTAGGCGAGATCGAAACAGAAACACTGATCATTTCAACAGGTGCATCAGCTAGATTGCTTGGTATCACGAATGAGAAAGAAAACATCGGACGCGGCGTAAGTACGTGTGCAACGTGTGATGGCTTCTTCTTCCGTGGTAAAAAGATTATCGTCGTTGGTGGCGGTGACTCTGCTATGGAAGAGGCTAACTTCCTTACTCGCTTCGCGACGGAAGTACGTTTGGTTCATCGCCGCGATGAGCTTCGCGCCTCGAAAATTATGCAGGATCGCGCTCGTGGAAACGAGAAGGTAAAGTGGTCTCTGAATAACACGCCGTTAGAAGTTGTAGCGGGCGATAAAGGTGTTACCGGCCTTAAAGTGAAAAACAACCAAACAGGTGAAGATGAAATCCTTGAAACAGACGGCATCTTCGTAGCCATCGGTCATACGCCGAATACGAAGTTTCTCGGTGGACAAATCGACACAGATGAACATGGCTACATCATCGTGAAGCCAGGTACAACAGAAACGAACATCCCAGGCGTATTCGCTTGTGGTGACGTGCAAGATACGAAGTATCGTCAAGCTATCACAGCTGCTGGAAGCGGTTGTGCTGCAGCGTTGGAAGCAGAGAAGTTCCTTGAAGGTAACAGCGTACACGACTGGAGTATTTCGTTGTAAATCGTAATGGCATTTCAGTTAACGTGGAGGGCTACGCTTTCCACGTTTTCTCATTTAGACAGGGTGCTGATGAATCTTGACCTCCCAGCAGGCTTGTCTTATAGTGGGAACAGGAGCATATGCCCGAAAATTTTATGATTATTCATGAGGTGACCTTGTAATGTCCAATCAAATTTATATCGGTGTAGATCTAGGCGGCACGAATATTAAAGTAGGTATTTGTGACGAGCAAGGTAAACTGCTCAAGACGTTAGAAGGACCTACTTCACCTGAACTTGGTGCAGAGTCAGTTCTAGAGCGTATTGCGCAGTATGTACGTCAAATTGTCGAAGAATCTGATTATGCGTGGGAGCAAGTAGCTGGGATTGGCGCTGGGTTAGCTGGATTTATGGATATTCCAGAAGGCTTTGTGAAATTCTCTCCTAATCTGCAATGGCATAACGTTCCAGCGAAAAAGACGCTTGAAGCACTTCTGGGTAAACAAGTTAAAATTGATAACGATGCAAATGTAGCTGCGCTAGGCGAAGCTTGGTCAGGCGCTGGAGCGGGCATTCCGAACTGTGTGTGCTATACACTTGGCACGGGTGTTGGCGGCGGAATCATTATTAACGGTAAAATTTATCAGGGTTCTGCTGGTATGGCTGGAGAGCTTGGACATATGTCCATCGTTCCTGACATTGAAGCGATTCAGTGTGGATGCGGTCAAATGGGCTGTCTTGAAACAGTTTCCTCCGCGACAGGCATCGTTCGTATGGCGAAGGAAGCGGTTGAACGCGGAGAGCGTACATCACTAGCCCTTCATGAGAAAATTGAAGCTAAGCATGTGTTTGATGATGCGAAAAGTGGCGATGAAGTCGCTTTGCGTATCGTGAATCGTGCGGCTTACTATATCGGTCGCTCGATGGCAGCATTGGCTGTTGTTATTAACCCGAAGCGTTTTATTATCGGCGGTGGTGTATCGAAGGCCGGAGAAATTCTATTCCAGCCTATTCGTGAAACGTTTATCAAGTTCACACCAGAAGCAGCTGCTGAAGGTGTTGAAATTGTTGCTGCTACATTGGGCAATGATGCAGGCGTTGTAGGAGCGGCAGGTCTGAATTTGCGATAGAAGGATAGACCGGGTTCGCAGATGAACAGAAGAGATCTGATCTGCGAAAGCACCCCAAAGGAAGGTGTCATTCATGGAAGAAAACCACCCTTTAGCGAAACTGGTCATTATTACAGGGATGTCGGGTGCTGGCAAGACAATTGCTGTTCAAAGCATGGAGGATTTAGGATTCTTCTGCGTTGACAACTTACCTCCCGTCCTGATTCCGAAGTTTGCCGAATTAATCGTGCAATCGATGGGGAAAATCGGTAAAGTCGCCTTGGTTATTGATTTGCGCGGACGTGAATTTTTCACTGCGCTCCAAGAATCCTTGCGTTATATCCAAGAAAATTACACGCTAAGCTATGAAATTTTGTTCTTGGACGCTACGGACGGGACGCTCGTTCAACGTTACAAGGAGAGCCGTCGTCGCCATCCATTGGCACCCGACGGGGCACCGCTTGAAGGAATAGGACTTGAACGCAAGTTGCTTGAAGAACTCAAGGGTCTGGCTACGCAGGTGATTGATACCAGCAGCTTGAAGCCAGTGCAATTGAAGGAAAGAATCATTTCCCGGTTCACCAATCTAGAAACTAATCGCATATCTATAAATGTAATCTCCTTCGGGTTCAAGTATGGTGTTCCTATTGACGCTGATCTCATCTTTGATGTGCGTTTCTTGCCTAATCCCCACTATGTTGAGCAACTTCGTCCACAAACGGGTCAAGATCCAGATGTGTATGACTACGTGATGAAGTGGACGGAGACGCAAGAATTCTTGACGAAGCTGTTGGATATGCTGAATTTCTTAATGCCTCAGTATAAGAAGGAAGGCAAGAGCCAGGTTGTTGTTGGCATTGGCTGTACAGGAGGCAAACATAGATCGGTTGCGATTACGGAATATCTAGGTAAGGTCATGGGGAACAGCGAGACCGAGACCGTGCGACTAAGTCATCGGGATGCCGAGCGGGACCGCTTATAGGCGGCTATGCGATTAAGAGGGTGAAAGAAGTATGGATCTTGGTCAATTACAACGTAAGCCCAGAATAGTCGTTATTGGCGGTGGAACAGGGCTCTCGGTCATGCTGAGAGGACTGAAAGAAAAGCCGGTTGATATCACAGCTATCGTGACGGTTGCAGACGATGGAGGGAGTTCCGGCATCTTGCGAAGTGAGCTGCAGATGCCGCCTCCGGGAGATATTCGAAATGTGTTAACATCATTAGCTGATGTTGAGCCCTTATTGTCTTTAATGCTTCAGTATCGATTTCAAAACGGTACAGGTTTAGCCGGGCATAGTCTGGGAAATCTAATATTAGCTGCACTGACAGATATTACAGGTGATTTTGTTACCGCCGTGCAAGAAATGAATCGCGTATTCGCAGTTCGCGGGAGAGTGCTTCCAGCTTCGAATCAAGCCATTGTGTTGAAAGCCATTATGGAGGACGGGACTTTAGTTGTTGGAGAGTCCAAAATACCGAAGGCCGATGGACGGATCAAGCAAGTGTTCATTGAACCAGCAGGTGTGACACCACTCACAGAAGCTGTTCAAGCTATACGCGAGGCAGATGCCATCTTGTGTGGTCCGGGCAGTTTATATACAAGTTTGCTGCCGAATCTGCTTGTTCCAGGGATTGCTGAGGAGATTGTTGCATCTCATGCTGTGAAAATGTTTATCTGTAATGTCATGACACAGCCAGGTGAAACCGATGATTATTCTGTCAGTGATCATCTGGATGCGATTTACGATCACTTAGGTCAGCATTTGTTTGATTATGTAATCGTGAATAATGGTGAAATTCCACCGCAGGTGCAAGCCAAATACGCGGAAAAAGGTTCGAAAGCGGTCCATTTAGATTTGGATGAAGTGACGAAAAGAGGATATCGGGTCATAGCGGATCGACTTGTCCTATTCCGTACCTATCTTCGTCATGATGCAGAGAAATTGAGTGACCATATCTATCAGCTCGTCGAAAGCTGGCTGTTAAGGAAGAAGTGAGTCCCTTGTCCTTTGCGGCAACAACCAAAAAAGAATTAACCTTAATCAATGATTCGGAGCCGTGTTGTGAAAAAGCGGAGCTATCAGCCCTCATTCGAATGAATGGCGCTGTTCAGCTAACGAGTCAGCGTGTCGTGTTGGACGTATCAACGGAGAATGCAGCGATTGCACGGCGAATTTACTCGCTGATCAAGAAGACGTATAATACACATACGGAGCTGCTCGTACGTAAGAAAATGCGTCTTAAGAAGAATAATGTGTACATTGTTAGGGTGCCCGGTCAAGTACAGGAGCTGCTCAGTGATTTGAAAATCGTCTCTGAGGGTTTTATTTTCACGACGGGTATTAATAAGGACATTATTCGCGGCAATTGCTGTAAGCGTGCTTATCTCCGGGGGGCCTTCATGGCTGGCGGTTCTGTCAATAATCCGGAGGGATCTTCCTATCATTTGGAAATCGCTTCGATTTATGAAGAGCACTGCAAAGCATTGACGCAGCTTGCGAACAAGTTTGACTTGAACGCCCGTTTCATTGAACGCAAGAAAGGGTTCGTGCTGTACATCAAGGAAGGCGAGAAAATTATCGAGTTTCTCAATATCATTGGGGCTCATCAGGCGCTGCTGCGCTTCGAGGATGTCCGGATTATGAAGGATATGAGGAATTCCGTTAATCGCATCGTGAACTGTGAAACGGCGAACTTGAACAAAACGATCGGAGCAGCTGTCAGACAAATCGAAAATATTCGATTGCTGCAGCGGGAGATCGGTCTTGATAGCTTACCTGAGAAGTTGAGAGAGGTTGCCGAGATTAGACTTCAGCATCCTGACTTGAATTTGAAGGAAGTTGGAGACATGCTTTCGGGTAGTGTCAGTAAGTCAGGTGTGAATCATCGCCTACGGAAAATAGACGAATTGGCTGAAAAACACCGAAATTCGTAGAAAAATTAGAGCTGCACAACGTTTGTATAAGTTTTTCGCATTTTTTCTAGTGTACTTGAAGGAAAAATGCTATAATATTAAAACATAAGGTAAACGCTGTTATTAATAGTAATCCATATAAGCTCCACACTAGGGGGAATTAGTTCCATGTCCAGACGTCCAGTCGTTGTGAAGTTGAGAACAGGACTTCATGCCAGACCTGCGGCATTGTTTGTTCAAGAGGCGAATAAGTTTTCATCTGAGATCTTTGTTGAGAAAGATGAGAAGAAAGTGAATGCGAAAAGCATCATGGGAATTATGAGTCTTGCGATCAGCACAGGGACCGAAGTCTTCATAAGTGCAGAAGGTTCGGATGCAGAGCAGGCTGTAAACGCTTTAGTCACATTAGTCAGTAAGGAAGAATTGGAAAACCAATAATTCTTTAAAAGCCTACCTTTCGAGGGGGCTTTTTTGCAGTTTATCGAAGTAAATCACAATCCATCTAAAAGTGTCAAAATTGTTAACATTTAGTGGCATGGGGCAACCTTTTTCGCTTGGCTACGTCTAATAAACGTGGTCATGATGGATAAGGCTATTTGTATTTCTAAGTAGTGATTCTATCCAAAGCTTGAAGAAGGAGTCGAAGTGAAATGAGTGTAGTAAAGAAAGAAATGATTGCCCTACTGGCGTTACTCGTATTTCTAGTCAGTACGATAACAGCACCAGCCGCGCATGCGGTATCAACAAGCTCGTCCTTTATTCTACTTTATATCGATAAGTCAGAAGCTTTCGTGAATCAGGAGCAAGTTCATCTCGAATCCCCATCTACCATTATTGATGGAAGCACTTTCGTTCCAGCCAAGTTCTTAGGTGATACATTAGGCTTCCAAGTCGAGTGGAATGATTTATCACGTACGATTCAAATGGCGCCTCCAGGTTATAATATTGTCCTTGATTCCGATCACAAGACAGTAACAACGAATGGGGTGGATGTACCCTTTAATTCAGTAGCCGCTATCGTGAATGGTAAGTTGCTGGTGAAGCTGACTTGGTTAGCTGATTACATGGGTGCAAAGTACACATATAACAGTGAATTGCGACGTGTAGAGATTGTGCATTTTAAGGCGCCTGAGGGCATCTACATTGATCAAGATAGTAATTCTCGTCCTGTTGCCAAATTTAGTACTGCGAAGCCTACTTACAGGCTCGGTGAGCCTGTTAAATATTTAGATCTGAGCTATGATCCAGATGCTGAAGGGATTGCCTCGTACGATTGGACAGGGAAGCAAGAAGCTTTCTTCAAAGCAGGTTCCTATCCGGTTACGTTAACTGTAAAGGATCGTCATGGTCATGTGAGTAAGTTGTTCAAAAGCTTCGTGACTGTCGTAAATGAACCGTATTTATCCGAAGTCGAGTATCCGATTTATATGAAGCCAGTTGGTGGTTTTATCAAATCGAACTGGTCGACCATTTGGTCGCATTTCAATGAATTACCTATGCTTCCGAAGGAAGTCAAAGAAGTGCAAGGGCGCACGCTGCTTGTGAGTGACAGCCCGGAAGAGTTCACATCGAGCGGTATTTTGTATCAAGATAATATTAATGGCAAAGCGCGCTTGTACGCGGACCATATCAATGGTACGCAAAAGAAGATGACGATGGCGATCTTCGCAACGAATAACACAGATAAACCGGTTACGATCAAAACGACGAATAAAGGTGAGGTATATCCTTCCGTTTATGCGAACTTGATTGGCAGCGAAGCGTCGGTTGATTTCCTTCTAAACAACGTGTACTCAGAAGAGATGACGGTTCTGCCTCATGCAAGCTATGTGTATGCGAAACTACCTGAATTCTATCCAGGTCAAGGTGTGAATTTGTTCTATGATGTCGAAACGGACGGCGAGTTACAAATGTCCTTTATCGCAACGGACAAAATGCTGACGCCAACGACGGTGAAGGAGTTGCCTTTACTCGCCTTTAACGGCCATGTTCGAGGGACATTCCCAGTTTCAGAAATTCAGTGGAAAATTGATGCCACGAGTTTCACCAAATCTTCCGTATTAACGATCGGTGACAATAAGACGGATCCGTTCGTCAAAGGCTACGATGTGATGCGAAAGATGAATGTGGAGAATGGCGGGAATTATGGCGTAGTCTACAAAATCCATGCGGATAAACCGCGCAAAATGGCTGTGATGATCATGGCTAGAGGCGGCGTGTTCAAGGGGCCATTTAAAATCAACGGCGAGATCATTCCTGTACCGTATTCCGGTGTCATTACGGCTTTCGATGGGTATCAAGTACTAGCACGCACGACCGGTACCGAAGATGCCTTAGATATCGAGTTCACGCCTCCAGCGGGCTCGGCGTTTCCGATTGATTTGATTTTCTACCCATTGGAAGATAAGAAATAAGTAAAATAAAAAACCAGCCGATCTTCGGCGCTCAGGTGAGCATGAAGATCAGGCTGGTTTTTCTTGTATAAAATTAGACGCGCTCGATGACTTTATCGATGAGTCCGTATTCGGCTGCTTCTTTAGCACTCATGAAGTTATCACGGTCAGTATCCTTTTCGATGCGCTCGAACGATTGTCCAGTGCGCTCTGCAAGGATGGTGTTCAGGTTGTCTCTCATTTTCAAAATACGCTTCGCACGAATTTCGATGTCGGAGGCTTGACCCTCTGCGCCGCCAAGCGGCTGGTGAATCATGACTTCGCTGTTCGGAAGCGCGTAACGCTTGCCTTTGGCACCTGCTGTTAGTAAGAAAGCGCCCATCGAAGCGGCCATACCTACACAGATCGTGGATACGTCTGGTTTGATAAATTGCATCGTGTCGAAGATCGCCATACCGGCTGTGATAGAGCCGCCTGGGCTGTTAATGTAAAGCGAGATATCTTTATCAGGATCTTGAGCGGCTAAGAAGAGCAACTGAGCAATGATGGAATTCGCCACAACATCGTTGACACCCGTGCCTAAGAATATAATGCGGTCCTTCAGCAAGCGAGAGTAGATGTCATATCCTCTTTCACCGCGCGCGTCCTGTTCGACGACCATAGGAATAAAACTCATGAGAATGACCTCCTTGGGGTTGGGTTACATACTATTTACAGTATCTACAAGTATGATAACGAAAAAACGTCTGAAGGTCAAGAAAGGTCAAACTAAACGCAAAAAAAATCAGCTGCGATGCTGATTTAGGGTTACTACGTATGAATAACTTCTAAATGTACTGGACGCGCCCGAAAGGAATCGAACCTTTATCTCAGGCTTCGGAGGCCTACGTCATATCCATTGGACCACGGGCGCATAGTTTAAAAAAAGAGAAGCAAGGGTTATTATAAGTCAGCTATCCAGAAAAAGCAAGATGGTAAGCCCTTTCAGCCCGAATTGGAGAAAAATGTTTGAACAAATGTTGAATGTTGAGAAAAGAATGGTTATAATAAGAATTGTAAATGTGAAACAAAAATTACGACTTGTGCAAGGAACTTTTTTTTCGCCCGGGTGGGACGCAAAATGTATACCCGGGACACAAAACGTCCTACAAAGGATCGGGAGCGTTAGAAGTCGTCCTATGAGAGAGATTCTAGATATTCAGAAACAGCTCATGCCTGATCTAATGGACATCATGAAGAAACGCTACTCGATTCTGCAACACATCTTGGTATCCGGCGTTGTCGGACGAAGGACGCTAGCGTCCTCACTCGACATGACGGAACGCGTACTCCGCGGTGAAGTCGATTTCCTGAAGGAGCTTGGGCTTCTGGAATCTGACGCAAGCGGTATGAAGATCAGCGAGTCTGGTCGTCAGCTGCTGGAGGATATGCAGCCCATCATTAAGATGGCGTTTGGTCTGACGGATTTGGAAGACAGTATTGCTAAGGCTTTTCACCTCTCGCATGTGATTATCGTTCCTGGAGATTCCGACACTTCGGTATTTACGAAGAAGGAGCTTGGACGCGCTGGTGCGGCCGCCTTACGTAAATATGTCGCCAAAGATGATATCATCGCGGTAACGGGTGGATCGACCATGGCGCAGATTGCCAATAACTTGGCGATATCTTCTTCGATGAAAGGCAGCTGGTTCGTCCCTGCACGCGGTGGACTTGGTGAAAGTGTGGATATGCAAGCGAACACCATTGCTTCCATTATGGCCAAGAAAACAGGCGGGAAATACAGACTGCTGCATGTCCCGGATCATCTGGGAGAAGAGGCGTATCAATCGCTCATTCAGGACCCGCAAATTCAGGAAGTTGTGAACGCGGTGCGGAGTTGTCGCATTGTTGTACATGGTATCGGAGATGCTATGGTCATGGCACGCAGACGTAAAGTAGATAGCGAGACTACGAGCAGTCTGAGAGCAGATGGAGCACTTGCTGAGGCGCTTGGGTATTATTTTGACCGTCAAGGAAATGTGGTTCATAAGATGCCGACAGTCGGATTACGGCTGGAAGATCTGCAGCGTGTTGAGGTTGTGATTGGTGTTGCTGGCGGGAAGAGCAAGGGTGAAGCGATCGCTTCTGTACTGCGGCATGGGCAAGAAGATGTGCTTGTCACAGATGAGGCAGCAGCCCTAGAAATCATGAAGCATGTATAGCTGAAAGTTGCCATCATAACGTATGCCTTTCATGGCTGCGTTTTGAAATATAATATTTATGTAATCTTAGGAGGAAATGACTATGACAACAAAAGTAGGTATTAACGGTTTCGGACGTATTGGTCGTAACGTATTCCGCGCAGCATTGAACAACAAAGATGTACAAATCGTAGCAGTAAACGATTTGACAGACGTTAAAACTTTGGCACACTTGCTCAAATATGACACTACTCACGGTAAACTAGACGCTACAGTTGAAGCTGGTGAAGGTGAATTGATCGTTAACGGTCGTTCCATCAAGGTTTTTGCTGAGCGTGACCCTGGGAACCTGCCATGGGCTTCTGTAGGCGCTGAAATCGTAATCGAGTCCACTGGTATTTTCACAGCGAAAGAAAAAGCAGCACTTCACTTGAAAGGTGGAGCTAAGAAAGTTATCATTTCCGCTCCTGCTTCCGACGAAGATATCACAATCGTACTTGGTGTTAACGAAGACAAATACGATCCAGCTGCACACACAATCATCTCCAATGCTTCTTGTACAACGAACTGTCTAGCTCCTTTCGCGAAAGTTATCAACGATAGCTTCGGAATCGTAAAAGGTATGATGACAACTGTTCACTCGTACACAAATGACCAATCCGTTCTTGACGTTCCACATAAAGACCTTCGTCGTGCTCGTGCAGCAGCTGAGAACATCATTCCTTCCAGCACTGGCGCAGCTAAAGCAATCGGTCTAGTTCTTCCTGAGCTTAAAGGCAAATTGAACGGTATGGCTATGCGTGTTCCTACACCTAACGTATCCGTAACAGATTTGGTAGTTGAGCTTAAAGTTAACGTAACAGTTGACGAAGTAAACGCAGCTTTGAAACAAGCTTCTGAAGGCCCTCTTAAAGGCATTTTGAACTACACAGAAGATGCACTTGTATCCAGCGACTTCAATGGTGACCCAGCTTCTTCCACAATCGACGCTTTGTCCACAATGGTAGTTGGCGACAACATGTTGAAAGTTGTTTCCTGGTACGATAACGAGTGGGGCTACTCCAACCGCGTTGTTGACTTGGTAGCTTTCATCGCGAAAAAAGGTCTGTAATTTCATAAAGCATCAACTGGAAAACCACATGAAGGGGAGAAGCGATTCTCCTCTTTATGTGCGATTTACCCTATAAAAGGATAGAACCGGAAGATAACCATACATGCCAGAGAGCTTATGCTTACGAAGTCAGTTTTCTGACGAAAACTTTTAGGAGGCTTTTACGATGAATAAGAAAAGTGTTCGCGATGTTGAAGTAGCTGGTAAAAGAGTATTTGTTCGCGTTGATTTCAACGTACCTGTAGAAAACGGTCAAATCACCGACGATACACGTATCAGAGAAACGCTTCCTACGATTAAATTCTTAGTAGAGCAAGGCGCAAAAGTTATTCTCGCTGCCCATTTTGGTCGTCCAAACGGACAAGTGGTTGAAGAGCTTCGGTTAACGCCAGTTGCTGCGAAATTGGCTGAGCTTCTTGGTCAAAACGTGATGAAAGCGGATCAATCCGTTGGTGAAATCGTGAAAGCCCAAGTGGATGCGCTTGAAAATGGTGATGTACTCTTGCTTGAAAACGTTCGTTTCAACGAAGGTGAAGAGAAGAATGATCCTGAGTTGTCCAAAGCTTTCGCTGATCTAGCTGATCTGTTCGTGAATGATGCTTTCGGTGCTGCTCACCGTGCACATGCTTCGACTTCAGGCATCGCAGCGTATATTCCAGCTGTTTCCGGTCTATTGATGGAGAAAGAGCTTGATGTTCTAGGGAAAGCGTTGAACAACCCAGAGCGTCCTTTCACAGCGATCGTTGGCGGATCCAAAGTAAAAGACAAAATTGCCGTGATTGAAAACCTCCTGAACATTGCAGACAACGTCTTGATTGGTGGCGGTCTGTCCTATACATTCTTGAAAGCACAAGGCTATGAAATCGGTAAATCGCTTCTGGACAACTCGAAGCTTGATTTAGCGCTTAGCTTTATTGCGAAAGCAAAAGAAAAAGGTGTGAACTTCCTGCTTCCAGTAGATATCGTTGTTACGGATAAGTTCAGCGCAGATGCGAACACGCAAATCGTTGATATCGACAGCATTCCTGCAGATTGGGAAGGCATTGACATCGGAGCGAAAACACGTGAGCTTTATGCAGACGTTATCGCGAAATCCAAGCTCGTTGTTTGGAACGGACCGATGGGTGTGTTCGAAATCGAGCCTTTCTCCCATGGTACTCGCGCTGTAGCGCAAGCTTGTGCAACGACTGAAGGTTACACAGTTATCGGCGGTGGCGATTCCGCAGCAGCAACTGAGAAATTCCACTTGGCTGAGCAAATGAACCACATGTCCACAGGCGGCGGAGCTTCCTTGGAGTTCATGGAAGGTAAAGCATTGCCAGGCGTAGTAGCATTAAACGATAAATAAGAAATTATTTTTTCATAAAAAGGAGTCTAACTATGAGCAGAACACCGATTATCGCAGGTAACTGGAAAATGTTCAAAACCGTTTCCGAAGCGATCAGCTTCGTGAACGAAGTAAAAGGCAGCACAGTTGATGGAGTGGAGAGCGTAATTTGTTCCCCATTCACGAACCTACCTGCACTTGTTGAAGCTACAAAAGGTACAGACGTTCATGTTGGCGCACAAAACCTTCACTTTGAAGATAATGGCGCGTTCACAGGTGAAATCAGCGGCGTTATGTTGAAAGACCTTGGCGTTGAGTATGTGATCATCGGTCACTCCGAGCGTAGAGCATACTTCGCTGAGTCCGACGAAATCGTAAACAAGAAAGTCGTTGCGGCTTTCAAACACGGCTTGAAACCAATTCTTTGCGTAGGCGAGAAGTTGGAAGAGCGTGAAGTGGGTCAAACGAAAGACGTTTGTAAAGTACAGACAGAAGCAGCTTTTGCTGGTCTTAGCGCAGAGCAAGCGGCACAAGTCGTTATCGCATATGAGCCAATCTGGGCAATCGGTACTGGTAAATCTTCCACTGCTGAAGATGCACAAGACGTGATCGGTTATATTCGTACACTGGTGAGCGGTCTTTACGGTGCAGCGGTTGCTGATGTCGTTCGCATCCAGTACGGCGGCAGCGTGAAGCCGAACAACATTGCTGAGTACATGGCACAGCCTGACATCGACGGTGCGCTTGTAGGCGGAGCGAGCTTAGAGTCCGCTTCCTACATTCAGCTCGTCCAGGGGGCGAAGTAACATGTCCAGACCGAAACCGGTAGCACTCATCATTCTCGATGGCTTCGGACTCCGCTCAGAAGAGCAGGGGAATGCGGTTGCTCATGCGAATAAGCCGAACTACGACCGTTACTGGTCGACGTTCCCTCACACAACCCTCACCGCTTGCGGTGAGGCTGTAGGTTTGCCAGAAGGTCAGATGGGGAATTCTGAAGTAGGACACCTGAACATTGGCGCAGGCCGTACTGTGTATCAGGATCTGACGCGGATTTCGAAATCGATTCGTGACGGCGAATTTTTCGATAATGAAACGATTGTCGGCGCACTTCGTCATGCCAAAGATAACGGTAAGAAGCTTCACCTGTACGGCTTGCTTTCTGACGGCGGCGTACACAGTCATATTGAGCATTTGTTTGCTCTATTGGAATTGGCGAAAAAAGAAGAGTTCAATGACGTTTACATCCACGCATTCCTGGACGGCCGCGACGTGGCTCCAGATTCTGCTAAAGGGTATATGGAAAGCCTTCTGAACAAAATCGAAGAAATCGGCGTAGGCAAAATCGCGACTGTACAAGGCCGCTATTATGCAATGGATCGCGACAAACGCTGGGAGCGTACGGAGAAATCCTACCGCGCCATGGTGTATGGCGACGGTCCAACCTACACGGATCCGATGAAAGCGATCGTTGAATCCTACGAGAAATCCGTCTATGATGAGTTCGTTATGCCAACGGTTATCGTGGGTGAAGACGACAAGCCGGTAGGACTTGTAGAATCAGGCGATGCGGTGATCTTCTTCAACTTCCGTCCTGACCGTGCGATTCAACTTTCCCAAGTCTTCACGAATGAAGACTTCCGCGGGTTTGATCGTGGTCCTAAAGTGGCTAAGAACCTCTACTACGTGTGTCTGACGCTGTTCAGCGAATCCGTAGATGGGTTCGTAGCGTACAAACCGAAGAATCTGGATAACACGCTTGGCGAGGTGCTGGCTCAGAACGGTCTGAAACAGCTTCGCGCAGCGGAAACAGAGAAGTATCCGCACGTAACGTTCTTCTTCAGCGGTGGTCGAGATGCTGAATTGCCAGGCGAAACTCGCTTGCTGATTCCTTCACCGAAGGTTGCGACGTATGATTTGAAACCAGAGATGAGCGCTTACGAATTAGCGGACGCGGTGGTAAAAGAAGTAGAAGCAGAGCGTCATGATGTGATTATTTTGAACTTTGCCAACCCTGACATGGTAGGTCACTCTGGATTGCTTGAGCCAACGGTAAAAGCGATCGAAGCGACAGACGAGTGTCTTGGTAAAGTGGTAGAAGCGATCCTAGCCAAAGGCGGCGTAGTCTGCATCACAGCAGATCACGGCAACGCAGATGTGGTTACGAATGCAGATGGCTCACGCAACACAGCACATACAACGAATCCGGTTCCTTTTATTGTGACAGACAAATCTGTTACACTAAGAGATGGCGGTATTCTGGCAGATATTGCACCAACAATGCTAGACTTCTTAGAAGTGAAGCAACCGGAGCAAATGACTGGTGCAACAATCCTAAACAAGTAATAACTAAATTCATATTATTAAAGGAGTGTTTATCACAATGACAATTATTTCTGATGTTTACGCACGCGAAGTATTGGATTCCCGCGGTAACCCAACTGTTGAAGTAGAAGTATACCTAGAGTCCGGCGCATTCGGCCGTGCTATCGTCCCTTCAGGCGCTTCCACAGGCGCATATGAGGCTGTTGAGCTTCGTGATGGTGACAAAGGCCGTTACCTTGGTAAAGGCGTTCTGAAAGCCGTTGAGAACGTAAATGAAATCATCGCTCCTGAAATCATCGGTCTAGACGCTCTTGATCAAGTTGGCATCGACAACAAAATGATCGAGCTTGACGGTACTCCTAACAAAGCTAAACTAGGCGCTAACGCGATTCTAGCTGTTTCCATGGCTGTTGCTCGCGCAGCTGCTGACGCTTTGGACGTGCCATTGTACGTTTACCTTGGTGGATTCAATGCCAAAACACTTCCAGTTCCAATGATGAACATCATCAACGGTGGGGCACATGCCGACAACAACGTTGACGTTCAAGAGTTCATGGTTCTGCCAGTTGGCGCTCCAACTTTCAAAGAAGCTCTTCGCATCGGCGCTGAGATTTTCCATAGCTTGAAATCCGTATTGAAAGAAAAAGGTCTTAACACAGCTGTTGGCGACGAAGGCGGATTCGCTCCTAACTTCGCATCCAATGAAGAAGCAATCACAACAATCCTTGCTGCGATCGAAAAAGCTGGTTTCACACCAGGTGTTGACGTATTCTTGGGTATGGACGTTGCTTCCACGGAGTTCTTCAAAGATGGTAAATACCACCTTGAAGGCGAAGGCAAATCCTTCACATCCGCTGAGTGGGTTGACTTCCTTGCGGCTTGGGTTGATAAATACCCAATCATCACAGTTGAAGACGGTTGTTCCGAAGACGATTGGGAAGGTTGGAAGTTGCTTACTGAGAAATTGGGTAACAAAGTTCAACTCGTTGGTGACGATCTGTTCGTTACGAACACTGAGCGTCTATCCAGAGGGATCGAAGAAAACATCGGTAACTCCATCTTGGTTAAAGTTAACCAAATCGGTACGCTTACTGAGACTTTTGATGCGATCGAAATGGCAAAACGCGCTGGTTACACAGCAGTTATCTCCCACCGTTCCGGTGAGAGCGAAGACAGCACAATCGCTGATATCGCGGTTGCTACGAACGCTGGTCAAATCAAAACAGGTGCTCCGTCCCGTACGGACCGTGTAGCGAAATACAACCAACTTCTTCGTATCGAAGACGAGTTGTTCACTGTAGCTCAATACGCTGGTAAAAAAGCATTCTACAACTTGAGAAACTTCAAGTAAGTCATAGATTTTTGAACGTAGTTCAAAGTCTCGCTGCTATAGCGTATACTAATTAAATAAGACCATTAGCGAGCAGGTGATTCAGTCACCTGCTCGTTTATGTAATCAAGGGGGCGTCGGCTGTATGAGCAACTGGTTGAAAACTATTTTATTTCTGATAGGTTCTGCGGTGCTCACGCACTGGCTCCCTTCTTCCTTTTTTCGGAACATCGACACGATGGTACACGAGTTCGGGCACGCGGCAGTTACATTGGCTTTGTCCGGTAAAGTCATGTATATCGAGCTGTACAGTAATCAAAGCGGTGTCACCTTATCGACGATAACGAAGTCTTGGTCGATCATCCCTGTGTCACTGGCGGGTTATATGACGGCCTCGGTGTTTGCTTGGTTTTTATTCTCGGCCTACGCAAGAGGGAAACAGCGACTTGGCTTACAAGTAATGGCTGTTTTGTCTATTCTGTCCTTGGTGCTATTCGTGCGTAATGGGTATGGTATCATGTTCTTAGTCGGGTTTATTGTTCTGACTGTTGTGGTTCTAGCCATTACACCGAAATGGCTGCGTGACTTCTACTATCTGCTGCTTGCATTCTTATGTTTGGAGGAGTCGGTGTTTGGTCCAGCTTCTTTGATCGTATATGCGGTGCAAAACAGCCGGAGCGCTGGTGATGCGACTAATTTGGCCAACCACACGGGGATACCTGCCATTGTGTGGGCGATCGGGTTTACGTTATTCGCGCTGTGGTGTGCGAAGCGAGCGGTGAGTGCCTTCTTAGGGCGAAGCAAGAGAGCTAGACGTGCAAGTGGACCTACTACGTTGGGATCTTATCGCGATTAGTAACGAATGCATCGTTTAGGCCTTTTGGTTGTATTCGTGGACGAACTATGTTAAAATACTCATGCTAGTTGTATAAGGCAAAGAATAGGCAATTGGGGTGCTAATATGTTAATCTTTATGAAAATTTTGTTAATCATAGCTTCGGTTGGATTAATCGCGATTGTCCTTTTACAAAAAGGGAAAAGCGCAGGCTTGTCCGGTGCCATTTCCGGTGGCGCAGAACACTTATTTGGTAAACAAAAAGCTCGTGGTTTGGAACTATTTTTGTCGCGCGCAACAATGGGTCTTGCTGCTGCATTCTTTATTCTTTCCATTGTCGTAGCCTACGTAGTGAAAAGCTAACACACATAAAACGATAACAGCAGGGGAACTATACTCCTGCTGTTTTTTCATTTTTGTACAAGTGTTGGTGAAAGGATGAGTCATCATTATCGAAGAACGGATTTATAAGTCGACAGAGCCCTTCTATTGGAAAGGTCATGGCGAGAAGCAAGGAACTGGCATTTTGATGATTCATGGCTTCACAGGCTCTCCATCGGAATTCAGAAGAATTGGCTACACCTTGCGAGATGAGGGGTACACGATTCAAGCGGTCAGATTGCCAGGGCATGGCACTTCGCCTGAGGATATGAGACGCACCGGATGGACGGATTGGTATGGGCATGTGCTGGAGAGTTACGATGAGCTTGCCGCTCGTTGTAAGCGAGTTGTTATCATGGGACATTCCATGGGCGGACTGCTCGCTTTGAAGTTGGGGGGAGAACGCGCTGCGGCGGGCATCATCTCACTGGCTACACCATTTTTCTTTACGACAAGGAAATTGGCGCTAGCTGGGGTTATGCAGTATGTAATGCCATACATAAAGAAGAAACCCAAGAAGATCTCCACATTGTTAGACGAGTCATGTGCATATACCAAAACGCCGATTCGCTGTGTCGTCAGCTTAAGAAAGCTAGTTAAGGAAGTAAAGAAGTTGCTGCCGCGGGTTGATGCCCCGATCTGGATCGGGCAAGGAATTAAGGATGGAGTCGTCCATCCTAGCAGCGCTGCGTTTATACAGAATAGCGTAGGATCACAGGTATCGGAACTGCGTTTTTATAAGGAATCCTCCCATGGTTTATTGCTGGATCAAGAGCGGGAGCAGATTTATGCGGATATTTCTGCGTTTATCCTTTCGCTGCAAGTGGCATACTATGGAGTAAGGGACTTGAGAACGGCGGACTAGAACAACAACAAGAAGGTGAATGGATTTATGATAAAAGAGAATGAAATTGTAAGTTTAATGCAAGAAGAGGCGTATAAGCCTATGTCCTATAAAGAGCTTGAGAAGCATTTTGGGATTGGAAGCGCAAATGAGTTTAAAGATTTTATCAAAATGCTTAATAAATTAGAAGAAAGCGGCCATATTGTAAGGAGCCCCAATGATCGTTATGGCGTTCCGGAACGTATGAATTTGGTGCGAGGCAAGTTGCAGGCCCATGCGAAGGGCTTTGCGTTCTTAATCCCTGAAGACCGCGAGCACCCAGACGTGTACATTAATGCAAACGACCTGAATACGGCGATGAACGGTGATATTGTTTTCGTAAAGGTTACAGCGCGAAGCCAAGGCGGCGGCCGTCTAGAGGGCGAAGTTGTGCGTGTTATCACGCGGGCAAATACGCAAGTTGTGGGTGTTTTCCAAAGCCAAGAAACGTACGCCTTCGTCATTGCAGATGATAAAAGGATGAATCGTGATATTTTCATTCCGCAGCATGCTTTTATGGGAGCCGTCTCGGGCCAGAAGGTTGTTGTGAAGATCGTGAACTATCCAGAAGGCCGTTCCGCGGCAGAAGGTGAAGTTATTGAGATTCTGGGTCATAAGGATGATCCGGGTGTAGATATTTTGGCCATTATACGAAAACATCAATTGCCTGAGGCTTTCCAACCGGAAGTTCTGGCGGAAGCAGACGCGGCACCAGATTCGATTACGGAAGAAGAGATCATCGGCCAAGGTCGTCGTGATCTTCGTGCGAAAACCATTGTGACGATCGACGGTGAAGATGCCAAGGATTTGGATGATGCTGTTAATGTGGAGCTTTTGGAGAATGGCAACGTTCGACTTGGCGTGCATATTGCCGATGTGAGCTACTACGTGCGGGAAGGTACCGCGCTTGATATTGAAGCGTATAACCGCGGATGCTCCGTATATTTGACCGATCGTGTGATTCCGATGCTGCCGCACCGTCTCTCCAACGGGATCTGTTCCTTGAACCCGCGTGTTGACCGCTTAACGATGTCTTGTGAGATGGAATTTGACCAGGATTTGAAGGTTGTTAATCATGAGATTTTCACCAGTGTGATCAAAACAAGTGAACGGATGACCTATACGAACGTACGCAAACTGCTGACAGGTGAGGCAGAGCCAGAAATCGTGGAGAAATATGCGTATTTGATGGAAGACTTCAAACGCATGGAAGAACTCGCAGCCAGGCTGCGTTCCAGACGGATGAAGCGTGGAGCGATTGATTTTGATTTTGAAGAGTCGAAAATCCTTGTAGATGCTGACGGTAAGCCTACCGATATTGTGAAAAGAGAGCGTTCTGTCGCGGAAATGATGATCGAAGAGTTCATGCTAGCCGCGAATGAGACCGTTGCGGAGCATTTCACTTGGCTAAAAGTTCCTTTCCTATATCGTGTGCATGAAGATCCGGATTCCGAGAAATTGATGAATTTCATGGAGTTTGTAACAACGTTCGGCTATACGATGCGGGGAGGCAAGGGAGGAGCGATCCATGCGCGTTCCTTGCAGGCGTTATTAGAAGATATCAAGGGATCACCAGAGGAAACGGTGATTAGCAAAGTGATGTTGCGCTCGATGAAGCAGGCTAAGTATGATGCGCAAAGCTTGGGACATTTCGGCCTTGCTGCGGAGTATTATTCTCATTTCACCTCACCGATTCGTCGATATCCGGATTTGATTATTCATCGTGTTATTCGTGAAGTGCTGGAGAATGGCGGTACGTTGTCTGATCAACGTCACGATTATTTGGCTTCGCGAATGAATGATATCGCGCAGCAATCCTCTGAACGGGAGCGTATTGCTGTTGATGCGGAGCGCGAGACAGAGGCGCTGAAGAAAGCACAGTATATGATGGATAAAGTCGGCGAAGAGTTCGAGGGTATTATCTCAAGCGTAACGGGCTTTGGAATGTTCATCGAGCTGGACAACACGGTAGAAGGCTTAATTCGTTTGAGTGATTTGACCGATGATTACTACAATCATCACGAGAAGCAGCATGCGTTAATTGGTGAACGCACATCCAAAATTTATCGACTCGGTGACAGCATCAAGGTGCGGGTCGCTCGCGTGAATATGGATGATCATACGATTGATTTTGAATTGCTGGATATGAAGCCTCGTAAAGAGGGTGGATATAGCCGCGGCGGTGGCGGTGGTGGTGGTGGTAAGTTCAACGGCGCAGGCGGGTTTAAAGGCTTCCGTGGCAAGTCGGATAACGGCAGATCTGATAAGGGTGGATCCGATAAAGGCCGAGGTAGAACGGAAAAAGGCAAGGGCGGTTACAAAGGGAAAGGCGGCTTTGCGAAGGCACAGCCTGTGGTTGGGCAAGGCGGGGTTGCGAATCAGGGCGATGCTGCTGGCAATCAAACGACAGGAAATCAAGGGAAAAAGCGGGGGCGTGCCGATAATGGTGCTGCTCGCCGGATTGAGATGGCAGCTCGCGGGAAATCTGAGGGTGCTGGTGCTGCAGAAGGAACGGCAGGAACAGAGCAAGGCCGTAGAAGATCCAGAGGCAGAGGTCAAGGCCAAGGCCAAGGACAAGGTAGAGCTGATGGCTTTGCTGGAGGCGATGGCAAAGCAGAGAATATTGCAGGTATTGGGGAAGGCCAAGGCGGGGCCTTCCAAGGAAATGCAGCAGGTCAAGGGAAGTCGCGCCGCGGCAAGGGTGGCAGTAAGCCTTGGAGCGACAAGCGCGGCAAAGGCGGTAAGATTGGCGAAGGCGGCAGCTTGAGCCAACGGTTGCAGGCAGTCGGCGCAGGGCGGACCGACAGCGGGGTTAGCCGCGGCGGCGAAGGCAAGCGCGGTGTTTCGCTTGGGGGCGAAGCCCAAGCGGGCGGTGGCGGTGGCGCTGCTGCGGAGCGCAGCGGCATGGATTGGGCGAGCGGCGTGAACGCGCTCGCCAAGGGCGGCCGTCGTCGGAGTGACGACGGCGATGGCAGCAAGAAGCGGCGGAGATAGTCGCCGGTTCTTGCTTTTCGGGCTTGATCTTGCTACAATAGGTTGCACATTGTAGCAAGATTTACCTGCATTTAGCGTGCGGGAGGAGGATCTCACGTGGCAACTAAGAAGGCCGATGGCAAACTACTCGCCCAGAATAAAAAGGCTTCACACGATTATTTCATTGAAGATACGTATGAATGCGGTCTTGTCCTGACCGGCACGGAGATCAAATCCTTACGGGCAGGTAAAGCCAACATCGGCGACAGCTTTTCGACGATTCGAAATGGCGAAGCTTTTGTACACAATATGCATATTAGTCCTTTCGATCAAGGCAATCGCAGCAATCCGGATGATCCAACTCGGACGCGGAAGTTGCTTCTGAAGAAGGTGCAAATCGCCAAAATGCTAGGCCAAGCGAAGCAAGAAGGGTATACACTCGTTCCTTTGAAAGTGTACATCCGGAACGGCTACGCCAAGCTTCTCATTGGCATTGGTAAAGGGAAGAAACAATACGACAAGCGTGAGTCCGCTGCTAAGAAAGACGCACAACGCGATATCCAACGTGCTTTGCGTGAGAAGCAGAAGATTGCTAGATAGCTTGGGAGTATTGGAAGGTAACACCTTGTCTTCCATGAATCTAGGGTTCATATTTCTATTACTTATGGTATACTAATAACTGTAACGAAGAGATTTCAAGTGTAACTTGGCTCTAATGCTTGTCCTTTAACCTTCACCGTCTATGGCGGTTCCGAAGGCAATCCGGGGGTGTTCTTGGATTCGACGGGGATAGTTTGAGCGCGGGTTGCGGGTAGTGGGGCCGCGTCCACTATAAAACGCTAAAGCCTATTAAATGGCAAAACACAAAACAACTACGCTTTAGCAGCTTAATAACCTGTTAGCGTGCTTCTACTCAGCATCGCCCATGTGACTGGGATAGGGGCTCAACTATAGTGGGATACGACGTTTGGTCTCCGCCTGGGGTCGAACGTAGGAAGACAATCAGGCTGACCCAACGCATAGCCGGTTACGGGGCGATGCTCGGGTGACATCAAAACTGTGACTACACCCGTAGATGCCTGTGTGGCAATATTTTCGGACAGGGGTTCGACTCCCCTCACCTCCATACAGAAAGAAAAAGCACCCGTTGAGGGTGCTTTTTTCTTTTGTAGGGGTGAAGGCAGGGAGAAGAACCCCTCGAGGGTTCAGTCCGCGCGGACCGGAGCGTGAGCAGAGGGAGCACGGCATTGAAATGTACCGCTAGGGTAGTCATCGGTGATTAGGCTTCGTTAGTAAGTTAAATGGACATTTCAATACTCCCCTCACCTCCATACAGAAAGAAAAAGCACCCGTTGAGGGTGCTTTTTTCTTTTGTATGGTTGAAGGCAGGGAGAAGAACCCCTCGAGGGTTCAGTCCGCGCGGACCGGAGCGTGAGCGTAGGGAGCTAGCTAAGTGGTAGCCCTTGTGTTGTAGCACAACGACGGTTACAGAAACTGATGGTTCAAACACTGCGGAATCCATATACGCCAATATACTATGGAAAAGTTGATTCGCTTCGGGACGATTCGTCTGCTTCAACAGGTCCATACTGCACACCAGTAGCTTTCCTTTGCCAAGCTAGGCTTCGAATACAAAGCCTAGCTGTTTACTGGCATTACACTCGGTGCTCTCTTTTATTTCGATATTGCTTTGGCGGTATCCCATTGGATTGCTTGAAGCTTTTGCTAAAATGAAACTCATCCGCATATCCGCAGTATTCAGCAATCTCTTTTACCGTCAGCTCTGTATAGCGTAATTGCTTTTTTGCATGTTCGTTACGTACATCTTTCAAGTAGTTTTTTGGGCTCTTCCCTGTATGTTTTTGGAAAAGACTGCGAAGATATGAAATTGAAATTTGGTATCGATCAGCTAGTTCATGTAATTTAATTTCTTCTTTGTAGTTCCTCTCCAATTCATCCTTTACTTTCAAATAAATGCCCATGGCAGATGTTTTGCTTATAAGGTTGGCGTTTCTATGTTTATGTAATTCACTCAGAATATTAAATAGTAATGATTTGGTCAGAAGCTCACTATCAAGTTGCCCAGGAACATATCGCTCCACTAACTCTTTGAATGCGAAGTCATATTTTTGGGCCATACTGTCCTCATATTTCATCATAAATGGCAAGTCTAATTCAGTAATTTCCGTTGCCTCATATGCTCCTTGAGCATTCAAGGTAACGGAAATAAGCGATAACAATACCATTGTTATTCGCAGTGGATCACTTCGATCACCCTCCATGACCATATCTAGACCTGGTTTTAGATATAACAACATGCCCGATTCAACCGAAATATCCTGTTCCGTTCGGAATGTCCCTTTCCCCTCATGAATCCAATAAAAGCTATGAACTCCAACGGTTTTCCGCACGTCATTCCAGCCAGGAAACGTCTGCTTGTCCATAATCCAATGAATCCGGATTGCCATATCACTTAACTTAGATTCCATATTGGCTCCCTATTGTCCAGTAAATTAGTGTTAGTCTGAGCATAGGATATAAAGGCGATTTTGACAAGTTTCATACGCTTAATTTCCATGTTTATGGATCTAACTTGATGATAAACTGAAGGTCAGTTTGACAAATGAGACCAATCCGGAGGAACTTACATGGAGCCGAATCAAGAAACCCGTCGTAAATTAGATTATATGCCTTGGATATCAAAAACCGAAATAGAGAGTCACGAGCAAGAACAATTACAACAACGTTTGGCAGAGTCTTTCTCCTATATCTTTGGTAACGATTGCTTCGTTTCACCACAGGCGATCTTTTATCCGGATGAAATTCACATGGGAGATCGTAGTTACATTGCTGGAGGAGCTATCATCCGTACTTCTTCCCTTAAGATGGGAGCGGATTGCAGCATTAACTCCTATGCAATTCTATCAGGTAAAGTCTCTATGGGCGACGGTGTAAGAATTGCATCGCATGCAAGTATTTATGGATTTAATCATGGTTACGAAGCCATTGACCAACCTATTTTCAAGCAACCTTGTACTTCGAAAGGTATTCGTATTGAAGATGATGTTTGGGTAGGAGCGAATGTGGTCATTCTCGATGGAGTACGAATTGGATCCCATTCCATTATTGCCGCAGGTGCTATCGTGACAAAGGATGTACCCGCATATAGTATCGTCGGGGGGAACCCAGCTAAGGTCATTCGCAGCAGGCTTAACAACGGAGGAGCATCGAATAAGGACAAACAACCGATCGAGCAAAGATTGCAGAATTTCGGTAATAAAGTGAAGGAGCAACTTGATTCCTTACTTAGTCACTACTTAGTTTCTACACCCAATGAAACATTTTTTCATGACCGTCCAGGATTTAAACGAACCGTACGAGCCTATTGTGATGCTGTTGAAATTGCAGCTATGTTTAACACACTACCACCAGATTGGAGTAAAGAGGAACTCATTGTAAAATTACAAGGTTTTCAAGATGTAAGTACTGGACTACTACCTGACCCTTGGTCACCGCCCGATGTTGTTTCGAATGAGCCGCATTTACTCTCTGACCATCTTTCTCGTTATCATTTGCTAGCGGTGGGATATGCATTAGAGCTCCTTGGTGCAAGCCTACTTCATCCCGTTTATGTCGTTGAAAAAATGAGCACAGAACAATTATATGCAAAATTGGACACTCTACCGTGGGACAAAGAGGCATGGCATTGCGGTGACTGGATTGACTGTTACGCAACTGGATTATACCTGAATCTTAAACATTTTGATTCAAAAAAACGGCCAGATGATCTGTTCGGATGGCTGCAGACTCATGTTAGTCGAACCTCAGGTTTGTGGGGATCACCAACTGATGAAGAAACTTGGCTCCAACCGGTTAACGGCTTCTACCGCTTAACACGCGCCACCTTCGCCCAGTTCGATATCCCGTTGCCCTACCCGGATAAGACAATAGACACCGTTCTAGCTCATAGTAGAAATCAACAATTTTTCCGCTTTGACCATCTGAACGCATGTAATGTACTCGACGTTATTCATCCATTATGGCTTTGTATCAAACAAACGGATTATCGCAAAGAGGAAATTAAAGAATGGGCAATGTGTCATCTGGAGAAGGTTCTGGATTTCTGGGTTGATGAACGTGGATTTAGTTTTCAACTAGTTAAGCAGGAATCAACAGGACTGCAAGGTACAGAAATGTGGCTTAGCATCATCTATTTACTAGCAGACGTATGCGGCATCAGCCAACATTTAGGATATCGACCTAAGGGCGTTCATCGAATAGAAGCTCCTATGCCTATATCCTAATAGCAGAATTCACCTCTAATAGAATGATTACGACATGTGATTTTATCCTCTAATTGAACTATGCTGCCCGTTAGTCGAGAGGGGTTCGACACGCTTGTAATCTAAACCAAGCTTCTTATCATTAATGCGTCAGTACAGATAGTTGCGTCTTGGTGACGCCTTGACGGTACTGACGCATTTTTTTCCTTCTAATCGAATATTAGTTTATTGAACTTAATTGTATCGGGATGAAAAAATAAGAAATACCGTTGTTGGGGCGGGAGGTTAATATGGGTCAGGATTCACCTAAGGAAGGAAGCTCGCGTTTGCTTAATTTGTTTTCCTTGCATAGTCATCATCGTTTACTTTTGATTTACGGGCTCATTCAGGTAGTGTTATGCATAATTATTTCCGCTTTTTTTGGATTAGCCGAAGAACGAATTTCCCTTTCATTATCGAGCGAGAATCATGAAATTAGTCACTCACCTGTAATTATCCTGCTGATCACAAATTTGTTAATCAGCGCAATAATCTATATCTTAGCGGGAGTAATGCGCTGTAAGATCTGGCTGCGGCTATGCTTAGTAGCAGTAATCTTGGGGATTCTTTTGGAATTGAGCTGGGAAATAAGGTGGGCACTTATTCCTTTATTGCTTGGATCTGGATACGTGTTATGGCGCGGAATAAAACCGAAGCCGCAATATCCTGGATATAAGGATGTTTTGATTATTTCCCTTAGCGTACTTGCTACTTGGTTCTTGGCTGCAGTATTCGAAATACGATTTCTAGGCTTGGGCAACTTTCGGGGGTTATACGCCCTCGGTACTCAGTTAATTGTACTAACTACTTTTTTGACAGTACCTCTACTATTGCTATCCGGATTGGATCTTGCAGAAGTATCCGAGACTATCTCCAGCAAGCTCAGTGCAACCATTACAAAAATAGGTGATCGAGCGGCTGTCATTGTTCTTTTGGCTGCTTCTTTAGTGAAAGTGGGGTTTTATGTTTGGAGGAGTTGGAAGGGTGAACTCATTCTGAATAGTAGTTGGATTGCCTTGGTTCTTTTCCTTATTGTTCTTATTTGTTTTGTTAAGTTCATCCCCAGACGAATACTTGATTTCTCGCCTCAATTTAAGCATTGGTTTTTCCTCGCTGGACTTATACTGCTTCTTCCCACTTTTGCGATCATTACTATAGGAATTACTGGTAGACCTATCGATGGGAGAATAATAGGAGAGATTCTCCTAGGTTCCATAGGTCCAATTTGGCTTATTTCGGCTGCAGTGCTGTCACTTTTTTCAAAAGCATATGATTTTGCATTCTTTGCAGCACTATCCGGAAGCTGGATACTACTAAGCATAGGCATTGCACCCTTAAGTCAACTGGTGTTGGGACATCAGTGGCAGGGCGTTGGTTTACGAGAGTTGGACGCCGGAATGGCGGTCCTCTTCGCCATATGGAGTATTTATCTATTCATTAAACGACAAACTTCAAGATTTATATCGCTTGCGCTTATAGCGACTTTCTTTTTTAGTTGTGGATTTATTCTAGATCAACTGATGAACCAACATATTGCCGTTGCTGATGTTTACTTGTTTCTACAGGCGACGATTTATCTTTTTATTCGTCAGTTTATGATCAAGACGAAGCACGCATGGCCGGGGTATCTTCTATTGCTTTTGGTAGCTGGTATCGTGGTTCAGAACGTGTGGAACTTGAGCATTCCAGATGATATGGCGAATCTGATTGAAAAATTGGTCATTGCGGTAGCTCTTTTATGGGACCTCTTATTATCTGAAGAGCGTATGGGGGGAGCTGAATCGGTAGGACGGTTTGATCGAGTGGGACGGCTTTTCCTCTATTGGGGATATGTTACATGGTTTGTTGCCCAACAACTATTTTTTACCCAAGCTGGTGAAGCAAGCGAGTCGATGGCACTTGAACCATTAATTAGTTTGGGGTTTGTGATTTTTGGCATGCCGCGCGTCATTCATTTGTTTATATCAGAAATTCATCATTTATCCTATTCCAAATTATCAGAAGATAGGTGATTTCATAAAATATCCGGGGATCCCATCACGCGGCGGCGAATTGTGGATTTGGCAAGCCACGGCTTACCTCCATACAGAAAGAAAAAGCATCCGTTGAGGGTGCTTTTTTCTTTTTCAAGATCATATGGGGTGAACCTTTTCATAAATGACGCAAGTAATCCCATGCTAATAGGGGGGCTCCTTTATGGAAGAGCAATATTAGGTTACATCTGGCCAACATACAAAAAATGGTGGATAATGGTTATGAAACCGAACGTCTATTTACAAGGTGTTGCATTGGGGGGAGCGAAATGTCTATTACAGTTACGCTTATAGTCGGCAAAATATTGGAGAAAGTCACAGACAAAGTGGTTGAAAAATTCACTGGGGAGCCGGTTTCCGAATTTTTGTCTGAGAAGCTGACAGCTAATCGCCGAGCACGCGTGTTGAATGAACAACATTTTATGAATCATGATATTGCAAGAGCTTTATGCCGCTCTTATTATAAGGCCCTATTAAGAATAACAAGCGAGTTGAGAAGCAGCGTGGCATCCAATGGGGGTGAGTATCGTGACCCGTATCTGCCAGGGATGCTCGAAGATCAAGCGGCGCGTCTTCAGCGATGTCTGAGGGAAATCGAGACTGACCCGAATCCAGGGTTCCCAATCCGCTCGCTCGAGGGGATCGGTACTCTAATTAAGCCAGATGCAGATCTTCTTGCAAGTATTCAGGTTGAAAATGTGCTTACAGAGTTGCCTTCCCACTTGACGATCGATTCGCCGGAATACCGAGAAGCGGTAAGGGCAAGGTGCTTCGATTATACAACTCGATTCTTCGCTGGCGAGATTAAGGATAATCAGCAGGTCGCGAATAAACTGCATGCTGAGTATATCGTTGATACAAGGGTTACCCTTCAGCATTTAATGGATACGTGTGATTCTCTTTATCAAAAGTTAGATGGCATCCGGGAAATTGCTGTTGGCATTCAGGGCGAACTTAAGGATGGCGTTGCGCTCCTTGACGGGAAGTTAACGGACATTAAGGATATGTTGGTCGATAGGTACGAGCGTGATCAGCGTTCCGCCGATGATTGGCGGCAAATCACGGACGATTTATTGGACGCACCTTCGCCGGAGCTGATCCAAGCTTACTACGAGGGACGACCTGTGCAGTGGAATCTCGTATGCCATGGATATACTGCCGAGCGCGCACTTACGCAAGAGATTATCGCACATCTCAAGCCAAGTTTCTTCCAAGCGGCTCTCATCACCGGTCCAGGCGGCGAAGGGAAGACTACAATCATGTATCAGGTTGCGCTTGCACTGCGAGAGCAGGGTTATTCGATCTATGAGTTCAACAAAGAATGGAACGAAGAATCCAACATCCGTAGTAATAAGGTTGAATTGCGATTCGACCCGAAGACGCCTTCCGTCTTTCTGATTGATGATGCATCCGAAGTCACGAACTTTGGAGTTGTGTTTCGGTTTTTCATTAATTGCAAGGTGCCGATCAAACTACTAATGACAGCCAGAATAAACGAATGGCTTTCCGCAAGTAATGGTAGTGCAATTAAGCTGTCTAATGAGTACATGCGCTACATGAGGGAGTTCCCTATAAAGAAATTGGCAAGAAGCGAGGCACAAGGCATCGCGGAACTCCTAGTTCAGAACGGGGCGGTAGCCGAGCAGGCAAGTGTAGCCGAGGTGTCGGAAGGGCTGTATCGGGACACGAATGGTTTTTTGCTAGCCGGCATGTTGAAGACAACGCAGGGGAAGGATCTCGAGACCATTATTCGGACCGTAATGGATAAGATTAAAGGCTTCGAAAATGGTGATAACATGATCAACGCGTTAGCGGTAGTGTCGTTGATCGAGACCATCGGAGCCAGGAAGAATAGAGCCTACGCCTGCACAACCCGGCTCTTCTCAAAGATCCTCGGCGTTGATGAACGCGATATTCCGAAGTATAAAAAGGCTTTGTCGGGTGAAGTATTTTTTGAGACGTTGAAGGACACGATTAGCACTCGACACGAACGAATCTCAACGATTATGTATGAGATCTTACTAGAATCATCCGACAAGTACGAGGTAGATGTAGGTTATATCTACAAGCGGTTGCTGTATGCAGCAGGTGAAATCTCTATCCTTCAACTGGACAGCTTCGAGTCGAAACTTCTATCATTACTTCCCGAATACATCTATGAGACGAAAGGATATGAAACGGCCATTGGATATTATGAAGTTGCCTTACGACAGAATCTGCTTAGACTGAAGTCTTGGACTGATTATATCAAGGTTCAACTGAAAAATAAGCTTATTGGTGATACCGATACGCCGGGAAGTGCCGTGCAACTGTGTCATGAAGCATGCAATCGATACTTTAAGCATAATGCAGGGCTGTGGTACCGCTGGGCGGATATCGAGCAGAATCGAAATAATATTGGAGACAGAAATACACCTTACACTGCCGCTTGGATAGCCAAAGAAGGCGCAATACTTAATCCGAATGCAGGTCTGCTCTGGTGTCTCTGGGCGAAATTCGAGGAAATGCGCGAGAACAAAGGGGCTATTTATACACCGAACAGCGCTAGGTGGATTTTATATACATACTTGACAAGCGGCAACCATGATCAGAACGTCTATGCGTTCTGGCTTCACATGGAGCGGCAAAGTGATAATTTCGGTTCCGTAGAGCAACTGTACTCAGCACGATGGATCGCCGCCCAGATGACGACTCACTTCCCCAGCAATCCGGAGAGCTGGGATACCTGGTGCGAAATAGAGGCGAAGTTAGATAATATTGGAAGCATCGAGATACCTAACAGCGCGCGTTGGATTGCTAAAAAGGGGGCGACGCTAAACCCGAGTTCCGGCCAATTGTGGAGTCTATGGGCTCAATTTGAATGGATGAGCGGCAATGAAGGGGCAGTGGACCGAGAGAATACTGCGCGATGGATATTGAAAACCTTTTGCGATAATGGCCATCATGATCAGAACGTTTATGGATATTGGTTACGCATGGAGCGAGAGAGCGGCAATATTGGCTCTGTGGAGGAACCGTATACAGCGCGATGGATTGCCTGTCAGTTCACCTCACAATGTCCCCGGTATGCAGAGGGGTGGATCGCCTGGAGTCAGTTTGAACAAGGGCAGCAAAACATTGGCAGTGTTCATCAACAGTATTCCGCCGTATGGCTGCTCAAGGAAGGAATTGACCATAACCACAAGAACGGCGAGATCTGGAAAGAATGGGGTGTGTTGGAGTGGACAAGGGGTACAATCGGAGATATAAACACGCCACATACCGCACGTTGGATCTTCGCTCAAGCTACCAAGGAGTTGCCGAGGTACCATACTTTATGGGAAGAGTGGGCGCGTTTAGAGTTGTCTCTTGGGGACCCTGGCCGTTTAGATATCCCCAATACGCCGAGATGGATTGCCGAACAAGCGACAAATTTTATTCCGGACTCCTCTTCCGGGTGGATTCTTCGCGCCCAGATTGAGATCGATCAAGGCAATTACGGTTCAATCAATGAGCCCTACTCCGCATGGTGGCTTTTCTTTCAAGGCGCCCAGAAGAACGGTTATAGCACCATCGCTTCACGTTGGGCCAAGATGGAATATGAGAGAGGTAATTCCGGCGATCTGCATACGATGTATACAGGCAGGTGGATTTTATGGACAGCAATTCAAGAAGACCATGAGAACACCAATAACTGGCTTAGGTTTCTCTCCCAGGAGTATGATAACGGCAATATAGGCAGCGTCGACGAATCGCCCAGTGCGTTATGGGTCTTTGATCAGTGGTTTAAAAGGCATCCGCCTGTTGCCAATTTTACATTTGATTATGTAGATGGATTCGAGAAAGTCAAACAGCTCTATTTTATAAATCGTAAGCAGTAAAACTTGGGGTATGGAGTTACAAGGCGCTATGGCCATATTCACGGTTAATCTAAAGAGAATATTGAAGTTAATGCAGTAAGAAAGCAAACTATACAGGCCTGCTTAGAGAATGAAAAGACCACCCTCACCCCCGAAAAACTGGGAATGATGGTGGTCTTTTTAAGTTTGCGGCTACCTGCTCTAGCGGACGAATGGGAGAAAACGGACGTGTGGAAAACGCTAAAAGCCGTGAAGCAAAATCATGTGTAAAGATCGATGGTTCGGTTGCTTTTGGATACGGTCCGATTAGCAGAGTGAATCTTTAGCGAGTGACTTGGCCGCGAATTTCACCATCAGGATTTTGATGAGTATGGACATTCACGTAGGCATTGCCGTTTTCGAACTCGCGTACCAAATCTTGGAGGGATCTTCCTCTAAGTGGACCAACTAAATCTGCACTCGTCAGGATACCTCGAACGACTCCTCTTCTAACAGTTATACCAAATTTGATGGACCAAATAGGAAAGCAATAACGGAACCATTTGACTTGCTCGTCCAAGATGAATATGTCCTTGCGTTACACGAGTAATATTTCGTACAACAAGAATATAACTGTGTTGGTTCCCTCTGTTGTTCAGCTGTAATAAGGCATTTCCACTGGCTATAGTTCGTACAGGGGGAACCTCATTTCGACCTCTTAAGATTGCCCGGAATGTTTTGATAAGCCACCAATCCCCTTGACTAGTATTACTACTATTTATTCGAATCTAGTAGAACGGTACGTTTAATGCCTAATAGGAACCGAAAAATATGAAAATAGTTTCGATGTTACATATAAATTGTGTGTCAGAATGACTCTCTTTGCAAGATAGCTGCCTCTGTCAAATCATTATAGATTTACATATTCTATCAATGATAAACACGAAAAAGTAGAAGGAAAGGGGTCATACACGGACATCATTAATTAATTGTATTTTAGGTAAATAGGAGGTGAGCAGATGTGGACAACCAGAAATTAACTATAAGTATTCTTGGCAGCGCCGGTGGAGTGGCTAAATCCATTCTTGCCATATTAGACAAGTCGTTTCAGGATATCAATGACCCTGTCCATGGGTTTATAAGCCGGTGTAATATTCATTTAATTGATTGGAAACAAAAGGAGATGGCCTATTACGAATCATTTCTCCCCCATTTAAGCCATGTAATTACATTACATCAGTTCGATTTGAGCAATTTGAAAATGCTTCGAAAGCATTTAACCCGTACGAAGACAACGCTTGTCATCGACATATCTTGGGCAGATACCATTGAGATGCTTCAATGCTGCGATGAATTGGGCATTCCATATATTAACTCTGCTTTAGAGAATACAATGGTAGACGAAAATGAAGAGCTTGAGGGATTCACATTATTGGAACGATTTCGCATTTTTCAAGAAAATAGAGGACGCTTCACGAATTTGAAAGCGATTATCGGATCCGGCATGAATCCGGGTGTCGTGCAATGGATGGCTTTGGACATGATGAAGCAAACTCCCGGTGAAACGCCGCTCGGCTGCTATATCATCGAGCATGATACTTCCTTTTATGCCGATCGGTCGCTAGCTCAGGAGAAAACGATATACTGCACATGGTCTCCCGAATGCTTCCTAGATGAAGCCATATTAAACTATCCGATGTTTATGAGGCAGCATATGCCTATGCTTCTTTATCATGATGTTTACGAGCTGGAGTTTAAGGTATCGCTTGGAAACAAACAGTTCCACGGATGTTTGATGCCGCATGAAGAGGTTCTTTCTATGGGATATGCTTACAATATGGAGACAGGCTTTATATATCGCGTGAATGATTATACGACGGAGTTAATTCGTGCCAATCTCGGCAATACGGACGATCTTTGGAATTGGAAGCATAAGGTGCTAGACCCTGCTGAAGCCGAACTGGATGGAGAAGATTTGGTAGGCGTGCTTCTCGTTTATAGAGATAAGGAACGATATATGTACAACGTCATGAGTAATAAAAGCGTATTTTCCGAGTTCAAGACGAACGCGACCTATTTCCAGGTAGCATGCGGCATCTATGGGGCCATATCCACGTTGCTGTTGGATAAGATTTCTAATGGTATTTATTTTGTTGACGAATTGTTGTCTAAAACCGACAGTGGCTATGGTAAATACCTTTCCTATTATATGAAAGACTTCATTACAGGTGAAAATATTGGATCTGACGGGCTGCTTCTGGATAGAGTTTCTAAATGGCAGCGCAGGGGGACGAGCGCGTGACGAACATCAAGAATTCATTGACTGGCTATTACAAAGAAGCAAATGAGGATCTGTGGCTGTGGGATGATATACCGGAGCTAGATATGGAAGTCGGCTATAAGGTTGAAGCGCTGCTGTATTACGAACAATCGCCGTTTCAAGAAATAAGTATCGTGGATACGAAAGGTTTCGGCCGTATGCTTGTTCTCGATGGAACCCCTCAGGTCACATCCAAAGATGGCTTTATTTATAACGAAATGATTACTCACTTGGCTATGACCACTCATCAAGAACCTAAAAAAGTGGCCATGATCGGCGGGGGCGATTGCGGCCCTTCCCGCGAAGCGCTGAAGTACGCAAGTGTGGAGCAGATAGACGTAGTGGAAATTGATCAGAGAGTTGTCGACGTTTGCAAGACATGGATGACAAAGGAAAACACCCATGAGCGGGAAGGGTGTATCCGTATGATCTATAGGGACGGATATAAGTGGATTCAAGAACAGAAGAAGAATCTTGATGTGCTTCTTGTAGATAGGTCTGATCCCTATGGACCAGCCACCAGTCTATACAAACAACAATTTTACCAATACGTATACGATAGTCTAACAGATGACGGTATAGTTGTCTTTCAATCAGGATCTCCCTATTACAATCAGAGTATTTTTCGGAACACGGTTCGCAGCTTGAACAAGCTGTTTCCAATCGTGAAACCATATCTATGTTCTATCCCTTCGTTTCCCGGCGGGATATGGAGCTTTGTAATTGCATCTAAAAAGTGGGACCCTCTGGAGGCGGATTTGAATCGTTTGCAGTGGCAGGATACGAAGTATATCAACCCTGAAACGTTTCAGGCTTCCTTTGTATTGCCCAGCTATATAAAGAACATCTTGCATGGGAAGAAGTGACTGGTGATTAGTCAATGCGGTTCGAATATGTACCTCTTTGGGGGAATTTTAGGAGTCGAATCATTGCGGTGTATGTAGGCAACCCTATATACTGGTATTAAAGGCCAATGATTCAATGTTTATTATTTGATCTGAAAGGTGCGATAACGATGTCGATTGATTTATCCAAAGGTCAACGAATTGACCTAACCAAAACAAACCCAGGTCTAACGAAAATAATTGTAGGACTTGGCTGGGATACCAATAAATATAATGGCGGTGGAGATTTCGATCTCGATGCATCTGCGTTTCTTCTTCATGAAGATGGCAAAGCGAAATCAGCAGCTGATTTTGTTTTCTATAATAACCTTAAAGCCTATGATGGCGCTGTTGTTCATACAGGAGACAATCGTACGGGTGAAGGTGATGGTGATGATGAAAAAATTATGATCGATTTTGCCAAAGTCCCACCGTCAATCAGTCGGATTGGCATAACAGTTACGATTCACGATGGAAATCAACGTGCTCAAAATTTTGGACAGGTTAGCCACGCATTCGTAAGGGTAGTAAATGAAGCTAATAAGAATGAGATTCTTCGCTACGATTTGGGTGAAGATTTTTCTATAGAAACAGCTGTCGTCTTCTGTGAATTTTACCGCCATGGTAGTGACTGGAAATTCCAAGCTGTTGGCAGTGGTTTCGCAGGTGGCTTGGCTGCGCTAGTTACGAATTATGGCTTGAGCTAGATGACCTTGTAATGGGGAAACTAATAACTACTGAGAAATAGACCTTACTTGCCTTAATCGGCCAAGGAGGTCTATTTTTTTATGCTTTTATCACCTTTTTACATACGGGATCAAGAAAAGAGAAGTTTAGTCAAAAATGTCATATAACTGCCAAATGGCTTCCTACAAGAGAATTTCATTTTTGAAAAAATGTCTAATAGACGGCGTAGCCAGTCAAGTCCTACAGTTAGTACACGGGCCAATCATACCAACAAGTATGAGCTGTATGGGTCATCGTAATGGATTCTTTTTGGCGGAGAGGGGATGGTAAGGAACGGTTCTGATGGATGGCAGAAAGTGATTCTTAGGATATGCAAAACCTTGCACGATGAGGAATTAGCGAGAGTATTCAAGATCCTCTCATAGCTCGAACAGAAGGAGTGGAAATAACAGTGCGAACTAGCAGACAATGGAGAAAAGTCGTTTCGTTACTTCTTGCAAGCGTTCTCTTTATACCAAACTGGACAATAGCGTCCGCAGCTGAAGGAAATAATGGGACCGAACTCGACAGCGTTTATTATAGTGATTTTGGCGATACGGCTGCGCTGGATCCTGCATTCTGGGGATTTACGACAGCGAATGCTACCGTATCGATTAATACATATGAAGTGGCTGGGAATAGCACCCCGATGTTTCAGTTCACCCAGTCGAACCAAAGCGGGGGGCGTGTGGCAACGAAGAACTTTGGCACGTCTGTGAAAGGGAGCCAGATTCTCGTTCAATTCGACTGGTACCCTGGCAAGGTGAATGATAAAGCGGCCAGCAATCCTAGCGAGAACGGCGGCGAGTTCAGGATCCTCGATAGCTCCGGCAATACGGTGTTTACGGTAAATAACACGAATCAGGCACCATTGCAATATTTTGCCGGAAAGCAGCCTGCGGCTAGCACGGGAATTACGAATCCCCAAGCGTGGTATACGGTAGGGGTTAATCTTGATGTGGAAAATGAGGTCGTCAAATTCAAGCTAACCGATAAAGCAGCGGGGACTAGTCAAGAATTTACGTCATCGTTGAATGGTGTAGCTTTTGATGGATCAGTCGCTTCGGTTAAATTGGTGGGCATGCGGACATCGGGTAATAATATTGCCTGGACGACATACCTCGATAATTTCGGTGTGTATCATAAGCCGATCCCCGACAATCGTATTACGAAGGTGGATAGATTACAGTATCAAACCGTGTACGTTGATCAAACAACACCGGACATCCATTCCATCGGTTTACCGCAATCCGTCAGTGTTACCATAGCTAATAATAGTAAGGTAAATGTGCCTGTAAGCGAGTGGACGAACGTTGGGAAGCCTTGGAATCCGCATGAACCTGGCGTTTACACATTTAAGGGGGAGCTTGCAGTTCCTGCGAGCCTGGAGAATGGCTTTGGCAGATATGCCACCCAATATGTGTACAACCGTCTCACCCCGCCGAATACGGCACGGCAGACAGAGTGGCTGGATAGGGGAGTTATCGCTCTAGAATCGAATGAAGGTATATTTGTAAGCTGGCGCTTGCTTGCAGATGAATACCAGCGAGATGTGAAGTTCAATGTTTACCGCAATGGGCAAAAGCTGAATACGGCACCATTGACTGTTACCAACTATGCGGACACGACTGGCGTTGCCGGAGACACCTATGAAGTGGAGACACTTGTTCAGGGAGTTTCAGCTGATACAGACGAAGCTGTAGCAGCAGCTAACGATTATCTTTCTATCCCGATGCAAAAGCCAGAGGGAGGAACAACGGCCACCGGCAGCTACACGTATAGTGTCAATGACGCTGGTGTAGGGGATTTGGACGGTGACGGTGAGTACGAGGTTGTTGTGAAATGGTACCCATCCAACGCAATCGACAGTTCACAGAACGCGATGACGGGGCCGACGATTTTTGATGCTTATAAAATGGACGGCACGCTATTGTGGCGGATGAATATGGGGCTTAACCTCACATCAGGAGCCCATTATCATCAATTTATCATCGCGGATTATGATGGGGATGGCAAAAGCGAATTTCTCATTAAAACCGCGGATGCAACAACGGTCTACGGGACAACGGATGGAAAATTCGACAGCAGCAAAGTTATCAGCGTAATCGGCAACCCTGCAGATAATGGCAAATGGGTGAATGAGGCTGGTCATATATCCGGCGGGCCCGAATATATCTCCGTATTTAAAGGTGAAACCGGTAAGGTGATTGACACGATTGATTATGCATTCCCGCTTGGAGATGTTGCTTCATGGGGAGATACTTGGCATAATCGTTCGGACCGCTTCCTGGCAGGATTAGCTTATTTGGACGGCGTGAAGCCGAGCGCCATTTATGGCCGAGGCTATTATGAAAGGACGACGTATGTAGCCTACAGCTTAGTTCATGGCAAGCTCAAGGAGGAGTGGACATTTGACTCCGCACAAGCGGGCAGAGGTGGAGGCTTAGGCTTTCATAATCTTGCCACGGCAGATGTGGATAATGACGGCTATGACGAAATCATAGCAGGTTCGCTGACCCTTGATCAGGACGGCACCATTCTCTATGAAATGGATGGCGAGATGCAGCGCGAACAAGGTTCACACGGTGACGCGCTTCATGTAGGAGCATTTGACCCTGCGCGAGAAGGTCTTCAGGTTATGGCGGTACATGAAGTTCCATCCGTTGCATCTGTAGAGCTCCACGACGCTGCAACTGGGGAAACACTGATGTCCTACAATGGTTACGTAGACACAGGACGTGGTTTGGCGGCGAATATTACTGCTAGCCCTGGATTTGAGTTCTGGGGAACTGGCGGTACAACTCCAGCATCGGGTGGAGGCATTTACAACGTACAGGGCCAAGTCGTTGCCGATAGCTTTAGAACGGCGGGAGTGTCCGTGAATTTCGCCCTTCACTGGGATGGGGATTTACTAAATGAATTGCTAGATAGTACATCGATTACGAAGTTTAATCAAATTACGAAGAAATCAGAGCCTTTGAAAAGCTTCGCAGACGTTGTCAGCAACAATGGAACAAAGGCAACTCCGACCTTACAGGCCGATATCTTAGGAGACTGGCGTGAAGAAGTTCTTTTGCCTACAACAGACAGCTCGGAGCTTAGAATCCACAGTACCACGATTCCTACGGAGTACCGAATTTATACGCTCATGCATGACCCAGTATATAGGAACGGTATCGCATGGCAGAACACGGCTTACAATCAGCCGCCGCATTTGAGCTTCTACCTCGGTGAAGACATCAGAGAGACTGTTCTTGCAGGCGGGTTGAAGGCGCCTAATGTCGAGTACACCGACAAGCACCATGACAAGAAACCGAAGAAGCCTAAGGATCCTAAAGATCCTAAAGATCCAAAGGACCCCAAAGATCATAAATGACGTTGAAACCCGCTCATGGAGCGGGTTTTTCTCACTGCTTGAGCGCCCCCACCACTTTTACCAACAAAAACTCAACACGACCGTAATATCACTCTCCGATAGATCGATATGCCCGTGTTCGTTACGGTTAAATCTATACCCGTTTTCCTCGATCCCCTTGCATATACGAAATAGCCGATGCTCATCCATTTGGATTAGCTTTGCGAATTGTGTTAGATACATGGGCTTATCATTTAGAGAAATCATCCTACCTACCTACCTACTCTCTGTCAAGGTTATTGCGCTTAGGATTAAATTAACAAGAATGGTTTGAAAAGTATCAGGAAAATTGTCGTCCAAGTTATTAAAAAAGCAAATGTTAAACAGTTTGTCACAAACATCGGTCAGACCCTCGGCATTTCCTTTAGGAGGCTAGTCGGCAATGACGGAGCGAAGCACAAAAGGCCGCCGCAACAGCGACAGCCTTTCATTCAAATCTATCTACATGAATGCTCCTAAGCATGCATGAGTTGCCTGTCCACATACCCTCGAAACACGCCGTTTCGACCATTTCTTTTTGCGCGATAGAGGGCTTTGTCACAAGTGGAGTAAAGCTCTTCGAGATGGGTCTCTTCATCAGGGATAAGCGTAAGAATACCCAGACTGATTGTATAAGAGAGAGGTAACCCGGGAATCTGCGATTCCTCCGCGGCTTGTCTAAACCGTTCAGCATAACGCGATGATTCCTTTTCATCCATGCCAGGCAAGATAATGGCAAATTCGTCCCCGCCATATCTAGCGAATAGATCATCTGAGCCCAAGTTCTCCTTCAGACGTGTGGTGAGATCAACAAGCACGCGATCTCCCACATCGTGGCCGAACGAATCATTAATCGATTTAAAATTGTCAATATCAAAAAGCAGCAGGGTGATCGGTTTCTTTTTCTTCGTATAGGCGGCAAGGTATTGATTAGTACGTGTGATGAACGTCCTGCGATTAAGTGTACCGGTTAAATCATCATAATTAGCTAGTCGAAGCAGGGCTTGGTCTGTTTGTTCTTTCATCAAGAGAAAGAATCCTGTATTTCCCGCAATCATAACGAAATATTGGCCTAACAGCACCATGGTCTGATTACCGTTAATATGATAATAGCTTATCAATGTATCGAAGAATACTGCAAAGACAGCCCTAATTAGAAGAAATGATAAGATCGTAAGATAGAAATAGCCTATGACATGGGTTAACGTGGATGCGGCTCGTCTTTGAATCATTTTGTATGCTGGAAATAGAAGTCCCGCAGCTATACCAATGGAAACAAAGAAAATTCTGAATTTCTCTTCGTTGTGAAAAAGAAGGATGGCATGAAAGGCGACAATATTAGTGATTGCCAAAGCGATATACACGTTGCGTGTCAGCTTGCTCAGGATATTCTGAACTTTCAGTACGGAGATGGTTTCAAACGCAAAGCCGATAAAAAGTGACGAGTTCACAAGGGATATTGTAAGCGTATCCGATAGGCCGCCACGAAGCATTAAAATCAGCCACGCCGCCGCTTGCATGCATTTTGCATAGAAAAAGTACCTTATTGTTTTTTCATTCTTATGTTGACGCCAATAAGCGATAATGAACACAGCGGTAAACAGGTGCCCGATGACAAGAGTCAGCAGCATGGTTTTCAAATCTAAGTATAGACCCATTTCGAAACCTCATCTGAATGTTGGAAGTTTTGGATATTGTGAAGAAAAATGTCGATCACACTTACTTTACCATAAAACGGAATAAAAAAGACTACACGATCTTGCAATTGCGAATTTCGGGTAGAGTAGAAGCGATGCGTGAGCTTTCAGAGGATTCGTGGCACAATCGAAATAGACCGCCAATTGGGTTTTGCAGCGAAAACATAAAAGTAGAAGAAGCACCGCGAGGGTGCTTCTTCTTTGTATCAGTACATGTTAATTCTCTTAATAAGACGCTGGACTTGCCATCGTTATGGCTTGTTCGGAACGACGCAAGTGCCGTCTAAACAAGCTTCGTCGTTTGCCGTGGCTGCAGCCTGCGGCGGCTGTTGGGCATCCCATATCTGCTGCAGGGCGTTCAGGTAAACGCTGCTTGGTTGAGCTCCGGACAACGTATGTTTCCGGTTAATGATATAGAACGGAACGCCACGGATCCCGAGGCGGCTGCCATCCTCTTCTTCAGCCCGTACCTGCTCGGCGAACTGATCACTCGCGAGCACGGACAGGGCTTCTTCCCGATCAAGCCCTGTGACTGCTGCGATGTCTGCAAGAATACCGTGGTCACTTATGTTCTTGGACTCGCTGAAATAAGCGAGGAACAGCAACTCCGATATTGCGGCACCCTTGCCTTGCTTCTCGGCAAATAGCCGTAAACGATGAGCATCGAATGTGTTCGTCAGCACGATGCCGCTGAATTGAAAGTCGATACCTTCGCTAATGGCTTGCTGACGCATTTTCTCATTCATCGCAATGGCTTCCTGACGACTCATGCCATACCTTGAAGAGAGCATATCGTACACATCATGTGGAACATACTTCGGTGCATGACGATCTAGCTCAAAGCTGCGATAGATAACTTCGACCTGATCACGGTGTGCAAAGTCCGCTAGTGCTTGCTCGAAGCGGCGTTTGCCAATAAAACAGAACGGACAAGCGAAGTCCGACCATATTTCTACTTGCATCATAGGATTCACCTCTATGTTGAATTTATAAAACGATTACTTATTGAATAATTGCGCTATGCTTTCTTGGATGGAAGTCGGTTTTTTCCCGATAAGTCTTTCAAGGTCTTTGGAAGTACGCCCTTCCGTTCCAGCGGCCATTTTACTATCGATGGCAACTAAGAACTGTACAAGCCCTTCAGGAAGTCCAGCCTGTAGCATACCTGCATAGGAGTCGGCGTCGGAGACGGATTGGTAAGTTACTTTTTTGCCTGAAATCTGGGATAACATGGCTGCTAATTCATTATAGCTCCAAGATTCAGAAGATGCTAACTCATAGACTTGGTCTTGATGTCCATCTTCTGCAAGGACCGTTGCTGCAGCCAAGGCTAAATCATCGCGTGTTGCTGTATTAATTTTCCCTGTTCCTGCTGAATTTATCAGACGGCCACTCTCAATGTTAGCTTGCAGTCCTGGGTGAATGTACAATTCCTGATACCAGGTATTTCGCAAGACAGTGGTTGGAATGCCAGAAGCCTTAAGCGCATACTCCGTTGCAAGATGTACATGAGCGAGTGGGGCAAAAGCATCTACATCAGCAAATGCGAAGCTCGTGTAAACGATATGCCTCACGCCTGCTTTTTTGGCTGCTTCAATGGCACTAACATGCTTGCGAACGCGACTGACGGACTCATCTTGTGGTGAAGAAATCAGTAAAAGCTTGGATGCACCTGCAAAAGCTTTCTCCATCGATGCGGAATCATCGAAATCCCCATACCGAACTTCAATGCCTAAATCAGCAAAGACGGATGCTTTCTCAACGTTTCTAACGCTAACGGCAAGATCGCTTGCCGGCACCTTGGTCAGTAAGTGCTGAACCACCAATTTGCCTAATTCACCTGTTGCCGCGGTAACCACGATTTTTGACATGGTAGATGTCCTCCTATTTATAAAATGAATGTTGTAGTTGGAAAATTAGCTATAGTCATATATTATTATAGTAGGTTGAAATTTGTAAGTAGTCATTATAATGTGATCTAGTCATAAAAATAGAACCATAAGGAGAGAGAGGGATTGTGCATGTCCCGAACGTCGTTTCAGGGTGAAATTCCAGAGGAACAAATCGAAGTCTGCCCCGTTACAGCAACCCAAAATGTCATTGCAGGCAAATGGAAAATCATTATACTTTGGCATTTACGGGAAACAAGGAGATTTGGCGAGCTTCAACGACTGGTACCAGGTGTATCCAAAGGCATATTAACCGCACAACTACGAGAGTTAGAAAAGGATCAGATGGTCCATCGAAAAGTATACCAAGAGGTGCCTCCCAAGGTGGAATACTCACTTACGGATGCGGGAAGAAGCTTTATTCCGATCCTAGAGAGTATGGGGGAGTGGGGGAAGAAGCATGGGTTGAGTAATAAGGATGGTCAATGAAATAAAATAAAAGCACCCTCGCGGGTGCTTTTTCTTGTAGAAGATTCAGTCTGCAAAGCTTAAATTAAAATGATAATAAAAGGGTTTAACTGGAAAATAGGCGAATAAGGGAGGCAGTAGGAGGTTGACTATGGCTAAAAGAAAACCCATTTACGTGGAAATTTACATGAAGGCATCGATGGATAAGTTGTGGACACATACGCAGACGCCCGAATTGCATCAACAATGGGATTTAAGATTCTCGGAGATCACTTATCTCCCCAAGCCTGATGAAGCTCAGCCACAACGCTTTATATATAAGACCAATATCGGATTTGGACTCAGTATTGCTGGAGAAGGCGAGACCGCTGGGTCGGTTGAGAAGGATGGCATTAAGACATCTAGTCTAAAGTTCAGTTCAGGAAATCCGATATCGCTCATATCTGAAGGGGCTGGCTTTTGGAGATATGAACCGATAGATGACGGTATTCGTTTTTTAACTAGATATGATTACAGATCACGATTCGGTGTAATCGGTTATTGGATCGATCGGTTCGTATTCCGACCTATCATGGGTTGGGCAACAGCCTGGAGTTTTGATAGTCTACGTTTATGGCTAGAGCAGGGCATTTCCCCTCAAGCATCGTTTAGGCGCGCTATAATAGAAATGATTCAAACGCTCAGCCTGTTTCTCATTTGGGTGTATCAAGGGCTGGTACCTAAGTTGTTAGTACCAGACTCGGGGGAAATGGATATTTTACAGGGAATTGTAGGCGCCGCTTATGGTAGGCCCATCCTGACTTTATTAGGACTAGGTGAAATTGGATTCGGAATATTGTTCCTCATTCTGCGAGGACAGAAGCGTAGGAAACTCCATCAGATAAATATAGTGATTTTAGTCCTACTTGGCGTTAGTGCATGGACACACCCAGCGACTTATGTCGCACCATTCAATCCGGTCACTCTGAATCTAGCAATGATTACGTTGTCGATGATTAGCTTGCTGAGCTCATTCGAGCTTCCGAGTGCAAGAAGATGCCATCGCATTCCCTCTGAAGGGAGAAAACAGGCATGATGTCCATTTACGAACAAGTTCTCGGTGAGGATTTTGTTAAGCTCCACCCCCAGATTCAGAAGCGATTCGGCTTTGGTAGTAAACATCACATCGCATCTATTGGAAAAGGGGTAATGGAGAAGGTTTGGTTCGGGAAATGGTATACGTTACCCTTCCTAGCCCTCGGTAGTTGGAGGAACATCCTTTTTCCACAAGGAGGGGGAAATATCCCTTTCACAATTGAGAATTACGCGTACCAGGATAGCTTTGGGCGAGAGACGGTTACTTGGATTCGAACCTATCATTTTCCCAATCGGAAGAGACGCTTTGATGCCACGATGATTTACAGTCCGAAGAAACGAAAAATCATCGACTATCTTGGGACACACCAGCATTTGGCTGTGGAAATTGATATGCGCGTTGCAAATAATGGGGGTATGAGTCTTAGGTCAGGGAAGCAATATTTTTATGAGGGAGCTGTAGGGTTTCGGTTTCCAATGTTGTTCTCCGGTTATGCGGATGTTTGTGAGTGGTATGATGATGAGAAAGAGAAGTTTCGAATTGATGTGAAGGTGAACAATAGATTTTTTGGACCGCTTTTCGGTTATAGTGGTTATTTCGATATTGAATATGTCTCTACGGAAGGGAATGAGATTCCGCGACATGTGAAGCCTGTTCGGGAAGAGAGAAGAGAGTAAGATTGAAAAAGCACCCTCGCGGGTGCTTTTTCTCATCTATACACGATTCCATCAAGGATTCGCAACAATCTTCCCATTTTGCCACTCAAATTCGTATTCAAATTGTTCCGTGGAGTCATAAAGTGCAGGTGAGTACGGACGAACAATGTGCTTATCTGTGCGTTTCTCCGAAAGCTTGTCGGGCTGACTCTCTTTTGCAGCAACACCTAAAACCGATAGGGAAAATATACAGAAAAATACGAGACCTATTTTTGCTGTCATATTCAGATGCCTCCGTCACAATAAGATATCTCTATCATAGAGTGCCCATGTTATTGGCGTATTATCCCAACGTAAAGATCATATTTACAATTCGGAAAACCAACAAGCTTGCTTACGTTACAGTCGATGTCTTCCAACGATATGACAACTCTAACGTCTAGTTTCCCCGTCAACATGCTAATATCCTAGCGCTAACGGACATGAAAGCCGCTAATATGGTAAATTAGGCTGCGTTTATCATGTAACGGACTTCAGCGCCGTTATAATTCGATTTGTTGGCTGTTTGAAGCTTAATTGAATAGAATAGCAGCGATATAGTCCGTTAAAATTGATAGCATGGCTGTTGTGGCAGAATAACGTCTCCAGTGTCCGTAAGACATTGAAGAGACGGTATTAAAAGTCATCCTTGAACGGCATATTTTCAATAAATTGGAATCGATTTCAAGTCTTCTGTGCCTAGCTTTCTTTCTTTTTAACCTTAGTTCAAACTCTTCTAGTAAGACGCCATAAATTCATATATAATTTAGAGGAAATTGTCGAAATCATAGAGATAATCTACGTTTTACATAAATGGGGGAGCAGTCTAGCGTGAAACGTAAATTGTGGCAGCAAATTGGAATAGGCATCGTTGGTGGCGTTATCGCAGCCGTTGCGCTGGCCGCTTATATCCCTACGAATACAGAGTCGAATATCTCCCCTAATAGGGATAAACGTCACGTGATGATCCGTCTGGAGGATGTCGGACTTGGCGGTGATTACAACACACTGGAAGGTCTCGGTAAATTGCGAGCCGTGATGGAATATGTGGAGTCTGAGCATGTGCCTTTTCATGTCGCTGTGATTCCGAGAAGGATGAGTTTGCAAGCGGACGGTGTATGGAAGGAGAAAGGAATTGACGACCCTAATCCGGATGAAGTTGTAAGCGCATTTATAAAGCTTCTCCAACAGGCTGAGCAGCATGGCGGTGTATTGGGGATGCATGGATACCGTCATCAGTACGGAGAGACGTATCGGTCCGATGGCGAGCATAATTCGGGAACAGGTTCTGAATTTAATATCAAAGGTGCACCAGAAACGCAGGAAATCTCCTATGCGGCGGAGCGGATGAAAGAGAGCTTAGCTGCTTTCGCTAGGGCTGACTTACATCCCGCGTTCTGGGAGTCTCCACACTATAAAGATACCCGTGAGCAGGAGGGCGTTTTCCGCTCCTTCGTCGGTCTTATGTATCAACCAGATCTCTACGCCAAAAATGCCCGCGACGATATTAATACCTATGATACGGTCAATACGTTCGGCCAAGATAGTTTGGGTTCTGTCTATATTCCGGCGCCTTATCGCTACGTAAGCGATGCGAATTCGGTCGATCAGATGTTGCAGAAAGCTGCGACGGATGATGAGCTAGCCTCCTTTTACTTCCATCCCTTCTTGGAGTTTACGCATCTGGAACCTGTTGTGGACGCAGAGGGGAAACCGGAAGAGAGAGACGGCTTTCCCGTCTATCAATATAAAGAAGGGGACACGGTTTCCTTACTCCACAAGTTGATTACGGGCTTCAAGAAGCTAGACTATCGCTGGATGTCCTTGTATGATGTCGTCCCGTTCACCCCTGCGCATCGGGTTACGCTGCCACCGGGAACGAAGCTGCAAAATGTGATGCTAGGCGACGTCACAGGTCTCGGGCATGCGGATGTGGTCCTGAGACAGATGCACCGCGTTGTGGTTATTCCTGGTAACTATGCTATGCCGAGGAACAGACAGCAGGAAGCTTCGCAGGTCTGGTTACGAGAAGCGTTTGCACCGGAAGAAACGCTGCTGCTCGTCGATGCCAATGGCGACGGGAAGCAAGATCTGCTAGCCTATAACGCCGAAACGGGAAATGTGCGTGTGGCCTTGGCGGATAAGCAACAGTTCCTGCCAGCTAAGGGCATCGGTACTTTACCTACAGGTCTAAGCTCTGTTCGATCACTGCGCTCTACCGCTGGTAACGGCTTAATCGCAAAAGGGGACAGAGGCCTAGTGCAAGTCGACTTGCGCAATCAGCAGTTGGCTTATACAGAATCTGACTTGTCTCTCCCGCTAGATACGGAGTTTTTCACAGCCAAATTCAAGGACCCTGATGCAGATGATATTCTTTGTGTCTCCCGCAAGGAGAAGCAAGTATCCATTCTGTATCACCAAGGGCATGGCATGTTCGCTGATCCCCAGACAGCAGGCGGCGTTTCCTTTGGAAATAATGATCAGCTGCTAGTTGGCGATACGAATGGTGATGGGCGAAGCGATTTGATTGCCTATACGGCGGAGACCGGCATTTGGCGAGTGTTCCAGTATGAAGGAGAGAACCGTTTCCAGCCGCTGGATAACGAGTTTGGACCCTGGGCACAAGGCCAAGGTAGGCGTGGTGTCGTCGCTGATTTTGATGGCAATCGGAAGACCGATATTGGCTCTTATGACGAAGCAGCGCATGTGCTGGATTTGGCGCTTTCTTATCGAGGCGGTACACCTTAGGGTAGCAAGGAATAGGTTGAATGAATGGAAAAAGCACCCTCAGGGGTGCTTTTTCTTTCGTTTAAGTTAGAAAAAAATTTAATTTTGTTCCACGGAGTGTTCACTGATTATTCGTGTAAGATCTTGAAACGAGAAATGATGATTAACCATATCGACTGTAAGATCCTCAGCGGCTTTTTGATTCATATCAAAGCGATATCCATTCAGCTGTAGGAATATGACTAGCGCGGTGAAAGCTGTTCGCTTATTTGCATTTTGAAAGGGAGGGTTCTGGCCTAAGGATTCAAAAAGTGCTGTAGCTTTCCCAAATACAGATGGATAGGCATCATCACCAAAAGCAGAAGATTGAGGGCGGAGAACCGCCGATTCTAGTAAAGGAGTACTTTTGACCCCAATATCCTCGCCAGGGCTATATTTCTGAATAAGGGCCACATTGACAGCAATTACTTCTTTAACAGTCAAATAACGAATTGTGTTCATACTAACGATCCTTCAGGCCTTTCAATGTATCGTCATAACGTTCCATGACGTTCGACAACGTTTCAATAAACTCCGGGCTTATTCCTGCAGGCAAGGAAACTTTGTTTGCTTTTCGAAGAATAATTTCACCATTTTCTTCTTTCACCTCAATGTGAACAGCGTCACCTAGCTCAAGACCTATTTGCTTCAATGCTTCGGTCATGGTGATACCTAGGCTATTCCCAAATTTCGTAACTTTCCGCTCCATATCGATCACCTTAGTCATTGGATTCACTCCTTATTATGTTATTCAACTGTTAGTACAATTATACAATTAAACTTAGTGAAATAAACTATTTTTTGATCTTTACAGAGCATTTTTGAAGAAATCGCACCGCACATTAAGTCCGCCGATCATCGTATTGTATTTCCTCCGCCACCAGACGCTGGGATCCGGGCAACATGGACCATCGGAAGATTGTTAAAAGACCTACAGATATGAAAACGCACCCATAAGGGTGCGTTTCTCATATCTTTGAATTCATCATAGTCTGAAGTCTGATATAATTTCATAGACAGATAGAAAACAGTCATCACATGGAGGTTTTATCAAATGCCACACATCTTGTTCAATAAGACCCAAAAAGCAAAAAGACAGCTCATGGCTGCTGGAGCCAGTATACTCATCCTGCTGTCAACGGCTTGCAGTGCTCCAGAAGTAGAGAACATTCAGGGTGCTAAGCCTTCCGTAACGGTTAGCACGTCACCAAGCGTTAGTCCTTCGGCATCAGCGACGGCCACCCCCGCAGCAACTACAGCCGTGCCTTTAGCGAATAAGCGAATTCAGGCTAAAGTTGTTCGGGTCGTCGACGGCGATACTATGAAGGTCTCTTTTACTGAGGGTGGAAAAGTCAAAGAAGAGACGATTCGTTTACTTCTTGTAGATACGCCAGAAAGCGTGGATCCCGAAAAGCCGGTTCAGCCTTTTGCGTTGGATGCGTCCAACTATGCGAAAACGATGTTAACAGGCAAGGACGTCCAGCTTGAATTGGATGTATCGGAGAGGGACAAATACGGCAGATTACTGTGTTACTTATACATTGGGGATAAGATGTTCAACGAGCTGCTGCTCGAAAAGGGCTACGCCAGAGTTGCCTATATTTACCCACCGAACGTGAAATATGTCGATCAGTTCCGGGAGATTCAGAAGACAGCTCAGCAAAAAGGGGTGAACATCTGGAGCGTAGAGAATTATGCGCAAGAGGATGGGTATCACGAGGGTGTGGTGAAGGGGAGTGTAACGCCAACGGCAAAGTCATCTCCATCGGCTACACCTAAACCAATTGCTACGTCGCAGCCAAAACCAACCGTGTCCTACAACTCCTGCAAAGAGGCGAATGCGGCTGGTGCTTACAATATCAAAAGAGGCGAGCCTGGCTACAGCTCGAAGCTGGATGGAGACAACGATGGCGTTGCTTGTGAAAAGAAGTAAGGAATAGCGTAAGGTAACCGACCAGAGGTAGGCGATATGTTCCGCTTCAGCGTGCAGCTCGAATTAGATGGATTTTCTCCAGCTATTTTTGAGTATTTTTGCAAAATTAGATGAATAAATGGATTTCCTCCATCTAAATTCATCCATCTTGGCCGACAAGCGAGAATGCGCGAATACAACTGTATTTTTTCCAGTTAAAGTGAATTGGAAGCGAAAATCTCCGAAATTAACTACGTATTTTCCAGTTATTTGGTGAGTGGAGGCTAACTGGGGAGTTCTCTATTTTCGCAGCAGATACCTCAGCAATGTTACGGTTGAGACCAGAGAGGTAACTGCGATGACAAGTAGGCTCAATATTTCAACCATACTTTGTAGCTGTAAGCGCAATGTTAAATGATCTAAGATCGCAAACCGTATGATTTTCAAAGAAATCATATAAATCGAGATAAATGCTAAGGCCGCAACGATAAATGAAATGAACCTGTACATGATGATGCCCCCTCCAAAAAAAGCACCCTTGCGGGTGCTTTTATTTAGTCAACCGAGCCTACTGAGCCGCAGTTTGCTTATCATACTGATTAAACATCATGTTGTAGATGGCAGCAGACAACACAGCAAGCGCCGCCAACAAGATGAACGTCCACGTAAAGCCAATCCAACTGCTGATCGGGATAGATAACGGGGCTATCGTGCGTCCGAGTGTGTAGCGTAAGCTGGAGGCTGCGAAATACTGACCGCGAATATGGTCTGGCGCCAATCTGGACACGAAGGCTTGCTGTGGTCCTGCGGACATGAGCTCGGCAAGCGTGAAGACGGCTATCGCGATGGTCAATCCCCAGAAGGTTGACATCTGGCAGAACATCACCATGCCTAGCGCGTAGAATAGGGCCCCGCCGATGAATACATAGCGATCGCGGTAAGCCAGCATCCATTTGGTCACGATGACGGTAAAGAGGGCTACGAATAGGCCATTTTCGGAGACGATCAAGCCGAATAGCTGCTTACCTGTTAGCTGGAGATCCCAGTCGTTGTAGGAGAAGATTGTCGTTAACGGCATGGTTTCTTCCAAGAATACGGGAAAAAGCAAATCCAGCTGCATGAAGGTTTGAGAAAGCAGCACCCCCGCGATGACGAACAACAGAAATACGCGGTCCGTTGCAATGATTTTGTAGTCACGAAGCTGCGCGGCGATGGCTTGGTACCAATGTGTATCAGCTTGTGAGCGATGACGATCGGCTAGCTGTTTGGGAAGTGTTTCGTGTAAGCGCCGTGACATCATAAGCGCCAGTAATACGCAAATCACAGAAGCCGCGACCAGCACGAGATACGGATTGTCCTTATAGAGGAGGGAGCCGAGTAAAGGTCCCACAACTACAGCCATGTTCGCGGTCGTATAGAAGATGGCAAATACACTGGCGCGATGCTCTTCTTTTACGACATCCGCAACCATCGCTTGACTGGCAGGCCAGTACAAGGAGCCGAAGAAGCTAGCCAAGCTGAAGCCCATAAAGCTGATAATTGGCATGGCGAGCCATGGGGAAGCGGCGACTGCGAAGATGCCGTAACCAAGCGCTTGGCCCAAGGCTGCGATAACCATCATCCGTTTACGCCCGAAGCGATCCGCACAGTAGCCGCCTAATAAATTGCCGCAAACAGAAAGCGCCTGCGACAAGATCAGAAGAATACCCGTCCAGCCTTTACCGAACGAATTGGCGAAATAGATCGATAAAAACGGAAAGAATGCCCAAAAAATAACGTTAAATGCAGTTTCTCCGCCGAGGCGGATTTTTAAATTAATGTCCCAATCTCGAATCTTCATTGTTTAATTTACCTCTGGTTAATATAAGTATCCCCCTATCATACTACCATTCTTCGTGTGGAAACAAGGCAGCTAAGAGAGTGAACGGCTTCAGCTTAACGTGAGGGATAACAGTAGGGGGATTGCGCCCAAGGGGCTTCCGCGTATTTTTGACCGGTTCTACCGGCAGGACAAGGCAAGAACACGCCAGGCGGGCGGTTATGGGCTTGGACTTGCGATCGCGAAGAACCTCGTGGATGCGACGCATAGGAACATTAATGTGGAGAGTCGGCTGGGTGTAAGCAGCACATTTCGTGTGCGGATCCCTGTGTAGGGAGTGGGAAAACGCTTGGGCACAATTGTGCTCAGGCGTTTTGGTCTTTCGTAGGAGTGATCTGAAGCGCGGATCCCCAGAAGCAGGCACCTTCCAGAAGGAACGGAACTACGTTCCGCTATTTTGCCGAAATGGGGCAATTGCCACGTGAAACGGAACTACGTTCCGCTAATGCGCCGTATCTCCCTCGTTGCAGGCTAAATTCATTCCAATAGCGGAACGACGTTCCGCAAGTTGGCGGAATCTACACAAAGTGACCAAATAGCGGAACTACGTTCCGTTAGCGGTTGCCCTAAGTGTTTCTCGGACCACTGGCGAGCTGAGGTTACTTGACTAGTTTGATAATGTGAAGTGGTGGGAGGTAGTTAGGTGCAACGCCATCGCCATCCTCCCCATTTTATTTCAGTTGAAAAAATCATCAAAACGCAGTATCATTCATTAATAATGATTCTCAATTGCAATTGGTGGTAAGGAGTGAAATAAGCATGGAACAGAACGAATTGTTTGATGTAACGGTTATTGGCGGGGGCCCTGCAGGGCTGTACTCGGCTTTCTATAGTGGGCTTCGTGAAATGAAGACCAAAATTATTGAGTTCCAACCGCAGCTAGGCGGAAAAATACATGTGTATCCCGAAAAAATGATCTGGGACGTTGGCGGCATCACGCCGACCCCAGGAGCGAAGCTGATCACACAGCTTGTTGAGCAAGGTCTTACTTTCAGTCCAGAGGTTGTGTTGAATGAGAAGGTAGAAGCTATCGCTAAAAACGAAGATGATATCTTCGTCCTGCGCACCACATCGGGGCAGCTTCACTACTCCAAAACCGTGATCGTGGCTGTCGGCTCCGGTATCCTTAACCCGAAAAAGCTGGAGATCGAAGGCGCAGAGCGCTACGAAGTATCGAATCTGAACTATACGGTGAAGTCACTGGAGCGCTTCAAGAATAAGACTGTTGTCATTTCGGGCGGCGGCAACTCGGCTGTGGATTGGTCCAATGAGCTGGAGCCTTTCGCGAAGCAGGTGATTTTGAGCTATCGCAAAGAGCAGCTGACAGGGCACGAAGCCCAAGTGAAGCAGCTCCAGAATAGTTCTATAGAGTGTTACTTGAACACCTCGATTACGAAGCTTGTTGCTTCTGGGGAGGACGCATCCATTGAACGCGTTGAGCTAACGAACCATGAGACGGGCGAAGTGACCTCCTTTCACGTGGATGAAGTGATTATCAACCATGGCTATGATCGCGATACGACACTGCTCGAAAACAGTGAAATTGAAATCGAGAGAGCTGAAAATTACTATATCGCGGGTAACGCGAACAGCGAATCTTCGGTGCCAGGGCTGTATGCAGCGGGGGATATTCTTCATCATCCAGGCAAAGTGCATCTGATCGCGGGAGCGTTCCAAGACGCGGCGAATGCGGTGAATAAAGCCAAACAGTACATCCAGCCTACAGCTGAGAAGTTCGCGATGGTCTCTTCACATAATCAAGCATTTAAGAAGCGCAATAAAGAGTTAGTGAAGCAAATGTTTCAATCCTAGTCTGGATAAGCTACATACAAACCATAAAACAGGCACCCCGCGGGGTGCTTTTTTCATCCAAGTACTTCGTGTCGGTCTCAAGACGGAGGTAAATTCTTACAAGTGACCTTATAATTTTCGTACAACTAGTTATTGAAAGGGGCACGATGATATGAATGCTGAAACACTCATCGGTTATGGAATTGGTGCTGTCGTTATTATTTTAGTCATTTGGCTAAGAACGCGAGGCAAAGCGAAACCGATTCGGAACAAAGGGAGAGGCATGCTGATTCCAGTCTTCCTGCTTCTCATTGTGTTCGGACTTAGCATTAGCTCGCTCACACATATCCCGAATCAACCATTTCATATCCCAGCTCTCTGGGAACTACTTTGTGCAGGTGTGCTCGGCGTAGGGCTTGGCAGTATTATGCTGTACCATACCGGTTATGAGAAGCGGGAGGATGGTTTGGTGTATGCGAAGCCTAACCCCAACTTCAAGTATGTGATCATTGCCGTCATTGCCGTGCGCTTGATATTATCCCAGTATTTCAAAGGTTTGGATCCTTCGGAATTCGCCGTATTGACGATGGTCTTGGCGTATTTGTACATCTGTGTATGGCGTATTGGCAGCTTCCTCAAGTACCGTAAGGTTAGCGCTAGCTAGCTTAATGATTCACCTCAAAGGAGCGCCTTCAGGGCGCTCTTTTTGCTGCTCCTCGAGCTGTCGAAGAAAGGATTTCGATGTCGAGAGGTGGTAAATTCTGATATAATCTAGGTAACAATCAGAGATACATTGTTAGACCACATAGAGGAAAGCCGAGGGAGTGCGAGAGATATGCGGTCTTTACCGACGGGGATTGTTACGTTGCTTTTTACGGATATTGAAGGAAGCACGAAAATGTGGGAAGCGTATCCTGTTGAGATGCAGGAAGCGCTGCGACGCCACGATGAGATATTATCGACTATTTTCACCGAGAATGGCGGCATTGTCGTAAAGCATAGAGGGGAGGGAGACAGCTTTTTTGTCGTCTTCTCCGTGGCCTCGAACGCGGTTCGTGCTGCAGCAGCTGTGCAGATGAAGCTGGCGGATACCGAATGGCCAATCTCGCAACCGATCTGTGTGCGAATGGCTCTGCATTCAGGTCAAGCCGAGCTGCGCGAGGGGGATTACTATGGGGTAACCGTCAATCGTTGCGCTCGTTTGCGGTCAATAGCGCATGGCGGCCAGGTGGTACTATCTACAGCAACAGCCGAATTAGTGAACAGTCACCTGCCGTCGGAGATCCAGTTGATCGATTTAGGATCGCACCGTTTAAAGGATATCTCCGCGCCTGAACAGGTGTATCAACTGATGTATCCTAGCTTGAAAAATGAATTCCCGCCGCTGCGCTCTATGCAGGGTCCTGTGAATCCTTTACCCGTACAAACTACGCCCTTCATAGGACGTGACAATGAATTAAGTGAGCTGCATGAACGTCTTCCGCATACACGATTGCTATCCTTGTTGGGCCCAGGTGGCGCTGGTAAAACACGATTAGCTTTGCAACTGGCACATGAATCTACAGCCATTTATCCTGATGGGGTGTGGTTGGTGGAATTAGCACCCTTACAGGAGCCTGCCTTGTTGTTCCAAGCTGTAGCTGCCGTGTTCGGCATTAAGGAGCGGAATCAGCAGTCGATCAAGGAAGCGCTAGCGGAGTATTTACAAGTGAAACAGCTGTTGCTCGTACTGGACAATTGTGAGCATCTGATTGATGCATGCGCACAGCTAGCTGCTATGCTGCTCCAAACATGCCCGCGCATCCAAATCATGGTGACGAGCAGGGAGCCATTAAATATTACTGGGGAAACGCTATGGCGTATTCCGACTTTATCTCTTCCTAGTCCCGATGAGCAACCATCCGTCGAACAGCTTCTGGATTATGAAGCTGTTCGGCTTTTCGTAGACCGAGCTCAGGCTGTACAGACTAGCTTTACAGTGACGGCCCAGAATGCCGCTGCAATTGTGGAAGTCTGTCAACGTCTGGATGGTATCCCTCTTGCACTAGAGCTAGCCGCTGCCAGGGTGAAAGCGCTGACCGTTGAACAAATCGCTCAGCGCTTAGGTGAGAGCTTTCGCATACTGAGCGGTGGGGATCGGACGAGACTCCCGCGTCAGCAGACGCTGCGTGCCTTGATGGACTGGAGCTATCAGTTATTAAATGATGCCGAACGCATCCTCTGGCGCCGGCTATCCGTTTTCGCAGGCAGTTTTTCTTTGACGGCTGCGGAGTCGATTTGCAGTGGAGATGGTGTGGAGGATTTCGAAGTCATTGATTTGATTAGTCAGCTCATCGACAAGTCTCTCGTGATTTCGGAAGAACGCGAAGGTGAAATCCGTTACCGCCTTTTATCTACTATCCGCCAGTATGGACATGAGAAGCTGATCGAAGCTAGCGAACAGGATCAGCTTATGGATGTATATTGTCACTATTATTTGGCTTTTATTGAACAAAGTGCTGCAGGCATACGCACGCCTCATATGCAAGGCTCCACGATCAAGGAGTGGGCGCAAGAGATGCCTAACTTGCGTGTAGCCATGGATTGGAGTCAGCAGTCTGCGGTCTCACAACCAACCATGCTTGAGACAGCAGGGCGTTTGATTTCCGCCTCGGGGAGCTTCTGGACGATGCTTGGTTTATCCCGTGAGGGCCACGATAGGCTGCAGATGTGGTTGGATGTGCCAAATACGGCTGCTTTTCCCCATACGAGAGTTCGTGCACTGCTGGTAGCAGTAAATATGTCGTATAACTTGGACCAGCAGCGGGCGATTCAATACATCCAGGAAGCCTTGGATACGGCGAATAAGCTCGGTGTTCCATCTTTGAAGGCGAAGGCGCTTTATTATATGGCTCTTGGCTACAATGTGATAGGACAATACCAGCAGGCTGTTGCGCTTTTTGATGAAGCATATGTGATTTTGAAGGAGTTACATGCGGAATGGGAGATCTCCTCCTTGCTAAGGTTTAAAGCTTATGCCTTGATGAACCAGTCGGACTATACCGATGCTCAAAGCATCATCGAGCAAGGCTTACAGCTGTGCCGAAAACTTGGGGACTCGCATGAAGAAGCCGCTTTATTTCGGATGTTAGGTACGATCGCTTTGGCGGATAAGCAGGTGGATGATGCAAGACGCTATTGCCGTGAGAGTATGGAGATAACCTATGAATTAAGTGATAAAATGTGTACCTTGAGCGGCTTGGCAGGTACTTCTCTCGTGGCGCAAGCCAGCAGGCGACCAGAGCTTGCTGCATGGTTAGGAGGCGCGTATGAGGAGCTATCTGCCAACATTGGCGGCGGCGGGTTTACGAATGCGACGGCGACAGAAATCTGGCCTAAGCTAAAAGCCGACCATCCCGCTGCATGGAGCAGCGGGCGAGAGGCCACTTACGATGAGGCCATCGCTCGGGCGAGGGCATTTGTTGCAGACTGATTGGCCTGTAACTCTAGCCGCATTTTTCGCGCCATGTCCTCTGACTTTGCTATAATGTTAAAAACAACATAGAAGCAGGTGATTTCCCATATTAGTCATCAAGTCAACCGAAGTCTTGGAGCTGCTTGCGATGTCAGCCTGTATCGAAATCATGGAAGCTGTGCTCACCGACTTGACGAATGGACAAGCCGTACAAACGTTACGATCCGTTGTTCCGCTGCAAGGCGGCAATGTGATGGGACTGATGCCGACCTACTTGAAGCGAGATGAGAAGGTTGGTGCCAAAGTGATCACTGTATTCCCCGGTAATCATGGCAATGGCTTCCCTTCGCATCAAGGCTTTGTGTCACTGTTCAATTCGACCAATGGCCAATTGGAGGCGATTGTCGATGGCACGAAAATCACCGCCATCCGAACGGCAGCGGTCAGCGCAGTAGCAACGAAGCTGCTCGCTAAGCCCGAGGCCGCAACCCTTGCGGTGATTGGCACCGGCGAGCAGGCCCGCACGCATATCGAGGCGATGCTGCTGGTGCGACCGATCGTGAAGATTAAGGTATGGGGGCCGAGCCCAGCCCATGCCGAGAAGCTCAAAGCTGAGACGGAAAGTCGCTATCCGGCTGTCATTGTCGAGGTCGCCTCATCCGCACAGGCGGCTGTGGCCGATGCGGACATTATCTGCACGGTAACGGCGTCGACGACGCCAATCGTACAGGGTGCCTGGATCAAAGAAGGCGCGCATCTGAATGCCGTCGGTGCCTGCCGGGCGAAGGACCGCGAGCTTGATACCGAGCTGGTGCGCCGGGCAGAGCTGTTCGTGGACCGCACGGAATCCGCTGTAAATGAAGCGGGTGATTACCTGATCCCTCTGCAGGAGGGAGCGATTGGGGAGGGCCACATTTTAGCTGAAATTGGTGAGTTGTTGGTAGGCGCGAAAGAGTGGAGACGCTCCGACGCCTCCATCACACTGTTTAAATCATTAGGGCTTGCTTGCGAGGATTTGGCAGCGGCCGCTTATATTTACAAGGAAGCGATTCGCACGCACAAAGGAACCCACATTGACTTCTAGGAGTGAGCATCGATGAATTCGACAGAAGGACTTTATCCATTCAACCTTACACCAGAGCAAGAGGCACACGCACGGGAGCTGCATGAGAGCTCGATTATTATTGATCTTTTGTTCCAGGGACCGCTGTCCCCTAAGGCTATTCCGGAGGCAGTGTCCGAGAGCATTCGGGAAGCGTGTGAGCCTCATAGGGAGGATCCGTGGACATATAGCGCTATGCCAAGCAAAATTATTCACGACATGGCGGCTCGCGGAGAGATCTCCGAGTTTAAGGAGGAGTGGTACCGCTCCGGTATCACGGCGGGGAATCGTCAACTGGATGTATCCAGCGTGGAGAAAATTCTGATCAGCATGGGCGACATCCAGCGTCAATTCGATGCGAACGATTGGCTTGTGAAAGCTGTGACGGCGGAGCAGATACGCGAAGCGAAGTCTAGCGGCCTAAAAGCGGGGATCGTAACCGCACAGGAAACCGACGGTCTTGGCAAAAATCTGGAGCTGCTCGAGGCGATGTACAATTTTGGGCTGAGAGTGCTGCAGCTTACGTACAACAATCAGAATTATATAGCTTCCGGCTGTGCGGAAGAGGCCAACGGCGGCGTGAGCAAGTTCGGTGCGCGTTTTATTAGCAAAATGAATGAGCTGGGCATCCTCGTCGATACGAGTCATTGCGGCAAACAAACCACGCTAGACGCGTGCAGGCTTTCAACAGCGCCAGTGATCGCATCCCATACGGGTGTTGAGGCGATTTATAACCATATGCGCTGCAAAAGCGATGAAGAATTTGGGGCCATTGCCGCAATAGGCGGCGTAATTGGCGTGTTCGCGATGCCGTGGTTCGTCCACGGGGATCCGAATGATACGACGATTGAGCATGTGCTCGATCATATGGATTACCTCGTCCGACTGGTCGGCGTCGACCATGTCGGTATTGGCACGGACTGGCCGATGAGTGATGTGGCGTGGTCCTTGGTCTATTTTAAAGAACATATTGCGCCTCGTATTGGCTTTGCCAAAGGGGACGGGCCTTCGACGGAAACGGTGAAGGGGCTGGAGAAGTACAGCTATTTTATTAATTTTACCCGTGGTTTGGTAGCAAGAGGTTACTCGGATGAGGATGTTCGGAAAATGATGGGCGGCAACTGGCTGCGTGTGTTTGAAGCGGTGTGTGGATAGGAGATGGCAGAGATGACGAGAGAGCGATGGACGAGCAGTTATAAGCTGTATGCAGCTGGCGTATATGAGGGGACGATTCGTTTTTCGGAGAGCGCGATTCTCCATGCCAAAGTGGATCCACGTCGGCGGACGCAGATGCAGGAAAATGTGCTGGCGGAGCAGGCAGGCTTTATTCTTCCTTTGCACAAAATCATGGCGAATCAGACGCATTATGCTGGTGCAGAGTGGCAGGGTGATTCCGTTACGTTGGGGAACGGTGAGCTGTATCAGAAGCATATCCAGTATTCCGCAGAGGTAGAGGGTAGAATGGTGACCTCGCAAGTATGGGCCTTGCGTAAGGATACTGCCCTCGATATCGTGACGGTGGATGGCGGCATCGTGGCGTTCGTAGCCCCGAACCGCTATGGCATGGAAGTACTGGTCGTGGAGGGATATGAAGGTCTAACACCACTGGTGGAATATGCGGATCCTTTATTGTCCGCTACACAGTATGGGGTAAATGACCTCGGAACAGACCTGATCCCGATGCGGGATGGCGTTCGTTTGGCGACGGATGTGTATTTGCCAGAGGGCGTAGCGCCAGGCGCTAAGCTGCCGACGATTCTGATCCGCACGTGCTATGACCGTAATATGCGGAAGACGTTTTTTAAACGGTGGGCGAACAAAGGCTACGCAGTCGTTAATCAGGATGTTCGTGGGCGTGCCGATTCCGAAGGAGAGCTCGTGCCGTTCTTCTATGAGCGTGACGATAGCTCGGATACGATCGATTGGATCGTCGCGCAGGACTGGTCCGATGGCAACGTCGGCATGTGGGGTGCGTCCTACCTCGGCTACGTGGTCACTGCAGCAGCGACGAGCGGGCACCCCAACTTGAAGGCGGTAGTGAACGAAGTGAACGTCGGTTCGCCGTTCGTGGATACGGTGCGCAAGGGCGGGACCGTGTGCTCGTGGCCATTGCTGTGCTGGACGTTGGCGCAGTCGGTGGGGACGCGAACGGATTTTGATATCTTCGCAGGCAAAACCGTCAGCCCTGAGAAGGCTGTTGACGCTAGGCCGATCCGCGAGATTCCGCAGCAGATGATTGGGAAAGCTTCGGGTCCGTGGGATCTCTGGAGCGAGCATCCCGACTACGACGATTTCTGGCGCAATTGTACGTATAGTGAGCGTGGAGAGCATGTGAAGGTGCCGATGTTCGTTATCTCGGGCTGGTATGACGGCGATAGCGCCGGGGTTTCGGAGACGTGGCGGATGCTCACCAAGCACGATGTGCCGAATCGCAAAATCTGGCTCGGCCCCTGGGAGCACGGCCCGAACCGCGCACGAGATCTGCTGGACACCAGCTTCGGCAATGATGCCGTTGTGTATAATTATGATGTGAACGTATTGCGCTGGTTTGACCGGTTCTTGAAGGGCATTGCCAATGGCATCGAGCAGGAGCCTCGGGCTAGTTATTATGTGGTCGGCACCAACGAGTGGCGGACCTCCGATGATTGGACGCCGAGCGAGGCGAAGGCGACTAAGTGGTATTTGGGCAGCAGCGGACGAGCCAACTCCAGCCTTGGAGATGGCGTGTTGACGCTTGGGGAACAGACGCAACATGGGGAAAGCGAGTCGGACGCGTTCGTGTACGACCCGGAAGAGCCGGTCGCGGACAGCGGCGAGCGTGAGCCGGAGAACATGCGGAAGCATGAGCTGCGGAACGACATCCTCGTGTACACGAGCGAGGTGTTGGAGGCGGCAGTGACCGTGGCAGGCGAGCTGTCTTGTGAGCTGTACGCGTCGAGCAGCGGCGTTGACACGGATTGGGTTGTGACCTTAAGCGATGTGGACTCGAAGGGGAACTCCATCAAGCTGTCCAACTACATCGTACGTGCAAAGTATCGCAACGGCTTGGATGCGCCGGAGCTGCTGACGCCAGGGCAGGTGGAGAAGTATGCGATTTTTATGCAAAATATCGCGCATACCTTCCCGCGAGGACACCGTTTGAGATTTACTGTGACTTCGTCCAGTAAAATGATTGCGTTCCCGAACACCAATACCGGCTTGAATCCGTATGAGGATCCGCAGCCGGTCGTGGTGACGCAGAAGATCTATCACTCGGAGGCATATCCGAGCCATGTGAAGCTGCCGATTTTGACATAGGCAGAGAGAAAAAGACACCTGTTGGGTGTCTTTTTTTATTTCTTGAGGGTATGTTGTCTTAATCGAATAAATTCTAAGATATGAGTGAGTTCACGAAAATGAGTATTAGGCCCTCGATATGTATCATTTTGAATGTGGAATGGATCATGAACAGTAATATTCGCCGGTGTTCCATCGGCATGATAGTGAGCATGGAATTTCATAATTAGTTGTTGATTTTCTGTATACCAATCATACCAATAAAGCTCAATTTCTGTTTTGGTTTCCTCCAGAAATTCGATACAGTACATTTTGGAGAAATCATGAAAAACGATTGTTTTACGAATTGTTCTAGTATCGCTTGCGAGGCCTTGTGCACCATTTCGAACTTCCTGAATAATATCAGAAAAGTTTTTCTCGATAAAAATGAAGTTACTCTTTGGTATTTCTAAACTCAAGTGTTTGCCTCCTTAGCAAGTGCTTCCAAACTTGAGCGTCTGTTTCTTCTTCGGGAGTGAGTTCATTTTTAGCGCCGAGCGTCGCATCATATTCGCCATGATATTTATGCTCATACATCGCGATTTGGCGTATATAATAGCTTAAATTGTCATCTAGTTGATTCTGTTGTTCATGTTCTAGCTGTTGTTGTTCCCACATTTTAACTACATCATTGACTTTGAGTTTTTTACCCGCAGCTGTCATGTAAAATGTATCTCCAGGAATACGATTGTGTTTGTGGTCACCCGCACGTTCGATACCCTCAAAGCGGCCTTGGTCTAACCAGTTATGTATGGAAACGACAGAGACTCCAAAATATTTCGAGAGCTCCTTTATACTAAAATCTTTCGTTGACTCTGCAACTACCTCTTTTTGAGTATATGCTTGGGTCAGTGCATGTTGTAATAAGTTTGAAAATTGCTCCTTAAACACTTCTGTATTTTCGAATATTGACTCATCTAATGCTTGTACAAGAGTAGCATTATTCTGCACAGAATGTGCTAGAACTTTAAATAATAAAACACTGTTATCGTAGCTTCGATCAAGTAGCTCAACTACGATTTCTTGTGCATTCCTACTAAATAAGTTTTTTTCCGCATAGGTTATCGGCATTAACATCACCCCATACCTCCATATTAATGCTTTCAGCTATGTTTTTCAATTAATTTAAATGAGATTAAAGTAATTTAAAGTTATTAGTTATTATTATTCAAAATGGTTGAGTTTAAACCTATACCTATCTATGGATATTTAAGCTAGAAGCCAGCCGAGCCGCCAAAACCGCCCGATGAACGATCACAATATAAACAATATCCGCAATTGTCACTAACACGCACATGATCGTAAGTAGAAAAGAGTCCGGATACAACGAGTAGCAGAGCACGGATGCGCACAGGGTACCGATCATTTTGTAGTAGGCGATGTAGATAGACTGGCCTTTGAGGCCTTGTTTGAATGGCAGCTGGATAAACAGAATCGACATCATCAGATTGATGCCAAAAGCGGTGTATTTCCCCTCTGGATCATGAAATTCAACAACCATCCCTACATGGAGCAGCAGAGAAATGACAAGTAAGGAGAAAATCGCAGGCAGGAGTAGGCGTGGCGGAAATTGACGGTTTGCAAAGTAGACGGCTTGGAACAGAATGACACAGTCCAGCAAGAACCAGACAAGCGAAATGATCATCTGCAGCGGGTGAAAAGGCATCACGAACGCGAACAGAAACTCCCACGTAATATTAGCGCAAATTGCTGGCAGCGGCATGCAGCAGGCACGATCCTTGAACCCTTGAAAAATGATGAGGATATAAGTGATTGTCCAAAATATGGCTAGTCCATATTGCAGGAAGAGCTCCATTTGGTTTGACAGCAGGTGTTGCATCGCCATAGTAGGAAAGCACATCCTTTCGGGGGTGTCTCCTTCCATTTCTATGTACAACCTTGGGAAAAAAGAAGGGGCTTTATGGTCATCTTTGGCGGGAGGGGGTGGTATAGAAGGTTGGAAGACTGTAGGAAGTCCAGTTATTCGCTCAATTTGGCTAGTTTTCAAGAAATTAGCTGTAGCTTTTACAGTTAGTCGCACCCATGCCCGCCCAACAAGGTAACGTTACTCATTTACATCCCGCCCCGCCACCAAAGTTAGTCACTCATCTCTCGCCCATACACTGGCGGCCAAGGCCAAGCCGATATTCCGCCGCCGTGAACTCTGCGCAAGAATCCCCCTCCACTTTCCCATCCGCTCTCACGGATATGACACCTATGTGTCCATACGAGAAATGTATTAAGAAAATTAACACGCGGTTAATATTTTCTATTGAATTCTCCTCATACTTTTCCGATAAGGTAAACTGGGATCGAAAGTCGCTCTCATAAAATGAATTTTTCGGGGGATATACATGAAATTGGCAGGGAATGTAGTTGGATGGTTTAGAAATACGAGATTGAAAATGAATTTGAGACAAAAGCTAATCGGTTCCTTTGCGGTGGTATTGCTGTTTATGGCGATTTTGGGTCTTACCGATATGGTAAGAATGAAGAATATGAAGCAGGATATTACGGACATTGCTCAGCACTGGATGACAGGAACGCAGCTGATTCAAGAGTTTAGTTATTTGACGGAGCATTTCGCGAAGGACCTTTCAGGTATTCATAGCCCGAAGGACGCTGCAACGAAGCTGGAGTTAACGCGTGACATTGAAGCTACAATTATCAAAGGCGACAAAACGCTTGAAAGTTACAAAGGTACCCTCACGGGAGGCGAAGATACGAAAAATTTCAACATGATTCTGGAACGTTGGGGCACGCTAAAAAGCGATTACCTCAAATACACCAAAGTACCAGACAAACAAGAGCTGGACAGGTTATATGAGGAGCTAACCCAGAGCTACAATAGTGTACAAACGATCAGTCGTTTGATGGTTACCCTCAACGTGCAAGGCGCGAATGAAAGCGTGGAGGAGAACGCCTCGTTGTATCGCAGCAGTATTGTCAGTGCGATTATTTTGCTGATCGGCGCAGTGCTGTTGTCCATTGCGATTAGTTGGATCATGATTCGCAACATTACGAGACCCGTTATTGCGGCATCGAAGGTGCTGGATCGCATGGCGGAAGGAGATCTAACCGTCTCCGAGCTTCGCTTCAGCAATCAAGACGAGATCGGCGTCCTTGTTACAGCTGTGAATGGCATGACGCGTCAGATGCGTGAGGTCATGAGCCGTATGCAGGAATCCTCCAGCGCGGTAGCTTCCTCTTCGGAGCAGTTATTTGCCAGCTCGGAGCAAAATAGTGAAGCCTCCCAGCATGTAGCTGTGGACATTCAAACGATTGCCGCGGAAGCGGAAGCACAGCGCATGAACGCGCAGGAGTGTGCCCGTGCGATGGACGAGATTGCGGTTGGCGTGCAGCGCATTGCCGAGACCACGTCGGACGTGTCGTACCTGTCGATCAACGCATCGGAGCAAGCTCGTAACGGCCAAGCGGACGTTCACCATGTGACGATGAGCATGAATGCTTTAAGCAGCGCGGTTACGCAGGCGAATCAAACGATTCACCAACTGGCTGAGCACTCGCAGAACATCGGCAAAGTCTCGCAAATGATCGGCGAGATCGCGACCCAGACGAACCTGCTCGCCCTGAATGCGGCGATTGAAGCGGCCCGTGCCGGTGAAGCTGGCAAAGGCTTCGTGGTTGTCGCGGAAGAGGTTCGCAAGCTTGCTACGCAAACCGGTGAGTCGGTTGGAGCGATCAGAGGCGTGGTGACCAACATTCAGCAGGATACGCAAGAGGCAGTCAAGGCTATGGATGCCGGGCTCGCTGAGGTGCACAAAGGACTCCAATCCGTCGACCGGACGGAACAAAGCTTCCAAGCAATTGTTCGTTCTGCCGAAGAAGTTGCCTCCAAAATTCAGGAAACAGCTGCAGCTGCGCAGCAAATGGCAGCAAGCTCGCAGCAAGTCGCAGCAACGGTCACCAACATGGAGCACGTAGCGAAGCTTACATCCGAGTTGTCGCAAAATGTGGCCGGAGCTACTGAAGAACTGCTAGCTTCCTCGCAGGAAGTAACTTCATCTTCTCAGATGCTAGCTAGCATTGCCCAAGACTTACAAGACGTGATTAACACGTATAAAATGCACTAATTCATACAACGGACACTTAAGACACCCTAGCGGTGTCTTTTCTACTCGCTGAATTTGCTTCGGGCGATCTTTGTGATTTAAACTAGAAAAGAATGGCAACTAACCATGATCAAAGGATGGAATTCGGCATGAATATGATCAGCAATCAGCTTTCAATGAATGATTTGAAGAAGTTTAAGCACGACATTACTCGCTTCATGATGACCTATAAGTTTGCGCTGGATGAAATGGAGACTAGGATCGAAATCCTCGTCCAAGAATTCGAGATGCTGCATGAATATAACCCGATTGAACACACGAAGTCTCGGTTGAAATCACCCGAAAGTATTTTTCAAAAGCTGATGCGCAAAGGGGGAGAGCTCTCTTTCGAAGGCATTAAGGGCAGCGTGAAGGACATAGCCGGCCTGCGAATTACGTGCTCATTCGTTTCCGATATCTATGTCATCTCTAAGATGCTAAGAAACCAGAATGATCTCAATATTTTGAGCGAAAAAGACTATATCAAAAATCCGAAGCCGAATGGGTACCAAAGCTTACATTTGCTCATTGAGGTACCTGTACATATGTCGGACCGCGAAGAGCGCGTCTGTATGGAAGTTCAAATTCGTACGATTGCCATGGACTGTTGGGCGAGCTTGGAGCATAAGATATTTTATAAATTTAGTGAAGGCAACCAAGCTGTACCTGCCCGTCTCTTAGAGGAGTTGAAGCAAGCAGCAGCCTCCGCGGCTGCACTCGATTCACAGATGGAGCGGCTGCATGCGGAAATCGGCTTGATTAAGGAAGAACAGGCGGATATTGCTGAGGATGCCTTGAATCAGATTATGATAAGCAATCAGCAATTCGCGTTGCCGAAAGCACTGTTGGCGCTGATGAGTGAAGAGGAGTCCTAGGTGGCAGATGAAGGTAATTGGGTGAAACAGGTGTTTTCGTGCTATAATAGAAGGATCGGATTGAGAAGGGTGCGAAAACATGCAATCATTTGAAGACTGGAATCAAAAGGTGAAGACAACCTTCAACGCGACTAGCAACGAAGCTGTACTCACGGTAATGGAAGCGGGTAAAATCTTAGGTCTGTCGAAAGATCAGATGAAGCAATATGTGGACAAGAACAATTTGACGAAAGTGCCTATCATGCGTAGTGTGCACCGTTATCTGTTATTAGAGAGTGAGATTACTGAGATTGTGGGGAAATAAGTAGATGAAGGTTCAAAATTATGTCAATCATCGGCGTATGCATCCGTTGTTTCATTACATTTTCTCATTGTTAGCGCTAGGTTTAGTGGTGCTATCCATCATGCAGCTAGTTAGCGCCTTAAAGGCCGACGATCAGGTACTGCCTGCGATCATGTTTGTCCTCCTTGCTGTGATTGTGGTTGTGATCTTCTTGCTGATCCGTTCTTACCCGATTAAGGCACAGGACAGAGCGATTCGAGCAGAAGAGAACCTTCGGCACTTTGTGCTGACGCAGAAGCTATTGGATAAGAGGCTGACGATGAGTCAAATTACGGCGTTGCGTTTTGCATCAGATGAGGAATTTCCTGCTCTATGTAAAAAGGCGGCAGCGGAGCGGATGGCTCCGGATGCGATTAAGAAAGCGATTCGCAGCTGGCGAGGCGACAATTTTAGAATATAACAGATGTCTACTAGAGTAAGACACATCTTCGGATGATGTCTTTTTTTGTGCTTCTAACGTGTATTTTGCAGAAAAAGTAGTTATTTTTTCCTAGGACTTCTGGTACAATTTTAGGGGAGAGTCTAATGGTTTGATTTGAAAAATGAGGTGTCGTGTGGTCATCAGTATTAGTAAGAGGTACCAATCTTTTTTAGATAAATTCACCGAGGATAAAAAGGAATACAGGAAAGTATTTCTGTTATTTGCTTACTTGTTCTTTGTGGTATCTGCTTCAACAATCGGGCGAACGGCGGCAGATACCCTCTTCCTAAGTCGATTCGACAATTCCTATTTGTCCTTGATGTACTTGCCGCAGGCACTCGTGATGATTACGGCAGGCGTCGTGTTCCAACGTTTCTCCCCCAAGGTACGCCTTGAAACTCTTTTAAAGCTGATGATTCCATTGATTTCAACCTTCGTGCTGATCTCAAGATTCGGTGTAGGGCTGGAGCTGCGGTGGGTATTTCCCGTCATTTATATCGGCTATGATGTGTTCAATTTTCTGATGATCGTCTGTTTCTGGCAGTTTGCTACATCGGTAATGGACCAGCGGAAAGCGAAGCAGATGATTGGACTCGTTGGCAGCGGGGGCATTATGGGCGGGATATTAAGCGGCTTCGGTCTAAAAGTCCTGGTTCCGCTCGTAGGAACGGCGAATTTAATCTATGTGTATGCCGGTCTGCAGTTACTCGGCCTTGTCGCCGTGATTGTCATCTTGGGTATGACCAAAGACAGCGGTGATTCGAAGCCAGATCTGGTGCGCAAAGCAGCATCAAAGCCGTCATCTGTCCAGCAAAAAAAAGGCCTCTTCGCGAGCGTACCGCATCTCAAATATGTCGCGATATTGGCGGCTGCACTCGTTGTTTCGCTAACCTTAATCGATTATCAGTTCAAGGTTATTCTGCGCGGCACCTTGCAAAATGAGGCATTAGCCGGCTTCATGGGAAGCTTCTACGGCTTTTCTGGGTTGATTGCCCTCTCTGTGCAATTGTTCGTTTCAGGGCGTGTGATTACGCGATTCGGCGTGATGACAGCGCTGTTGATTTTCCCGATAGCCCTCTTTGCAGGGAGTCTTGGGATTCTAGTGCTGCCGATCCTTGCTATGGCGGTTGTTGTCAAAGGAAGCGATAAGGTCGTTGGCGACACGATTTACTCTTCGGTGAGCCAATTGGTGATGTTCCCTGTTCCTCCGGAATGGCGGAATAAAGCGAAGGGCTTTTTGGACGGGATTGTCCGTAATGGTGCCAAAGGACTTGCGGCCATCTGCCTTCTCCTCGTTACACGATTCGTAGCCCCAGAGAAACTGAGTTATATTGTACTCGGTTTGCTCGTTGTGGGGATTTTTGCGGGCATCAAGGTAAAGAAAGCGTACTTAACAACACTCTTATCGAATCTCAAAACAGGCGGCGACGACCTGCAAAAGGTCGAGCTTAACCTCATGGATTCCGTTACTCGGCAAATCCTGATCGATGCGCTGAACGGCTCGGACAAGCAGCAAGCGCTGTATGCTTTCGGTCTATTGAAGGCGACAAGTTCATTTGACCTAACACCGCATTTGGACGGTTTGCTGCGTCATCCCATACCCGAAATTCGCTTAGAAGCCTTGGCGTATGTGGAGATGAAGGTGCCAGAGGGATTCGAACCCATCTTGCAGACCCTGACAGCATCCGAACATGTACAAGTTAGAGCGAGAGCGATCATTGCCCTCTCGGCCTATGCGAAAGAAGAGTATGTAGATGAGATTACGGTGCACTTGGAAGATAAAGCCGTTGAGGTTCAAGCAGCAGCAATCGCTGGGTTAGTCAAATATTACAGCATTGAAGGCATGTTCCGCGCGGTAGGGAAGCTCAAAGAGATGATGGAGAGCGGACACGAAGAGGAACGGATCGCCATGGCTGCGTTATTCGGACAGATCCGTGTGAAAAATTTCTACAAGCCGCTCATTTCGCTTTTGCAGGATAATAGCCCGCAAGTTCGAATTCGTGCATTGGAGTCAGCGGCGATCCTTCACGTGCCACCGTTAATTGTACCGATAATTGATATGCTAAAAGATAGCAATACCCGGCGCTACGCCATCGACGCGCTCGCAGCCTATGACGAGGATGATGTGTTGCCAAAGCTGGCGCCCTACTTGGAGCATCGGGGAATCAGCTTGTATGTACCTGCTGTGTTTGAACGCATGGCCACACCGCGGGCGATGGATATGTTGTTTACTTGCTATGAGCAAGCCCCCTATGCCTTGCGTGACCGTATGCTAGAGTCGTTGCAACGCATGAGTAAGTACTTGCCTCAGCCCGATAGTCGACGAGTGGAGTCGTATATTTTCCAAGAGTTGCAGCTCTATGCACAGTTCGCTGAGCATGGTGCAAGCGTCAATGGCGTAGATGACTATGCGGAAATTGCGAATATGATTGGCGAGATTCGTACAGCGATTACTCGGCGTGTGTTTTTATTGCTGGCGCTCATACATGATGGACAAACGATGCAGGCGGTGTATCTAGACTGGTCAGAAGGTGACTCACGTCAGCAGGCTAATGCTGAGGAGGTCATCGATCAGACGCTTCAAGGGGCTTTGCGTACGGAAATGGCTAAATTCATGGCAGGCTCGCGGAAGCTTGCCAGGGTATCAGCAAGCAAGGCAGAACTTACTCTGCATTTGAACTGGTTAGCTGAGCAAGGGGACGAATGGCTGACACAAACGATTCAGTACCATACACTTCGGAAGTCGTCAGAAGTGTCTGTGAACGTCGAGCTCGCAGATTTGATGCATCGGGTGCAGCTGCTTCGTCGTGTTTCGTTATTCCAGGGACTCACGAGTAGAGATCTATCTGTTATTGCCAAGAGACTGCATAAAATGGCCGTCGAACAAGGAAATACCATCATTCAAGAGGGAGATCCAGGAGATTCCCTTATGCTGGTAGATGAAGGTCGAGCTGGTGTGTATCGCAAAAATCAGCTTCTAGGTGAGCTAAATCTCGGTGATTGCTTCGGTGAGATGGCGATTCTGACGAACAGCGCCCGGACAGCAACGATTAAAGCGGAAGTAAATATGGTGCTGTGGCGCCTGGATTCGTCCGTGTTCTACGATATGATGTTCGATCAGACGAGCATTGCTGTTGAAATGATGAAGCTGCTTTCGCGCAGACTGCGTTCCGAACTGGAGCGTGATCAGGGGAAAGGTCAGGCTTCCGTGGTGGAGCAAGCGGTAGGACAAGAGCGAGAGCAAGCAGGAGATAAAAAGCTTGAAGCGGCACAGTCGGAGGTTGAACTTGCACTGGTAGAGGCTGCCGCAGCGGCGTTACAGGAATCTCGGGGTACTACGGAACTGACGAGGGACGAAATCATTTTACGTCGGATTCTCGTGCTGCAGAAGATCGACCTCTTCGCCCATCTGGGACCGAATGACTTCATTTGGCTGGCTCAAATGGTTGAGGAAGTTGCTTACGAGACCGGCGAGGCGATCTGTCGCGCGGGTGACTTCGGAGATACCATGTATGGGATCGTCGAGGGTAGCATCCGCGTCCATCGTGGCAGCGAAGAGTTCGCGCTGTTGGGAGAAGGAGCCTTTTTCGGCGAAATGGCGATCATCGACAGCGGCCCTCGCTCAGCGGATTGCACCGCGAAGGAACCGACCGTTTTGCTCCAGCTGCATCGTGATCTTATGCTGAGCTTCTGCTTCCAGAACATCGATGTGCTGCGCAGTATGATGCGTGTAATAGCGGATCGCCTGCGAGGCATGATCTAGCGTGGTAAAGCGAAAAGGATGCCAACCGTGGTGACGGTTGGGCATCCTTTTTTGGCGTTGCTCCCAACCCCAGTAAGCTGCACAGACTTAACATGTAACTGGATTTACTGCATCTAATTAAACCCTGTTTCACTTAAACGACGGATTAAATGTATTTCCTACAGCTAATTTTCAAGTTTTAGCTCGATTCTTCAAAATTCCAAGAAATTAACTGCATTTTTTCCAGCTATTCCTGCAAAATCATCAGATCTGCATAAATTAACTGTAGGTTATACAGCTAAAGACTAAGGAAGGCACCGCATGCCTTGTTTGATAGACATAGGTTGTGCGTCAAGGCACCTACCGCCCCTGGACAAGCCTAAAAATCTAGCATTAGCGGAGGTTTCCGCGCGATAAGTTCTTCAGGAATAACTAGTTTGAAACAATTGGAGCTACATGTGACGGCAAGGATCAACGGTAGAAGTAGCAGTAAGAATAAGAGTAAGAGTAAGAGTAAGAGTTGGTGAAGAGTAGCTGGCCTCTGTTATGTTGTATTTCATACAACATAACAAGGTATTTCGGGGCTGATCGCACTTCATGTTGTATTTGATACAACATTTTAAGAAGAATTAAACGAAATCGCCCCAAACACCAGATAATGTTGCACGAAATGCAACATAGAGACCTCAATATGCCCTTATGTAGCAATAATGTTGCACAAAGTGCAACTTGCCCGTGCCTTCGATCGATTCCGTGGCTGACTTTTTCTCCTGAGTCAAATCGGATTCGTGCAGATAGATAAACAGAATACGCTCCAGCATCATTCTCATTCGCATGATATGTGTCGTGTCTTCCCAGGCAGTCAAAGGATCAAGCTCCTGCGTTCGTCGGATAATTTCATCGAGCATATAATGAATTTTGATTTCGCTTAAGGTTGTGAGATGCCCCTGCACGGTCCAAGAATGATCCTCAGGCAGCATGGTATATGTAATGATGACGTAATCGACGACTTTGGTTTTCCGGTACTTGAATGGTGTAATCACCTTGATCGGGATGACAAGCATAAGCTTGCGAGCAAATAATAGGTTCATGGCCGGCGTGTCTGAATATGGTCAATTAGCGGGATAAGCTGGATCATTTGATGAAAATTCACAAGGCATGCAGTCCTTTCGAAATAACGTAAACGGTAGGGGTCTCCACAAAGTCGAGATGAGTTTTTCTCATACTGACACAAAAACAGGGCGGCAACAAGACTCCACACACAAAAAACACCCCAATAGGGGTGCCGCGCTCACATTGCATATACACTTTTACTTATGATTTCTGGCAATTCAGCGCGCTGAGCCAAATATTGCTCGGGAGTGATGCTGCCATTGAATAGGCGAGCCTGAAGCTGCTCCGTTAGCTCCGCTAGTTGGAGTTCAATGACCTTCTGTACATCAACCTGGTTAGCTCTCGCGATGTCGGCTAGTGAAAATCCATTATATTGTGCTGTATAAATGTCTTCCTCGGACGATAGCTTCAGGATATGCAGTAAATCTTCCTTGATTGGTTTAGTATCACGTCTACGAATCGAAATCTCCACCCCTACAGATCATGTACTCTATTGTATTCAGATTAAAGCCAAGTGGAATGGGGGGATATCACAGAAATCGGATGAGAAAAAATTTAATGTGGGTTGAACCCATGCGGTTTGCACATAATCTTCTGCCGTGGTGTGGCATATTAGTAACAGTCCAAGTTGGCTGTAACTCACAACAACTCATCATACCAGGCAAGGAGTGAATGATATCCACGTGAAAATCATGCGAATTCTAATGCTTTCTCTGGCACTATTGGTGGGGCAAGTGACTATGGTGTCTGCGGATGGGACGTATCATTTTGGATTCAAAAAGAGCGTTAACGGTCAGCCGCCGTCAATCGATCAAGAGGGCTTTAAGGGGCTATTAAAGCAGCATGGGGCTGTATTTACAGGCGATCAGTCGCAAAAGGAATTGTACTTAACCTTCGATAACGGGTATGAACAAGGCTACACAGGTCGAATTCTGGATGTGCTAAAAGAGAAGCAAGTCCCGGCTATTTTCTTTGTGACAGGCCATTATATTCGAACGGAGCCTGAGCTGTTGAAGCGCATGACGGCGGAGGGGCATCTGATCGGTAACCACTCATGGAGCCATCCGGATATGAGTCAAATTCCAGCGGAACGAATTCAGAAAGAGCTTAACCAAGTGAAAGATGAGGTCGCCGCGGTTACCGGTCAAAAGGAGATGCACTATCTACGAGTGCCGCGGGGCATTTTCAATAACCGTTCGCTAACTGTCAGCCAAGGGCTTAACTACACGAATGTATTCTGGTCCGTTGCGTATCGCGATTGGGAGCCTAAGCAGCAAAAGGGCTGGGAATATGCCTTCAAAAACGTGATGGCCCAGCTGCATCCAGGCGCCGTTATCCTGCTGCATTCCGTATCCAGTGATAATACGGAAGCGCTTGGCAGAATCATTGATGCTGCCCGTGCGCAGGGGTATCAATTCAAGAGTCTGGACGAGATGAAGCTTCGCACACCATAGCATGAGGAAAACCCCCTTGGCTGTAATGACAGCTAAGGGGGTTTTTGTTGATGTCTGGCTTAGGTTGTCTTGGCAAAGCTAGCAAGATTATTTTCGATCTTCGCTTCTGATTTTTTCTGTTCCAACCAAGTTTGGGAAAGCGTTGTGATCTTTTGATCAACTAAGGTTTGTTTAATCGTAGCGGATTTGTCCGCAAGTGTTGGTGTTGAAGCAGCTTTACGATCCGTTACTTTAATAACATCGTAACCTGTAGCCGTTTGTACTGCTGAGCTTAAGCTGCCTGTTTCCAAAGCGAACGCCGCGGCTTCCATAGCTGGATCCACTTGTCCTGCTGAAATATAGCCAAGCTCTCCGCCTTTGTCCTTAGTCGCTGTATCCGTTGAGCTCTCCTTCGCAAGAGCTGCGAAATCCCCGCCACTTTTCAGCTTCGCTAGAATAGCATTAGCCTCAGCTTCCGTTGCTACAGAGATATGAGAAGCCTTAACCTGCGCAGGTGTTTTTAACGATTCTAAATTCTCATCATAATACTTCTTGATTTCATCGTCAGTGATGGTAACTTGTGGTTCCAAAATCTTTTTGAGCATCACTTGGGATTGCATGTTTTTCTTCAAATCATCCAGTGTCATTCCGTAGCTGCTAAGCGCTTGGTTAAACTCGTCCTCGGAGCCATATGTGGCTTTAATCGTTTGAATCTCATTCGTAATATCCGTATCTGTTACTTGGATTCCGGCTTTTTTGGCTTCTTGGCTGACAAGCTCTTCCGTGATCATAGAGTCTAATGTTTGCGCGCCGCCGCTGGCTACCAAAGCGTCATAAAGCTTGGCCGAGCTTATTTCAACTCCGTTGACTTTGGCAACGGCTTTCGTATCGACATTTTTAGAAACAGGTGGAAATATGGAGGCATAAGCGATCAAGCTTACCAAAAGCACGGATGATGTCCATACCCATTTGCGATTATTTTTTGAATTCATTTATATTCTTCCTCTCGTGATGTGGCTGTTTGTGTCGTTCTCGTTCTGTAACCCATTATGCCTGTCCAAGCTGAAGGGAGTATGAGCGTAAGCTGAAGATGAGATTAATACATGTTTGGTACATCAAAATAGATTGCGTGCAATTTAATTGTTGACAAAATAAAGTAAGATTGATATGATCTACTCATAAAGTTTGCTGTAAATTAAATTGTGTAAAATATAAAAATGATATTATGCATAACGGTAGTAAAAAAGGAGGGATTCCTATGCATCACCAAGCGATTATTATCGGAACAGGACCCGCGGGACTAACGGCAGCTATCTACTTAGCGAGAGCCAACATGTCGCCGCTTGTTATTGAAGGGATACAGCCAGGTGGTCAACTGACCACGACAACAGAGGTAGATAACTTCCCAGGTTTCCCGGATGGAATCACAGGACCAGAGTTAATGGACAACATGCGGAAACAGGCACTGCGCTTCGGGGCTGCGATTCAGTCAGGACGCGTAACGGAGGTGGATTTCTCCAAACGTCCATTTACTTTATTTCTCGAGGATGGCGGACAATTGACCGCAGACTCGGTAATTATTTCGACAGGTGCAACAGCTAAGAAATTAGGGATTCCTGGTGAAGCCGACAATATCGGCAAAGGAGTCAGTACCTGTGCAACTTGCGACGGATTTTTCTTCCGGAACAAAAAAATTATTGTCATTGGCGGCGGCGACACTGCAATGGAAGAAGCGCAATTCCTGACGAGATTCGCGTCTGAAGTGCGAGTTGTGCATCGCAGAGATGATCTCAAAGCTTCAAAAATCATGCAGGATCATGCTCGCGGCAATAACAAAGTGGCATGGAGCTTGAATCGTACACCGCTTGAAGTGGTGGCGGGACCGCTGGGTGTGACAGGACTGAAAGTCCACAACAACGTTACAGGCGAAGAGGAGCTACTGGAGGCGGATGGGATTTTCCTCGCGATCGGGCATACCCCGAACACAGGCTTCTTGGGCGGGCAGCTGCCAACCGATGAGCTCGGTTATTTGCAGGTGATCCCGGGCACATCACAAACGTCGATACCAGGTGTGTTCGCCTGTGGCGATGTGCAGGATCGTATCTACCGTCAAGCGATTACGTCAGCAGGTAGTGGTTGTATGGCAGCACTCGATGCCGAACGATTTATCTCTGAACATGCTTCACAAGAGCAAGAAGAACAAACAATTCAAGGAGGAATGAGCTATGTCCGTTAATCACATTTCCGATGCTACCTTTCAAAAAGAAACTGGGACCGGTACCGTCCTTGTCGATTTCTGGGCGCCATGGTGCGGCCCATGCAAAATGATCGCTCCGATCCTAGATGAACTATCTGTCGAAGTCGGTGACACCGCCAAAATTGTTAAAATCAATGTAGACGATAACCCAGAGTCCGCTGCTAAGTACAACGTGATGAGCATTCCGACTTTACTTATTTTCAAAGATGGGCAAGTGGTGGATCAGCTTGTTGGGGTGCAGAGTAAAGAGAAATTGAAGGCTGTTATTGCAGGGGTTTAACCATTCAAATATATCTTAGGAGGATTTTGATATGACACAAGCACTAACACACGTACACGAGCGCACGGGGGTAGCTACACTTGGAGGAAACCCGATCACTTTGCTTGGGCCAGAAATTAAAGTAGGGGATCAAGCGCCAGATTTTAGAGTAAATAAGGATCTGATGACCGAAGTAAGCTTAGCGGATTATGCAGGCAAAATAAAGCTAATATCCGTTGTGCCTTCCGTGGATACAGGAACATGTGACGCTCAGACGCGCCGCTTCAATGTGGAAGCCGACAAACTTGGTGACGAAGTAGTCATCTTGACGATCTCCGTGGATCTACCGTTTGCTCAAAGCCGTTTCTGCGGCGCTGCGGGTATTGATAAAGTCGTCACCCTGTCTGACTACAAAAATCGCTCATTCGGCCAAGCTTACGGCGTGCTTATCAAAGAGATTCAATTGGATCAGCGTGCGATTTTCATCGTGGATGCGAATGACACGGTTCGTTATGTGGAGTATTTGACTGAAATGAAGGATCATCCGGATTATGATGCGGCGTTAAGTGCATTGAGGGAGTTAGTGTAAGAGGTAGTTGGGAGAAAAGAAAAAGAGCAGCGATCCCATGTGGGATGGCTGCTCTTTGGCGTTGAAGAGAGCGGATGTTGTAGAATGTACAACATTATATCGATTGAAGCTTCATTTAGAAGGGGATGTTGTATTTCATACAACATAAATACTCGATTTGGCCGAAAAGGACATAAAATCCTCTAAAATGTTGTATTTTTACAACATCCGAGCCGAACAAGGTGGATTTGGATGATAAATGTTGTACGGAGTACAACATGCATGGTTGGGGCAATGTGAACGGCGCGCGAGATCGCGCCGCCTGTTACCGTCGCGCCAGCGCGATCTCGCGGCTGCCCTTGACCATGCCCGCGCCGCAGAGCGGGCACGCCTTCGCCGCGAGTCGTGCCTCCTGCGGCGAAGAGATCCGCGACCAGGCTTTGCAGCCGGTCGCGCCGCACAACCACGCCGCGACCCGCTCGGTCGCGGTCGCAGCACTACCGCCAGCCACGGCTCCGCTGGTGGCTGACCGCCCTCCAGTCGCAGCTCCGCCAGCGACTGACCGCCCGGCCGCCGCTCCGCCAGCGGCCGCACCAAACCCGCCAGCCGGCTTGCTGCGGCTGGTCACAACCCCTGCGTCCGCGCCAGGGAACGCGGACAGCAGGAACCGGGAAGGCTCCGCCTTCTTCCCGCGATAGAACGCCGGCGAGCTGATCAGCAGCTCGCCTTTCGCCCTTGTCACGGCGACATAAGCCAGTCGCCGTTCTTCCTCGAGCGCGGCGGTTCCCTTGTCGCGCCCCGCAACGCCGGCCATTTTGACATCGTCCAAATGGCTTGCATCCAGTGCCGAGCTATGCGGCATATTGCCTTCAATCGCACAGAGCAGGTACACGATCGGGAACTCGAGTCCCTTTGATTTATGAATGGTCATGAGCGAAATTTTGTCCGCAAATTGTTCTTTGCTCTGCACCCTCATTTCCGTGCGTTTTTCCGCCACTTCATGGATAAAATAAAGAAATTGCTCCACCGTATTGAATCGCTTGGCAGAGGACTCCAGCTCGTCCAGCGTTTCTTTCAGCATCTCGCGATGCTGTGTGAGCTTGCTGCGCTTGTTCGTTTCGAGGAACGCATCGTAGAAATCCTTGCGAATCGCTTGAATCGCCGCCAACGGCGTCATCTCCACGAGAGATTTGATCAAACGAATGCGGGCTTTCAGCTTGTCTTTCTGAAAATCCTTCAACTGCGGAAGCCCAAGCAGGTGGATTAAGGGCCATTTTTTCGCCTGAATCGCTTCCTGATCTTGAATAATACGCATGCCTTGGTCTCGTCCAATATATAATGAGGGGAGGACACCTTCGATGGCTTCGAAATTCCGCCGCTCATGCGCAATTCGCAAATGGTCAATAATTGGCTTGACCATCCACTGTTCGTAGAAGGAATCATTGGTGCCATAATCCACAAAAGGGAGGTTATGCAGGATGAGCTGCTCAATAATGGCCCGACTGTTGCTCGCAGTCCGATACAAAATCGCAAAATCCCCATACTGGCTGCCGCCCTCTGCGACTTTAAGCCGAAGGTCGTTGATTAGCCAATCCGCCTCATCGTCGCTGTTCGCAGGTTTAACATAATGCGGCTTTAGCGTGCTTTCCTTTGTTGCAAGAAGCGTTTTGGCTTTCCGCTGCACGTTGTGCTTGATAATCGCATTGCCCAAACCAACAATACTCGACGTTGAGCGATAGTTGATATCCAGCGTAACAGTTGTTGCGGTAGGGTATTGCTCATGGAATTGCAAAATAAATTCATTTTTCGCCCCGTTGAACGAATAAATTGTTTGATCATCGTCACCTACAACCATTAAATTCTGGTGGGCGGCCGCAATCATTTTAATAATTTCATACTGAACCGTATTCGTATCCTGAAATTCATCGACGCTGATGTATGTGAATTTCCGCTGCATAGAGCGCAATATATCGGGATTATGGAGCAATAGCTGGTACGCTTTGATCAAAATATCATCGAAATCGATCTTCATTTGCTCCATTTTCCACTGTTCATACTGCAAGAAAATCTTCTTAACTTCCTGCTCCTCTTCCGTACCTTCGGGGAGATCCTCGATCTCCATGAGCTGCATTTTGTAGGAGGAAAGCAGTGAAATGAGCACTTCAGGCTGATACGTATCCTGTAAGCCCATACTAAGCATGATTCGCTTGAAAACGATTTGCTGAAAGCGCCCATCACTCATAATCTCCTGCTGAAGCCCGTTCATACGCAGTAATCGCAGGCAAAAAGCATGGAACGTTCGTACCTGCATCACGTTAGCCATACTAGAATGAAGACCAGGCATCGTCGTGAGACGTTCACGCATTTCTTCAGCGGCTTTTTTCGAAAACGTTATAAGAAGCAGATTCGCAGCTTGTACCTGATGGACACGTAGCAAGTAAGCGACTCGGCACACAAGTACGGTCGTTTTACCCGAACCTGCGCCAGCAAGTGTGAGAAGAGGGCCTTTGAAATGGCGCACAGCCTTGATTTGAGCTTCATTTAGTAGGATGCCGTGCTGCTCCAAATCGCGAAAAAAATAAGCATCCGGATCCGTTTCGGGCACGAGCTCCGTGCTATTCGTAAGAAGCGCCATTTTCGCATGGGGCACGGGACGCTCTGCGGTTGGTTTAAAGCCTAATGGCGTTGTATACATAGGAATTGAATTCATGTGACCACCTGTTTCATAACAATGTTTCTTGCATGCCTTTGAAAGACTGAACCATCGATTATATCACAAATAAAGCCGTATGAAAGGAAAAATAGACGTATGGTTAAATCTTACGCTAAATTACTGTGGAAACAGTTTAACGAACACGATGCCACGGGTCTTGCAGCTGAGTGCGCGTACTACTTTCTGCTCTCCATATTTCCGCTGCTGCTGTTTGTGATAAGTTTACTAGGGTACTTACCGTTCTCATCTGATGATGTAATTGGTTTAATCCGTGAGTATATTCCAGGTGCTGTAGCGGGCTGGTTAGAGGAAACGCTTAGTAATTTGCTCAATGTCAAAAGAGGCGGAACCCTCTCATTCGGATTAATTTTGGCCTTAGTAAGTGCTAGCGCGGCGATGAATGCGATCGTGCGTTCAGTTAATAAAGCGTACGGACTGCCGGCGCGTAAAAGCTTCATCCATTCTCGCTTCCTAGCTGTTATGCTTACGTTAGGGATGCTAGTTGTGATCGTATCGGCGCTGCTGCTCAGCGTATTTGGCCATAGGATTGGCGATTGGACAGCGGAGCATGTTCATATCGCGGCAGCACATATTGAGCTGTGGAACCATCTGCGGTGGATTATTAACTTTGTCATCATTTTCGTCGTTTTCATAGGTATCTACTACATCGCGCCGAATACCTGCTTAACATGCAAAAGTGTACTGCCAGGCGCCTTATTCGCGGCCATCGGTTGGCAAGGTACGTCGCTGGGGTTCTCCTTCTATGTCAACAGCTTTACGAACTATAGCGCGACGTATGGCAGTATCGGCGGGGTCATCGTGTTGATGACCTGGTTCTACATCTCTGCGCTCATTATCATTATTGGCGGTGAAATTAACGCCTTGCGTCATGTGAAAAATATACACATGGCCAATGCAGCCCTTGATACGACGAAAAAGAACCGTGTCTGAGATCTTATCAGAATCGGTTCTTTTTTTGTTTCTTGGTCACGGTAAGTCAGCCTCACCAACTCAAAACCCCGCCTTCCAGTCGCTTAACGCCGCGGATTTTGCCAAGCTGCTCGGCTAAGCGGAACAGCGCCAAATCCTTCACCTTCGCTTCAATCATGACGTCGATGCGCGGGAGGTCGATCTCTTTGCAGCTTTTTAGAAAAGCCGTCAGCATCTCCGGCTCGATGTAGTCCGAGTGCGAGCGAAATTCCTTCTCGCTTTTTGGCGAGGAGACATGGATTTTCATCGGCAGGTCGCCCCATGTCTGCGCGATCTGGGGAATTAGCTCGATGGGTGAAACGGCGGAGGGATTGCACCAGTCGTGGTGCAAATCCAGCATGCACGGCCGCTGCAGCTTCTGACTCACGGTGAGCGTTTCCTCCAACGTGTACGTTTTATCATCGTTCTCGAACGTAAGCCGCCGCATCGCATGCTCGGGCACCTTCGGTGCGTTGTCGAGTAGCTTCTGCGTCGCAGCCTCCTTGTCGCCGTACACTCCGCCAACGTGGATGTTAATGATGGCGGTCTCGTCCAACCCCATGCCATCTAGAATGGCCGCATGATAATTCAAATCGTCGATGGCGGCATCGACAACCTTATCGCTTCCGTTAAGCAGCGTGAATTGGTTCGGATGCATGCTGAGCCGAATATCATGCTCCTTTGCGAAGTCACCGAGCTTGCGAAGCTCATCCGCGTACTCCGCGGCAACATCAATCCTCACATCCGGATGGGTAGCTAGCGGAATCAGTGCGGATGACAGCCGAAACAACCGAATGCCGTGAGCGGCATTATAGTAGAGTATGCGCTGTGTGGCTTGAAGGTTTTTGCGGCCAATTTCAATGGCCCGCTGCATGGCCTCCTCGCGCGGCCGCTCCGAGAAAAGCTTGTACGTGAACGTCGAGCTAGGTGTGTTGTTGAAAATCGCCATTGCGGTGGATACAAATCCAAGTCGAATAATCACGTGCGGCCTCCGTTACTTGATAGTAAAGTGATACTCTAGCGCTAGTGTACCCTATTTTCCAACTAATTTAGGCGTTCAACACGCAGGTCAATCCAAGGCCATCGCACCCGCCTTCTATAAATCAAAAAGCCCCCACTCCACAGGACAAAGGTGGAAGGGGGCTATCAAGTTTGCGCTATGCAGGCAATTTAACTGTAAAAAGTACATCTAATTTGCCGGAATTCGGCCGAAATTCACCGATAAATGGAAAATGTCCATCTATTCTTCCGTATTCCGCCGACTTCCTCGCGATTCCTCGAGAATAACTGGAGCTTTTCCAGTTATTTCGCCCCGCGGGCGGAAATGAACGGAATTAGATGGAGGTTTTCCATCTAATCCTTCAGTCGACGCCGAGTGGGCGTGGATTGCGACATGCTCCCGTAGGACAGGCTTTGATTGCTGCGCAGCAGAAGAGAACTGTACAGGCGAGCTACCCTAAACCCGCTCAACCTTCAACAGGTTGGTCGTACCGGACTTCCCAACCGGAATACCGGCGGAGACGACGGTGAGGTCGCCTTTTTTTACATAACCAAGCGTCTCCGCTTGGTTGATCGCAGAGCGGATCATTGCATCTGTGGATTCGCAGAACTCGCCCAGAACAGGGATAACGCCCTGTACCATGCTCAATTGGCTGATCGCATGCTGACTGTTCGTCACCGCGATAATCGGTGCTTCTGGGCGATATTTCGCGATCATCCGCGCTGTAAATCCAGTCTCGGTCGGTGTTAGAATCGCCGCTGCATGCAGCTTGTTCGCGGAAGATACTACCGCTTGGCACAACACCTCAGTGATTTCGTTGTTGGACTGAAGCTGTGCATCAACCAAGGAGCTGCGCACCATCGTTTGCTCAACGCGCTCAGCGATGGTCGCCATCATCGTCACGGACTCGATCGGATACTTGCCTGCGGCTGTTTCACCAGAGAGCATCACAACATCACTGCCGTCAAGCACGGCATTGGCCACATCACTCACTTCTGCGCGAGTCGGACGTGGATTGCGCTGCATGGAATCCAGCATTTGCGTAGCTGTAATAACAGGCTTACCAGCGAGGTTACAAGCGCGAATCATATCTTTTTGTGCAATCGGAACTTCTTCCGTCGGAATTTCAACACCCAGATCGCCACGGGCAACCATGATGCCGTCGGACGCTTCCAAGATGGAGGCGAAGTTCGTCATGCCTTCTTCGTTCTCAATTTTGGAGATAATCGGCGTTAAGCCAGCGCCGTGCTGCTCCAGAAGCGCACGAACCTCACGAACGTCGTTTCCGTTTCGAACGAAGGACATTGCGACGATCGAAATATTCTCCTCAACACCGAATTTGATGTGCATGACATCGCGCTCTGTTACACCCGGCAGGGAAGTGCGTACACCCGGCAAGTTAACACCTTTGCGCTGTTTCAACTGAGCAGGGTTCAGTACCGTACAAGTAACCTCTGTATCATCGATCATTTCAACGCGCAGCTCGATGGAGCCGTCGTCGATCAACACGAGATTGCCCGGTTTAACATCTTGCGGCAAGCCTGGATAGTTCACGGATACGCGGCTGGAGTCTCCGATAATTTGTTCCGTTGTCAATACGATGCGATCGCCCGTTTGCAAGTCATAAGAAGCATCTTTCAATTGACCGATGCGGATTTCTGGGCCTTTAATATCCATCAGAATCGGGATAATAACACCCATTTCTTGCGCAGCTTGGCGCACGCGCTGAATACGACCGCGGTGCTCGTCCAGATCGCCGTGAGCCATATTTAATCTGGCAACGCTCATGCCAGAGCGAATTAATTCTTTCAGGGTAGGGACGGAGTCACACGCGGGACCCATCGTACAAATGATTTTCGTTTTACGCATCGTGAAGGACTTCCTTTCGAATGTAAGAGATTAGTTGGCTTCATTATATGCCTTATTGATGTGAGTTTCTATGAACTATAGTATGATATATGTAATATAGTACGAAAAAGGAGACGGGGATCCTATGCAGCTAACAGGGTTTCACTATGATAAAAGCAGCACTTGGAACGAGGAACAGCCCAATAACCGTCCGGTTTGGACACTGATTTTCGTGATCTATGGCCGCTGTGTGTATTGGATCAACGAGAAAAAACAAGTGCTTGAGAAGGGTCAATGGCTGCTCATTCCGAGAGCTACCCCATATTATGGTCGAAGTGTGCCTACAAAAATTCATGAAAAATTTGTGCTCCATATAGATGCACAAGCAGCTGCTGACATCTTTCCGCTGCTCCAACAACCGTCCCATACTTCTCGTCAAACGGGCAAATTTGACATTATCGCAGACAGGCTGCGACTGATCTATCGCGGATGGCAAGACAAACAGCCCTATTACATGGCGCTATGCGAAGCGCATCTGCAAGAGCTGTTTGTGTATCTCCAACGGGAGTGGGATCAAGCGGCCACTACCTCGGCAACCGCACTTCTCGTGGAGCAAATGAAGGGGTATATCCAGAATCATTACCGCGAGCATGTGACCAAGGACGAGTTAGGCGCCTGCATTAGCCGGTCTCCGAATTACGCGGCATCCCTTTTTCGCCAAGTCACAGGTCAAACGATCAGTGAATTCGTGCACGTCACGAGGATCAAAACAGCTGTCTACATGCTGCGTCATTCCGCACTGACCGTAACCGAAATAGCCGAATTTATCGGCTATAACGATCCTTCATATTTTTACCGCGTCTTCCGTAGAATCACGGGTTTAGTGCCAACTGAGCTAGTTTCAGATCGTGAAACCATTCGCAAATAACTACATAGTTCCGCCGCCGAGTCGCACGTTAGCAGGGATTTGCTCAGGACCTTTGTTGATATAGTCGTAAATAAATGTACCAACGCTGGCCTCATCGTATTTAGCAAGCGCCATTGTTTTCGTCCAAGCGGTCACGACAACCTCTTGATCTGCAGGTACATCTGGGTTAGGTACCGCGAGAACGCCAGCACCAGCCGTCGTGAAATGAGTCAAATATTCGATTTGATCGAGCAGTTCTTTCGGTGCATCGGGATGGTAATGGATGATGATGTCGCCATGCTCTAAATTATGGACAAGCATCTCGTAACCAGGTCTCTCCTTATAGAAACCGAACTTCAAATCGTGAGGGCTATGTGTGCCTGAGGTAGGGATTTTCATCTCGTACATTAAGGTACCATCCTTGTGATCGCGTCCGTAATCCTTATCTGTAGTGACCTTAATAGGTGCATGGAAATTTAGCTTGTCTAGACTATACTTGCCGGCGGAGCTTTGAATGAGAGAAGTACCTACACTGCCAATAGCGATAATAAGCAGCGCGTGTGAAATAAGGAGCCAAGTTTTATGCTTCTTTTTCAGGGCTTGCTTTTCGGCTTTTTTTAACCGAGAGGTGTTATCTTTGTTCATTCTAGCTGCCAGCACATAACCAATAATAGCTGCAATCAGCATGACTAGTCCGATATAAAGCAACGTTGTCATCGTTTCTGTCCCTCCTGCATCGTGGAATGATCCATCCTAGATAATATTTGAAAAATAATGAAGACACTACAAATTGTAGTTTTTCTATGGGGTAGAAGTCAACTTCTAATGTGTTCCTGATTTTGGCATCAAAAATAGAGGGTTTAAAGACCTTGATGTTGAATAGTGTAGGAAAATGTCTAATTTTGTAGAAGTTATTTAGGGGGATAAACGATGTCTGATCAACTGCTCGAATTAAACAGAAGGAATAGCTTAATGGTTAAGCTTTTATGGGCGTGTCTTGCACTTGGGGTCGCGGCTGCGTATACATCTGTAACCACGATGTTAACGCTCTTCTCGGCCGGTGTGCCAATTGCAATCTTTTGCTCGATATTAACTTGGAAGAAGACTGCAATTCCTTATACGAAATATATTATTGCGGTCGGGCTAAGTGTGATTTCTTATTTTTTCATGTCAACTAGCTCGTCTTTAATTGGTATACTTATTTTGTATCTTAGTTTAGCCCTCATTTCTTTATATATGGACTACAAGCCGCTTGTGCTGAATGGTGTGCTTGGGATGGTCATTATGAATGTTTACATAACAACGCTTACGCCGCAAGTGGATACGATTGGGGTTAATGCTTTTTATCTGCTCACGATCATGACTCTCATCGGTCAAGGCCAAATCGGGACAAGAATGCTTACGAACGTTGCCAAAAGCGCGAAAGAATCTGAGCTATCACGGACCAAAACAGACGAAGTGCTATCAGGCGTGCGTACGACGACAGAAGTGCTGGGTACATCAAGTGGAAACTTACAAGAGAACGCCGCTGTGACAGGTAGAATTACTGAGGAAGTGGTTGCTGCTTTTCAGGAAATTACCATCGGTATTGAATCACAAGCATCTAGTATTAACGATATTACTTCAGCCATTCAGCATGTGAATGAGACGGTTGAACAGACCACTGCGGCATCGAATACAATGAGCAGCAGATCTCGGGATACGGCGCGAATGACGAATGAAGGCAAGACCCAGATGAAAGATTTGTCGCTCAAAATCAATGATATTACCGTTATCGTCACCGAGACCTCCAACATCATGAATGAAGTGAACGAAGAGAACGTGAAAATTGGGAACATTGTTTCCACCATTGCCGAGATCGCGAATCAGACGAATTTATTGTCGTTGAATGCTTCCATTGAGGCTGCGCGTGCAGGCGAGCACGGGAAAGGCTTCTCCGTTGTGGCTAACGAAATTCGAAAGCTGGCGCAAAATGCACACATCGCCTCGACCGATATTTCGGAAATCCTAGGCTCGATTCAGGCTAAAGTCGTGACAGCCGTTGAGAAGGTTGCCGTTGGGATTACAGCCGTAGAATCAGGTAAGAAATCGACAGATAGCGTAAGCCAATTGTTCGAGGTCATCAACACGAATACAGCGGAAGTCATGGAGCAAGCAGAGCATCTGCAGCGCATGAATCAACAATTGCAAGTTTCCTCACAGCGTGTCGCAGAAGAGATGACGTCCGTTGCAGCGATCACAGAGGAGTCGGCAGCTTCCGTTCAGGAGGTACTGGCAAGCGCTGAAGTACAGCAGCATCGCGTACAGGATATTGTGGACAGCATCCGTCAATTGAGCGGGTTAACGCAGGATCTGAAGCATCTGATCGAAAAGTAAGCGTTGCGCGAAATCCTTTTGGGAAAAAAAGGATTGCCAAAAGGTGGCTAATCCGCTACAGTTAAGCCAAATGAATAGCAACACGGGTGCTTGATGAAGTCAGGCTGAGATAGTGGCCCTATGCCACTGACCGTTAATCTGATCTGGATAATGCCAGCGTAGAGACCTTATGTGCTTTTTATGCACGAATGTTCAAGCCTGCCGTTAATCCGGTGGGCTTTTTTTGTCCCTTAGGGGGCGAAAGGGACCATGTATCCAAGGTTGGCGTGTTCGCCTATCTCATTGACAAATATGGATTTGGGAAAAGGAGTCGAGTAGAAGATGGCGCAAAAGGAAGCAAGTAAACAAGGGTTAAAGCTGACCGATATTTTGATCACAATTGTCATATCGGCGGTATTCGGTGTGATTTATCGGATTTGGGGACCGTTGTATGATCTGATGAAACCGCTAGGAATACATGCGGAGCAGTTAAGCTACGGGATGTGGTTCATGGCCGCAACCTTCGCTTTCCTCGTCATTCGTAAGCCTGGGGTTGCCCTGTTGGCAGAAGTGGCGGCAGCAACGATTGAGGCGTTGTATGGCGGCCATTGGGGAGTGGCGACGCTCGTGTTTGGTTTGCTTCAAGGGCTTGGTGCGGAGCTGATATTTGCTGCTTTCCGCTATCGTCGCACGAATGTAGGGGTAACGATACTCGCAGCATTTGCATCGGCCATTATGTCCATTTTTGTGGATACGTACTATGGGTATATCGATCAGCTTACTTTCTGGAATTACATATTGTTTGTTAGCCTGCGTCTACTGGGCAGCGCCTTGATTGCTGGGGTGTTCGCGTATTATTTAACGAGCGCATTGTCTCGCACAGGTGTGCTGAATCTGATTCGTCCGGTGTCCAAAAAAGATTACGACGTGCTGGGGTAACAAGATGAGTGAGGGAATGAGCGTTACCAACCTAAGGTTAAAATATCCTGGCGATGACGCCCCCCTGATTTTTCAGGGGGTTTCCTTTTCCGTCGAGCCCGGTGAAAAGGTGCTGCTTCTGGGACCTAGCGGCTGCGGGAAATCGACCCTGCTTCAAGTACTGAGTGGAATCGTACCCGACATGATCGAGCTGCCGCTCAAGGCGGATGAGATTCGCAGACCTAGCCGGTGGGGCTATGTGTTTCAGGACCCAGATACGCAGTTCTGTATGCCCTATATCGACGAAGAGATCGCGTTCGTGTTGGAAAATCAGGAAGTGCCGCGGGAAGAGATGCCTATGTGCATTCGGTACTATTTGGACTTGGTCGGGCTTCAGGTGCCTAATGCTCACACGCTGATAAGCACACTGTCTCAAGGGATGAAGCAACGCCTAGCGATTGCTAGCGTACTGGCGCTTGAGCCAGAGGTACTCTTTCTCGACGAGCCCACGGCGCTGCTGGATGAAGAGGGCACGAAGCAGGTATGGGACACGATTCGGACAATTAGCGGGGACAAAACCCTCCTCATCGTAGAGCACAAAATTAGCGGCATGCTGGATCTGCTCGATCGGTTGATCATCCTGACACCCGAGGGTAGGGTTTTAGCGGATGGATCGCCACGTGCTATGTTCGAGATGTACAAAGCACAAATGAGGGAATATGGCATTTGGTATCCCGAGGTGTGGGAGGATTATGCCAAGGAGCAAGGGACTAGAGCTGTTGAGGGAGAGCTGGAACAGGGGATCAATCAAGAGAAAGCGAGAGTGAAACATCAGGGAGCTGCTGACGAGAACTTACTAGCGTCTTTGAGGGTAGACGACCCAAGGAAAGCGCCAGAAAGCGCTCAGTCCATTGAGCCCGTTATGGTTTTTCAAGATTTCGTGGGGCTTCGCGGCGGGCAGACCAGGACCTCTGTGGATAACTTTAGCGTATATCCAGGAGACTGGATCACCGTTGTCGGTGCCAACGGTGCAGGCAAAAGCTCGCTGCTCCTAGCGATCATGCGGCTCATTCCGACCCGCGGAAGTTGTGTGATCGCGGGTGTGAAGGGCAACAAAGTCGAGCAGCTTGCGGAGCAAGTCGGCTTTGTGTTTCAGAACCCGGAGTTCCAGTTCGTCACGAACTCCGTAGAGGAGGAGCTGGCCTATGGCTTGCCAGAGGGTCAGCCGAGGAACGGACAGTGGGCAGCGGCCGAGCTGCTGCTCCGGGAGTACGACCTGCTCGCGCTGCGCGAGCGGCACCCTTTCCAGCTCTCGATGGGCCAGAAGCGTAGGCTCAGTGTGGCCTCCGCGATGGTTCGCGGGCCACGAATCCTGCTGCTGGATGAGCCCACCTTCGGGCTCGATGCGCGCGGCACGCTGCGCATGCTCGAGCAGCTGGAGCGGCTGCGCGCCAGCGGGACCGTGATCGTCATGGTTACGCACGATCACGAGATCGTGAAGCGCTGGGCCACGCGCGTCTGGCAGGTCGAAGTGGGGCGTGTGACGGAAGGCGCGCCCTCGCCCGTAGTGACAGTTGTCGCGGGAGGTGGGCCGCTGCTATGCAAATAACATTCAGCTTTCGCGAAACGTGGCTGCATCGGGTAAACCCGGGTGTGAAGCTTATCTCATCGATTTTGCTATTCATCGTTGTCGTCTTCACACATAATCTCAATACGATGCTGATCTTGACGTTGGGCGCGTTATTGCCGCTTGCCTTGTTGTCCGGTCATCCAGCCAAAAGGCTGCTTCTGTATGCTTCGCCATTTCTGCTGCTCTTTGTGTCATCCTCAGCCGGGATGATGATGTTCGGTAACGGGGATACCCTATGGTTTCACTTCGGGATTGTACGCATTACCGAGGAAAGCTTTTACCGCGGGATCCATCTTGGTTTGCGCGGTATGCAGGTAGCCGCCGTGGGCTTGCTGTTCAGTTTGACCACGCGGCCTGTCGCGTTGTTTTACGCGATGATGCAGCAGTGGAAGGTCGCGCCGAAGTACGCGTACAGTTTCATGGCAGCCATGCGAATGCTGCCTGTCATTCTCGAAGAGCTGCAGACGCTCCGATACGCGCTCAAGGTCAGAGGCAAGCGTAAGCAGCGGAATCCGCTGACATCGTGGTATACCACGATGCGGATGATCGCGATCCCGCTGCTGGCTCAAAGCATTCGCCGTGCCCACAGGACGGCCGTTGCCATGGAAGCAAAGCGTTTTTCGATGAGTCGCAAACGAACGTATTATTATGTATCCTCTTACTCCAAGTTGGATGTGTATTATAGCCTCTACTGGATTGTGCTCATAGCAGCAGCTCATTGGCTAGCTGTCACTTGGCCGATTTGGCATGCGGTGGATGTTCGTTGAGGTTTCCTGAATATGTGTTATATCACCCTGTCGGGTGGTTAGCCATCAAGCCAAAGAGCAACCCAATCCCAAGTGGGAATGGATTGCTCTTTGTACGTTATTCGCCCCATTTGAGCATTAGCGTGATTCGGCAGCATGGATTTCCAGTGATACGTGGGCCAACCACGAACTGTACAGCACTGGGGGTGTAGCTGGTTTCAATAGCGGATTCACTGCCAAAGGATTGAACGATGCGATCTACTTCTTTTTGATTGCCATTCTGAGCATTCGTCATTAATTGTTGGGCGACTGTGGGGTCCGTGAGCTTCTTGACGAGGATGGAAGCATCCTTCAGCAGGTGCTCAGAGGTAACAACCGAGCTAGAAAGCATTTTGGTATTAACAGGCGGAAAGTTGCGATCCCACGCCCAGTAAGGCGCATAGTGGTAGGGATGAACAGGATACTGTTGATACTGAACCGGGGGATATGGATACATGGTTGGGTCGTTGTACATCGAGACCGACCCCTTTCTGTAAAATGATGAGCACTAGCAATATATGTGAAATGTGGGCTAGTGTGCGTCCTCGTACAAAAAAGCTCCCCGGGCGGGGAGCTGCATTCCTTAGTCCAACTTACCTTTATTTCGTTAGTGTAACGTAGCTTGTAACTTTTACACCCGTTGCTGAAACTGCTGTAAGTTCAAAATATGTCACATTACCCGTTACATCCACGGTACCATCGGAATCGACCGATACTGAGCCAACAGTGGAGCCTGCTTCGCCTTGCACATCATTCGTGAGAAATAAAGTGCCTAGAGCAAAGTTGTAATTTAGAATGTCGAGGCCCTTGTACGTGTTTCCATAGCTATCTGTAGCCGTAAGATCCATGGCTGTGTAAGCGTTGAAATTAGCTTTGTACACATTGTCAGCAACATCTATTGCCATTGGTTTAGTAAGAGAAGTTTCCCCTGCTGTCAATGTCTTCACATTCACAGGATCGCTTTGGACAGTTACGCTGACATGCAGTATTTTGGCTTCTCCATTACCAATTTGCACAATAACACTTACGTCAGTGGTTCCTGGTTTGTTCCCCAGTACGTAGGCATGATGGTCGGAAGTAAGTCCTACTTTGGCAATGCCAGGATCTGAGGAGACAACAGACTGTACAATTCCCGGAATCGCAATATCTTCACCAGCAGATGATGTTAATTTAATTTTGATCTCTTTTGCAAATTTACTTTGAGTAGGATCTTCAGCCATCGTTTGTGTGATGGTACCTGTAGCGGAGCTAGTCAAACCACTATCAATGACGCTAGCTAAATGATAATCACCTACAATGGATACATTGCTTGGGGTCGATGGTGATACGATCGGCAGATTCTGAGCTTTGAATGCATCTTGAGCCCCATACGAGCTAAGAACGAGATCCTCACGGGTCGCGGCTTGGTCGCCAGCTTTGCTAGTTGGATGAATACCAAGCGCAGTGGCCTGCTTAACCGCATCAGTGTACCAAGGTGAGCTTGTCATAGAAACCGTTTTTCCTAATCCTTTAAGAAGCACGGTATCCAACTGGGCCGCCGTAACCGATTCGCCAGGCTGGAAGGTTGTATCTGTAACGCCGTCGATGAGACCGGCTTTTTTGGCCGCTTCAATATAAGGGATCGCCCAACCGTTAGCCGCGTCATCCGCGTGAACATCTGTGAAGCTGGACACGTTAACAGTAAGATCAACCGGGATATTGTAGATTTTCGTAGCTACTTTAGCGAATTGAGCACGAGTCATATTTTGTGAGATTCCGAAAGAAGTATCCGTGACTCCCTCGAAAATACCATCAGCGATCATACGATCGATTTTGGTCTTCAAAGCTGCGTTACTTCCAGCCAAATCTGTAAAATCAGCGCTTGTTTTGACAGCGGCGGAGGCAGGTTGAACGAGTGTCAGAGAAGCGAATAATGATAAAGCCATGGCAGTCGTCGAGATCAGCGTAAGTTTTTTATTAGATTTCATATAGGAAGGGCCTCCTTGGCATATTACGAGTTTGGTGTTTCTAGTATCTAGTCATCTAGTATTTCACGTGCTTGTCTTGTTGCTATAACTATAGCTTGCCCGATCATCCACGTCATTGTCAAATTTCTGGCAGTCTCACTAAGAGAGTGCTAAATCAAGATGGGTTTTAAGATAAGAAAAACAGTTCGCTTCTATGATACACTTTCATACCGTGATTCGGTTGTGTGCGTATTTACCGGCTTGTTGGTATCCTTCCTTCCCACGGATAAAAAGCTGAATTTGACGTATATTTAGCGGGAGAATGGGCCAACTGAGAATGATAATTATCCTCATTTACTAACTTTTAATTAACTACTTTACAAATGTAAGTGAGGTGGGTATAATAAACCCAACAACATAACATTTGGAGGAGGTAGAGATCATGGGTAAATGTGCATGCGGCAACACGCAAAACACGGAGGGGAACTGCGACGGTTCACACGCTAAAAAAGATAAATAAGGTTTGGCACACATAGACGATTTGTAGAAGGATCCCACGAGGTTAGGCTCGTTGGGGTCCTTTTTTGGCTTGGTTGGCTGTGTGAGCATCGTGTCCGAAGAAGACGGAAATTGAAAATACGGGTGGGAACATGTACATTTAAGTGTAGATGAAATCGTAAGAGGCGTTAAAGCGGCGGCAACACTGCTGAAGTGGCGCGATGGCGCCGCATAAGGCCCGAAAAGGGCGCTATCGCCGCCAAAAGTGTGCCGAGGCAAGGCTTAACGCCCCAAAAGGGCGTTAAAGCGGCGGCAGCACCGCTGAAGTGGCGCGATTGCGCCGAATAGGGCCCGAAAAGGGCGCTACCGCCGCCAAAAGTGTGCCGAGGCAAGGCATTAACGCCTCAAAAGGGCGTTAAAGCGGCGGCAGCACCGCTGAAGTGGCGCGATGGCGCCGCATAAGGCCCGAAAAGGGCGCTATCGCGGCCAAAAGTGTGCCGAGGCAAGGATTTAACGCCCCAAAAGGGCGTTAAGCGCCTGCAATACCGCGAGCGGCTACAAAAAAATCAACCGAAGTGGGAGTGGGAAGCATGGAAGTGAAAGAAGCGATTCGCCAGCGGCGCAGTATTGGGAAACTCAAGCAGGACCCCATCGAGCACGCGCTGATTGAAGAGATATTGGAAGCTGCTGTCTGGGCACCGAATCACGCGAATACGGAACCTTGGCGGTTCTGGGTGATGTCGGGCGAAGGCAGAAAGCTGTTGGGCCGCGGATATGCCGATGTCGCCATTGCGGAAGCGAAGGCGGGTGCAGATGCGGCGCTGTCTGAGGAAGAAGAAGAGCAACTGCGCAGCAGCAATGAGAAGAAAGCGTTTCGAGCTCCGCTCGTTATCGCGGTGGCTGTCTCCCCAGCCGAGAAGCCAGTCGTACCCGTGATTGAGGAGTATGCAGCTGTTCACTGCGCCGTACAGAATATGATGCTAGCTGCACATTCGCTGGGCTTGGGTAGCATCTGGCGTACCGGCGATCCCACGTATCATCCGAAAATGCAAGAGAACTTCGGTCTCTTTGGCAAAGAAGAGATGGTCGGCTTTATCTACATTGGTTACCCAGAAGTTATTCCAACGAAGGCAGCACGTGTTCCCTTTGCATTAAAAACACAATGGATCACGGAGTAATCACCCTGTCGCATCGGATATAGCGTTCAAGGATAAAGGAAGGATGACCGTAAACACCGAGCCTTCACCTAACTGACTGCTCACTTCGATGGTCCCTTGATGGGCCAAAACCAATTGCTTGGCGATGGCGAGACCAAGCCCCATACCGCCGCTATTGCGGGCACGCGCTTCATCCATCCGGTAGAAACGTTCGAACAGGAACGGCAGATGCGTGGTATCGATCCCCATGCCTGTGTCACAGAAGGAGAAACGAAGATGCTGGTCGCCTTGTCTTTCAATACGGACTTCGACCTCACCACCCTCGGGCGTATATCGGATGGCATTGTTCAGCAGATTATAGAACACTTGCGTCATGCGATGAGCATCGACCCTGAGGACAGCGTTCTCGACAGCGCTATGAAGTGAGAGCTTTAAACGCTTACTCTGTGCATCAGGCGCAATATGCTCCACTATGCGCGCAAGTAGACCATACATATCAACAGGCTTCCGCTCTAACGGAAGCTTTTTGGCTTCTGCCAGCGATAGCTGATGAAGATCATCGACAAGCCGCGTTAAGCGAATGAGCTCATCCTGCAACGGTAGCAGCACCTCCGGCAGAATAGGCCGCGCCTCTTGCTGGAGAAGCTCCAGCTTGCCGCTGATGATGGTCAGCGGTGTTCGCAGCTCATGCGCTACGTCTGCGGCCATATTACGGCGCAGCATCTCTGCTTGCCCAAGCTTGGCAGACATGACATTAAAAGCTGCAGCCACCTTGCCATACTCATCTTGGCTGATAATAGGAGCTTGAATGCCGTATTCACCTTTGCCCAGTCGATCGAGAACAGGAATGAGCACGCGAAGAGGAGCGGTTAGCCGTCTAGCTAGCCAATAGATAAGGAATATGGAAAACCCCACGAAGGCGAAAGTCCCGGCTACGAGCAGGAAACGGGTCGATCTGAGAACGCCGATGCGCAGCTGGGACATCACTTCCGCACCTGCATCATGGTAGATCAGCGTGCCTATCCGTTGGTCACCCAATAGGAGGTTGCTGCGGATACCGAAGGTTCGCACCCTTTTGGAAGGGGTATTTCCACTCGTTAACACGACACGGGAATCCGATGACAATAGGATCACATTTGCCTCACGTTCATCAAGCAACTTAGGCGTGTTAGCTCTCCAATAGCTATCAATCCCCGTCCATGCCTCTCCATTCGTTTGATAGTATTGCAGGAGGGACTGTGAAATTTCGCCGATTTCATCCTGCCGCGAGGCTTCGACCATGACCTGCAGCACATCCCTCGTCAAGAACTGCGTGACTAACGCAAAAATGATGCCCATCCCCACAATGAAGGAAATCATCGTAATAAACAGCTTGCGCCGCACACTCATAGCTGATCACCGAACCGATACCCGAACCCATATACCGTTTGCACGAAAAGGGGAGATGAGGGATTGTCCTCTATTTTCTTCCTCAGATGACTAATGTGCGCATCTACGGTGCGTTCATCGTTCAGAAAATCATCCTCCAAAGCGCTTTGCAGCAATTGTAGTCGGCTGTACACAATGCCTGGTCTTGCGGCCAGTGTGAGCAGCAGCTTAAATTCGGTTGGCGTGAGCGAGATCTCTTGGCCGCGTTTACGTACCAAGCATTTCGCCTCATGAATCACCAGATCGCCGCGTTGCAGCTCCTCCGTTTCGCCCTCTTCATGGACAGCGAGCCTTCTCAGGACCGAACGAATACGGGCAGCCAGTTCCCGTAGGGAAAACGGCTTCGTCAAATAGTCATCGGCGCCAACTTCTAGCCCCACAATTTTGTCCGTCTCATCCGTTCTAGCTGTCACCATAATGATCCCAACATGACTGGAATCGCTGCGCAAACGCCGACAGACCTCGATCCCGCTCATTTCCGGCAGCATCCAGTCTAGTACAACCAGTGCAGGTTTATGTTCGTGGGCGAGTGCTAAAGCTTGCGTTCCCGTTGTGGCTGTAACAATATGAAAGCCTTCCTGACGCAGATAGGGTTCCATGAATTCGAGCACCTGCCGCTCATCATCGACGAGTAAAAGCGTGTGTGTCATGCCAATAATCCTCATTTCCATAACGAATTAAGCTTAGTATACCTTTACTCTACCTGCTTGTGAGGACATTCATCCAAATCGCAACGCATCTTCACAAGTTCACAACATTGTGCAGGTATAATGCTCCTTAGTTAACGCATGGGGGAGGATTTTTAATGAAAAAATTAAGTCCAGTCGGCATGAAATGGTTGAAAATTGTGCATATATCGCTTGTTGCGCTATTTTTTGGCGGCATTATGAGTTCTTTAGCCTTGAATATGGGCATCAGTCTTGCGACATATGAAGATACGCTGGCTACGTACAAAAGGATTGTAGTTCTCAGTGACATGATTATCCGAACGGGGGCGGTAGGCACGCTGCTTGTAGCTTTTCTGTATGGCTTTCTAACAAGCTGGGGATTTTTCAAGCATCGGTGGGTCGCCGTGAAATGGATTCTTTTTGTCGGACAAACCATCATAGGCATATTCGTTGTGGATAAGTTGATGCTGGCTAATATGACCCTCTTAGAGACGGAAAAAGCACTGGCATTAACAAATCCAGAGTTTCTGCACAATCAGAGGCTGCGTCAATATGCCATCTACGTACAAGCCGCTGTCACGGTGTTTATTATTTGCGTTTCGGTGATCCGGCCGTGGAAAAAGAAAAAGCAGGCTGTTGCAGGTTAATGAAGTAGACGAATAGATGGAAGAGTCCGTAATACAAAATGAGAAGAAGAACCAGTGGCAGGTAAAAGCCATGGGTTCTTCTTCTTCTTTTTGTTTAGCGTAAGAAGAAAATCGTCGAACCGGTTTCATGATTTAATTCATTTCCTATGCTGCAAATCCTAGGAAACCCTTGATATAACTGAAAACCGCCTATTTAAACAGCCTGTTTTATTTACAATTCATTTACCCAACCATGAAACTGCCTTGATAAAACCGGTTTACTATTAAAGAGAAGTGAGGCGAGCCCATATGGCAAACATAGATGATGTTGCGAAAGTAGCTAAGGTGTCGAAAAGCACCGTTTCAAACGTGTTTAGCAAAAAGAGACCCATTAGCAAGGAGGTGTCACAGCGCGTTCTGGATGCTGCATTGGATCTGAACTATAGACCCAATTATTGGGCTCGAAGTTTAGCGAACAAGCGGACGAATATCATTGGACTTAATATGCCGGGTGAACAGGTGAAATTTAGTCAGTTTCATCTAAGCCTTTTTAATGGAGTGCTAAGAGAGTGCTACAGCCAAGGTTATCGTTTACTTGTGAACGCATTGTCAACCGAATTCTCCAAGCAAGTTGAGTATGTAGCGACAGATCCTGTTGATGGTGATATTCTTCTCGATCCAGCTGAGAATGATGAACGAATCTCGGAACGGATCATGCGAAATCTACCGCTCGTTGTCATTGGAAGACCACATCAAGAGTTCGAATCCAGTGTGTCCTATGTAGATAATGACAACATCGGTATGGGACAACTTGTTGCGGAACATCTGCTGCAGCTAGGCCATACGCACATCGCATTTCTGAACGCACCGAAGGAAAGAACAGTGGCTCAAGATCGCGAGTTGGGTTTCATGAGAGCCTTCCAAAAAGCAGACGTGCCTATTGAACCTAAGTTCATCGTCTACAAAGATGGGAAATTAACATCGACGGCTTATGGCTATCAGATAACCAAACGATTACTGACTTCTTACCCGCAGATTACTGCCATTATTACAGATACAGATAAAGTAGCATTAGGCGTTTACCAAGCTGCCGATGAGCTTAAGCTGCGAATACCAGAAGACTTATCTGTGTTCGCGTTTAGCGACGATTCGATATATGCTCCTGAATTTAAACCGCCGCTTACTGGAGTCAGGCTGAATGGAGAAGTATTAGGGAGTGAAGCAGCTAAGCTGCTGATCGAACAGCTGCGTGAGCCGAACACCAATGTAAAACGCATATTAATTCCAGCGAGCCTCGTTTTTAGAGACTCCTGCGCCAAAGTGAGAACAGATACTAACAAATAGAGAAGAACCAAATAGGAGGCCATACCCATGTTGAATAAAAAAGTAGGAATGATCGCAGCCGTTGCCCTATCGACAAGTTTACTTGTGACCGCGTGCAGCACGAAAACAGGAACGGAATCACAGGCAAGCTCACCTAGTGAGACATCCAAGCCAGCCAAGCAAGAAACGCTGCGTATCCTCAGTGGTGTTGTCGGAGGGAAGACGCCAGAAGAGAACGCGTTATTTGAGAAGGAAGTTGAACGCTTGACAGGGATTAAGGTGACGATTGAGAAACCAGCGGCAGATTACGATAAGAAGCTTTACGCAGCAATAGCAGCTGGAGAAAAGTATGACCTCATTTACATGGGGAAGGGCAATATGGACGTCTTAGTTGAACAAGGCGCACTGACGCAATTAAACGATAAAATTAAGGCTTCTAAAGTATTATCGGATCCGAAAGTGATTCCTACCAAAGAATGGGACATGATTACTTACAATGGCGGGAAGATCTACAGTGTATTTAATAAATCAGAAGGCGGCACACTGCCGACTGTTCGTCAAGATTGGATGGATAAGCTGAAGCTGCAGCAGCCGAAAACGCTGGATGATTTCTATCAGACCTTGAAGGCCTTCAAAGAGAAGGATCCAGACGGCAACGGAAAGGATGACACGTACGGTTTGTCTACTGCAGGTTTATATGATATTCAAGGCTTTATGAGCGCAGCGGGTGTGAAATATAAATATGTGGTCGATGCCAATGGCAAGCGTACGATTCCTTACGCGACAGATGCAGCAGTTCCTATTTATGAATGGTTTGCAAAGTTGTATAAGGAAGGCATTTTAGATCCCAACTTTGCGACGAATGATTCTGGCAAAATGAGAGAGCTTTTTCTAACGAACCGAGTAGGTATGGTTACGTACTGGGATGCATGGGTAGGTCTCTTTAACAATATGAAGAAAACGGATGATCCTAATTTTAAAGCGAAAGCAATTCCGGGTGCTGTTGGCCCTGATGGCAAAGTTATGCTTCGTCGTGGAGATCCAAGTGTGTGGGGAATTCCAGTGAATGCTGAGCATGTGGATACCGCTATGAAGTTTCTGGAGTTTTGGCAGTCGGACAAAGGGAATATCCTGAGCACACTAGGGATTGAAGGTACAGATTACACAGTGAAAGACGGGAAGTATACGTTAACTCCTGATGGTATTAGCCATGGGATGGACCATGGAGCACCATTCCCGAACAACACAAATTTTAAGAATCCGATTGGTACACTGCCGGGCGCACTAGAAGGACGCCAAATCATTTTTGATAGCAACGCCACGATTGAGAACTCTACGAAAGATTGGCCTAATGCCGAGAAAATCGTGACGAACTATGCGTTCCAAGCGATGATGGGCAAAATGCCAGCGGCAGATGCTGTGAAGAAGATGCATGATGAGCTGAAAGCCGTGAACTTAATTGACTAAATGAGCAGAAGCGGGGGCGGGGGCTACTCCCCAGCCGCCGCTTTACCATTCACAGACAAGGGGGAATAACAAGTGACGGCATGGGCTCGCTATCGTGTGTTGTATGTCATGATGCTACCAATTGTGATCTATTTTGCGATTTTCTCATATTTCCCGTTGTTTAAGGGCCTGCAAATCTCGATGCAAAATTTCCGTATGATCGGGGATCGTCCCTTCGTTGGACTTCAGAATTACCAAACGGTTTGGCATGATCCGGTATTCTGGCGCGTACTGGAAAACACACTAGTGATTGGAGCGGGTATGCTCGTATTAGGCTTTTTTGCTCCGATTATTACGGCTTTATCCTTGAATGAGGTACTCAAAACTTGGTTTAAAAAGCTGACGCAAATGGTTATTTACTTACCGCATTTATTCTCTTGGGTTGTTGTAGGCGGGATTTGGATCATGATGCTATCGCCAGATGGCGGATTTGTCAATGAGCTGTTGAAGCTGCTAGGAGCAGCGAAGCCGATTCATTTTTTTGCAGAGGTCGATTATGCGCGCTATTTAATGATACTGACGAATACGTGGAAAGAAATGGGCTTTACCTGCATTCTCTACTTAGCTGCAATAGTCTCGATATCCCCCTCCCTATACGAAGCTGCTCGGATGGATGGGGCGGGACGCTGGCAGCAAATTCGCTATGTGACCTTACCACAGCTTATTCCGACCATGAAGGTCGTTACACTTCTGAATATGATTGGTATGCTTCGCATGTTTGATCAAATGATGATTCTGAGTAATCCAGTTATTGCTCGGAAGGTAGATGTCTTAATGACATACACGTACCAAAAGGGGATCCTTGAGTTTAACATGGGTGTCGCTTCAGCAGCAGGCTTTCTGGTTGTACTGGCTACGCTAATTCTGGTGTTTGTGACTAGGAAATTAACCCGTTATGACGAGGAGTGAATTCGTGTGAGGAATAAATCGTTAATTAGACAAGATTTCCCCTTTCAATTAGCCAATGGTCTATTCTTGCTGCTGCTTGTGGCTACCATGATATTGCCGATTTGGAATACCTTTATGATTTCGATTTCCTCTAATATCTCGTCTATGCATGCGGGGCTTCGGTTGTGGCCATCGGAGCTAAGTATAGAAGGATATCGGACGGTGTGGCAGCGCGTTGAGCTATGGAGGCCATTCGGCATGAATGTACTCGTCACGTTGCTAGGCTCATTCGCGCATGTGCTGCTCTGCGCGATGGCGGGCTATGTGCTGCTGCATAAGGGCTTACCTGGACGGAAGCTGCTGACGAGCTTTATCCTACTTACGATGATGGTACCGAATGAAGCGGTTATGATTCCTCTTTACGTGGTAAACAAAGAGCTAGGCCTATTAAATACGGTATCAGCATTAGTTCTGTATGGCTTGATCTCTGGCTTCAGTATTTTACTAATGCGAAATTTCTTTGGCGCTGTATCCTATGAAATGGCGGAGTCTGCCAAGATCGATGGCGCAGGAGAGTTTCGAATTTTCTCCACCATGTATGTGCCGCTAGCTAAACCAGGACTAGCAACGATTACTTTGTTTGAATTCGTGTCCAGATGGAACCAGCTTACGCCGGGTCTATTGTATATTACCAATCAAAAGCTATATACGCTGCAAGTAGCGCTGCGCGCACTGGTTATTCAGTCTGATGCAACCAGCAGTAATTTATTTATGACGCCTAATGTACGGATGGCTGGGGTTATGCTGGCACTTATACCGTTAGTCGTGATTTATCCGTTTGTTCAAAAATATTTCGTAACCGGCCTGATGGTCGGAGCAACGAAGGAATAGGGGAGTGAGGCGCAATGATCTTAACTCGTCTGATTGCAAATGAAGAAATGGATCGTTATTTGGAGGTACCCTTTCAGGTTACTAGCAGCTTGGAACGTATACACGTTCGTATCGAGGTGGAAGCGAATGGACCAGGGGATTGTGTTATTGATTTAGGTGTTAAGGATGCCGAGCGTGTAAGAGGCTGGAGTGGCGGCGCGCGCACCGAATTTTTCATAGCGTTAGAACATGCAACTCCTGGTTATATCCCCGGTGAATTGGCGGCAGGTGAGTGGTCTGTGTTACTGGGGACGTACCGGATTCCGCCTGCGGGTTGTACGGTGCGTGTAGAGGTGACATGCACAACGATGCAAGGCCGTTGGCTTAAGGGCGATCTCCATATGCACACGGTTCATAGCGATGGAGCATTGACCGTAGCTGAGAATGCGGAAATGATGGCAGAGTTAGGCTGTGATTTTCTAGCGATGACCGATCATAACACCTACAGTCAGAATCTTGCTTATCCGAGGGAGACGGGTGTCGTATTGATCCCTGGTATGGAGCTAACCACGAATCATGGACATGCCAATTTTCTGGGAGCGATTCGCCCTATCGAGGATTTCCGTGCTGTAAGCTCGGAACAGGTACAGGAACGTATGCAAGAAGCAAGGAATAACGGCGCGCGCATTGTACTCAATCATCCGCATTGTCCCAATTGTGGTTGGGAGTGGGCTTGGACAGTTGATTACGATTGGGTTGAAATCTGGAACGGACCCTGGCGGGGGGCCAATCAAAGAACGCTAACTTGGTGGCATGAGCAGCTTTGCAGCGGGAAACGCTTGATTGCTGTAGGAGGAAGTGATTTCCATAGTCAAGGAGGCCACGTCAGGCATAGCATGCCGACAACATGGGTGTATGCAGCTAGTCGGACAGTCCAAGGGGTATTGGATGGGATTGATACAGGCCGTGTGTTTCTAAGTTTCTCGCCGGAAGGACCTACACTAGAGCTTAACGCAGGGTCATTTCACATGGGCGATGTTGTGCCTGCACATGCACCAGAGCGTCAGGGAAGGGTTACGCTTGTAGTCAATGAGCTGCAGGTAGGCGATAAGGTGAAACTGATCTCAGACCGAGGCGTTGAGGTCTCGTGTGTTGCGTACCATGAGCAATCGCTGGAATTGTTGGGTGAAATGGAAGGAAGAACCTTTTATCGTGCAGAGGTATGGCGCTATTTCACCGAGGTTCAAGAGACGCTTCTCGCGGCTGTAAGTAATCCGCTGTATATGGATTGATCAGATGAGAGCCTCTCAACTAATAACAAGAATATCATCCCGCGATAAGCTAGTCTCTATATAGATAAGTAAATTGTGGATGTATGGAAAACGAGTGTTGTGGGAAACTATCCTTTGTTGTGAATTTAATGAGGGAGGTGTCAGTAATGCCCCAATCTAATAATCAGGCAAGCAAAGCAGAAGTTCAATCCACGGAATTAAATAAATTGCCTGTCCCTGGTCAAGATGATACAGAATTTTCCTCTGAGGAAGCTGCTGAGGTATTTCAAGCAAATTCATCCTCTAATGCGAGTTCTTCCGAAAATGAATAATCGTATGAGCTAAGAAAAAGCCTCATCCCAGTGGATGAGGCTTTTGTCAGTTCATTAGTTCTTCAACGCTACCGCAATCCTTGCGGCGGTCTGCGCATTGTGGTAAACGAGCGCGATGTTCGTCTCCAGGCTGCGCCCCTCGGTCAGCTGCTTAATCCGCGCTAGCAAGAACGGCGTGACCTTCTTACCGGTCACGTTCTGCTCTTTGGCCTCATTCAGCGCCTGCTGGATGACGGCTTCGATCTCGACATGGTCCATAGCGGATTCCGCTGGGACCGGGTTGGCGATGACGGCGCCACCGCTGAGGCCTAGCTCCCACTTCGTGCGGAGCATGGCTGCTACATCGGCTGCCTCATCGAGGCGGAAGTCTACGCCGTAGCCGCTCTCGCGGGCGTAGAAGGACGGGAATTCGCTCGTTTGGTAACCAACCACGGGCACACCGTGGGTTTCCAAATACTCGAGCGTACGTCCAATATCGAGGATCGATTTGACGCCGGCGCAGACGACGGCGACGTTCGTTTGGGCTAACTCCGTCAAGTCAGCGGAGATGTCCATCGAAGTTTCTCCTTCGCGGTGGACACCGCCGATGCCGCCAGTAGCGAAAACCTCGATGCCTGCTAAGGCAGCACCGATCATCGTCGCGGATACCGTGGTCGCGCCGATTTTGCCAGAGGAGAGGATGTACGCGAAGTCGCGGTGACTCACTTTTTCGACATGACTATTCGTTGCGAAGGCTTCAAGCTCCTGCTCGTTTAAGCCAATCTTGATTTTGCCATCCAAAATGCCGATTGTTGCCGGGACAGCGCCATTATCACGGATAATTTGCTCTACCTTTTTCGCCATTTCGATATTTTGTGGGTACGGCATGCCATGAGAAATAATCGTCGTTTCCAACGCTACGATGGGTTTATTGTTCGCGAGTGCTTCTTTCACTTCGTTGGTAAAAGTTAAGTATGAGTTAGGTAACATGGGTTTAATCTCCTTTAGTCATCGTGTTTATCGTAAGTTGTAAGCGTTCCTCGTTCAGCTCGCTGGACGTGGATTGACTGGTTTGAAGGGTAATATGTGCAGCTGCAAGGCCGTATTCACAGGATTTCAAATACGATTCTTGGCGGGTAACGCCATAGACAATACCAGCTAAGAAAGCATCGCCTGCACCTGTAACCTCAACCACTTTGGTCGGAATCGGAGGGAAGTATTGTTCACCTTCTTCACCTACATAGAGAACCCCTTGGCTGCCGAGCGTAATGAAAACATGCTTCACGCCTCGTTCTCGAATGACGCCAGCGACTTTCGTGTAGTCAGGCTCTAAATAAAACATATCAATAACATCCTGGTCCATGGTAAGGGGCGTATGGGAGAGTTGAACGGCTTCTTCTAAGTTTGGAAAAATAGCCGTAACTCCGGAAAGATCGGCCGGCAGCTTTTTTGCCTTCTCCGAGGAAACGGGATCGATGAAGAGCGGGATATCCTCCTCCTGACATCGGCGGATCAGTTCCTCCAAGGTGTCACTTGGTAGGTTCGTATCCGCGATCACGAGCTTGGCGGCGGCAATATGGGACCATTTGTCCCTGAGCATGACAGGCGTGAATGTATCATAAATGTCCATATTGGCAAAAGCGAGAAACATCTCGCCTGAAGAGTCGAGAAGGGCGGTGTATGATCCCGTGTTCTCTCCCTTCAGCACGATGGCTTGACTAACGTCTACGCCTTTACGCCTCGTTTCTTCCAGCACCCACTGGCCTGCTTTATCGTCACCAACCACCGTTAGGAGGGCTGTTTGACAAGCTAGTCCGGCTAAAGCCTCAGCGATGTTGCGAGCAACGCCGCCACAGGACTCGGTTACCGTCACAGGATTGGAGGAAGCTAGGCGGATAGCTTGCTTGCTAATGGCTTTACTGTCGAGATTCGCTCCGCCGATGCAGAAAACCATATTCTCATCCGAGGTGACATACGCTCTGCCGCGAATCGTTCCCTTCTTGGTCAGCGAAGCAATATAACCAGCCACGGCAGATCGGGAAATACCGATAATGCCGGCCATTTCATGCTGAGAAATGAATGGATTTTGACGGATAAGCGCTAGAATTTGCTGTTCACGATCCATGCTAAGCTCCCCTCCTTCGTCGTTCTCTCCTTATCTTATCGCACTCCAAAACAAAAGTCTATGCAATAAACATTTGTCTATATAAGAATGCAAAAAAGCCCATTCCCAGAACAGGAACTAGGCTCCTTTAAGTTGTGAAAAGCACATTCGTGAAAGACGATAATTGGAAATCTCGTATCCAAAGCCCAGGAAGCATGCCCTGACGTTATTCCTAGTAAGAGGAATTGGAGCGGGATCCTAGTCCAAGTAAACCGAGTAAGCCCAATAAACCGAAGTAAGCGTACCAAGGCTTGGCTTTATTTTTGGGTGTAGTGACAACGGACTTAGCTTGTAGAGTCGAGGCCGTTGGCGGCGTAATCCCATAAGCAGCAGCATAGCCGTTCAGGTTGGTTGCAGGGAGTAAACGCGCGTCTGCCCCTGGCATGCCGAAGGGATTGGTCTGATACATCGTGGCAGAGCCTGTCTTCAAGCTTTGCAGGTTTTCGGTCTGTGTAACGTGCGGATCATGACCATGCGCATGCAACCGATATTGATGTGCGCCGAGCAGAAGAGAAAAGGTAAGGAAAGAAATAGAAGCTAATTTGAAAGATCGGGTAACCATTATCCATACCTCCAGGTATTTAGTAGATAGGGGTCATTCGGGTAGGTAAACATATATTCCCCCGTGTACAAGAAGTTATGCATGGAGAGAACGCATGGATGTTGGTTCGATGATAAACAAAAGAACCGCCGCCTCTGGATACCCAGGCAGGCGACGGTTCTACAATAGAGTTATTTCGTAATTGTTACTTGAACCGTTGTTCTCATGTTGGCAAATGAAATGGTAATACGGGCAGTCCCTTTACCCGTTGCTTTAATAATGCCATCCTTCACGTCTGCGTTCATGATATTGGAGGTTGTCCATAAGGCTGGCTTGGTCACATCTTCTTCGGATCCATCTGTATAAGTAGCCCATGCTTCCACGTTCGCTGTTTCGCCTTCTTTAAGCGTAAGTTTGACAACATTGGTTTTCAAATATTTCAGGGAGTCGATTTCTACCGGAATAGCTACCGTTTTACCGCCATAGGAGCCAGTGATCGTCGTTTTCCCTGAAGCTGTCGCTGTGAAAAGCCCTTTATCCACGGTACCTAGCTTGTAGGAAGTGACTTTCCATACCGCAATTTCTGATACATCTTTCTTTGAACCATCAGACAATACGGCTTCTAATTTCACTTGTGTTTTGGAACCGGTTTTGGTGACGAAATAGGATACATCGGCTGTAAGTCCTTGAATTACGCCGATTTCTACCGGGATAGAAATGCTTTGACCGCCGTAGGTTGCCGTGATGGTCGCTTTACCGCGGGCAACTGGCTTCACTAGACCTTTGGACACCGTAACGATACTGCTATTGCTAGTTTTCCACTCGGCCTCGTTCGTCACGGGAATTACTGCATCGTTAGCATCTGTTGCTTCAAGTTTAATAAGTCTTGTTTCATTTAAATCAAAAATCAGACTAGTCACATTCGCTGTCAACTCACTGGCCATATCCACTCGTACCGGAATGGTCACTGTTTGGTCATCCAACTCAGCAGTCAATGTCGCTTCACCAGACGCGATGGCTTTTACGACACCTTTATCGACTGTAACCATTTTGACGTTGCTGCTTGTCCAAATAACATCAGCTGTTACATTGTTTTTAGTATCGTCCGTGTATAATGCTTCGGCAGTAAGAGTAACGGATCCGCCCTTCTTCATGTCTAACTTCTCTTCACTAATGGTAAGACTCTTCAATTCGCCTACCGAAACTTGAATAACGGCTTTTCGTGTCCCGTATTCAGCAGTCACGGTTGCAGCTCCTGTGGAAACACCAGTAATCGCACCGCTGCGAACCTCTGCAATTTTCCCATCGCTTGTCGTCCAAGTTGCTTTCTCCGTCACGTCGACTTCGCCGCGGCCGTCTTTATAATAAGCGGTTAATTTAACATTGGTAGAATCGCCAATCTGCATATTAACAGCTTTCTGAGCTTTAATGATCGAAGGTACGTCTACTTCTACACGAGTTGTGGTGGTTTTACCGCCATATGTAGCGGTTACCGTAGCAACACCTGCTTTAAAAGCTTTGATTACACCTTTGCTTACAATAGCAATGTCCTCATGATCTACGCTCCAAGTAGCACTGTCGGTTACGGTATCCGTAGTCCCATCTGCATAAGTTGCAGATAAAATTAGGCTCTGGTTCGTGTCAGTAGCTTGCATGACAACCAGATCTTTACTAACGACTAGACGGTGAGGAACCTCAACATCTACGCTAGCCGAGACTGTCTTATCGCCATACTTGGCAGAAACGGTGGCTTCTCCAATTCCTGTACCTAGTAGATTGCCTTTCGTTACTTGAACGATATCATCGTCACTGGATGACCACTCAGCACGATCTGAGATATCAATTGGCTCGCCATCGGTATAGGTAGCCATCAGTTTCAATTGTCCTGAAGCATTTTTCTTAAGTAAAATGCTTTGTTTATTTAATTCGAGTTTCAGTGTGCTATCTACATCAACATCGATAGTAATCGATTTCGTACCATAAGTGGCAGTTAACTTCGCTTTACCGACACTATAGCCCGTAATTTTACCATTAACAGCATCAGCTACTTTAGCATTATCTGTTGTCCAAACGGCTTTACTTGCTACGTCGCTCGGATTACCGTCAGGGTAGGTAGCCATCAGTTTCATTTGGTAAGTACCATTCTTGAGCAAAGAGACTTCCGATTTATCAGCATCCAGACGACGAACAACCTCGACATCAACGTCTAACTCCAAGGTTTGATTCAAATAGGTAACCGTAATGGTGCCACTTCCAGGGTTTTGTCCTTTGACTAAACCATTCGTCACCGTTGCGATTGAGCTCGAATTCACCGTGTAATCGGCCTTGCTCGTCACATTCTCCGAGGTGCCGTCATCGTAATAAGCGGTGATTGTGAGTTGGGCCGTCGCATCGAGACGAAGATCAAGGGCTTGCTTATCTGTGGTTAACGATTTCACTTTTTTGCTGACCGTTACCGTGACAACTTCCGTTTTACCCAAGTAAGTAGCAGTAATGACGGCTTTTCCTTCTTTTTTGGCAGTTACGACACCTGCGTACACGGATGCCACATCTGCTGATCCAGAATTCCAGTCTGTTTTGACAGTCGCATTTTCCGTTGAACCGCTGACAAATATAGCCGTAGCCGATAAGTTAGCTGTATTGCCGACCTGTAAGCTGAGTTCATTTTTGTTCAAAACCAGCTTCGAAATTTCATCAGCTGCCAAAGCACTTCCTGTGAAAATAGCCTGACTTGCTAGTACAAAAATAATAACCAGGGACAACCACTTACTGTGACTAAACTTCATGCTTCATTTCCCTCCATTACAACTGTTGCTAGAATCTGCTTGATGAAAATAGATATCTATTTTAATCGGCATTTCAGTAAGGAAAATGAAGGGAAATGAGCATTTAATTTGTTGAGATTTTGTTAATTATGTCGAAAAAGAGAAAAGCCCCATCTCCACATGCTTGCGGTAAGGGGGCTCAATGCGTTAACCACGTTTTACGATTTTGAAATTCTCCTCAAGCAGCAGCCAATTCTGCGGGAACTTGAGTCCCAGCTTCCAATAGCTAATACCGCGCAGACCGAGCTCTTGAATCAAACGGAATTTGGCTTGAATGGAGCGTGCATCCTCAAACCAGACTGTGTGCTCCTTGCCAGCATCATCCCAATAATTAAAATGCGGAGCTTGCGCGGTGTAATCGTACAGAATTTGCGCGTTATATTTACGGGCCAAATCGATAGCAGCCTGTGGTGAAACGGCTTTGGCATAGGCGCCTCCTTTGACAAAGGGTAACGTCCAGTCGTAGCCGTACAAATTTTGACCCATCATGATTTTGGAAGAGGGCATTTCACTGCGTGCATATTCAAGTACCTTACGAACAGGTCCAATCGGGGAAACGGCCATAGGAGGTCCACCGCTATATCCCCATTCATAGGTCATAATGATGACAAAATCAACAATTTGGCCATGCGCTTTATAATCGTGGGCTTCGTACCAAGCACCGGCTTGTGTGGCACTTGTTTTTGGCGCGAGTGCAGTGGAGATCAGATATCCTTTGCGATGAAAGCGATCCGCTGCTTTGCGCAGGAACCTGTTGTAAGCCTCTCGATCAGCGGGCAGCAAGTGTTCAATGTCAAAATGGATATCTCTAAACCCGAGCTTCTCAGCAGTTGTTTCGATATTTTGAAGCAGGCGGTTCTGAACAGCTTCGTCAGTTAGGATAACGTGACCAAGCTCTGCGCTGAATTGATCATTCTCCAGGTTGGTCAGCACCATCATCAGGGTGACACCATGCTGCTGGGCGATTTCTCGCATATTGTTAAGCGGCGGGTTGACCAAGGTGCCGTCTCGGTTAATACGGAAGCTGAAGGGAGCTAAATAGGTCAAATGAGGGGCCGCTTCGCGAGCAGCTTGCACGAGAACGGGCGACACATCGGCGCCTCTTGGTTCAATATAAGCATTCACCTCGGCTTGTTTGCGCGGGGTTGGGGGGATATACAAACGGAAGCCGCTGGGTAATGTTTGATATAACGTAAGTCCATTGACGGAAGCGAGTGTGTCTAGGTCTATGCCGAGCTTTTGTGCGATTCGGTACAAGCCCTCGCCAGGCTGCACCCAGTAGTAGGAGCCGACAATCGGAATAACTAATGCCTGTCCGATGACTAACGTTTGACTGGGGGTCAACTCATTCGCCGCTGCCACCTCTTCGACCGACACGCCATAGGTTTGCGAAATGCGATACAGCGTTTGTCCCTTTTGGACAACGTGAATTTGCATAGGGTTTTCCTCCTTGAAAAAGATAGCCGAGCCTCCATGAAGGCAGTCTCAGCTTGTGAAACTCGCTAAAGCGCATCTGAGACGCCCAAAGTGGGAGGCTCAGGAGATGGGGAGTCGGAAATGACTGTATCCGAGCCTACTTTTCTATATCCTATTCGGCTGGTGGGCGATAGGTGAATGTCTTGGAGGAAAAAGATGAAAAGCTCGCTTATCTGCATCTTGAGGGGCAGATAGGCGAGCTAGATTGCAGGTGTGTAATGGCAAAAGATTTAGAGCTAGGAGCTAAGAGCTGAGGGGAAAGGGCTATGGGCTAAGAACTAAGAGCTAAGAGCTAAGAGCTAAAAGCTAAAAGCTAAAAGGCTAAAGGCTACAGCCCTTGCTGTCGCAGCAGCTTGGCTGTAAGCTCCGGGTGCGAGATCGGGAAGTGGTGCGCTTCCTCGATCTCCACCGTATTGGCGGAGCGGAGTTCCTCCGCCAAAGCAAATGCGCGATCCTGTGTGCCCCACAGGATCGAAGCCTCCCGCTGCAGCGCCGCCAGCTGCTGCGGGGGCAACCCCTCTGCGCGGGTCAGCGCAGAGAGAGTCGCTGCAGTCGTCTTCCGCACACGCGGCGACTGCAGCTCTTGCAGGACATAAGTGACATACGAAGTCGGTATGTCACTTATGTCCACGAAGCAGCCCTGCGCCAGCAGCTGCTTCCGCAGGCCTTTCTCGCGCAGCCAGCGCAGCGCGAGGCTGTTGAGACGCGCGCTGCGGTACTTGCGCGCGGCGGGTTGCAGGGCAGGCTGCAACAGATGCAGCCTGTGGATCCGTTCCGGTACGCGAGCGTAGGCGTGGGCGGCTAGAAGGCCGCCCAACGAGTGGCCCACGAGCGTTACCGGGCTGTCGAAGGCGCGGATCGCCTCGACGAGCGCTGCGATGTGGCCCTCCATCACGTCGGCAGCGTGATGGTAGGGCGAACGCCCGAAGCCTGGCAGATCGACCAGGCAGACATCGTGCTCTGGGAATTGCGCCGCCAAAGGGAGCAAACAATCCGCTCCGCTTAGCGTGCCGTGCACAAAGAGGAGGGGGGGCTTTGGCTGACCGAATGGCATTCGTTCTACGCGTTGTCTTGAGTCCTTCGATTCTATTCGCTCTAGTTGGCTCCATCCCAGACTCTGCTCCGTTGTACGTTGCTCAATGGTCGCATTCCGCTCTAGACAAGCCAAAGGCCCACGCTTTCCACGCACAAACCCCTCATTGTGCATGTGACCATGCACGAGCTGAAAATCAAGATCTGCGATCGTAAAAGGCAGCATCTCACCTTGAACTTTATTAGGCAGCCTATGTTGTTGCAGCAAGCTTTCCTTGACTGCAATCGGGAAAGGAGTTGTCTTGTTCACAATAAACTCGAGGGATTCCTTGGGAATACCGAGCTTTTGTCCTAATGGAGTACCTAATAGCTTGCTCAACCACTTTGGCGAGATTGATCCAAGTGGCTTACTGACACGCAGCTCTTTGGCGATCATTGTAACAAGCTCATTCATAGAAGGGCTCACCTTGGGATCATCCAACAAATAATAGGTTTGGGTGGATGGTGCAGCCTCTTTCGTTAATAAGTTGATGAAGGATGCGACATGATCGACATGGACAAGCGGCAGCCAATGTGTAGACCCACCGGGTACGATAGACATCAGACCTCGTGCGGTAGCACGGACGAGAATGCCGAGCCCGCCGGTTTGAAGGGTTTCACCATGCAGCGAGTTACCAATGACAACGCTAGGATGAACAATAGATAGAGGGAATCCCAACGTCTTAGCCCCTTCTCGAATTCGTAAATCCGCGAGACATTTCATATGCTCATAAGGCGGACCTTGCTCTAAATGCGCAATTAGTGGAGCGGGATTGTGCATATTCTCATCGGTCCAAGGGCTTTTGAACCCGACCACGTGGATAAAATGCTTTAATCCCCCACACTGCTGAAAATCCGCAGCCAACTGAAGCATTTCCTCCGCAGCTTGCAGGAAAACGATTCGTGCCTCGCTTTCGCTGATCCGGATATCCATGGGCCCGCCTGCATGAATGATCACATCTGCAGTCAGTATCTTCTCCTTGTCAGATGGGCTCAAGCCAAGTCCGGGCAGACTCAAATCGCCAATTACCGGGTGGATGCGACTGGCGAACGGGCGTGAATCGCTGATATGCTCGTAAGTATTGCTTTTTTCCCCTTCCGCATCCGGCCAATCTAACCCCTTACAAACCTGCTTCCAACGCGACTTTGAGCGAACGAGCACGTACACCGTGTGGTTCTCACGGGAAAGTTGATCTAAGGTATGGGTTCCGATAAATCCTGTACCGCCAGTCATAAAAATATGAGCCAAAAGAATAGCCTCCGTTTCGTTTTAGCCATCATTAGTACTGATTAGTACTAATGATGGCTAAAAAAATTACTTTAGCAAACCAGCTAAAGTAGTAAGAGTTTGACCGAGTAAAGTCGGATCTTGTTTCGCATGCTGCAGAAATAGTGCACCTTCGAGTGTAGAGACGATGAGCCCAGCGACAGCTTTAGTAGGAAGAGTAGGGGAGAATTCCCCTTTGTGCACACCTTCGAGGAGCAGTTCTTCGACCAAGTGTATTTGATCCTGAAAAAATAAGCCCACTTTCCGTTTGAGTTCGTCCGCCTCCTGCGGCATTTGAGTATACAGGGTGAGGAAGGGGCAGCCAGCTAAGAAGCTAGCCTCGGTGCCTGTCATGTTTTGAAGCAACAGGTCAAAACGCTCCTGAACACATAAATCTGAACGAGCTGCAATGTCTTGCATCATCTGCGTATAGGTTTGGATGAGTTGATCGAGAATCGCGGCCAAGAGTTCTTCCTTGCTTTTGAAATAATAGTAAATGTTCGTCTTCGACACCGTGCTTGTGAGTACGATTTCGTCCATGCTAGTGGCCAAATAGCCTTTTGTTAGAAAGAGGTTCATAGCGGTTTGAAGCACAACATCACGATTGGTTACTCTTTTTGTCTTTGTCATGATTAGTACTATACAGTACTAAAAAGTGGGTGTCAAATGGTTCCTCGTCAGGTAGGTAGAGCGGGGTAAAGTCGAGAGGGGTTTGTGGCTTGTGTAAAAAGTGCTCGGACGGAGCTGTTCATCTGCCAACTGAGCTGTAGTGATGTTTTTCATCACTACAGCGCCAGCTTTTGGGCAAATGTGTGCTGTAAGGTTGAATTTCATCACTACGGAGCGAGAAAGGGCTGTTTCATCTGCCAATCTGGGCTGTAGTGATGTTTTTCATCACTACAACGCCAGTTTGCGCGCAAATGTGTGCTGTAAGGTTGAATTTCATCACTAGGGAGTCACTTTGCGCGTATGTGTATGTAATGAAGTCTTAGGAGTAGGTACTATTGGAAGATAGTACTATTTAGAGCGGTCAGAGCACCCTATACTGAGTATCAAGAGCAAGTCATTCATAACGTTGCAGGGCAACGATAGGGGGATTTTAACATGATGAATCAGCGGAAACGGAATACAACAGCCTTTACTTTTATGGCGTGGGCATCCTTTATTGGAGCTTTCGTGGCAATGTTTATTGGGATATATACACTGGAAGAATCACTTAGCGTGAAGGGTTATTTTGCGGTATGTGCACTGTTTCTCACCATGTCGGCGTTCGTGCTGCAGAAAGTCATTCGAGACAATTTGGAGGACGGGTTCGAATCCCGCAAACGGAATACATCGGCCTTTACATTTTTGGCATGGAGCTCTTTCGCCTTAGCATTGCTGGGCATGTTCATCGGGATTATTAATCTAGAGCAGCTGCTTTCCGTCAAAGGGTACTACGCCGTAACCGCTTTGTTCCTGACGATGTCCTCGTTTGTTCTGCAAAAAACAGTTCGTGATAACAATGATGACGACGCGTTGACTCCTGTTCAACACGTAAATGCAACATCCCATGCAACTGAAATTAAAGTGGAAGAGTAGTCTTAATTCGCTAGCAGCCCGCGATGCACTGAAATAGGCGTGTTCCACTTGTGACGCGAAATCCCGCCGAGGCAGACACTTAACTTAACTGCAAAACTACAGTTAATTCCTCTCAAATTGGCTACTTTAGATGAATAGATGGAAAAACTACAGTTAAAATTGCCACTATCGTGATTATCAAGCCAATGCGGTTAAATTAGCAACATATTTTCCATTTATTTCAATTGCGGCAGTAATTGAGACGGAATTAACTACATAAAATCCAGTTAATTTATTGTGGGGGGCAAGTATGCTCTGGTCTCAGCAACTGAGTAGCTGCAAAGTCGAACATTCATCGCTTAGACCTGCGCATGTCCGCCAAGCTACTGCTGGAGGAAGCGAAGTGTTAAACAAAAGAAATCCCGCCCCAGCCTGACGGCTGAAGCGGGATTTTTCACATGTTCTACATAGATTAAGCGTTAAGCAAATATTGATTTACAGTTGCTTTGATCAATTCCAAACGGCCGGATTGGTTCACGATTGGTCCGTTATTTGCAAGTGCATAAGCTTCTAGTGACCTGAAGTCCGCTTTGCCAGACACGATGTCTGCGCCGATGCCGGACTTGAAGGAACCGTAGCGAGTGTCAAGGATGTTGTCGAATACTTTGTCTTCGATCAATTTAGCTGCAACTTGCAAGCCGCGTGCGAATGCATCCATACCTGCGATGTGTGCATAAACGACGTCGATTGGCTCGAAGGAAGTACGACGAACTTTTGCGTCGAAGTTCACACCGCCACGGCCGATGCCGCCTTCGTTCAAAAGGATTTCATACATCGCCATAGTTGTCGAGTACAAGTCAGTTGGGAACTCATCTGTATCCCAGCCTAGCAGCAAGTCGCCTTGGTTTGCATCGATGGAACCAAGAATGCCGTTAACGCGAGCTACACGAAGCTCGTGCTCAAATGTGTGACCTGCAAGTGTAGCATGGTTAGCTTCAAGGTTTAATTTGAAGTAAGGAAGCAGGTCGTATTTTTGCAAGAACGACAGTGTCGTAGCTGCATCGAAATCGTATTGGTGCTTGGAAGGCTCTTTCGGCTTAGGCTCGATTAGGAATTGTCCTGTGTAGCCGATTTCTTTGGCATAATCAACAGCCATGTGCAGGAAGCGAGCAAGGTTGTCGAGTTCAAGTCCAAGATCCGTGTTCAAAAGCGTTTCATAACCTTCGCGGCCGCCCCAGAATACGTAGTTTTCAGAGCCAAGCTCTTTGGCGTGATCCAAAGCTTTCTTCACTTGCGCTGCAGCGTAAGCAAAAACTTCTGCATTGTTAGAAGTAGCTGCCCCGTGAACGAAGCGCGGGTTCGTGAACATGTTCGCAGTATTCCAAAGCAGCTTTTTGCCTGTGGAAGCCATTTTATCTTTGATCAAACCAACGATTTCGTCGAGGTTTGCATTGGTTTCTTGCAAGGTATTGCCTTCAGGCGCGATATCGCGATCGTGGAATGCGAAGTAGTCGACTCCTAGAATGTTTAGAAGCTCAAAGCAAGCGTCAACGCGAGCTTTCGCCAACTCTAAGCCGTCGTATTTGTCCCAAGCACGGATGTTAGTGCCAGCGCCGAATGGGTCAGAACCATTAGCAGAGAAGGAGTGCCAGTAAGCAACTGCGAAACGCATATGGTCACGCATTGTTTTGCCTAGAATGACTTGCTCTGGGTTATAAAATTTAAAAGAAAGTGGGTTCGTCGATGTCGGGCCCTCGTAATTAACTGGTTGAATGTTGTCAAAGTAGCTCATGAATTCAGCCTCCGTATAAATGAATGATAAATGCTTATGAAGTCATCATAGCATCATTTGAATAGTTTGTAAATTCATTAAACAAACTTAGTTGATGCACGAAAAAGTCTTCTATGTTAGAATCATTTCCATAGCGATGACTCGCAGCATTTGGAACGGTATGGAGGATAACCATGAAACAAACAGGCGACTTAAACCTCGTGAAAAAAATAAATAAAACAATTGTCTTGCATCACATTCGCACAGATTCACCGATCTCACGCGCTAGAATCGCTGAGATTACAGGGCTGACGAAGGCGACAGTATCTAGTCTCGTGAATGAACTCATCGAGAGCTCTCTCGTCGAGGAGATCGGTGTAGGGGAATCCAGCGGCGGGCGAAAGCCGATGATGCTGCTATTTAACGGAACAGCGGGATATGCGATTGGCGTTGATCTTGGTGTGCATGATATCTTGGCTGTGCTCACGGACCTAACGGGAAAAGTGATTCGTGAGAATCGCATCCAGCATCACAATGAGAGCGTGGAGCAGGTTACCCGCCTGCTGAAAACGACGATTCGTGAACTAATAGAAACAGCGCCAGAGAGCGTTTATGGCGTTATTGGTATTGGACTTGGCGTGCCAGGTATCTGCGATGAGGAGGGGAATTTGTTGTTTGCCCCGAATCTGGGTTGGGAAAATGTGCCGCTGCTGGGCCAGCTCGAAGCTGAATTCGGGCTGCCTGTTGTGATTGATAATGAAGCGAATGCTGGGGCAGTGGGCGAGAAGCAGTTTGGCGCAGGCAAAGACACCGCGAATCTCATTTATGTGTCCATCGGAATGGGGATCGGTGCGGGCATTATTATTAAAAACGAGCTCTATCGCGGGGCGACTGGTTTCTCTGGCGAGATCGGCCACATCTCGATCCAGCATGACGGTCCCAAATGCCGCTGCGGCAGTTTAGGCTGCTGGGAGCTTTACGCATCGGAGCATGCGTTATTGGAGCAAGCGGGGCAAGAATTAGGGCGCGAAGTCGACCTGGAAACCATGCTTAGCAAAGCCGAAAGCGGCGACGCGAAGGTCATTTCGCTTTTTGAGCGGCTGGGTTATTACCTTGGGGTCGGTGTGGTGAACATCATTAATGGGTATAATCCGGAATTTATTATTCTCGGTGGTCGGCTGGCTGGCGGTGAGAAATGGCTTATGAAGCCTTTGCTCGAGCTGTTGGAAAAGCGATCTCTGCCACATCCACGTAAGCAGCTGAAGGTGGAGTTTTCGGAGCTTGGTGATCGGTCGACTGTGCTTGGGGCGGCGTCTTTTGCTGTGGCGAAGTTCTTTGCTTCGACGACGGTGTCGGTGGATCGGAGCTAGGTCTCCAAATGGCAACTTAAAGTCATTGACCTACGCTTGGATCATTTGTAAAATGGGAGAGGTCTGGTCTAATTGTGACTTCTTATATCCCATACAGAAAAGGACGGGAACCAACGATGTTTCTTCGTTCACTTCTTATTTGCTGCTATTTGATGGGCGCTTACTGGGCTTCCTATCACTTTCCATCGATGAAGATGGTCTTTTACCCAACGCTGGGGGCATTCAGCTTTTTATTCATGCATCGCGTGGATAACATTAGAGAAATACGACGAATTATTATTGGAGCCATCATTGCAGTTACGATGGGAAGCCTTTTTTATACGATAGGTACGGGCGCAATTTCTTTCTTTTTAACAGCCCTTGTAACGATAACTCTTATTCAATTTTTCAAATGGAATGCGGCACCGATCCTGTCCGTCTCGTTCATCCCTTATTTCGCTCATCCTGTCTCGATGTGGGCTTTACCGATTGCGGTGCTTGTGTCGCTAACAGGATTGCTGATTTCGATTTGGCTTATTGGCAAGGTTGAGCAGATGAACTGGTATGTGAGCTTATCGGGTAAATTAACACAGGTTAGACTGTTGACTCGAGCTCCATTCGAGCCGATGAAGAAAGAATTATAGCACGCCGTCATCAGTGTGAAATCGAAAAAGCGATCAGCAGAAAGTGCTGTCGCTTTTTTGTATATTGAAGGAGCTACGAAAATGAAACTGCATAAGGGAGAAATCCTATTCCGCCAAGGAGAGTCGGGCTCACTATTCAAGCTGCATACCGGTCTGTTGAAAATCGTCAGATCGCATGAGGACGGGAATACGACACTCGTCAATATTATTGTACCCGGTGAGACGATTCCGCATCATTCGCTGATTAGTCCAAGCGCCTACTATGCAACAGCGATTGCGCTAGTGACAAGTGATGTTGAAGTGCTGCCTGCTGAGCCCTGGTATGAGGACTTGGAACGCAACCCAGACCACTTTCGCACGATCGCGCGTCAATTGCAGGACAAGCTGCGCATGATGCAGCAGCGTATCGATCAGCTGACAGAAATCGCTCCAGCGGCTAAATTGTTGAAGCTGGAATCGTGGTTTCAACATTATATAGGAACATTGAAGCTGACAGACGTGCTGACCCAAGAGGAAATCGGTCAGTTCATTGGGCTTCGCCGAGAAACCGTGAATCGGCTGCTGCGAGAAACAGGGAGAAAGAGCGACTAGGCTTTTCTCCCTTGTTTGTTTAGGAGAGAGTTCCTGTTGGACCGAAAAATTCGTAATGACGGTCGGCTTCTGGAACACCCCAGGCGATAAGTGATTGATTCACGGTTTTCATGAACGGCAAGGGTCCGCAGAAGTAAAAGCTGCCATCCACTGTCGGCACAAGGCTTTGGATCCAAGGCAGATCAAGATAGCCCAGCTTGTGATATACCCGTTCACTGATATCGAGATCTGTCGGCTGAGCATAGCACCAAGCAACAGTCACTTGAGGATGCTCCTCAGCCAGCTGTTCGACCTCTCTCCGAAGTGCATGATGTTGACCATTTTGAGCAGCATGGATAAAGGTAACCTTACGATTCGGCTGCGTGGTTACAAGTGAATGCAGCATGCTCACCATAGGGGTGAGTCCGACACCGCCGCTGAGTAGCGTAACAGGTCGTGTATCCGCTTGATCTAGTGTAAAGTCACCTGCCGGCGCAGAAAGCCAGACAATGTCTCCCTCTTGCATCTGGTTGTGCAAATAGAGAGAAACTTTGCCCGCAGGAACAGCCGGGTTGGTGTCTTCGCGTTTAACTGAAATCCGATAAAACGGCTGTCCAGATGTGTGAGAGAGGCTATATTGCCGAATATGTGTGTACGTTTCTCCTGGAATTTGTACACGGATACTGACATACTGTCCAGGTTCAAATGCAGCAAGTGGACCATGATCCTGCGGCGTCAGGTAGAAGGATGTAATGACGTCGCTCTCTCTTTTTTTACCTGAGATAATGAACGGTCTGAAATCGCTCCATCCCCCAGGCTGAAGAGCGGAGTTCGTATACATATCAGACTCAATGCCAATGAATGCACTGGCGATGACCCCGTACGCTTCAGCCCAAGCCCCGAGAATGTCGTCCGTCGCCGAATCGCCCAGAACATCTTTAATCGCACCTAGTAAATATTCCCCAACGATGGGATATTGTTCTGGTTTAACACCAAGACTGCGATGCTTATGTGCAATTTGTTTAACAGCTGGCAGGATCATTTCCAACCGATCAATATGCTTCGCTGCCGCATAAACGGCATTAGCTAAAGCTGTCTGTTGTCGGCCTTGTTTTTGATTAGCGTGATTGAAAAGATGTAGGAGCTCCGGGTGAGCCGTAAACAGCTTGTCATAGAAACGCTTGGTTATTTCTACACCATGAACTTCTAGTACAGGCACAGTGGATTTAATGATTCGGATGGTTTGTTCGCTTAGCATGTCGGATCATCTCATTTCGGGTAGAATGACTTGATGCCTTCAGTATAGCGAACTAGAGGAGGGGACCCCTGTGATTAGAATCACAGGGAATAGCAATAAAGTGTGTCTATGGGCAGAGGGATACATAAGTAGGTGCTTCGCTTTCCGCAAAAAATGCCGACAGTTCATAATGAACCATCGGCAGGTTAATTAGCACGAGGTCACCCTGGTAGGGTAGCTTCGTGTTATTTCTAGTAGCCCTTGGGCTGCAGTAAGTCGAAAAAATCGACTAACGTACCCGCAAAGTACCCCTCAAGGCCACATTAAGTCGAAAAAATCGACTTACACTTCCTCAAAGCGCCTAAGTGCAGCTCTAAGTCGAAAAAATCGACTAACTCGCCCGCAAAAGTACCCCTCAGGCCACAGTAAGTCGAAAAAATCGACTAACTCGCCCGCAAAAGTATCCCTCAGGCCACAGTAAGTCGAAAAAATCGACTTACACTTCCTCAGAAGCGCCCAAGGGCAGCTCTAAGTCGAAAAAATCGACTTACACGCCCTCAGAAGCGCCCAAGTGCAGCAGTTAGTCGAAGAAATCGACTAACTCGCCAGCAGAAGTAACCCTGGGGCAGCATTAAGTCGAAAAAATCGACTAACTCGCCAGCAGAAGCAGCCCTGAGGCAGCAATTAGTCGAAAAAATCGACTAACTCGCCAGCAAAAGTAACCCTGGGGCAGCAATAAGTCGAAGTAATCGACTAACTCGCGGAATACGTAGGCGTTATTTAAAAGCTTTTCGCCAAATCTTGCGCTTTACTAATCGCATCGGCTTTAATTTGCTGCGCTTTATCAGGGAATTGGTTATGCCCTTCAACGAACAGACCTTGCGTTTCTGTAATACCGAAGAAAGCCATTATGATTGAGATATACCGATGACCAGATTCCATGGCTGCAGCCGGCCCTTCCGAATACACGCCGCCGCGGGCTTGGATATGAAGTGCTTTTTTGCCAGAAAGTAAGCCAACAGGGCCAGCTTCGGTGTACTTAAACGTTTTGCCAGCTACGCAAAGAGCATCCAGATAAGCTTTCATCACAGGCGGGAACGAGAAATTCCACATCGGAGTAACGAAAACGTATTTGTCTGCGGCTATAAATTGCTCCGTAAGCTCATTAATTCGTCCTACCTTGGAGCTTTCATCGCTTGTTAAGGAGGAAAACTCCTGCCCGCTGCGCAGCTTACCCCAGCCGCTGAAAACATCCGCATCAATATGCGGCACTTGGACACGATACAAATCAATAGGAATCACTTCATCACTGGGATTCGCTTCTCGATAAACATCGATGAAAGCTTTTCCGACAGCCATACTGTAAGAGGTTTGATGGTCATGAGGGTGAGCGGTAATATACAGAACAGTTGCCAATGTGATCCATCCTTTCGGGTATGCTATCTAATGAATCCTCTTTTAATGTTCATTAAAAGCACTTGAAATATGCTGGCAGGTAATGGTGGAGCCGTTACATGTGTAAAGCGATGTAGGTTGTCGACAAAGATTTGGTCACGGAACTACCTATTTACATTGAGCCTTAGCTACTTTTGAGTTATGATGGGAGACGATGTTTTTTTATTTAATAATCCCGAGATTAGTAACTATATTGAGATAAAGTGAGATGACGAATGATGACGAAACCTAAAGATTTAAACTATAGCATGCCAGCAGAATGGACAGAGCACGAGAGAACCTTTATCTCTTGGCCTGTTCAAGCATCGATGGTTTACCCAGAGGATCACGCGGTTGTGTCCCAGGGCTACGCGGATTTGGTAAAGGCAATTGCTGAATTTGAGCCTGTTACCGTGATCGTTAACCCTTCCGATGCAGCGCAAGTGAAAGCGATGTTCACGGAGTCCAACGTGGATTTCCTTGAGATCCAGCATAATGACGCTTGGTTCCGCGACAATGGACCGACGTTCGTGTTGAATGCACAGCAGGAGATCGCGGCAGTTAATTGGAAATTCAACGCATGGGGCGGCAAATACGCGCCTTGGGATCTCGATGATAACGTAGCCCCGCAAATCGCGGAGCATCATGGTGTGAAACGTTTTGACGCTCCGCTCGTCATGGAAGGCGGCTCTATTCACGTGGATGGGGAAGGCACCCTTTTGACTACGGAAGAATGTCTGCTGAACACGAACCGCAATCCGGATCTGAGCCGCGCAGAGATTGAGGAGCATGTCCGCAATTTCGTGAACGTGGAGAAGATTATCTGGCTGAACAAAGGGCTGGACGGCGACGAGACCGATGGTCACGTTGATAATATTGCTTGCTTCGCAGCTCCAGGCAAAATCATTCTGCAAGTGTGCAACGATCCTTCGGATGCCAACTATGCGATTACGCAGGAGAATTTGGAGATTCTCCGTAGTGCGACGGATGCTAAGGGTCGCTCCTTCGAGATTATTCAGATCGAGCAACCACCGCTTACATTCTTTGAAGAGCAGCGTTTGACACTCAGCTATTTGAACTTTTATTTCGTGAATGGCGGCATTATATTGCCGGTGTTTGGCGGGACAGCAGAGGAGACGGATCGCAAAGCGATCGAGGTGCTTCAAGCGACGTTCCCAGACCGTAGAATTCGTACAATTAACGGCATGTCCATCATTAAAGAAGGCGGCAATGTTCACTGCACGACGCAGCAAATGCCAGCCAGCAAGAAAGGGTGATTCCATTGAGAAAAGTGACAGTGGCAGCCACGCAAATGAGCTGTTCTGACAACATAGAAGAAAACATCGCCAAAGCGGAGAAATTGGTTCGTGAAGCAGCTGCTAAAGGCGCGCAAATTATTTTGATTCAAGAACTATTCGAAACGCCATATTTCTGCCAAAAGGAAAAATCGGACTACTACCGTTACGCTACGGAGCTGGAGACGAATAAAGCGATTAATCACTTCCGTGAAATCGCTAAGGAGCTTGCAGTTGTGCTGCCAATCAGCTTCTATGAGAAAAAGAATTACGCTCGCTACAACTCGCTTGCTGTGATTGATGCCGATGGTGCTGTTCTTGGCACGTATCGCAAAAGCCACATCCCAGACGGTCCGGGGTATGAGGAGAAGTTCTATTTTAACCCGGGGGATACTGGCTTCAAGGTGTGGAAAACACGTTACGCCAAAATCGGCGTCGGCGTTTGTTGGGATCAGTGGTACCCGGAAGCTGCTCGCGTGATGGCGCTGATGGGTGCGGAGCTTTTGTTCTACCCAACGGCCATCGGCTCGGAGCCGCAAGATGGCTCGATCGATTCGAAAGATCACTGGCAAATGTGCATGCGCGGTCACGCGGCATGCAACTTGATGCCGGTTATCGCATCGAATCGGATCGGTAAGGAAGAAGATGAAGAATCAAGCATCAACTTCTACGGTTCGTCTTTCATTGCAGGACCGCAGGGTAATCTGGTTCAGGAAGCTGGACGTGACGAGGAAACGGTTCTCGTTGCTGAGTTTGACTTGGACCAGCTGGAAATTCAGCGTATTGAATGGGGTATTTTCCGAGATCGTCGTCCGGATCTATATAAGAAAATCGCTACTTATGACGGTGAGCAGGTGTTCTAATTCATGCTGATCCCGTTGTTAAAAGGGCTTTTGCTTGGCTTTTCGATCGCAGCACCTGTGGGTCCTATTGGGATATTATGCATGCGCAGAACCCTGACATTAGGTCGCTTACATGGCTTTCTATCTGGGCTTGGAGCAGCTACGGCAGATGCGATTTATGGCTTCATCGCGGGTTTTGGACTGACTTTAATCACTAGCTTCCTGTTGGATCAAAAGGTGATTCTACAGCTGGTAGGTGGTCTGTTCCTTATCTATTTGGGCGTGCAAACCTTCCGCTCCAAGCCTGCGGCCCACGCCGCCAAAGCAACAGGGGACACGTTGTTCAAATCGTATTCATCCACCCTGCTGCTCACCATTACGAATCCGATGACCATCATGTCGTTCGTGGGCGCCTTCGCAGGACTTGGGCTGGGGGACAGCGGGGATACAGGCTTTACGCCTGCCATCGCCTTGGTGCTCGGCGTCTTCACAGGCTCCGCGCTGTGGTGGTTGCTGTTGAGCTTGTTGGTTGGCCTGCTCCGAGAGCGGCTCAAAGGAGCAGCGTTCCTATGGATCAATCGCATCTCGGGTGCGATGTTATCGGTGTTTGGTTTGTTTGCAGTGATTGGGCTACTCTTTCGGGGGTAGCTTTTTTTTTGCGGTTTGGGAGTGGAAGTTGAAAGGGGATAGCTGGGATACTACTCGAACAGAATGAGCCTTAGCTACACTTTTATGATACATTGGGACAATATGGTAAATTTGGCCGCGCATCGAACTGACTAACTGGAAAACCTCCAGCTAATTTAACTCGATTTGCTGAATACCGCCAATTAGATGGAAAATCTCCAGTTAAATTGCCCCTAAATCGGCAAATTGGGGAAATGACGCTAAATTAACTACAGGAAATCCAGTTATTTGCTCAAAGCTGCCGGATTCCGCAAAATTAACTGTATTTTTACAGTTATTCCTTGTGTGTAGTCAGTGATACGTATCTTAGACCGGAAACGGCGTTAATCAAGGAGGATGATAGATATGAGCGTGTTTAAATTCCTTTCCGCTGAACAACCGCTGCCTGTTGTTGATTTCGCAGGACTCATAACGATGAAAGTCAAGGAAATCAAGAAGATGGATCCACTCCCTAGCGGTCCCGTTCCTTGGGACGAGCTGGATGATGAGCTCGAGGTGAGGTACACAGCCAACAAACTGGATATAGATGGGCTGCAAATTGCAGTATGCAAGTACCCGCCAGACGGGCTAGGTGCGTATATTAGCAAACCTTATATCTATTGGGTGGGTGGCAGTTTCGATGCGAAGTGCAGAGAACAGCTCTCCGAGTACTTGAAAAACCAGCTCCCCCTTGCGAATCCCCTAGCATTATGGTCCATTTTATTTGGAGGAGGCTTTCAAGAAGTTACGACACTGACGATCGAACTGGAACAGCTAACGGCTGAGAAGCTTTTGTGGATCGAACAGGGACCTTGCAGATGTATGCTGCTCAATTAAAAGAAAAGGAGCCTGATAGCCCACTTATCTGCATGAAGTGCGAAGTCGGTCGAAGAAGAACTACACCAACTAAGGTAGAAAGAAGGTCTTTCCATTGTCATTTTTGAAAAGAGTTGCCTTCTGGCTTCTCGTACTGAGCTGTATGGTTTGTGTGTGCGATGGTGTGGGGATCGGGTTGGCAAATTTATGGATAAGACTTACCCCGCCAATTAACCTGCTTTCAAAGTTGGATTTCCTTGACCATACGTTGTTTGATCGCATGAATACGACGAAGTGGCCAGGCAGTAGTGCTTTGCTGCCATTAACGGTCTTAGCTTATGTGATTTATGTGATGGCTTATTGGTTAGTTGGCTTGGCGATGGACATGTTGATCCATAACTGGGGAAGGCTGCGTACAGACAGGAAAGGGAAAAGTGCTATATAGATGTACCTTGAAGTAGAGAGAATCCATCTGCAATTACTCTTCGGAGTAAAAATTAAAACTTACAAAGTAATTATTGTTGCATTTGGGCGTAAAATGTATTACTCTTAAAAGTAAGGAGATTGAACCTATTGGATGATATTCGATTGAATGTTTCATTGCTTCGTGGGCGCGTTCCTAATTTGACGAGTGCTGCTCGGGCGGTTGGGTTACGGTCTGCAACAGTTTCAAATCTGTGTACCGGCAAAATTCCCGTGGGCCGCGCCGAGGTTCGAACACTTGTCGCATTGGCTTCCTTGGCGAATTGCAGCTTGGATGAACTTATTCTAGTTGGGGAGAGATTCGAGATGATCGAAACCGGAATTAAGACCTTAGATTTGTTCGCACCATTAGCCAAAGGAGGCACAACGGGCTTAGTTGCCCGTCCGAAAATGGGCCAGTTAGTCGTTCTTGCCGAGCTCTTACATGTGTTGAAAAAGCAAGGCTATGCAACCATTCTTCTGGAGCCTGAAGGGGAGCACCCCGAAATCGAAGATGTCACAGGTGATGTGGATGTCATTTGCAGCAACGTAGAGGAGGCTTTCCAGCAGATTAGTAAGATCGGTGCTGCACGTGATGTCATTCTTGCCGCAGACCGCTCACATGTGCTCAGTAATGAGCTCTATCAATTGCAAGACCGACTTCAGGCTGCAGGTGTTCAATCCCTAACTACGCTGCTCGTTGATCTGAAGGGTGAGGCGGTTGATGAGGATTTGCCTTATGGACCACTCGAAACACTGTGGCAATTTGATGCGGACTTAGCTGCTAGGCACATTTACCCATCGATAAATCCTGTATTGTCCACCTCCGAAATTATCGAGGGGTCCTATACGGATGCGCTTCATCTATCCATTGGTCAAAAGGCTAAGAAGCTGCTGCGCCGCTATAAGGAATTGCGCTTCTTGGTACAAGCACATGGATTGGAGGAGCTACCAGCTGCAGAAGTCCAAACCTTTGGTCGCGGGGAACGTCTAGAGGCCTATCTTACGCAGCCTTTGTATGTGGCTGAAGCGATGACAGGTGCAGCTGGTGTGACGGTTTCCTTGCAGGAAACGCTTCAGGATGTGCAACGGATTATCGACGGAGCTGAGGATCAAACCGAAGCGAAAGAATTGATGTATATCGGCCGATTAGCCTAGTTGCTCATAGGGGGATGCAAGGAGCGTGGAAGGCCTGCAGCGATGTTGCTGGGGGTCTTTTTTTGCAATCCGCTTAGGGATGATTTATTTAGTAGGGAAAAAAGGAAAAAACTAGATTTTCGCCGAATTGACATACATACAAGTTAGAGGAGGCCACCCCTACATGATCAACGACATATTTACAGCGGCACGCACTGGCGATGCAAATCGAGTAAAGGAACTGCTGGACACGGATCTTTCGCTTAGCAATGCTGAGAACAGTGACGGACTAACCCTTTTAGGCTTCGCGGCACATTTCGGTCAGGTAGAAGTGATCAAGCTGCTTTTGGAAAATGGAGCTGATGTGAATGCCGTATCGCACTCCAGAGTTAGCTATATTCCTTCTAATACAGCACTACACGCAGCAATCGCTGGCGAGCGGAGCCTAGAGGTCATTCAACTGCTGCTCGCTCACCGTGCGAAGCCGACGATTATGGATAGCAATGGGCATACGAGTTTACATGTGGCAGCTTTCCATAAGGATAGTACACCAATTATTGAGCTATTGCTGGAGCATGGTGCGGATGTAAATGCGAAGTCGGAGGACGGCGTCTATGCAATCGATCTGGCCAAAGAGCAAGGACATACTGCGGTGATTGCCATGCTGAGAGAGCATGGAGCCATTGGATAGTAGAGGGCGCCGAACGAAGCTAGGTGATTTAAGGACATTCAGCTAGGCAGCTAGCGAATCAGAGAATGTCCTTTTTGGCTTGAAGTCTTTTATTTGCAGCGACTAGTCTGTATAAACTAACCCCAAGCAGGCCGATGAGAGGGACATATAGGATCAGCAGTGGATAAAAGATCGCACTGTCGATATTTATCACGATCATAGGAACTTGAGCGGCAGTAAGTGCCGTAAATACACCGATAAGCCGTTTATTCCGCTCGATCATGGAGTCAATGTCGGTGAAAATTTCAGGCTTTGCTTCTTGATAGGTTTGTCTCCAGATATACCAACCTGCACCGCTGTAAATTTTCTCCCAGCCCGTATCTTCAAAAATTCCCATGTAGTTAGGATCCACCTTCATTTGGTAATCTACGCAGTAGCTCATTTTGCGGGGAGCACCTTTCTCAAAGTGAAACCGCAGGCCATTCCAGTTCACTCGAAGTAAGTGCCAGCCTTGCGCCTCCATATCCTCTAGCCATGCAGAAATGGTCTCCGATTGCGAACCATCCCACCATTTGAACACCTTTTTGGTCTCATTCATATAAAGATCCCTCTACTTTCTTCGCGTTTTCGTATAACTCCGTGATTCTGGCGATCTCCAGCTTGAGTAGTTCTTTGCCTGAGGGGGTAATGCGATACAGCTTACGGCGCTCTTCTTCAGCTACAGCCTGAATTAAACGATCTTTCTCCATTCGTGATAAGCTGCCATAAATGGTTCCGGGACCTAGGTGGATCCGACCTTGCGTCAGCTCCTCAACAAACTGAATAATGCCATAACCGTGCCGAACCTCAGTAAGGGAAAGCAGAATGTAATAGGCCGTTTCGGACATCGGTAAATACTGACGGTAGAGCTTTTCGCTATCCATAAAATCTCCTTTGGCTTATATCATTGTCTGTTGTATCACGAGTCGTTGTATCACGTTGTGATATATCATGGGATGAGTATATCATCGCGTGATATAGAGTGCAATAGGCGTTTATAAAATTATCCTCCTAACTCCCCCCTGTTCTTTTATGTTACTATTTGGGTATATTATCCATATGAAAAACAATGAGGATGGATGAGGTGAATCCATGATTGATCATACGTTAAAAAGAGTTGAGCAAATGGCCGGTGGGAGTGGCTTATCGACTTTACATGAGGAGCTTATCATTCGAGGTATTTCTATTGATTCGAGAACAGTGAAGCCAGGCAATCTTTTTATACCGATTATCAGGAATCTGGATGGCCATCTATTTGTAAAAGAAGCGATAAGGCAGGGAGCGGTGGCATCTTTATGGCAAAAGGATCACCCAAATCCACCAACTCATATTCCTTTGATTTACGTGGAGGATTGCTTAGAAGCCCTTCAGTTGCTTGCTGCTAACTATCGAAATGAGTTGAACGTCAAGGTCATTGGGGTTACGGGGAGCAATGGCAAAACAACGACCAAAGACATGATTAATGCGGTACTAGGTGCTACCTATCGAGTTCATAAAACGATAGGGAATTTAAATAGCCAAATTGGTGTACCCTTGACGCTGCTAGAGATGGACCGAAGCACGGAAGTTGCTGTCATTGAGATGGGAATGAGCGATAGAGGTCATATTGATCGTCTTTCGCATATTGCAGGGCCGGACATAGTCATTATCACGATGATCGGTGTGTCTCACCTGTCTACCTTAGGATCTAAGGAAAACATCGCTGCTGCGAAAATGGAAATTGTGAATGGTTTGAGGGATGGAGGCTTGATTATCTACAATGGAGATGATCCGCTACTCTTAAGTGGGCTTCGGGATATTGGTCAAAAGAAGAATGTGCAGAGCACCCGTTTTGGAGGAGCATCCGGTAACGACTTACGGGCGGAAGCCACACGAACGGATGCAAATGGTTCCTATTTTACGATAGACGGCAATGAGTACTACATCCCGTTACTTGGTAAGCACAATATTACCAATGCACTAGCTGCAATCTGCGTCGCCAGAAGCCTAGGTGTGCAGGTGGCTGACATGCAGAAGGGGTTCAAAACCCTGAAGGTCACGAATATGCGGATGGAAAAAATCGCAGCGCCCGCTGGTTTTACGATCATTAATGATGCGTGGAATGCGAGTCCAATCTCGATGGCTGCTGCCATTCGAACGTTTGAAGAGCTAGATGGCTTCGATAGAAAACATCTTATATTAGGCGATATGCTTGAGCTTGGTGAGCAAGAAGGGGACTTTCATCGGGTTATTGGTAAGCATATGGATCCTAACAAAATCGATTATGTATATACCGTTGGAATTCTCGCCGAACAGATTGCGTTAGAAGCAGAGAAACGATTCCCTGTAGGCAGAGTTCAGTCGTTTAAGGATAAGGTTGCCCTGCTTCTAACACTTGAAACTAATGTTCAGAAGCAGCACGCTGTACTGTTAAAGGGATCACGCGGAATGCAGCTAGAAACACTAGTACCAGAGTTATTGGCATTAAAGCCAAAGTAGAAGGAGCAAATTCACAATGAGAAAAATCGTTGCAGGACTATTCATGTCACTGGATGGAGTCATCGACTCACCGGAAAACTCGCCCAAGAAGTGGGGCAATGCAGAAATCATGGAGCGAATCGCGGAGGGTGTGGCGAAAGCGGATGCGGTACTCTTGGGGCCGCAGACGTATGAGTTTTTGGCGCAATTCTGGCAGCGCCAGAGCAGTGATGTACCGATGGCGAAATTCTTGAACCACTCGCCGAAATATGTGGTCTCTAGGACACTCGCTACGCTGGACTGGCAACCGGCCACACTGCTAAGAGGAGATTTCGTAGAAGAAATTACGAGGCTCAAACAGCAGCCAGGCCTGAATATTCAGGTTCCGGGCAGCCCTACACTTGTGCGATCGTTGCTGCGAGAGGGATTGCTGGATGAGCTTAACCTCAACATTTGCCCGGTTGTGGCTGGATCTGGCACGCGTCTTTTCGATGGGATCGAGAATGTGGTGAATCTCAAAATGATTGACTCCAAAGGTTACAGTAACGGCGTTATGGCCGTAAGCTACCAGATCGTTAGAGCTGGCGAATAGCAGCTTGATAATTCATAAAATGGCTCTGCGAATTGAGCTTCCCGTGGCCTTCGTTCTTTGTTCTTTTTGCATAAAACCAATATTCATCAGTCCAAACACGAAGAAACAAATCCAAGGAAGTCCCTGCCATCCAAGGTAATTGCCCAGATCATACAAATATCCTCCGCCTACGTTTCCGATGATGGCTCCGATGGAGAGGGCAAAGCCGTTAAATCCGAAATAGCTGGCAATTTGCTCATCCCCGGCATAGTCGGAAACCATGGTATTCATCATGGGCTGTAAAAATACCTGCCCAATCATGAAGGCGATAACCCCCGCATAGATCCCCCAAATGGAACCCATCATGCCGATTGTAAATAATCCCCCTGCGAGCAGCAAGGTACCTAGTGACATCACGCCAAAGGGATGGAGCTTATTATTACCTAATTTGGATAAGGGAACCTGCAGCAGGACCATGACGACGGCGCCGCAGCTGTAAATGAGCCCTATATTCGCATCGGAAGAGATCTGATGCACACGAAATGGAACAGCGATATATAACTGGGTGACAAGGGACCAGGAGATCATCGTGAATATCATAAACCGACGAAAAGGGCGATTGCTCAGCACGGTTTTCATTTGTGATAAGATGCCCGTATAGGCCTTGCGAGATTGCTCACTCTGGATAGTCGGCAAAAAGAAGAGGCTAAAGAAAAAGGAAAATGCGAATATCAGTGTAGCGGCCAAACTGACGTATTTGAAATGAAAGCCCATGAGTAAGGCGCCTAAGACGGGACCTACGACGAATCCCATATTGCTTAACATTTCTCGAATGGAGTAAATGGTAATACGGTTACTCGATGTAGATAGTGCCGCATAATAGGCATAACTTGCTGGATTGAAAAGAGATCCGCCTAAGCCGGAGAAGAAGCAAGCGATGATAAAGCCTGGGATGCTGTCGACAAAGCCGAACATCCCAAATCCGAAGGTGCGGATGAGCAACCCGATGAGAATCGTGCGTTTATATCCAAGCTTGTCGGCCAACGTACCGCAAAGAACGGAAAGCCCTTGCTGGCTGAAGCTGCGAATCGCGGAGATAATCCCAACCATGCTGACTGTCAGCAGAATGTCGTTCAATAGATAAGAGGCAAGCAGGGGGATCATCATATAAAATCCGACGGCCATACTGAACGTATTCATGAACATGACCCAGAAGGGCAGCCGAATGGAAGTGAGTTTATTCAAGATGGATCGCATAAGTAAGCCCTCGTTTCTTGCAGCAAGATGTTAATTTCAACACCTTACAGGATAAGCGGCCATTTGTATAGGGACATTCTTTGGATGGACTTGGGTAAAAGTTAGTTGAGCCAACTTGGATTTGTGTAAGGTTCTTGGTGAGGCTAACAGAGTGACACGAACTTCCAACTAATGGTAAAATAGGGCGATACGCTCATGTTGCGCTCGAATACCATCGAACGGAGGTTGAACGCATATGCTAATCTCAGTTAAGCGAATGCCCCGGTATGCTTTGATTACGGGGATGCTTCTTGTCATGCTAATCCTTACCTACTTCATGATCTACGTGATAGAAAAGCCAGGAGGAATAGCGGATTGGCGGCTGTCCAAAGCGATGGGTCTTACAGAGACCATACGTATTCCACTCGGACAAACACCGCAGGAGGCTATTCAACAATTTCGAGGTTCTTCCTTGGAGAATACATTTAAGACCATTCTTCGAGAGCCTGTCCACGGAGGCGTTCTACAATTCAGTAAACGACTGCAAGATCATGGTGGGACAGATTTACAAGTAGAAATAGCACGGAATACTTGGCTGGGGTGGAAATGGGCTTCTGGCGGGGGATACGCTTTTGGTGGAGATAAAATGGATGCATTATCGGATACTGCACTTTCCTATATGATGATGCCATTCGATTTGGGGAAGTCTAAGGGGGTCTCCCTGTTGTTCGGAGAAATAGGGGATACGACGATAACGCATATCGTTGTGAAGGCCGATGAAACAGGGGCAAAGGAATATGAGGCCGAAATTGTAAAGACGGATGAGGGGTATGTCGTTTGGTACATGGTTCTGCCTGCTTCTGTAGACGTTCCTTTCGACATGCAAGCGTACACGGATCAGAATGAGCTGCGCGCCGCGCAGGCGATAACCATTGAGAGCGAAAGTGGTGCGATAAGCCGATCGTCTATACGATAAATAAACAAAGGGCTGCTCTTCAAGTATCAACTTGAGAGCAGCCCTTAGTTAGTGAAAGGATAGAACGATCGTACCTTTACTAGGAAGGTTAGTCGCGAACCTGACTTTCAAATTTTCCTTTATGAGCACCGTTGCAGTAAGGTTTGTTGGACGAGAGTCCGCAACGACACAAGTGAATCTGTTCTTTCGTTTCCATGGGATCTCCTTCGCCGTCCAGTAACGTAACTCCACTTACAAGCAAGGGACCATTATCAAGAATTTTAATTTCTGCCACAACCACACGCCTCCATTTTTTTACCAAAGTAGAAAGTATGAGTTTTTGGTTCCCGCAATCATTCTTCTCTTTGGCGATAATCAAACTATATATAGGGATCCTCTACTTAAAACGCGGTCACACCCTTGTATGACCGAAAGTAGAGGTTTCTCACCATTGTTGCCAGATGCGATTAACTATAATCAATTAGAGCATAACAATAAGAGGTAAGATCAAACCGAGACTTAATGCGTGAGATAGGTGTAAAATAGTGGGTATATAAATGGCAATTGCTGATGAATGGAGTGGTAGCGAAATGAATCCTTCCAAATATGAAAAATACTTCTCTATTGATGGCTTCTGGTCCAAGTTGAAAAAGGGTGCCAAGAAAGCTGGCAGTAAAGTGATTTATACCGGCTTGCTGCTTTTTTACGCATTGGATAGTCCGAAAACGCCGCTCCGCGCGAAGGTTCAAATCTATGGTGCGCTGGGATATCTCATCCTGCCGCTGGATCTAATGCCCGATCTGCTGCCAGTTGTGGGGTATGTGGATGATTTAAGTGCGTTAGCTTTTGCCTTAGCGGCAGTTTCGAAAAGTATTGATGATGAGGTCAGGCGTAAAGCCAAGAACAAGCTGAGGGATTTCCTTGGCGATGATGCGGTTAGCAGCAAGGATATCATCGATATTGATGGTCATGTGGTGGAAGAGCAGGGGAAAGCGAAGGACGAGGAGAAGTAGCTGGTAGGGTTTCAGGCTAGCGAAAGGGAACGTGAGGGCGCTATTTGTGCATTTTGCGGTCGTTTTACTCGTTTTTCGTGGAAATAAGGGAACTACGTTCCCCTTCGGAGAGATAATTGCCTTATAGAGCGGAAATAGCGGAACCACGTTCCCTTTCAAACCAGCTGCCGGACCCAAAGTCCGCAGAAGATATAAAAAGACACCCAGCAGGGTGTCTTTTGTTCTGTTCATGCCCAGATGTCGCGCAGCGACACAGGCGTAATAGATTTAAACCTTTAACATCCAACCAAACGTGTCCGGCAGCTTTCCGCTTTGAATACCGGTAATCGTCGTATACAGTCGCTCCACGAGCTCACCGATCTCCCCATGGTTCACAACCATTGGCGTTCCGTTCCACAGTAAGCTGCCAATTGGTGATACGACCGCAGCGGTGCCGGTGCCGAAGGCCTCTTCCAGCGTCCCATCCGCATGGGCCTGCACGATGTCCTCGATGGAAATTTTGCGCTCGGATACTGGAATACCCCATTCTTTGAGCAGGTGGATAATGCTTCCCCGCGTGATCCCCTCGAGAATGCTGCCGCTAAGGCTAGGCGTAACCACTTCTCCGCCAATTTTGAAAAAGACGTTCATACTGCCGACTTCTTCCAAATACTTTTTCTCGATGGCGTCGAGCCAGAGCACCTGCGCACAGTTATGCTCTTTAGCCAGCATTTGTGCCTTCAAGCTGGCTGCGTAATTGCCGGCTACTTTGGCATTGCCTGTTCCGCCTTGCACAGATCGCGCATAATAGCTTTCCACAAGGATGTTAATCGGCTGCAGCCCTTCCTCATAGTAAGCATCGACTGGCGACATAATGATAATAAAGGAATAGTTCGTAGATGGGCGAACACCTAAAACGGCTTCCGTTGCAATGACGAACGGACGGATGTACAAAGAGGAACCCTTCTTCTTCGGTACCCATGCGGCATCAATGCGAACTAGCTCTTGAATAGCATGAACCACGAATTCTTCATCCAATTGCGGGATGCTGAGACGTTCACTAGAGCGATTTAAACGCTTGGCATTTTGATCCGGGCGAAATAAGACAACATCATCGCTCTCGGTGCGGAAAGCCTTCATTCCCTCGAAAACCGCTTGCCCATAGTGAAAGACCATCGCCGCGGGATCATGAGAAATCGGACCATAAGGAATGATGCGAGGATCGTGCCAGCCTGTGCCTTCTTCGTAATCCATCATAAACATATGCGCTGTAAAATGCTTTCCAAATCCTAGATTCTCATCTAAATTAGGCATGTGCTTGCCGCTTTGATTTTTTTCTATTCGAATGCTTCCGTACATATGTTGTGCCACCTTTCAGTTGGAGGGCTCTCACAATCTTTTACCCTTAACTATAGAAAATTCGCAATCATTGATCAATTGCGATTTATCAATTACTATCATAGTTAATAACTATGATCGGGGGACGCTAGGTGGATTATCGGTTGTTGGTGTATTTTTTGGCGGTGTGTGAGGAGCTGCACTTCACCAAAGCAGCAGAGAAGCTAGGCATTAGCCAGCCTACGCTCAGTCAACAGATCCGATTGTTGGAGGATCGGGTGGGATCTCCGCTTTTTCAGCGTATCGGCAAAAAGATTTATGTGACCGAAGCGGGTGAGATTCTGCGTAAGCATAGTCGAAACATTTTTCACGAGCTGGAGCAAGCCCAGATGGCGATGAATGAGCTGCAAGGGATGCAGCGCGGGCGATTGCGGATTGGCTGTTCCGGGAATCATTTACTGACGGCGACGATTATGACGTTTCATGCGAAATATCCCCAAATCGAGCTATCTGTGATGGAGCTGGCCACTGAGGAGACCAAAGAAAAACTGCTGAGCAATGAGTTGGATGTTGGCGTGGTATTTCTGCCGGAGGAGGACGAGCAGCTGCGGTGTATGCCGTTGTACCAAGAGAAGCTTCAGCTTGTGGTGTCGGATCAGCATTCATATGCCCAGGATCAGGTGAAGGAAATTCGGTTGGCGGAGCTGACAGAGATTCCGATTGCAATGCTGCAGCAGAAGTTCTACGTTCGGCAAATGATGGATGATTGCTGCGCGCAGATAGGTCTTGCTTGGAAGCCGATTGTGGAGCTGTCTACGCTCGAATCTCTGCTGCAAATGGCGAAAAACCATGTGTGCGGTGCAATTCTGCCTCAATCCTATATGGAAGGCATGGGCGTTCAGATGCGTGAGCAGAAGCTTAGCGCGATCCCGATTATCGATCCCGTTCCACAGAAGGAAATGGGGATTGTGTATCGGAAGGATATGTTTTTGTGCAAAACGATGGATACGTTCGTGAAGCAGGTTATTCAGGAATTTGCTTAGTGTGAAGGAAAGAGTGAGGGATAGCAAATTGGAACATATCTATGTATTTGCCTGTCATGAGGATGAGCAGGCCTTGTGTCAGTTGGAGCTGCGCACGTTGCTGGGCGCAGACGCTTTTATTGGTGCGCGCTACGCCGTCAGCGCGCGTAAGGTAGAGCCGAGCCGCAGCCCGTTTCTGAAGCTGCGGATGGATGTTGCCTTTGAGGCCGACAGCCTGCCGGCGCTGGCCTCGCAGTTAAGTACGTTGACCGTGCGCGGCGCAACGTTCAAGGTTGTGTTCGCGGAGACGGACACGGCGGTCAGCTATGACCGCCAAAGGAGCGTCGAGCGCGAACTGGGGCTAGGGCTGCGCGGCAAGGCCGAGATGCGCAGGCCGGAGCAATGGTTCGCCGTGACGGAGCTGGGAGGCCGGTGGTTGTTCGGCGAGGGCAGCTACGGCGAAGCCATATGGCTTCAGCATCAGCAGAAGCCGCAGAACTACTCCACCGCCCTTGGTACGCGCCTCGCGCGGGCGGTGGTGAACATCGCCGTGCCCGAGGTGGCGGGCACGCGGGTCATTGACCCGTGCTGCGGCATGGGCACGGTGCTGGTGGAGGCGATGTCGATGGGCATCGACATCGTGGGCTACGACATCAACCCGCTGGCCGTGCGCGGCGCGCGGGTGAATCTGGACCACTTCGGCATGCCGGATGTGGTCCAGATCGCAGACATGCGGTCGCTCGTTCCGCAGCTTGTCGGTTCACAGCCCATCTACGATGCGCTGATCCTGGACATGCCTTACAATCTTTGCTCCGTGCTTCCGGAGGAAGAGAAGCTGGCAATGCTGCAAACCGCCCGCCAACTAGCGCGGCGAGCGGTGATTGTAACAACCGAGCAGATCGACCCTCTTTTGATCAAAGCGGGCTTCCACATCGATTCACGCTGTGCCGTGAACAAAGGCAACTTTAGCCGACAGATTATCGTTTGCGTGTAGCCGGTATTAATACATCATTTTTCCGAGCGGGCCGTCCTCTGCAATGATGTCCTGAAGGGCATAGGCCGAAATCGGGAAATAGAGAAATCCATATACATAAGCGGCAAGCTCATAGAGCTGAAAATAAACAACCAGCGATTTATCCGCGATATAGAAGTCTTGATCAGGGCGAATGCCTTTAAACTCAACCAACAAAGGAATGTCACGGCGCTTGATCTCGGCGGCAACCATTGCACTAATTTTTGCGACATAATCGCTGCCTGGCTTAAATAATTCTTTGAGCGTATAACTTTTCCCGGTTTCCGTGCTGAAGGTCAAGGAATGCTGAATCGTCATTCCGTGGGCTCCGCCGGAGAAGGCATAATTGATCAAAGACAGGCTAAGTACGCGACGTTCATTCGTCTTGATTTCGTAATAAGCGGTAACATCTGTCATCGGGTTATGTGGGTAGCCCTGATCATGCAGCTGCTTGTTCACGACATCTACAATGGTTGTGTTGATGGTATGCTGCACCGTTGGTGGGTCCAGGTGGATCACGGCAGGATATAACAGATTTAATTTGTCGCGCAGCACCTTATAGGTTTGTATACTTACAGGTTGGTGTTCCAATTCCAGGTCCAGGTCGTTCATGTTTCATCATCCCTACGTTTTTGCTACACCATATTCGAACGCTGGGCGTTTGGTTAATGATTCGGAACGATTTCACATTACGCACCAAAAAGAGCTCTCCCTTGATCGTGTTTAAACGAAGGGAAAGCTCTTTTTCGTGTTGGCTAGGATGCAAATATTGCATCGACTGAGGCCCTTTATACTGCGGAACAGAAGCGGATTATTCCTGTGAGGAGGTTTCCTCGTCGCTGGCATTTGTTGTTGCACTTTGCAGCAATGAAGATAATTCTTCTACTTGTTGCTTCGATTGGCTGTCTTCAGCGCTTGCCTCAGCAGCATTAATAGCATGACTTACTACGTTGTCGTTACTGTTGGTTGTTGACATGATACAATCACCTCCTATAAGTTTCAACTAACTAAGTATCCCTCGGGGAGCCTGGAAATATACAACAAGTTCATGCTTATATTTAGCAGGTCATCTATAGGAATTTCCTATAAACAATACTTGATTTGTATATTTCACAAATAGGGTAAAGGAGCGCATAATAGAAGAAAATGGAAAGGCGTTGAGCGACGATATGGGGAGATCATTCGAGTCACTGCTGCCGGAGCATGAGGCATTTATCGCGAAGCAACATATCTTTTTCGTGGGTTCGGCACCGTTATCTGCCGAGGGGCATGTCAATATTTCACCGAAGGGGCATGATGTGCTGCGAATTTTATCTGCGAATCAAGTGGCTTATCTGGATCTTACCGGAAGCGGGAATGAGACCAGCGCGCATCTAGCGGAGAATGGCCGTATTACCATCATGTTCATGGCCATCGAAGGACCGCCTCAAATTATAAGGCTCTATGGCAAAGGACGCGTTGTCCTGCCTGGCTCTGAAGAGTGGGATCGACTGGCGCCTAAGTTCGAGCTGCTGCCGGGTGCGCGTCAGATCATGGTCGTAGATATCCATGAGGTGAAATCGTCTTGCGGTTACAGCATTCCTTTCTACACCTATGAGGGGGAGCGCAATACGCTGCAGAATTGGGCAACGAAGAAAGGCGATGAAGGACTGCTGGACTACTGGCAAGCGAAAAATATGACCAGCATGGATGGTCTTCCAACGCCTATTGGCCAGAAGTTATCCACAGATAGTGTGTGAAACGGATATGTATAAATTTCCAATGGTTTCGCCGTAGGATGAGCAGGCAGTCATCCCATGCCTTCTGAACCATGATGCGGTCTAGAGGCTTAATTCTCCTCATACATTTTATGAAAGAATGGCGTGCGGAGGAGGGACCTGCGAAGATGCAAGAGACGGGAATGTCAGTGAAGGAAGAGCATCTATTCTGGCTCGAGGTACTGGAGGATCATGCTCATTTTCTAAGGGATTATATATCTCCAACTGAAACGAAGTGGTGGAAGGAAGCAGAGAGGTACATCCCGCTATTTCAAGATGCGATTCAGCAAGCAAAGGGACTCTCATGGACAGATGCAGCGGATTCTCCCAACATGCAGGTCTTTGCGAGAAGTGTGTATCCACTTGCAGACGCTTACTGTAGGCTAGAAGGGCACATGCAGCATATGCGGCTGTGGAATCGCGTCAATCTAAATCTGACTCCCTCTTACTTTAACGGGACAATTAATGAAAATAGAGAGTATTTGCGGCAGCTCACCTACTGGGTTCAGGGGGCTCCAGCTGTGCCTCTTGCGTTGACCCAATTGTTGGATCTATGGCTGGAAGACCAGTTAGGGCACGCTGTGCTGCTAAAAGGTCTGCTAGACCCTGTAGAGGGTATACTTGGTGCAGAAACGGATAAATTTGCTTCGCTATTTTCGTCCTACATGGTGAAAAATCGCGCGATGCATGGTTACTTGCGCTTCACGCCCCCAGGCTTCCCAGCAGAGATGCAATTTGCTACGGAAGTGTTGGGGACCGTGAAAGCTTTCTATGAGTTCGTGCAGCGCATAGTCGTTCAATACCGCAATAACCAATTGCTATCGAAATCAACACTTCGTTTTCTTGAACATCATTTTCCAGAGTCATGCTATTTCATGCGTAAGCTGGCTGAATTCGTACCTGACGCGCCGTCTCTTGCTCATTGTCCGATAACACGTCCTGTGAAAATGCCATAAGATTAGTTAAAAGAGAGGTGCAACCGATAGGGCTTCTTAGGCAAAATACTTCCTTAACTCCGCCGGGGCCTCCCGGCTTGTACGCGTTATACTGTCCATCGTTACACTCGTGACGAGTGCATCGGCGCACAGCTCACCTTGTTGGTTGCGGATCTCTTGCTGCAGTACATAGCTCGAACGACCCATTCGCTCAGGTCGGCAGCTGACGGTTAGGTGTTCCCCTTGCTTGCATTCTTTGCGGTAATTAATGTTGATATTCACCGTTACTGTCTGAATCACTAGGTCACCAAAAGTCTCGTAAGATAGCCCACAGGCCTCATACCACTCCTCACGCCCCCATTCGAGATACTCCAAATATTTCGCATTATTCACATGTCCATTTACATCAATCTCTGTGGAACGGACGATGATTGCTAGTTTTGTTTCCATAATTGTATCTCCTTTTGTTTAGTTGTCGTGAGTGACTGAAGCAGGCGGATAGCTGGGGCTGTATTTGAGCCTGGGGCGGAACTGGAGCTTGGTTCAGGTCAGAGTAAAAGCTAGGGCTAGGGCTAGGGCCAGAGCCAGGGACAGGGCAAGAGCCTAGTCCAGACCAGACCAGACCAGACCAGACCAGACCAGACCAGACCAGACCAGACCAGACCAAAGGAAACCAGACCAGACCAGACCAAACTATACCAAACCAGACCAAACCAGACCAAACCAAACCAAACCAGACCAAACCAGACCAAACCAAACCCAGATCGTGTCCCAGCCCCCCTCGCTCAGTCAGCGAATGTTGCATTTCATGCAACATTATCGTTAGAAAATCAATGAAATAGCAGGAATGATGTACTTTGTACAACATTATTGTCCTATTTTCATCAAATACGCCCAAATCGGCTCAAAATGTTGTATTAACTACAACATTCGTACGAATTTTGCACAATTTTAAACATAAAGTTGTACCAAATACAACTCGGTGGGAGAGCACAAGACAGCTTTGGGCATTACCTAATATCCACCATTATAGCTCGCTTGTTAATAGGATAACCAGTTGCAGCTCATAACAAGCCAATAATGGGGGAAACTATGCGAGGCGTGTTTATGCTACCAAAGTGTGGGTATTCGTGAGTACAGAATAAAGATGAAATCGTTTCGAAAGACCAAGGAGGGCATGTATGTCGCAAGAATACAGATTAGAACGTGATACCATGGGCGAAATCAGAGTGCCTGTGGATAAGTTATGGGGGGCTCAGACCCAGCGTAGCTACGAAAATTTCAAAATCGGCACCGAGCGGATGCCGGTGCGGTTGATTAGTGCCTTTGCGCTGCTCAAAAAAGCAGCCGCACACGTAAACCGCGACCTCGGCGGCTTGCCATCGGAGAAAGCGGAGGCGATCTCGCAAGCAGCCGATGAAATCGTGCAGGGCCGCTGGAACGACGAGTTCCCGCTTGTCGTCTGGCAGACGGGCAGCGGGACGCAGTCGAACATGAATGTCAACGAGGTGATCGCTCGCCGAGGCAGCGAACTGCTCGGGGATGGCGCGCGCATCCATCCCAACGATGATGTGAATCGTTCGCAGAGCTCGAACGATACGTTCCCTACGGCGATGCACGTGGCCGGTGTCATCGCTGTAGAGCAAGAGCTCTTGCCTGCGCTGGAGCTGCTGCAGGCGACGCTGTACACCAAGATGTCGGCCTTCGCCGACATCGTCAAGATCGGCCGCACCCACCTGCAGGACGCTACCCCGCTGACGCTGGGGCAGGAGATCAGCGGGTGGTGGGCGATGCTGGACATGACGGCGCGCATGGTGCGCAGCGCCGTGGATACGATGCGCGAGCTCGCGATCGGCGGCACAGCCGTCGGCACGGGGCTGAACGCGCATCCCGAGTTCGGCGCCCGCGTCGCCGAAGCCCTGACTCGCGAGACGGGCACGCGCTTCGTCTCGGCCGAGAACAAATATCATGCGCTGACCAGCCATGATCAGATCGTCTACGCCCACGGCGCGCTTAAGGCGTTGGCGGCGAATTTAATGAAGATAGCCAACGATGTTCGCTGGCTATCGAGCGGTCCCCGCTGCGGAATCGGTGAGATCACGATTCCGGAGAACGAGCCCGGCAGCTCGATCATGCCGGGCAAGGTCAACCCCACGCAAAGCGAAGCGATGACGATGGTCGTATGCCAGGTGATGGGCAACGATGCATCCATCGGCTTCGCCGCTAGTCAAGGCAATTTCGAGCTGAACGTGTTCAAGCCCGTCATAATACACAACTTCCTGCAGTCCGTGCGGCTGCTGGCCGACAGCATGCGCTCGTTCAACGATCATTGCCTCGCAGGCATGGAGCCGAATCGCGCGGTGATTCAGCGCAATCTCGAGCAATCGCTAATGCTGGTTACAGCCCTCAACCCGTATATTGGGTATGAGAAGGCAGCCAGCATTGCGAAGCAAGCTCACAAGGAAGGGTTGACCCTCAAGGAGTCAGCTGTTCGCAGCGGCTACTTAACGGCCGAGCAATTCGACAGCTACGTCCGTCCCGAAGAAATGGTCCATCCGAAGGCAGATTAAGTAAGGTGAGCGTGTCTGTCAAATGTATCACATCGAACAACGAAAAAGCTCTCAACCACTCCAATAGGAGTCGGTGAGAGCTTTTTCGTTACAAACGATCACGCATTCATCGCCTGCTGCTTGTGTTCGATAAGGTGGGGAGCATCTTTAAATCCTTGACCATGGATGAATTGCAAATCGGACATGCGGGACTATCCGCGAATGAAAAGTTATCTCTCATCCAGCAAGAGCACTGTTCAGTGCTGCAGGTCCAGATGCTGGTTTGTTCCTCCGGTACTGGTTCCAATGATTTTTTTGAAAAGTACAATCGAACTCCTCCTTGTCATAATTGACTCTGACGCGCAAGCAGTTAAAGCAATATGTGATGAAGGACTACAGCTTGACTACATTTTCAGCTTGCGGTCCGCGGTTACCTTGAACAACTTCAAATTGCACACGTTGGCCTTCATCCAAGCTTTTGAAACCTTCCCCAGTAATGGCGCTGAAATGAACGAATACGTCATTGCCGCCTTCCATTTCGATAAATCCAAATCCTTTTTCTGCGTTAAACCATTTCACCGTACCAGTTTCCATGTGTTCATAAACCTCCAACAATAATTTGTGCCTGCGCTCCTCATCAGCGGAATCAAATCGTTCCGGTGAGCTTGTAAGTCATTAACGCAGCTTTGATAATATATCCATTATTAGGGAAGCTTATTCCACTTTTCAGAAAAAACATCAGAGTTATTTTCAGAACGGTAGCAACGAGAGGCGGGGTTGAAATCTTAGGCAGATCGGATATTGATTCCCCCAACGGTCCATCCAGCAACAGTAGAAAAGCTCACTCCACTTGGCCTATGAGGACCTTGAGGAGCGAGCCTTTTTGTTTTAGGCAAGCAATAGAATAACCAATAGTTCAAAGAGCACGAGTGTAATAATTTGGTTATATTGCGCTGGTGTATAAATCGGTCTGTGGTGTGGGTTATGTCCGTGACCATGATGGTCTACATGAAGATACACGTGGTGACCATCTGCATTAATCAGGACACCTTCATGCGTATGCCCATCGATCGTGGTGATACGGACCTTGCGGCCCATATGCGGATGAAGAGCATGCATGATGCCGTCTCTTTTTTGCTTCATCATGTGCTGCCAATTGGGTTCTGCTTGATACACAACGTGATGTCCTTGCTGTCCATGATGGCCTTGATGCCCATGGGGATGCATAGGATTTGTATACATAAAACGATCACTCCTTCTCGTACGACTGCGTCATGCAGCAGGCTTTTTGCCTAGGTTCAATACTAGACTATTCAGCTGTTCGAAAAGGGTGATCGCCTATGGGTCTTATTTCTGTTTTAGTCTCGGTGGATCGTGACGACACGCGTCTTGTCATTGAAAGATACGACACAGCCGAGCTGCTCCGCAATGAAGCGAATTGGTACGTAAGTAGAGTTGTTGGAAAGTGTAGCCGCGCTTTCTAGTTCTGGAGCAGATGCGCCATTTACCGTTGCGTTTTTGCTATCCAACGTTAAAAGGATCGTTTTCCCAGTTACAAAATCTGTAATCGTCACTTGTCGCAGCTCGCCATTCCAACCGACCTCAGCGCCAAGCTGTTCGGAAACGAAGCGAACCGGAACCATTGTTGTCCCATTCGCATTAATGAATGGCTGTGGTGCATCTTCTGTTGCGCCTGCCCCGTCGGTAGCCATATTAATATCTTTTTTCGTCACCTTCAGATCGTCTTTAAGCATTTTGTATAAGGAGGATTGCTTATCTTGATTAGCAAGCACCTTATAGATCGCAGTGGCATCTAGCTTAAGTTGAAGTGCACCAGACGTATTAATCGTGCTCGCCGTAACCGGTTTATTCAAATTCCAAGATTCACCTACATAGGAAATCTTCATCGCGGAAGCGCCATTTTTTGATTTAGTAAGTGGCATGTTGATCGCTAAGCTTTGCTTACGAACTTGTTTATCAGCATCGATGTAAACATCTGCTTGAAGTGAGGCATTAGCACTAAACATATCGTTTGTTGGATCTATGGAATCGGTTAACCCCGCAAGGTAATTGTGAATCGGGGAGTACACGAAGCCAAGTGTCAGATCTTTGTTCGTTAGAAGCTGCAGTGTAATGCTTTTATCACCTGCTTGAATTTGCTCTTGGATCACAGGGGAGAGCGCATCGTACAACTGGCTAAGTACTTCTTTGAGGCCAGCTTCGTCTGCAAGAACGTTAGCAAGCAGCTTTTGCAGAAGGGAAGCCAACTCAGTGCCGCTAAGCTCTATGTGTGCTTTTTGCAAAGAAAGCGATTCGCCATTCACTTTATCTGTAACCGGTGCAATCGATAGACGAGCTGGGTCAGGTGAGTTACCTAAAATAAGGCCGACGAGTGCTGGTTTAATCTCAAGTATTTTGTTGCCGAATTGTTCTTGGACCGCTTTTGGTAGGAACGATAAGAAAGAAATATTGGCGCCGCCTAAAAGATCAATAACAATCGGCTTTTGCGCGCCTTGAATATGTAGATTGATCTTCGTGCCTTCCGTGGCAACGTTGAAAGGAATCGTGCCTTTACTGTAAATAATTGTTCCGTCCACGGACAGGTGCTGGCTATCCTGCGTTTTTACAGCAAGCTCAACCTTCACATTTTGTAAGGCAGCCAGCGCTGCTTTTTCCTCTGCTGTGAGTTTTGAGGTATCGCCAGGAATAAGCTCAAGCTGCAGCGTGCCTTTTGACTCGGACGACTTCACGTTCGCGCCATTTTGAATGGCTTTTCCGAGTTCCAAGCCTTGTATTGATTGACAACCCGTTAGCGTCAACATCATGATTACCAGCGCTGCCGAAATTAACCAAGTCCATTTTTTTGTGTGCATGGGATAATCTACTCCTTCGTTTTAATAGAATTAACGATAAGTCATCGAATGATTATACGCAAGAAGTATTAGAAGGATGCGCTAGCAACTCCTTAATTTTCAGAAACGAAACCTTTTATTACCAAATTCGTCTATATTTATGTGGGAGGTAAAGCCGATGATGACGTTGTTTATTGTTTGTTTTTTTGTTGGTCTTGTACTTACGTTGCTCATCACACTCTTCGGTGTGGACAGCTTCGAGCTGCATGGCGATGCGGGCGGTACGCATGGACACGGGCATAACGGCCCATCTTGGTTCAATATGTCCTCGCTGCTCGCGGGTTTGACCGTGTTCGGCGGCATGGGGTACATCCTTAACAAGGTCGGCATGACGAGTGGTGTACTCATTCTTCTCCTTGCCATTGCTGCCGGTCTTGTGATGGCGTGGCTCTTCTTTCTGTTGTACGCCAAGGTCATTTATAAGCATGATGACAGCATGAAGGAGAGCGATTTTGAGCTTAGCGGTCAGTTGGGAAAGCTTACGGTTCCGATTATCGGGAAAGGCATGGGTGAAATGGTGTATGTGCTCCAAGGAACAACACGCTCCATCAGTGTTCGTTCAGAGAACGGTGAGTCCCTGGCCAAAGGGGCGAAGGTTGTTATTTTGAACATAAGCAAAGGTGTTGCTACGGTGACGGAATTTAGTGAATTTGAATGATGGGGAGGTACGGCAGATATGATGTATTCTGTGCTTATTATGGTAGTTGCTATAGTAGTTGTTGTTTTCATCTTACTGGCTTCGATTGTCAAAGCGTATAAGAAAGTGCCGCCGAATGAAGCTATGATCGTGTATGGTTTAGGGGGCAAAAGGGTCGTACAAGGCGGCGGGACGTTCGTGATCCCAGGCTTTCAGAGCTACAAAACCATCTCCATGATGCTTACGAGCTTTGACGTGAAGCCAGATCAGCCGATGTTCTCGCTGCAAGGTATTCGTCTCAAAATCGAAGCCGTCGCTCAAATCAAAATCCAAAGTGATCCGATCGCGATCGCAACCGCTTCCGAGCAATTTCTCGACCATACGATGGCTGAGCGGGAAGCGATGATTTTGCATTCCGTAGAGGGGCATTTACGGGGGTTAGTCGGGCAATTGACGGTAGAATCCATTCTCAAGAACCCGGATGAGCTCAACAGCAAGATGAGAGAAACGTGTTCAGAGGATTTGGATAAAATGGGGCTTAACCTCATTTCCTTCGTGTTGAAGCGGGTAGCGGATGATCAGGGCTACATCGAGAACTTGGGTGTACCTGAGGTTGAGCGGATTCGCAAAAGCGCTAGCATTGCTAAAGCTGAAGTAGAGCGGGATATTCAAATTCGGCAGGCGGATACGGAGAAGGAGTCGGCTATTCGCAAGGCAGAAGCGCATCAATTGACCATTGAAGCGGAAAGTGCCGCGTCGGCGAAGGAGGCCCAGTACCGCAAGGAGCTCAGCATGAAGGAAGCTGAGTTCAAGCAAGAGACGACGAGTCGTCAGGCGGAAGCAGATTTGGCCTACGAATTGAAGCAAAAGCAAATTCAGCAGCTGCTCGTGACGGAACAAGTGCGTATCCGTCAGATGGAAGCAGAGGCGAACAAAACCGTTCGCCAGATCGAGGTCGAGCTGAAGCAGAAGGAGCTCGAGGCTTCTGTCATTAAGCCAGCCGAAGCGGAGAAGCTGGCGGCAATTATGCGCGCTGAGGTGAGCAAGCAGAGGCAAATTCTTGAAGCCGAGGCGGATGCGGAGTCGACGAGAAAGCGCGGCGAAGCCACGGCAGAAGCGGAGCTTGCCAAAGGGAAGGCCAACGCGGAGGTCGTGCGCCTAGCGGGGCTTGCGGAAGCGGAGGCGCTGGAGAAAAAAGCCGAAGCCTACAAGCAGTACACGCAGGCGGCGGTGACGGTGGAAATTCTCCGCATCCTGCCGGAGCTTGCGGAGAAGATTGCGGCACCGCTTAGCAACGTGGACAAAATCACTGTGATCTCGCAGGACGGTTCGACGTCTGGGGTGAATCGAATCACCGGCGATATCGCCAAAATGATCGCCCAGGTGCCGGAAATCACCCAGACGCTCACGGGCAAAAGCGTGACCGACTTGGCGCGCGCGTTCCTAGGGACGGATGCCGACCCGACGTTGAAGCGGGAGGGGTAAGGATGGAGGCGGGCGTCTGTAAGGCCAAAAAGGACCTTAAAGGCTAGGCGGACCTGGCTACCGCGTGTTCTGGCCCGCATAAGGCCCAAAAAGGGCGCTTAAACCCGGCGCGCTTGACCCGCTACCGTCTGTAAGGCCCAAAAAAGGCCTAAAAGGCAAGGCGGACCTGGCAACTGCGCGCTTCTGGCCCGCATAACGCCCAAAAAGGGCACTAAAGCCCCGCGCCGTAGCCCCGCGATCGTCTATAAGGCCCAAAAAGGGCCTTAAAGGCAAGGCGGACCTGGCAACTGCGCGCTTCTGGCCCGCATAACACCCAAAAAGGGCACTAAAGCCCCGCGCCGTAGCCCCGCGACCGTCTATAAGGCCCGAAAAAGGCCTTAAAGGCAAGGCGGACCTGGCAACTGCGTGCTTCTGGCCCGCGTAACGCCCAAAAAGGGCGCTAAGGCCCCGGACACAGGCCCAAACAATCAAAGCCACACTCTTAACTGTAGAGTGTGGCTTTTCCTTTTGCCAGAACAGCTAGTAGGTAGTGATTCTACTAGAGATATCGAGCGGAGAATGCCGGATTACGGTACAATAGAGGTGATGCGAGTCTACTTCGCAGTGAGGATAGTTTTTGATAGAGGCGGGTGTTGTATGCTCATATATAGGAAATTTCTACGAGATCTTTTGCGAAATTATATGATGGGTTCGGGTATTGCTGTGCTTGTTGTAGGCGGGGTCATTATTTCGACGACGCTCACGATTACGAGCGTTGAATTGTTCCGTGTTTTTATTATCATGATTTCTTCGTTATGCGTGATGATGCTTGCCGAGTTTCTAGTGTTTCGGAGGCACATTAGACCGATTCGCGAAATGGTAGGTCAAGAGACGCCGTCGCTGGCGACGATTCGTGCGGCATACTTACAAACACATCGATTTCCTGCGTTGTCGGTGATGCGGATCATGGGGCCGCACTTTCTGGGGTTATCTATTCCTGCTATGACCATAGCAAGATTAGGGATTGCGTGGGGTTGGTTGACGCTGCCTGCTTTTTATGTCGGGCTGGCGGGCATAGGGGCCATACTGATTGCTAGTATGCATGCTTTACTTGAGTTTTTTACGACGGCGCAAGCCATTCGGCCCATGCTGATACATATTCGCGAGCTGGGTCAGCGGCTTTATGGGGAAGACGTCTCGTTGGATGGACGCGTCATCGTATCGATTCAGCGGAAGTTCCAGCTTAGTGCGTTTCTTATTGGCACGATGCCGTTATTTCTTTTTAGCTTAGCCACGCAAATTCGGTTGAGCACAAGCGTGGATTCTTCCGAGCTGATTGCTGATTATTGGAAATGGGCGGCGATTATTCTGTTGCTGGGCGTAGGTTTCTCCTCCTTAGGTGCACGCATGCTGGCAACAGATATTCAACAGCCGATTGAAGATTTACATCGAGTGATGAAGCAAGTTCAGTCCGGTGATCTCAAAGTAAGGGCCTCTGACTTATACTCGGATGAGTTTTCGCGATTGTTTGCGGGTTTTAACCATATGGTGAAGGGCCTCGATGCCCGTGAAAAAATGAACAATCAGCTCCTCCAGAGCTATTACGCCACACTTGCAGCAGCGCTTGATGCTCGAGATGCTTACACGGCAGGGCATTCAACACGCGTCGCTAAGTACTCATTGCTGATCGGACGAACAGTGAACCTGAGCGAGCAGGAGCTCGATTGGTTGAACAAAACAGCGCTGCTGCACGATATCGGCAAAATCGGTGTGCGCGATGCTGTCCTACTAAAGGATGGCCGATTAACCGAAGAGGAATTCGAGCAAATCAAGCTTCACCCGGATCTGGGTGAGTCGATTTTGAAGCAGATTGAGCCTGCCGAGGCGATGGCTCCTTTGCTTCCAGGCGTGCGCTCGCATCACGAGCGCTATGATGGCGCTGGATATCCAGATGGCCTGAAGGGCCAGGATATCCCTGTGTTCGGCCGCATCATTGCGGTAGCTGATGCGTTCGATGCGATGACGTCCGATCGGCCGTATCGGAAGGGAATGCCTGTCGAGAAGGCGATGGCCATTCTCGCCGAGGGGAAGGGGACACAGTGGGATCCCCGTTTTGTTCAGGGCTTTATGGATGCGTACAAGGTCAAGTAAGTAGAAGCGGTAGACAGGGGCTATTCTGTAGGAGTGCAGGGCAGGAAGGGCTAACCGGTGGCAGCGAGGGATTCAACTAAATGGAAAACTTACAGCTAATTCAGCGGTATTTCATGAAATCGAACAAATAGATGGAAAAGGTACAGCTAAAATAGCCAGAAATGCCGATAGGGTGGACTTAAGCGGGAATTATCTGTAGGAAATCCAGCTATTCTCGCGTTTGAGAGATAATCAGCAAAATTTAGCTACATAAAATCCAGTTAAATTTGTTAAGGTGCGCGGGCAGCCGGGTGGAAGCGAGTATCGAATGGGTTGAGGTAGGATTGCTCCTATCACAAGCCTGAGAGATTGCAAAGGCTGGTAGCCACCAGCGCAGCCGAAACCGCAATAAAACCCGCTAGGTCGATGTCGACATAGCGGGTTTTGCAGTTTAACTTTAGCGAGATTTGGTATACTCCTCCACTTGTAGTCCCGCTGATCCTCCAGCACTCACGATCCCCGTCTCAGGTGACAAATAGCGCTCGACCTTGTCGATCCATTCCTGGACGTAATGATCGGTGGCCCATTGTGCCATGACGAGCTGCTCGCCAGGCTGTAGATCTAGGGTAAGCTGAGGAATACTGCCAGGCGCCTGTCCGTAGGAGTAGAATTTAAGCGTATCTCCTTCAAAGATGACGAGCATATCATCCAACGGTGATGTTAGTGCATCCGTGGCTTCCGGCCACGAGGACTTGATATTGTTCCAAGAACAGCAGATATCGTCGTGATTGACGACTTTATCCGGCAGGTCGCGTGGGAAATCACGAAGCACGTAAGAATCAGGTCTAGATAAACCAGCTTTAGGAGTTTCTGCGACTTTGCCAACCCATTGGCCTGGTTGACGCTGCACCGTCCAGCTTTGTCCAGAAACCTCTCCAAGGGCATTGTCTCCGACTCTCGACATCGAGGCAAGCTCATTATTCATACTTGTGCCAAAGACATCCATAATGGATACATGGTTCTTGTCCACCGGCTTTTTGTAGAATTGCATGGTGCGTGCTTCTTTTAGCTGTGGGAGCGTACGCACCCAGATGCGATCCGCATGATAAGGTGCATTCCCATTCCAAGCTTCCTCGGATTCTGCGATGGAGACATATTGGTTGCCTGCAAACAACAGTGTTTCCACACGATTGAACTCTTGATCCTCTGGATTTACGAAGCGTTCAGGCTTGACAGGCTGATCCGCCAAATGAGCAGATAAATAGTGAGACTCACCTTTGCTCGTTGTATGCGTGAGAGAGTCGATTTTCCAGAAATTTTGCTTATAAGGCATCAAAATGCCTGTTCCTTCGGAGGTTTTCTCCAATTGCCCCCGAACGGGTGCTATGAGCATCGTCCGATAGGTGCTGTAGCGAAGGGGGGACAGAGCGCGTCCTGGAACGCTTTCGGCAGACTCGTGCTCCGTCCGTAGTCCAATTAGCAGCGCTGTATTGATAGGAGCAGGAGGAGGCGTAGATACAGTTACCGCCGCACTCAGCAGCTTCCCTTCGAGAGCAGCTGCCTCACTTTGCGTATGCATGGTGTGCCATGGGAAAAGAAGAACAACAGCCAAGACAGTACCCAAACCAGCGACACAGAGAAGAGGCTTCGCCTTGGACTTGTTTCGCTCCTTATGTCGAATCGTTTCCTCGATGTCATGCTGAAGCTTGGAGGTGAACCCCTTCTGCTGAAGGGGGCCATCTTCCAATTGCTTCTGGAAGTCATCCGGCTCAGGAGTTTTCAAGCGCTTCACGCTCCTTCAGACTAAGAACCTTAAGTCTGGCGTGGTGAAGCCTGGATTTAACCGTTCCTTCCGAGATGGCTAGAATCGCTGCCATCTCCTTGGTGGTCATCTGATAATGCGCGTGTAGAATTAAAATTTCTCTATATTTAGAGGATAAAGACATGACCTTTTGCCAAATTTCACTTGCATATAAATTCTCGACCGCTTCGGTTTCTGCCGAGTTGGCGGTTCCTCCCGATTGGACGAAGCCAACAAGGGTCACCTTGCGCCAAAATGCTTTGCGCAAATAATCATAAGCGGTATTGCGGGTTATCGTAAGCAACCAGGTTTTGACCGCAGCTTCACCACGGAAAGTTGTTAGATTGCGATATACTTTTAAGAAAGCATCCTGTGCGATATCGTCGGCTGCATCTTTATTGCGACAAATGCTGAATGCATAATTCCACACATCATTCCCGTAGGTTTCCATCAAATTGCGTAGGATTACCTTCTGATCAGTTGTTTCTGCGATGTACTTCAAATAATCAAATACATGGACACCGGTCGTTTCCAATTCTCTCACCTCTCCTATATAGACGCATGAAATCGCGAAAAGTTCATTTACCCCAATAGAAACTTTACCCATATCATTCGTAAGCCGCCCGGCCTTTAAGCCTCATCAGAGCGTATTCGTTCATGCGTCTGTTCATGCCATCATCCGAACGACGGTTTACTCAAGAGCTAGGTCGTAATTGGCAGGAAATTGTACCTAGGAAAGAGAACAGTAGGAGTAGAAACTGGAACGTTGCCAACGAAGATACAGATAGTAGAAGAACGTATGCGGACTAGCTTGACAATAAAGCGCCTTAGCACGCAATATGAAGGAAGGACTAGATCCTTCGGAGAGGAAGAACAGCATGAATTTCGTTGAGCATATAGCAGATCATTTGCGATCCGGACAAATAAGTAATTATCCGCAGCCGATTGCCCTGAACTTAGGTTTAGTGTACACCGTGAAGCTAGAAGACAAGAAGACGAATTTAATTTGGCTTCCTTTTGAATATACAGGTTTAGCTTACCTCGATATGGGCCAGCAGGTGAATGTTTACCCTTACTATCGCGGCACGATTATTGAAGAAATTGAGCTTTCCAGAGGAACGGATCTTTACAAGCCCCAAACGGAAGAGGCATTCACTAAGACCCTTTATGCAAAGGGGTACGAGCTGCACCAACTGTTGCAAGAAGAGCAGTACAGTCATTTACAAGGGAGTGCACCTGATTACCTAGCTAAAATGATGTACATTGTCGATTGGATGCGTTATTACAACTCTGCCAAAGCGGTAGCAGGTGCGAAAAGAAAAATTTAATCATCGTTCGAGATAGTGGATCTTGCTTTCTACCTAGTAGAGGGCAGGGTCTTTTTGGTGTTTTATACGGCTATAGTCCCAGTAAGAGGGGCTTGTCCTGCTTGGATGAATGGGCTTTTTAGCATGTTCTCAAAGACTAGTAGAAGGCTTATCCTAGAGAATGGTGGAAGTGGGTGCCGAAAATTTGGATAGAAGTGGAGAAAATGGCGATGAAACGATGGACGAAATGGCTGACGATAGCAACAATCGGTTGCCTATTAACGATAGGTAGCCTGCAAGGTAGAACTGAAGCAGCAGGATTCAAGGATATTGGGGGACATTGGGCGGAGCAGACGATCGTTCAAATGGTGCAGCAGGGTTTGCTGGATGGATTTCCAGATGGAACCTTTCGACCTGATGAGACCGTAACGGCAGACCAATTTGTGAAAATTGTACTGCTGGCCTTTACAGATAAGTTCCCGAATGGTGAACGGAAGTGGAAGACAAGCTTCTTGCAAACGTTGAGTGCGGGTAATCAAAATATTTTACAGCAGGACTACCGGGATTTCACGTTTAAGCCGAATACGGTCGGTTACTGGGCTAAACCTTACTTGGATCTAGCTAGTGATCTTCATTTTATTAGCAAAGGGCAATTCACTGATTATAAAGCTTCTTTGAAGCGGGAAGATGTCGCGGAGATTTTGTACTATTTATTGAAGGAAACCGAATATTTGGAGGACGAGACGTATAGTCTTGCTGCTGCATCCCATTTCGGTGATCTGCAGAGCGCAACGAGCAGACAGCAGAAGTTTATCGGAGAGTCGATGACGAAAGGGATTATGGAAGGGTATCCGAATGGTTACTTCGGTGTAGGTCAATATGTGACTCGTGCCGAAGCGCTGCAAATTATTACACGTCTACAGACGAAATCGAAGCGCGTAAGCGTGAAAAACGATAACGAAGCTTTCATAAAAGTCGTGCCAACCAAGGATGGCAGCTATAAGAAGCTCGTTTTCCCAGATGAGCGTATGCTGCAAGCGTACGAAGTGATGGAAGAGGCAGGTAAGCTGCGCGGGACGAATTACGATTTGGAAGAGACAACACTGCGTCTATTTCGGAATGCGGAAGCCAAAGGACAGGCTTTGAGCGGGGCAACGGCAGAAGCGCGCAACAGCAACGAAGCTTCGCTCTGGTTGGATCCTCAGTTTGCAACGTACGGAGTAACGGTCCGACTGGAGGACGGGGTGCTTGCCCGCAATACGGAAAGCATTCGCAAGTTCACAGATTTCCTGTTCGGGTATGATGCGGACATTTTCAATCGTCAATTTACGGATGCGTGCGCGCGTGCAGCAGCGAAAGGTGTTCTTGAAACAACAACGACACAAATCGGCAACTACTCGGTGGAAACACGGTTGGAGTCGGATGGGAAGACGATCGTTTTCTCTATTATTCATTCTTAAAAAGGTTTTGGAAGCTGTACATACAAGTTGAATTATATGTCCATTGATTGCAAAACATCTGGCTAACATGTACGTACAAGTGTATAATGAAGATATCATATATACATTTTATCGGAAGGTGTTGAGCTCAGGTGCTAGATCAATTGAGACAGCAAGTCTTGGAAGCAAATTTAGATCTACCCAAATATCGGCTGGTTACTTTTACATGGGGCAATGTCAGCGGAATCGATCGGGAGCAGGGACTCGTCGTAATTAAGCCTAGCGGCGTACCTTATGAGGATTTGAAAGCAGAAGACCTCGTCGTCGTTGATCTGCAGGGTAACATTGTGGAAGGTAAATTGAAGCCATCTTCCGATACGCCAACGCATCTGGCGTTGTATCGTGCTTTCCCATCGATCGGCGGCATCGTTCACACGCATTCGCCTTGGGCTACCAGCTGGGCGCAGGCGGGGCGCGGGATTCCAGCGTTGGGCACAACGCATGCGGATTACTTCTACGGTGAAGTGCCGTGCACGCGTCTCCTGACAGAAGCTGAGATTCAAGGAGCTTACGAATTGGAGACAGGTAATGTCATCATTGAGACGTTCCGCGAATTAGATCCAGCCATGGTGCCGAGTGTGCTTGTGAACTGCCATGCGCCATTTAGCTGGGGTAAGGACGCACACAATGCGGTTCATAACGCGGTGGTGTTAGAAGAGGTTGCGAAAATCGCGTATCGTACGTTCAACTTGAACCCATCGATTCAGCCTATGGATCAAACCTTGCTGGATCGTCATTTCCTAAGAAAACACGGAGCGAACGCTTATTACGGTCAAAAGTAAGATCTAACGAGGGCAGTCGGCTGAATAGCTGATTGTCCTTTTTGTAATCGATATTTGTCGATTTACGGATGGTTGATTGCGCCCGGAGAGGCCCCGCTAGGGGCCGCCCAAGCAGCCTGAGGGCCTGGGCTAAGTCGATTTTATCGACTTAGAGTCCGCCGAAGCAGCCTGAGGGCTCGGTTAAGTCGATTTTATCGACTTAGGGGCCGCCGAAGCAGCCTGAGGGCCTAGGCTAAGTCGATTTTATCGACTTAGAGTCCGCCGAAGCAGCCTGAAGGCCTGGGCTAAGTCGATTTTATCGACTTAGGGGCCGCCCAAGGAGCCTGAGGGCCTGGGCTAAGTCGATTTTATCGACTTAGGGGCCGCCGAAGCAGCAAGAGTGCCGGGCTAAGTCGATTTTATCGACTTAGGGGCCGCCGAAGCAGCAAGAGTGCCGGGCTAAGTCGATTTTATCGACTTAGGGGCCGCCGAAGCAGCCTGAGGGCCTGGGCTAAGTCGATTTTATCGACTTAGAGGCCACCGAAGCAGCCTGAGGGCTGGGCTAAGTCGATTTTATCGACTTAGAGTCCGCCGAAGCAGCCTGAAGGCTCGGCTAAGTCGATTTTATCGACTTAGGGGTCGCCGAAGCAGCCTGAGGGCCTAGGCTAAGTCGATTTTATCGACTTAGCGACTGCCAATCAAGGCAATCGCGCCAGAAGTAGTCTGTTTTCGCACCTTTTGGCGGAAAGCCATTCATTTGGTATGATGAAAGATAGACTAGGTAGAAGAGGATGATGACAGATGTTTGCGAAATCGAACTATAGTGGAACGAGAGAAGAACAATATACCTTGCTGATTGGGCAAGTTGAAGCATTGATACATGATGAACCGAACCGTATTGCTAATCTGGCGAACGCGGCTGCATTGCTTGGGCAGTTTTTGGAGGATGTGAACTGGGTAGGATTCTACTTGGTGGATGAGACGCTCGATCGGAAGGAGCTCGTATTAGGACCTTTTCAGGGATTGCCGGCTTGCGTGCGAATTCCTTTTGGCAAAGGGGTTTGCGGTACGTCTGCCGAGCGCAAGGAAACCGTTCTTGTTCCTGATGTCCACGTATTCCCGGGACATATCGCCTGCGATGCAGCATCACAATCGGAGATCGTGATCCCGATTGTGGCGGGAGGCGAGCTCGTCGGTGTACTGGACATCGACAGCCCGAGCCTGAGTCGGTTCGACGACGTCGACCAGCGCTATCTGGAGCAGTTTGTGCAAAAGCTTGCCGCCGCGATGTAGTGGGCGTCCACTAATGACGTCCAGCGCGAAACTAAATAACTGGAAAATCTCCAGTTATTTCTCGTCGATTGGCGGTACTAGGCAGAATAACTGGATTACCTACAGTTAAATTCCAGCATTTAGCTCTCAAAAGTCGGAAGTAGGCAGATTAACTGTAGGTTTTCCATCTGTTTCAAGTTTTCAACGAAAAATAGCTAAATTAGCTGTAGGTTCTCCAGTTAATCGGTGTCCACTTGCCTATAACAGGAGCGGGTCTGATATCGAGCGCTCATAGCAAAAATAAACGCCAACTGCTTTCGCAGCTGGCGTTTATTTGTACTCATAATGAAGGGTAAGCGTCGGTGCTAATAATAGCGGATAGGAGCTTGCGCATCGAGCGCGTTCCGACTTTATCCATGATTTTCTCGATGTGTACTTTCACAGTCTTCTCACTGATGAAGCAATAATCTGCAATTTCTTTGTTGCTGTAACCGTGCAAAGCGATAAGACTAATAATTTCAGCTTCACGAGTCGTAAGTACGTGCTGAGATACAAAGTGTGTAATAACAGAAGGTAGTTTGGTAGGAAGAAGATTTCTTACAAGGTTTTCTTGAACAGGGGGCATGCTTAAACGACCTCAATATCTCAATAAATGACTAGCCTATCCTTTATAGTAACAGAGCTAGCCGCTCTATGGAGTAGAAGAGAGTGTCGAATTTCCAAATTTTTATGTAATTTTTATCGTGTGAATCATACGGCGCATCGATCCCTAGACCCGTTCAAGCAGCCACCAGAGGTGGAAAGAGGCGCATCCCTTCTCTCCCTAGTCTTTGCTCTGAATCACAAGCAATAAGCCTGAAGAAAGCTCGATTAGCCCCTCTGGCTCAAGGAGAATATTACTGATTCCAAGTGACATCCCAATTTCAAGTGTCGCTTGCAGAAGAGGATATTGGAAGCCATGCAGCGTGATCCCCTTGACCTCCAAGCTAAGCGGAAGCAGCGAGATATGTGTATATGGCCCCCTCCTTATGTGCGTGGATTGATCGATCACCATGATGAGATTGTTCGCATCCATTATCGCACAGGGGATCCCTTGCGCCATGCCTTTGCGGAGCAAATGCACATTGGCAAGCGAGTGATCGAACCGCGTACCTAATGCCCCGACGAGTAATATTTGGCTCGGATTTTGATCCAGCGCCCAGTTAAAAGCCATTTCCGTATCGGTTAAATCCTTGTAGATAGGATCACAATCAATGAAGTTCTTGCTAGAAGCTTGAATTAAGGCGAGTTCCTCGGTTGTAACCGAGTCAAAATCACCCATCGAAATATGAGGGACAAAGCCATTTTGAATGAGAAATAGCGCCCCGCGATCGGAGCCGACAAGGATATCATCCGCCCGAATTTCGCCTAGCGCCCAATCGCCTAGTGTGCCGCCTGTGATTATCATAATCCGTGTCATATCTATATCCCCCAAGGTAAAAATTAACCAATCATCTTCCCTTTAGTATAGCATAGATGAAATAAACGGTTACGCTGTCCCGTCAGGACCTTATATATCGAGCAAAAAACCGAGAAGCCATAAAGGCTGCTCGGTCTTTCTTCGCATCAAGCTAGAGAAACATGTTCGGTAAAAACTTAAGTTCGTGCATCTACGCGCTTGCGCATAGGGTTAAGCTCTGACTGATCGTGATCAATCTCCGCCTCATCGGCAAAGCCTTGCAGCTCATACGTGCTGCGTCCTAGAACAAGATCGGCGGGAAACTCATCACCTCGTTTAAGCGTGACCTCTTGCCCAGCCTCATTGGCATAAATACCGTCGGTTTCGACCGTATCGCCTGTCATGGGATCCATTGTTTTATCTTTCGACATTCAACCATGCCTCCTTTCCTGTTGCTTATCCTTACCATTTCCAACGTCGCAGGAAATTATGAGGAGAATCATGTAGAATGAGAAGGTCATCATAGTTTGTACGCAGAGGGGAATGAAGGGTATGGCTTTATGGGGGACGATCGTGAATGCAGCGGCCATTATTATCGGAGGATTACTTGGCATGTTGCTGCCCCGCATCTCAGAAAGTATAAAAAACACAGTCATGCAGGGCCTAGGGCTCGCAATAACTGTGCTGGGAATTACAATGGCACTCAAATCAGATCAAATCGTGATCGTCATCATGAGTATTGTAGTTGGCGGTATTCTCGGAGAGTTGATGCGGATCGAAGCCAATCTAACGAAGCTTGGCGACTGGCTTCAGACCAAGATGAGCAAGCAACCGACGTCTCATCCAGCTGCGCCAACCAGCATATCGGAAGGCTTTGTCACTTGTACACTCGTCTATTGCATCGGCGCCATGGCGATACTAGGTCCCTTGGATGGCGGCCTGCGGCATAATCACGATATCTTATACACCAAGTCGCTGCTCGACGGGTTCTTGTCCATCATCTTCGCATCGACATTGGGGATTGGCGTTGTTTTCTCCGCGGCATCCGTTTTTGTGATGCAAGGAACGATCGCACTGTTAGCTACAGTGATCGCCATGGCGTTCAACCAAGCGTCGCTGGACGCAATGATTGTTCAGATTACCGCGGTAGGCGGCGTCCTAGTTATCGGCGTAGGTATCAATATTTTGCAAATCAAAAAAATCAACGTGGCGAATATGCTGCCAGCACTTGTCATTGCCGCAGCGGCGGTGCCTCTGCAGCAACTTATTACCGATTGGCTAAATCGCTAAAGTTAGACAGCGGAGCCGTTAAATTTGTACCCAACGCCTCTTACAGTAATGATGTAGCGAGGCTCAGCTGGATTAACTTCTATTTTCTTACGTAAATTGCTGATATGTACAATGAGTGTGCGTGGATCGCCCATACTGTCCAAGCTCCAGATGAGCTCAAACAGGTGCTCGATTTTATAAACACGATTTGGCGTTTTGGCCATGAGAGACAGCAAATCAAATTCCTTGGCAGAAAGGGAGATCGTTCTTCCATTCGCTCGTACGATGTGGCTGACAAGATCGATTTCTAGACCAGGGAATTTGACCAATTGCGGGTCATCCTGATGCTGCTCACGAATGGAGTTACGGCGAAGAAGGGCTTTGACCCGGGCCACGAGCTGGCTTGGGCTGAATGGCTTCGTCATATAATCATCGCCACCCATGCTGAGACCAAGAATGACATCAATATCCTCGCTTTTACACGAAATGAACAGGATGGGGGTATTGCTCGTTTTTCGGAGCTGTCGACATACCTCTATACCATCAAGTCCTGGCAGCAAAATATCCAGAATAATAAGATCAGGCCTATGTTCCTTCACGATTTCAAACACATCATGCCCGTTATTTGCACTGATTACTTTGTAGCCTTCACGCACCAAGTAGAGCTGAATTAATTGGACAATTTCTTGCTCGTCATCAACGACTAAAATTGTTTCTCCGGCCATGCTTGAATCCCCCTCAGTAATGAAACAACTCCTAAAGTAAGAAGGGTGTTCCTACTTTCATCTTGCACAGATATTACCTACATTATAGAACGATTCTCCTAGTAATTTCTATCCTTTTATTGACAAAAGGTGGGTTCTGAAAGGCATAATGTGGATTATTAGGCACAAAGTATGTCGATGTAGTCTCGTTTATCAGAATATGCGACATCAATCGCTATTTTTCGACTATCTTTTGATTTAAACTTAAGCATGATTTTATATAATTTTTATGTTGCCGTGCTAAGCTACCAAAGTCTCTATGTAAAGCATAAGAGGGGGCGGCAGAGGTTATGCATAATGAGATGGTGAACAATGATATCAAACATCCAGGGTTGCCGAAGACGTCTCTCGCACGTCAAATTATCGAGCAGGCTTGGGATCTGTATTGCCAGTTAGATGTGCAAGGTAATTTGATCTACGCTTCGGAACGGTTTCGAGAGATTCTCGGCTATGTACCCGATCATGTTGGTCAAATCATTGAGGCCGTTGATTCGGAGTTTCGCGTAGATGTGTATAAATTGTTCGTGCATACCTTGCAAACGAAATCTAGCAGTAAACTAGAGTTTCGTGCGAAAGGATCGAATGAAGCTCACATATGGATGGAGTGCACAGCGATCCCACTTCGTGATGAAAGCGGTGAACTCATCGAGATTGTCTTCGCACTTACGGACAGTACACAGCGCAAATTTCAAGAAAGCCGCCTTGCTGCTATGGCATTCCATGATCCATTGACAGGCTTGCCGAATCGCCGACTGTTTAAAGAGAATTTACATCATCTGTTGAAGCAGGCGAAGCGAACGGATCGTGCTTTTGCTCTGCTCTATGTCGATATTGATGATTTCAAAATCATCAATGACACGATGGGACACGATATCGGGGATGCTTTTTTGCAGGATTTTGTCAGCCGGATCCAGGGCTGTTTACGAGAAATTGATATTTTCGCCCGAATGGGAGGAGATGAATTTACGATTTTATTGCCGGCTGTGGATTGTCGGGAGCATGTCGAAGGTATTGCTCAGCGCATCATAGCCAGTGTGGAGAAAACATGGGACGTTCAGGGGCACGTTTTTCGATCGACGATTAGCATGGGCATTACGATGTATCGGACTGATCTTACGGATGAAACCCAAATGATGAAGGAAGTCGATATCGCCTTATACCAGGTGAAGGGTAAGGGCCGAAATCACTATCAATTTTATACGCATGGGATATCCGCTGTGACCACAGGTCGGTGACAAACGTAACTTAAATAAACCGTTATGCAAGAGCTTAGTCCCTCTGCTGTAACGGTTTTTTGTGTTTCCCCAGTATTTACTCGTAGCGATTTTGATAGCTTTCTAGGATGATAGAAGGAATCGAAACGAATCGAATAGGGGAGGAGACAAGATGAAATTAAGCAATGGATGGCGTAAGCTTGTCGTTGCCCTAGTCATTGTCGGTGCTTTGTGGCAGGTAACATTTGTGCATAAGAATGAGGTTCTTGCTGGAGCTACCGCGGCTCAGGGGAAATTCAATATGTCGTACTTATTCTTTGGAGGGCCTAGCTCCTATATGTCACAAGTCAATAAAAGCGGTGAGACCTTAGATGTGGTATCGCCAAGTTATTTTCATATTAAGGAAGATGGCGGCTTAGAAGTAACCGATCTACAAGCTTCTTTCATAACGGAGATGCATAAGCAGGGGAAGCGGGTTGTCCCATTTCTAAGCAATGATTTCAATCAAGTGCTAGGTGAAAAAGCAATTGATGGGCGCGAGGCGCTAGTTAAAGAGCTTGCAGCAAGTATCAAGGCTAATAGTCTGGATGGTGTGCAATTAGATATTGAAAATGTAGGAGCGGCCTACCGAGATAAGTACACGGATTTCGTTAAAAAGCTGCGCGAACAGCTGCCGAGTACGAAGGAGGTTTCCGTCGCTGTAGCTGCGAATCCAACAGGGGCTACGACGAGCTGGATCGGCCTCTATGACTATAAAGCACTAGCGGCTGTCAGTGATTATTTGATGGTCATGACGTATGATGAGAGCTATCCTGGCGATCCTACGCCGAGTCCTGTTGCTAGCTTGCCCTTTGTCGAGAAATCCATTCAGTACGCGCTGTCCCAAGCGCCTGCGAATAAAATTGTATTAGGCATTCCGCTCTATGGCCGTTACTGGAATCAGGATCCTGCGTCCAATGGAGCAGGGATTCCTGCTAGAAGCGTTCAGAAGCTAGTAGATCAATACGGTGGAACGATACGTTATGACAATGCTAGTCAATCGCCCGTTGCAACGTTTACGATTCAATCTTCAGATGCGAAATCAACTGTGTACGGCAAGGAATTGACGGCTGGCACCTACACGGTTTGGTATGACAACGAACAGTCGATCAAAGCGAAGCTAAAGTTAGTAGGGAAGTACCAGTTGAAAGGGACCGGAAGCTGGAGCCTCAATCAAGAGGCTGACGATACGTGGAGCTACTATCAGCTTTGGGCGGATGGTTTTTACTTCACGGATATGCAAAAGCACTGGGCGCAGGCCGATGTCCTGAACTCCGCGAATCGCGGCTGGATGCTCGGCACAGCCGCAGACATGTTCGCGCCCGACGAGGCGCTCACACGAGCGCAAGCCGCGACGATTATCGTGCGCGTGCTCGGATTAGAGAGCGTGGCGGCTGCTAGCGCCACGTTCCGTGATGTGCCTGCGACCCATTGGGCGTCGCAGGCGATCGGGATCGCGCAGCAGAAGGGGCTGATGCAGGGCATCAGCAACGATCGCTTCGCGCCCGATCAGAGCATGACGCGGGAGCAGATGAGTGAGCTGCTCTCCCGCGTCTTAAAACTGACCACGCCGGCTAGCGGCGAGGCGAAGACCTTCACGGACGTGCCAGCTGGCAGCTGGTCGGCAGAGGCCATTGCTGCGATGAGCAGCAGGGGCCTTGTCGACGGCTTCGAAGGCGGCACGTTCCGCCCGAGCGCGTCCTTGACGCGCGCGCAGATGGCGGCGCTGTTAAGCCGCGCCCAGCCGCTGCTCACGAAGTGAGCTTGTAAAGCGAGAGCCCGCCCCTGCTAGGGGACGGGCTCTTGCTTTATTGTGCAGCAGGTGGTGATTGCTGCTGCTGGGTCACGTTGTAGTTGATGACGGCTTGGGCGGAATAGCACCGATAACGTCTTCTGTACCTGTATAGACGAAGGTCGTTTGTTCCTTAGGCCCTGGTTTATTCGTCACGAATTGACGGATATTTTTGACTCGAGTTTCGGCCCTTGTTACGCGATTGCTGCCGATTTGAAAGAGAGAAGATGCGGCAACTCCGAGAATGCGGATGTTACGAACAGTAATATAGCTCCCTAAGTTATCCACACACATTGTGAAGGGTTCGGGAGGCTGAGGGATGGGGAATGGTCGTTGGAAGAAAGGGTAAGCTGCAAAGCTGCCTTCATTCCCATAATAAATGGGCACTTCGCGTTGAACAGCAAAGACCCTGTTCTGCAGGGCCGTGTAAACATTATCCCCCACATGCATGGTGCTTGATGAGCCTATGCTATTCATATAGATGTTGCCAACAATCGATAGACGTGCCATGGTTATCCCTCCGAAGGAAGTGGAACGAATGGCGCGATGATAACCGATTCGGGCGGCGTATCAAACATCGAAGATAAGGAGATAACCTCCGTATCCCCAATCAGGAAAATGGAAGCACTCGCTACCCCGACAATTCGGACATCGCCTACACATATTTGTTTATTTTCGACATGTAAATTAAACATCGCTTGCCCTTCTTTCCTGGAAAATGATTAACGCGCCAGTCCTAGAACGTCTTTTTATTTGGGCAGACTGGATATGTACGTCTCAATTGCGGTAAGGATGTCTTGCTTCGTTTTGTCCATAATGTTATTGGTTACAGCCTCCAACGGTTCCTTGAACCCAACGCCGCGGTATTGATTCACATAATGCTGAATACGCGTATCCAGCTGCTTACGAATATCATCAATGATCAAATCTTTGTAATCCTCGTCGAGTGGATGCTGATACTTATGTTCAAGGTTGTTGATATCGGCCTGGACACCGAACTGTAAATACTGTTCTATACCGCTAGCGACATCCGTTTTTATGTCTTTTCCTTGTCTTGCCGCTGTTCCACGTGCTGTCTCTTGACCCGCGCCGATCCCCGCATTTGGCACTGTCCCTTGATATTGTCCGCCTTGGTAAAAAGGATTCATATCCATGGCGCCCATGCCACCCATGCCGGCACCATTCTCCTCTTTGTTCAATGAGTTGCCATTCACGCTGAAGTCTTCAATCTGGTCGATTGCGCTGGGGCTGATTCCGATCGTGAGCGTCCCGTCTAGCTTTTCAACCTTAAGCTGATCAAAATTATATTCAATTTTATCAATATGAATTCGCTTCTCGTCTTTTAAGGCCTTCAGATCCGCCTGCAGCTTGCTTACGGTTTGTTCTAGCTTATCAATGCGCTGCTTCTGCATGTTAATACAAGCGGTAATCTGCTGGGCCCATTGCTGCCACGTGATCGGGTTGTTCATTTGGAAAAGCACCTCCTTCCGGATTCCTCATATTCAAGGTCTTCAAGACACCTTCCTGAGCCTGGCTAATCTTGAAGTGCGTAAGAAGTCTCATCTGAGTCCCGATGCTGGCGGCAGAGGAACAAGGGCTACAGGATTGACCTCACTTGCTCCAAGCTCAGGAGCAGGCTCTACGAAGCCGCCTGTATTGTACAGATTAGACAACGATCGAATCGATCCAGCCGTGCCAATCTGGAGAACAGAGGAGTTGGCGACAGAGTTCACTTTTAATTGTTGAATCATGATCGTTTGATGGATGGTCCAGTTCATTTTCCTTGGAACACCTCGCTCTAGTCTGACCTTTATCAGAGGATATTGCCGCTTGCATTGGCATCAATTAGGTCGGAATCGTTGGTTACCGTCGTGCTGTAGGTATTATAAACACGCGGGAAATCCCCTGTGTTAAATGAACCTGCTCCAGCAAATGTTTTGGAGGAACTGGTTGGTGAAATGATGAAGGAATCGCCGAAATGAACGACAGAGCTGGAACCGACACTAATAATTTTCACATTCCCGACGATAGCTGGCATAATTCGATCCCCCTTGCGTTATCACACCTACAGTATATGAGGTATCCGCCTAGAGGTGCTCTGAATTTTCGGGAGGGTGTCACATCGGGACGTAGGCACATATACTGTTAGCAAAATGAGGTGATGGGCTTGAGCGGATTTAATCGCCATCCTTGGCTGAAGTGGGAACAAGTTGAGAAGTTTCTTGGACAAAAGCTGCCGTTCGCCGAAAAAGGGCAGACCTTTCTAGATAATATGACGTGGGCTGAAGGATATGTACAGGACATGCTGAAAAAAGCGATGCCAGGTATGGATGCCAGCATTTCATCCTCTGGATCCATCGGTACAGAAATGTTTGAAACACATGAGCATGTTATTATCAAGGTGAAAATTGGCAAAGAAGAAGATCCAAGAGCGCTCCAAGTATTCGTGAAATCAAATCAAATTAAGCTGACAGGATTTACGAATGGTAAGAATCGAATTGTAAAGGTCCCTACGTTAGTGCTGCCGAGAACAGCAAATGTAACCTATAAGCAGCGATTGTTGGAGATCAAGGTACGCAAGCGCGGTTTGAAGGAGAGCTATCATGAGGCGTACATTCGCTATTAGGAACCGCTTCGGCAAAGAACCCCCTCGAGCCCAATGGCTGAGGGGTCATTTCCCTTTTTCACGAAAAAAGAGCCCAGTTAGATGGATAATTTCCATCTAGCTGGGCTCTAATCATCCATCCTAGTTTAGGGGGACTTGTTGCTATACAAGCTGCCTACTACAGTACACGACGTGCTGTCATATAACGGGAAGACCACGTACCGCTGTGAAGATCGGTAATTCGTACGCCGCCCGCGCCGTAGGTTTGAAGGATTTTGTTATTACCTGCATAAATCCCTACGTGGTGAATGACACCTGGTTTCCCAGGGATCGAGAAGAACACCAAATCGCCTACACGAAGGTTACTGCGGGATACATACTTACCAACACGAGCTTGTTGTTGGGATGTCCGCGGCAGATTAACGCCTACTTTTTTGAATACATATTGCGTGAAAGAAGAGCAGTCAAAGTTACGCGTTTGACCAGCAGTAGCGCCGAATTTGTAAGGTGTTCCTAAATATCTTTTACCGATGGAAACGACTTGGCTGCCTCTTGAAGTCGACGTTGCGGACGCTGTAAGCGCTGTAGCATTTACTGCTTCTGTAGATGTAGCCGCTTCCGCTTTCCCTGGTGCACCTGCTGCAACTACTGATAATCCTATAGATACGGACAATGCCGTAACGACTAATTTTTTGTACCAAGTTTTTTGTGGGTTTTTCATGGGGTTTGCCTCCTTAGAGTTTTCGCTGAGTTTTCGCCAAGCTATCTTGCATTGAAGACATGGTAAGCTTCAATCGATTGCAAGAATAGAATCTTGATCAGTTGACTCTTTATTGAGTAACCTTGCGAGGTGGTTGTCCACCTGAGACTCAGTATAGCAGATGAAAATTGCCCTATTATTTACCATGCAACCCTGTAATTCGTGCTATATCAAGGGGAAAGCCCAATTCTGAGAGAATGATGAGAATCCCCTTATAATGTTCTTATTGACAGGATTGTGGAAGCGCTACAATGGCTGTGGAGCCTTGGCCCAGACTGCTTTGGAGCTCGATAGTTCCTTGATGTTTTTGCACAATATGTTGAGCAATAGCGAGCCCAAGTCCTGCCCCTCCTTGCTTACGGTTCCTAGCTTTATCGGATCGATAGAAGCGGTCGAAGACGTGCGGGAGATCCTCTTCCGGGATGCCAATACCTTGATCCATGACTTTGAGAATAACCCGCTTATCCTGCAAACTGATGCGAATATCAACGATCTTTTGGCTATATTTCAAGGCGTTGTCTATTAAAATAATAAGCAGCTGTCTGATCTGATAGGGATCACCCGTCATCGGAAGCTCTTTCATATCATGTTCAGATTGAACGCGAATCTCTCGCGAGGAAGTCACGCGGAGGGACGCGGCGGTTTGCTCCACGAGCGGGATGAGGTCGAAGTCCGTATTCTGCTCACAGTTTTCTCGGTTCTTATCGGTAAGCGACAGCAGATTTTGTGTGAGCAGCTTCAATTGAGCGGACTCGGACACGATCGCTTCTAGTGCTTCTTCGCGTAATTGATCATTGCTGGAAGCCCACCTCCGCAATAAGCTAGCGTAGCTCTCAATAATCGTGAGCGGTGTTCTAAGCTCATGGGACGCATCAGCGATGAATTGCTCCTGTTTACGAAACATCTCCTGCAATCTGTCAATCATGCGATTGAAGGTCGTGCCGAGCCTCATCAATTCATCATTTCCCTGCTTGGCGGGTAGCGTAATGTGGCGGAATGACCCGCTATTCTCAATGTTTTGCATAGTTGCGATGAATTGATGTAGGGGTCGAAACAGGACATTGGTATAAAAATAACCCCCGATTAGGGCCAATATGAGCGCACCAATGGAAGTCAAAACAAGAATCGAGATCAGCATTTCGGAGTACATGCCCAGCCTTCGCAGGTTTCGGCCTATTTCCAAGAGAGCAACCTGTTTACCGTTCTTGTACACAGGTGTTCGAACGAAGAGGAGAATGCCATCGGCATCCGTAACTAAGGCTTCAGACGCCTCAGTTGCATAGCTGGCTGGATAACTGACAAGATTCTTATCGGAATAAATCTGATGAGCAACCTTCGAGTCAGGTGTAATATACCGAAGCATTTCTTGGGGGATAAGAAGCTCATCCATCTGCATATTGTCCTTCCAATATTCCGGATGATTAGGCAAATCCTTCAGCAACAAGGCGCTGGCTTTATCCTTCAAGAGGTCAATTTCGCCCTTCGTTGTAACGCGAATGAACATGTAATACACGAAGGTAAAGCTGAAGAATAGGATCGCCATCAATCCAATGGATACCCATAACGTAATCTTCACTCTTAGACTCATAGGGACTCCTGCTCATCTGAAGGCGGGGAGCTGCCGTCTGATGGTGTCTTAATTAAATAGCCAATGCCGCGAATCGTCTGAATCAGCTTGGTAGTGAAGGGCTTGTCCACCTTTTGGCGTAAATAGCGGATGTACACATCAACAACATTGGTATCCCCGATAAAATCATAGCCCCACACCTCTGTGATGATCTGTTCCCGCGACATCACTTCGTTCTGATGTTGAATCAGGAAGCGCAGTAAATCAAACTCCGTTGGTGTCAGCTCAATGGCAGTGCCCTCGCGCGTGACAGCGCGACTCTTCAAATCCATGCTAAGCTCATCGATTTTCAGCAAATGATCCTGTTCAGGAACTTGCTCTTGTAGACTCTTCTGCCTGAGTAGACTGCGAATGCGGGCCAACAGCTCTACCGTTGCAAAAGGCTTCGTGACATAATCGTTGGCGCCTTGATCTAGCCCGCTCACGCGATCGGGGATGGCATCCCGTGCGGTTAACAGAATGACAGGCAGAGTGGCATTTACCTGTCTAACGCGTCTGAGAACTTCAAGTCCATTGAGTTCTGGGAGCATAACGTCAAGAAGGACGAGATCCCATCCTTCTTCGCATAAGGCAGCTTGAAGTCCAGACCGTCCATCCCCACAAATAAGCACCTCATAGCCCTCATGCTCAAGCTCTAGCTGCAGCACGCGGGCTATACGTTCTTCATCTTCAATCAACAAAATGCGGCTCATAGCGGATGATGTTCACTCCCATAGTCACTGCTGACAGCAGCAGTATCGATTTTTACCACCGATTCGGTAGCCAGAAAATTTCTTCACTTTTGATAAAAGATTGCAGAAATTCCGGTTCAACTGGAATCTGTGTAACGTAAGCAAGCAGTGCCTGCCACTTGCAATAAGCTTGCCCCAGCGTTAGTGGGCGACGGATAGGTGGAGGCCAAGTTACGTTTAATGGGACACGATGTCCACCCACAATGTGCGCCTCGAATGGCAGCTCCGGCGTGATGCCGCGTGGCCACGGCCACTGGGATTCTGCACCGCTATGGATCAAATAGGTGTAGATCGCCCCTTTATAACCAAGATGAGAGACGGCCTCCATGACGAATGCATGCGCAGCTCCATGGTCTGGATGAGTATCGGCGGCATCTGTCACATAAATCTCCTTGGGCTGCAGGAGCATGATCAACGCCTTCGTATCCCAAAGAGCACAAGCTTTACGGTAGGGTGCGGGGCAGCCGTAATAATGCGAGTGAAAATCAGGCGCTAGCCCTCCATACGTCGCCTGCCGCTGCGTAAATCGCTGCTGAAATGGCGGCATCGTCCCTGTAGTGGCGTAAACCTTATCTAGCCCGGCATCCGGATAGCCGAGGAAAGTAAGATCCCGCGGGCGCAGTCCGATTAGCGCCGCGGCTGTCATAGCTTCGTGCTGGCGTATGCGTGCCAGCTCCAAATAATGTGCGGGTCCGAGCTCCTCGGGACGCTTGTTAAACAAGAGGGTGGCGGCTTCAGGATAGCCATCTCCATTGGTGAAGAACACAACATGAACGCGTTTGCCGCAGGCGATGGCGTCCATGATCGTGCCAGCCGTTCCGAGGATTTCATCATCGGGATGCGGAGCAAATACAAGCAAATCAACGGGGGAGAGCCCTGCTGGGGGCGCAACGTCCCAATTGTACATCTTCAACGCAATTCCTCCCTACATATCAACTAAATGATATCAATGTATGTAGGCAGGAGCGGATGCGTGAGGATTGGAAGTAAGGACGCGAGCTATCCTTACTTCCAACCGGGGAATAACGGTTTTGTAGGCTCGGGCAGGCGTAACCCGCCGATAAAGGCACAGCCTAGTCCCCAAGCGATGATCATCCAGACGAGCAATACGATTGCTTGCTTGCGGCTCCCATGCTTGCTCCAATAAGACATTTGCTGGATAGTGATCAGAATGGATGGAATCGTCAGAGCGGTCAATTTGAACCACATTACTTGCTCACCTCATCCTCTCTCAAATAATAAGGTGCACCCTGAACACCGATTTGGAAGATATTAGCGGAAACCTTCATTTGGACGTCTACTTCAGGAAATATGTCAGGCCAGTTCTTCTCTATCTTTTTCCAGAGTTTAGGATATTTACGATAGACGGATTGTCCGAGACCAACGCTGTCAGTCTTGTAAGTTGTTTGCAGAGTGTGGAAGAGCATCTTGTAGGTTTCCGTGATTTGCTCTTGAAAGGAAGCGTTGAGCTGTTCCATAATCGCAGGATCGCTAGGATCTAATTTCGTGCGATTGTCAATAATCCGACCACTTGCTGTAATGTCCAATGTAAACTGTGGCTGATCATTTACGATTTTTACATGTTTCTTTACTTTCAATTTAGTAACTCGTATCGACAAGTTGCTTTTCTGATCTGCCATGGAAACATCCACGTCACCGAAAGGCTTTCTTCCTAATAAGCTTGTTAGAGCAAAAGCCTGCATATCGTCAACGTAGCCTACTAAGGTGGTTTTGTTGAATAAGGCAACGCTGCTGAGTAAAAGTTTGCCATCCTTGTCCTTGGAAAAGGCAGCAGCAACAGGCTCAATGCCAGTAGCAGCGGAGGATGCATAGAAATTGCGGAGCATGGAAGGTACTTGCGTTTTCCGAACAATCATTTCACGCAGTGCTTCTTCCTTCGTGGCCTCCAAGGGGTAATCGCTTTCGACAAGACTTTTGGCATCTGTCCCCCGCGCGATCACGATGTAGGTGCGCAGCCGATTCTTGGGATTCCTCGAAAGAAAGTCCAGAACGGGGGCCATATCTTGACGAGCAAAAGCTTCACCAACAATGAAGATACGGCGGTGTGAAGGCAGTTCATCCCTAGAAAGCTTGCGATCCAGCTTTACGGACATGGCCTCAATATTTTCACCATAATCGATGAGTGGCATGTAGGTCTTCTGCTGCGTTCCACCACTTGTCGTCAATTGACCTGCACCTATCGATTTGGGAATCGCGACCTGGACATAGCCTCGGTACTTGCCTGTATCAGGCATGAGATCAAATGCGGAAAGCTGCAAGATGGCGATATCATTAATTTCTTTCCGATCCCAGCAGCCTGTTAGCGGGATAAGAGTCACTATACACATTACGAGAATACGCATCATATTTCTCATTACTTGTGCCTCTTTTTATTGGCCTCTGGCGAAGTGGAGACTAGATCACGATCAATGAGCCAGTGCGGGGCACGAACAAGGAAGTCGCGTAACCCCTTTAATCGCAAAGGCGCAATCGGAGCCAAGTAAGGAACACCTACGGAGCGGATCCCTGTCAAATATATGGCAAGGGTAAACAGCCCGAGCAGGATCCCTACGAATCCCAATGTCCCTGCGAGTATGAGCAGCAGCAAACGCATGATCCGAATCGAAAAGGTCATATTGTAGCGCGGGATCATGAAGGAAGCGATTCCTGTCACAGAAACAACGATGACCATTGGGGTAGAAACGATCCCAGCTTGCACAACGGCTTGCCCGATGACGAGAGCGCCGACGATGCTGACGGTTTGTCCCATGACGCGAGGTAAGCGAAGTATCGCTTCACGGAGTGCTTCGAACGTAATTTCCATAATGAGCGCCTCAACCATAGCTGGAAAAGGAGATGCTTCACGGGCCCCTGCGACAGCAAGCAGTAAATTCGTCGGCAGCATTTCAGGATGAAAGGTTGTAATGGCAACGTAAAGTGAAGGCAATAGAAGAGCCAATATGATGGACAAAGAGCGAATAAATCGTATGAAGGTTGCACTAGTGAACATCAAATAATAGTCTTCGCTGGACTGAAAGGCCGACCAGAAATGGAAGGGAGCAATTAAGACAAAAGGGGTATTATTGGTGAAAATAGCTACCTTACCTTCGAGGAGAGATCCTGCGACTACATCGGGTCTTTCCGTATATTCCATGGTCGGGAAAATGCTGTAGGGATTATCTCGGATCATCTCTTCGATATAGCTGCTCTCGAGCACCGCATCAATACGAATAGCAGATAGCCGTTTGGCAATTTCATCGACAATTACTTGATTCGCGATCCCTTCCAAATAAATCAATCGTACTTCCGTTTGACTGAGGGCGCCGATCTGCCAGGTTTTAATCCGCATTTTGTCTGTTTTTAGGCGACGACGCAACAAAGCCACATTCGTCTCCAACATTTCGGTAAAGCCCTCTCTTGGACCGCGCACACCTGACTCTGTTTCGGGCTGCTCAATGCCGCGGTGAGGCATACAGGCCAGATTGGCTAGAAGAACTTTAAGCTGACCTTGCTCGGCAATCATGACAAAGCCCGTTAGCAGATTCTCAATCAGTGTTTCGAAGTGATCGGTATGTATGACTTCCGGCGTTAAAAGATGAGAGGAAAGAGTTTCCGTCGTTGGTTGTGCCTGAGTTAAGGGTTTGGTTATCTCTCGTTCTATACGTTCTGCATCAACCAATCCCGAGATGTAGGCAATAAGTGTAGTGCGTATATGTACAAATACCAAATCAGGGTCGTGATCGAGCTGTTGATTGATATCAGCTTGAAGCTGTGTGATATCGATGGTGTAATCCACAGGAGTTTGTTGCATCATGGTAGCCTCCCTAGCTCTCTACTCTTCGCTTTCTAAATGCCCCGTTTAATAAGAAAATAATTAAAGGAATCACCACGAATAACGGAAGTTCAACAATCCAAGGCACAATCTTCAGGCCTACAAATATATGGCTCGCAATATTTTTGGCGGTGTAAATAGAGATAAACCAAATCAGAATAGCGACGGGAATAATCACTACGCGATGATTCTCTGTTTTCCACTGTGTGGTAATGGTTGTGCAAGCCGCGTAGGCATACAGTATGATTTTGAACAAACCGCCTGTAATGAAAGTTGTTACCACAAAAGGATCAAAATTGTCGATAAAATCGGCGATTCGGATCAATTGAAAGCTGGTTAGCAGCGGATAGAAGGAACGGTAGAACAGATCTGGCCCTAATGTACTGACGGCAATGAGATCAAGAACGACAAAAACAGCGCCGACCAACATAGAGGAGTACAGCGCAGCCTTACGAAACTTGCGAGGATTAACAGTTAATTTCCAGAACATGGCGAAGACAACAACTTCACCGAAGGTGGTTGTTAAACCAAGCGGGAATACCGTCACGCCAATGTTTCTCCAATCGGATGCAACAGGCAGCAGCCACGAGAGGTCTATGGCATCAGAGAAGATCAGCAGGATGAGCTGGATGCAGGTAAACAAGAGTACGATGATTATGCTGAGCTCAGCTAATCGAGCAATCCGTTCAATTCCGGCATAACAGGCATAGGCAACCAGTACGACAAGCAGAAGCATTAAGAAAGGAGCTGGTGTGCTAGGGAGGAGAAACGTTCCCATCAGCTCTCCCAGATCCCGCAGAATTCTTCCAGCTTCGTACGTAAAAGCAAGCGTGTACAGGGTGGTTAAAAGGTGGCCAAAGTATCGGCCGAAGGTTAACTGAAGCAAGGAGACTAAGGTTTCTCCTGGATGTCGTTCATATATAAGTGTAAACATCCACACGATGCCTATTCCGATCATTGCGCTGATCAAAGCAGCCAGCCAAGCATCCTGCTTAGCGCCGCCAGCGAAACCAAACACAATTGTTGTACCTAGCTGGAATAAAAACATAAGACAGAATGTTTGCCATGTCGAGAGCACTTGAATCACGCAGAACCCCCCTGACGTGCTAATGATCTTACTATTTTCAAATTAGGGAAAAAATATCCTTCCATACCTTAAATCACCTGAAGTCTAAACGAATTGAGGGGGTTAAAATGTCCATTTGCCTAGTCCACCTTACCCAGTTGTGACATAAAATAAATCCATAGACGAATGAAGGAGTAGAACCTATGAGTATATCTACGAAAAAGAAGGTGCGCATCAAAGTCAAGCATAAGGTAGCAATTTTACTCAGAGATCACGATGCTACCGCAAAAGTCTATGTGGAGATCTTTGGGGATTTGAAGTCAAGGGAAGTCATGGTGGAAGCCATAAAACGCTTAGAAGCTGGATTGATTTATGCCGATGAGAAATGCACGATGTTAATTGAGAGTGATTATATCGAGGTGTTTCCAAAAAAGAATTTCAGCCGCAGAGATGGGGAGGACTTCATTTTTCTCATCGATCGGGCATACGCAGAAAACTATGTGATCTCGGCAAAAATTATCAAATAGTGGTTAGAAAAGGTGGCATAAAAAACCCCTATTCGCGCAGTTAGAAGGCGTTCCCTTCTTAAGCTGGCGAATAGGGGTTATTGACATTGAACTGATTATTTTTTGCTTGCAGCTGGAGACGTTTCTACGGAAGTTAAACGATCGTAGAAGTCGACAAGATTATTTCTTTCAGGCGAGTCAAGCAAGGCCATTGCTGTACGAGGATGCTCGTCCAATGCACCAACGATCATGTAAGGAATGAGGTAACCCCAATCCCATTTCTCGCGCATGGCAATCATATGCTTCTCAATAAGTCCAAGTACAGGACGTACATCGTAACGTGCGCCTTTGAGGTGGCTGAGCAACAATTCAGTTGTACAGTTGCCCGCTGCGCGGCCCATGCCGTAAACGGAGGAATCCAAGAAAGTAACGCCTTTGGAAGCACCAGTTAGCGTGTTAGCGAAAGCAAGCTGCATGTTGTTGTGCATATGCAAGCCCAGTTCCTTCTCAGGAAGCAAGCGTTGGAACTTTGAAACTAGGTAATCAATGTCTTTGGATTGCATGCTGCCGTAAGAGTCAACGACGTAGACAACGTCTACGGGGCTTTTGTTGATTTCTTCAAAGGCTTCTGTAAGTTCGTTCTCCATTACGTGGGAAAGCGCCATAATGTTCAGGGACGTCTCATAACCCATGTCATGGAATTTCTGCACAAGCTCAAGACCTTTATCTACATCCTTGATGTAACAAGCAACGCGGATCAAATCGAGTAAGCTGTCTTCACGAGGCAAAATGTCTCTTTCATCCACACGTCCGATATCAACAAGAGCGGATAGTTTAGTATCTGTCTTTTTGGTAATAACATCACGCAAGAAAGATTCATTGAGGAATCTCCAAGGACCTGATGATCCGCCTTTTAGTAGCTTTTCTGAGTTCTTATAACCAATTTCCATATATTCTACGCCGGCTGCGCTTAAGCCGCGATACATGTCTTGGACAAACTCCACGCTGAAATCCCAATCGTTAATTAAACCGCCGTCTCGAATCGTACAATCCAAAATCTTGTGCTGATGATGCTTTACCATACCCGTATTGCCCCTTTCGACAGCTCTTGTCGCCTTCTGATTTTGCTATATTATCACTTATGAACAGGTTGCTTGTCAATGAAAAGCCTAGGCCTCAACGCAACTTTTCTAGGCAGGATATGGTAATATAAAAAAGACAGAAGTGATCACGCGAGGAGGATGAAGGGAATGAATCGAAACGAATGGACATTAGCAAGGGAAGTTGCCGCCAAGGCAGCTGTAAAGGCAGGTCATCTCGCCAAGAAACGTTTCGGTGGTCAATTAATCCTTCAGCATAAGGATGAGCGCGGTGATCTGGTGACAGAAGTGGATGTGCAGGCGGATCGTCTCATCGTGGATGACATCCTGAGTGTGTTTCCGACTCATCGTATCTATAGTGAAGAAGCCGGTGAGGGTGGAGCGGCGAGCGACTGGGTATGGCATGTCGATCCCTTGGATGGAACGAATAATTTCGCGCTGGGCGTCCCTTTATACGGTGTTTCGATATCATTAAGCTACCAAGGACGCATCGTACTGGGTGTCGTGCATGATTCGGCTTTGGACATGACCTATGTGGCTGTGCAAGATGAGGGAGCTTGGCAAGGGGATAGGAAGCTGCTGGCGAAGCCGAAAGGTGCGTTGGCGAAGTCAACGATCTCATGGATACAAGGACATGCTGTAACGAAAGACGATCAGCGGGCATTAGCGGTTAGGCATCACTTGGAGTACTCGGTTAAAAGGGTGATGCGCTTATGGGCCCCATCAATCGTGTGGGCGATGCTGGCTAGAGGCGATCTGCACGGTGTTGTTTTGTACAACTCCGAAGGGGAAGATTTATATGCAGGCTTGCTGCTTGCGCAGGAGGCTGGTGTGAAGGTTACGGATTTCGCGGGCAATCCGCTTGCATTGCTCGGAGGCTCATCTGTTATAGATGAAGCGTGCGCGGACAAGGCTGTCTATTTGGTTGCGGCAGTGCCGGAATACCATGCAGAGCTGCTCCAATTCGTCCAAGAAGCACTTAAGAAGGAATAGGATGTCGAATAGGATAGGAACAATTGGTCAAACCTAATGGCAGACTTTCCATTTGAAGGAAGAAAGGGTGCTATTAGATGAAGGACTTTGTTCCTATCTTTTTTGAATTTGATCAAACGAGGGATGCCTTGCTTGCGTTAGATACCCTAGAGGAGCTCGGCTATAAGCCAGAGTTGCTGGAAGGGGAGCGGGCCACGCTGCACATCCATTTAGATGAGCAAGAGATTACCTCGGCCATCGAAATTGCCCAGTCGCACGGCGGGCGGCTTGTGGATCGACCGCAGATGCAGTCGGAGCAGGCCACCTTCGCGATGGCGTATGATCTGGAGGGCTCTATTCGCATTCCGGCACACACCGTGAATGAGGATTGGTCCGACAGCTATGCGGCATCTGCGGTGGCGGTGGATCGTGATGCGCTGCCGAGTGACGATGAGGCGGCGTTCGATCCTTCGGCCGATGATTATAATCATTTTAGCGCTGGTATCCGGATTTAACCGGCGCTGGGTTGCGGGCTGTGGACGCAGCGGCGGGAACGGGATTGATTTAGAAGAGCCTGAGGATGGGGATCCTCGGGCTCTTTTGGCTGTGCAACCCCAATTGATGAACCTATGCCTAATCCCGCAGCGCGCGACTCAGGTTGCCAGGTCAGGTAGGCATCATCTTCCGACTTCCATTGTATATATCCATTGGAACGCCATATTTTAAACGAGAATGATGCGTTTGATTGGACGAATCCAGTGGATTGTGGAGAAAGTGGCCAAAAAACACTCTTTTGGGGTGTGTCGACTGGATATATCCAATAGATCAACTTTTGTCTGCTCCAAAAAGTGAGAAGCAGTGGATTTATCCAATGGTAGAGCTTCGAAACGTCGAGATACCATCCTTTCGCAGAAGGCGAAATCAATAAGTTTGAGTGGGAGCCCATTTTCATCTTTTTTTTAAGAACAGTGGAAATATCATGTAACCTTTCACACCTCGAATGCGTTTGGTGTAATAAGGAAGACAATTGAAGAAGGAGTGGTTCTCATGGGAAGTATGAGGAAGATCGCCATTGCTGTGGTTATGATCAGTATGGTCAGCACGCTTACAGGATGCGTCGCGAAACAGACCAATAACGGGGTCACAAGCAGCAGCGGACCAACGACGCAACCAACAGCGACTGTCTCTCCGTCTCTTTCCCCTGAGCCAACGTCGGCAGGGTCACCTGTACCATCCAATGTGCCAGCAACACCGCAACCGTCTGCGGCCACTTCACCGGTACCGACGACCAAGCCGCAGGCAACAGCTAGCTCGAAGCCTACGCCAGTTGCAACGGCGCCAAGCTTCTCCACCGCGTTAGAGGCTAAGCAAGTGATTGAAGCAAGAGCACAAGAAGTGATTAACGCGCTCAAGGAGAAGAACATGGCGAAGCTGGCAAGCCTCGTGCATCCGCAGAAAGGTGTCCAATTCTCTCCGTATTCCTATATCCGCACAGCGACTGACATTCAAGTTCAAGGGAGCAATCTTGCAGCGCTTTGGGCTAGCCCAAGTCTCACACACTGGGGTACTTTCGATGGGTCAGGCGATCCGATCGACCTCACATTCCCTAATTATTGGGCCAAATTCGTATATAACGCCAACTTTGCCGCCGCACCTCAGATTAGCTATAACACAATACTGGGCAAAGGGAACATGATTAACAATGTGTTCAGCGTTTACCCGACGAGTTCATATATCACCGTTGAATATCATTTCCCTGGTTTTGATCCGCAATATCAAGGGATGGACTGGACCAGTTTACGACTTGTTTTTGAATATTCAGGATCACAATGGGTTATCGTCGCCATCGTGCATGACCAGCACACAATTTAAGCAATTTGCCAAAAGCTAAATCATAAAATGGCCTAAAACCGAATCTATTTCTCTTAAAAAAAGGGAATTGTTCGGTTATTTGTCATTTTTCAAAAAAAACCATTGACATGTAGTGTAAGTTGTCATATTCTTATCACAATTAAACCAAGTAACTTCGTAGGAATAAGGGGATGATGAAGATGGAAAACAACCTAGTAACCGCTTTTCAAACTAACTGGGTAAGTTTAGTCGTATCAATCGTAATTATTGGTTTCCTTGTTTTTCTGGGCAAAAAGAGAGTCAGTTTCGGTAACCGCGTTTTTATCGGATTAGGTCTTGGTCTTGTTGCTGGGGTCATTTTCAATCAGGCTGGTCTGCAATTCAAAAGTGTTAGTACCATCGGAACGATTTACGTCAATTTGATCAAAATGCTTGTAATGCCTCTGGTCTTCATTCTTGTTATTAATAGTATTTCGTCGTTGTCCAATATGGCTCAGCTTCGTAAATTAGGCGTCAAAACGATTGGTTGGTTCCTAGTTACAACGGGGATCGCAGCACTGATCGGTCTACTTGTCGCATTGGCGATTGATCCAGGTAATGGCATCGCACAAGCGGTTCCGAAGGATTTCAAAGCGAAAGAAATTCCAACATTCTCCCAAGTTATTCTGGATCTGGTACCATCCAATCCAATTAGCGACATGGCGAGTGGTAAGGTTGTACCGGTTCTAATCTTCGCGATTTTCGTTGCTATCGCCATCGTTTCAGTAGGTTCCAAAAAGCCTGAAGCTGTAGCATCCGTGAAGGCGTTCATTACATCAGCTACTGCTGTTATGCACCAAGTTGTTAAGTATGTTATTCGTTTGACACCTTATGGGGTGTACGCGTTGATCGCGGCGATGGCAGCTAAATATGGGTGGGAAACGGTTGAGCCGTTATTAAAAATTATTTTGACTTCCTACGTGGCATTAATTATCCACTTCGTATTGGTTTTCGGTGGCCTTGTGCTGCTTGTGGCGAAAGTTAACCCTATTAAATTCTTCAAAAAGGCATACCCGACGATTGCAGTTGCCTTTACAACTCGCAGCAGTTATGCAACGCTACCTGTGAACTTGGAAGTTATTACGAAACGTCTACGCGTATCACCGCGTATTGCTAGTTTCGTGGCACCGCTTGGGGCAACGATGAACTTCAACGGCTGTGGCGGTGTTTGGCCGGCGGTTGTAGCGATTTTCGTAGCAAAAGTGTATAACCTTCCATTAGGCATTTCTGAGTATGCTTTGTTGATCTTAGTAAGTGTCATTTCCTCCATCGGGGTAGCTGGTGTACCTGGTCCTGCTTCCATCTCAACAACAGTTGTATTGACAGCACTTGGCTTGCCGCTTGAAGGTATGGGTCTTGTACTTGGCGTTGAAGCACTGATCGACATGGGTCGTACAGCAGTAAACGCAACTGGAACAACAGTTACAGCATTGCTTGTTGCAGAATCCGAAGGTGAATTCGACCGCGCCTCGTTTGATCGTGACGAGGAAGATGAATTGGATTTAGCGACTGCGTAATCGCAGAACGTGAAGTAAATGAGAAAAGACGAGCGACACCTAGGTGTTCGTTCGTCTTTTTTGTGTTGGGCGGGGGATATGCTCACATCATTTAAGCGTCCGTAGGTACCTCCGACATAAAATTCTAGACACTACCGCCCCCGAGCGCGAATAGATGGAAAACCTCCAGCTAATCTAACGAATTCTACTCGAATTCACCATTTAACTGGAAAACCTCCAGCTATTTTGGCGACATTTGATCGTTTCGACGATAATGCGCGTAATTAGCTGGTGGAAATCCAGTTATTCTATATAAAGGTAACTATTTTGGGGAAATAGATGTAGTTTATCCCGTTAATGTAATTCAACAGAGGTAGGAAGGCATGGTCTCCCGAGTAAAAGATAGGGAACCCGAACCAGCTTAATACGCTTCCTGCATCGCCGCATGCGTGCCTGCCATATATCCCGTCGAAAAAGCCGCGGTAATGTTATACCCACCAGTGTAGCCGTGGATGTCGAGAATTTCTCCACAGAAGTAGAGTCCTTGAACGAGCTTGGACTGCATCGTGCTCGGATCTACTTCTTTGAGCTGAACGCCGCCGCCGGTCACGAACGCTTCTTCTAGAGACAGCGTCCCCTTAACAGTAACGGGGAAGGCTTTCATGAGCTTACATAGCTCCAACCATTTCTGCTTCGGAATGTTGTCATACGTCAGCTGTTCATCCAGCTCAGACTTCGTGAGCAGAAGCGGGATGAGCCGCTCGGACAGCAGGGGCTTGAGTACGTTTTTAATCGCTTTCTTCGCATCGCTTCTCGCGAGTGCCATGCTCTCATTGTACACCTCGTCGGTGCTTAGATCAGGGAACAAATCCACCGTGACGAGCACTTCCTTGCGCTCGGATTTGTTCAGCTCCTTCACCACGAACTGGCTGCAGCGTAGCGCAATCGGCCCCGACAAGCCGAAGTGGGTGAACAACATATCGCCGCGATGCGCGATGATCGGCTTCCCCTTCGCGTTCAGCACGCTGAGCGTCACGTCGCGCAGGGAAAGTCCTTGCAGCTCGCGGCTGCGGATCCAGGGCTCCTTCGAGGTTAACGGAACCTCGGTCGGAAATAGCGGCGTTATCGTGTGCCCGCCCGCCTCAGCCCACGCATACCCGTCTCCCGTGGAGCCGGTATGCGGCACCGAGCAGCCGCCGGAGGCGACGATCACAGCGCGGCAGCTCAGCGTCTCTCCGCCTTGCAGCTGGACGCCGCTTACGCGGCCGTCCGCGTACAATACCTTTTTGACCGGACTGTTGGTCCGGATCTCCACACCCTGGCGCCGCACTTGGCCGATCAACGCGTCGACGACGGTTTTGGCCTTGTCGCTGATGGGAAACATCCGACCATTGTCTTCTTCCTTGAGGTGGATGCCGAGATTTTCAAAAAACGCAATAATGTCCTTATTCCCGAAATGGGTGAAAGCACTATAAAGGAAGCGCCCGTTGCCGGGGATATGCTTGATCAATTCATCCATGTCTTTGTTGTTCGTCACGTTGCATCTGCCGCCGCCAGAAATGCCTAGCTTACGCCCCAGCTTATCGCCTTTATCAACGAGCAGCACCTTTGCGCCGTCCCTGCTTGCTGCAATGCTAGCCATGAGGCCAGCAGAACCGCCGCCAATTACGATTACATCATATGTCATCCAAATAAAGCCCCTGCCTCGTGTATTTTCTACATCATAGCATGTGAAGAGCTTCATTTTCAAAAGATACACACAGCACGTGGATAACTTGTTGATAAAACAGCCGTTTTTGTGGGTAACTAACATCGGTGCTGTGGACAAACAACCTTGAATTGTGGATAACATACGTTTTTTCTAATTTCATCCACAAACGATCTTTAAAGCAAATCTTTTAAGCAAAGCTATCAACATCATCCCTACCATGTCTTTCACTAAAATGAAAATGATCCACACGAAGGTCATGCCATTTCGTTTCGAGCGAGGATTTCTGTCCGTAGTAGTGAAGCTCATCTTGCTTCGAAAGTACAAGCGCCTCGCACGTATCACTCCGTTTTGCTAGTAAGGAGAGACCAGCTTCCATCCCGAGTGAGCCGATTAATCGTGCCCATACATGGCATTCCACGAGATCATGACCTGCAACTGTACATTGCAGCACATCGCTGTTAGCGTCACCATGCCAGCGATCCTCAAGCGGGCTGTAAGTAGAGAGAGCACCCTCCGGCATCACAACCGCACCTAGTTTGGTGTTCTTGTTCCATGGATTTTGAATCCCGATTCTCCATGGCACCTGCTGAGCCCCAGATTGCCCCCATACCGTCACATCACCCTCGGATAGAATGAGCCCTGTTGCAAGCGATAAGGTTTTCTTCAAATAGTCGGTTAATCGTTTCAGGGACCAGCTTTTCTCGATTCCTTGCAATTGAATACACGTATGCTGAGGCAGCGTTACCGATTTGGTCATGGGGTTAACCTTCCAACCTTGCCGAGCAGGTGCAGGCGTAAGTTGTGGAGTCGCCCCCTTTTTATATAGAAGAGGCGTATATTTACCATCCGTGATGGCCTGATACATTTCAGCAAGAAAGAGCACCTCCAGCATGGTATTGGACACTAGGCAGCTTTCACCGGCTAATGTATTTAAAAGGTTGATTTCACTGTCAGGGAGCCCGAGGCAGAAGCGCCTTTCCTCACGCCCAAACCATTCGCTGCCGATCTCATGTATCCGCAGCTTTTGGTGCTCCTCACAGGGGAGTAGAAGTTCTATAGCCGAGTCCAGCGTTTGAAAATGAAAAGGGAGGAAGGGTTGTGTTGTCATTGTCATCAGGAATTCCTCTTTTCTGTCGATCTTTCCTACATTTGAGTTCAGTATACGGGAGCTAACTGAGATTCTAATGATCATTAGCTGAAAGATCGCTGAAGATTCCGCAACTTTCAGCTAGCTTTCAGCCGCTGCTCAGATTGCTTTTAGGCAGGATATGAGATACTGATTGTAGAAGTCGTGTACGAATGAAATACTCGGGGGAGACGATACAGATGCGTCAATTAAAAGGGATTAAAATACTACTCGTCGATGACGAGCCGCATATCTTAGAATTTCTTGAGCTCGGGCTAACGAACGAAGGCTTCGAGGTGATGACAGCACAGGATGGCATCAGTGCGATCACAGCGTGTAATAAATTTCAGCCGCATATCGCGATTCTGGATGTGATGATGCCAGGGATGGATGGTTTTGAGGTATGCCGCATGATCAAGAAGACGGACAATGTTGCCGTTATTATGCTAACAGCCAAAGATGAAATCGATGATCGGGTGAAAGGGCTCACGTTAGGAGCCGATGATTACATGATCAAGCCGTTTAGCTTTGAGGAGCTGCTGGCGCGGATCTATGCGCGGATTCGAAACCATTTTCCAAACTTGTTCGGAGAAGTCGTCATTGGACCGCTTCGCATGGACGATCGTCGCAAAGAGATCTCGATGCATGATCGGATCTTGGAGCTGTCGCCAACAGAGTACGAACTGCTTAAATTTATGGCGATCAATCACGGCCTTGTGCTAAGTAAGACGATGATTTTGGATAAAGTGTGGGGCTATGATTTTGGCGGCGAAGAAAATATTGTGGAAGTATACATACGCTCCCTGCGCGAAAAGCTTGGAGATAAGGAGCATAAGCTGATTCGCACGATTCGCGGCGCGGGGTATCGGATGGATTTGACATGAAGACGAGTGGCTGGTTGGCTAATAGCTTTGAGACCCGATCCTTAAAGTTTCAGATCCTATCTCGCACGTTACTGGTCATGTCTGCGCTGTTGCTGTTAATTGGCGTATTTCAATATGTGTTCATGCAGCATTTTATGTTTCAAAATAAAGCAGAGACGATTCGCAATCAGCTCGCTGCGCTGCCGCCGAACGTGTGGCTTCGGGCGGAGCAAGGGCAAGACAAGGGAACGAGTCCATTCCTGCCTAGGCAGGATTTCATGCGCAACAATCGGCAGGATAATTCCGGCGAAGGTCCGCGGATTTTCGTACCGGATTTGACCATTGCACTCATTGATGAGAATGGGACGTATAAACTCATCTCTTCGCAGGATGAACAGTCGACCTTGCAGCTGGATAAGGAACAATATCTAAAGATCCTGCAAACGAGAACGAAAAAGCAGGAGCATTTGATTATGAAAGACAGCAAGGGGAATGAACAATTGGTTGTTTTCCATCAAATCGGAGAAGGACCCGATCGTTCCCATGGCATCCAGGGTCTCATTCAAGCGAGCACGAGATCGGCTCCGATTAAAGATGTTCTTCTAAGGCAGTTGCTCACTTTCTTGTTCTTATCTATGCTGGCGATGGTCATTGGGTTGCTAGGCTTCTTGCCTGTCTTACGGCGGACGCTCGTTCCACTATCCAATTTAGTAGATACGGTGAAGAGTATTGATTCGGGTAACTTGAATGAACGCTTTCCCGCTCATCAAGGACAGGCGGAAATGGATCGTTTGGCGACTTCGTTCAATAGTATGTTAGAGCGTTTGGAATTTTCATTTGAGGCGGAAAAGGAAGCGAAAGAGCAGATGCGCCGTTTTGCCGCGGATGCCTCGCATGAGCTTCGTACACCGCTGACGTCCATTCATGGCTTCCTGGAGGTGCTGCTGCGCGGAGCTTATCAACAGCCCGAACAGCTGCTGAAAGCGTTGAAAAGCATGCACGGCGAATCGGTCCGCATTAATAAACTAGTCGAGGATCTGTTGCTGCTGGCGAGGTTGGATCGTACGCCTGCTTTCCAGAAGACGGAAGCTGCTATGGATGACTTGCTCCACGAGATGGAGCATCAGCTGCGTCTACTCGCAGGAGACAGAACGGTCACATTCCTGCTGGAGCCTGAGACACAATGTCAGTGTGATCCGGACAAAATCAAGCAAGTGATTCTCAACCTGTTTCATAACGCGGTCCAGCATACGCATCCGGAGACAGGTGAGGTTAGAATCTCACTGACGCGAACGAAAGCGGGCGTTGAAATAGCAGTCCGCGATAACGGACCCGGGATTGCCCCAGAGCATATTGCGCATCTGTTTGATCGGTTCTACCGCATCGATTCCTCGCGGGCTAGACGTAGCGGCGGGGCGGGCTTGGGCTTATCGATTACTCGCTCCATTGTGGAACTGCATGGCGGAACGATTGATGTGAAAAGTATAGTCGGCGAGGGGAGCACGTTTATCGTGCGGTTGCCGCGATAGCTAGAAAGAGAAGAGGCTGGCGCTGACGCGTCAGCTTCTTTTTGTTGTGCCTAGAACTGGAGTGGCGCCGATAAAGCTAAATGGCTGAGTAGAGTAGGGTATTGGCGGTTCTGGTAGCTGGATTGTGCTGAGCATGCAGTTGCGGTAAAAATAGCTGGATTTTCTACTGTTAAATTTGGCGGGAAATCCTGCTTTCGAGTAAATAGCTGGATTTCATGTAGTTAAATTCAGCCAATAGCGCTGATTTCACTGAAATCGGCAGAAATAGATGTAGGAAATCCAGTTAAACATCGGTCTTGGGGAGTTTTTTGGAAATTAACTGGAGTTTTTACAGTTAATCTACTCCAAACCCCTCGCACCCACCAAGATAGCATCTCAGCGTAAACAATTCTCGCCACCTATAACAAACCAGCTACTTTAACCCACCTCGCCCCCATCAACATAGCATCCCAAAGCACACAGTTATCACCACCGCCAACCAACTAGCTACTCCAAACCCTCACTCGCCCATCAACATGGCATCCCAACGCACACAATTCTCGCCGCCCCCTAGATCGGTGTGCCATCCACACACAAAAAGGCCAACCATTGAACGGTTGGCCTTTCTACTTCAACAACTAAGAGACGAGCTTGCGGCTGCGCGGGCGTAGCGCCCATGAAGCCATGACGAGCGCTAGAAACACCAGCGCTTGTGCAGCGACTGCGAAGCTGTCGCCATTCAAAATATGCGAAGCCGCCGCACCCGTAAGCTCGAAGAAAAAGCCAGCGTAAGCCCATTCTTTCAACCGCGGAAAGCGCGGGATCAGGATCGCGATGACGGCCATCAGCTTCCAGAAGCCAAGAATGGTTAAGACATACTCGGGATAGCCAAGTGCATCCAAAGTGGCGATCTGCTGCTCACCATGCGTGATGAAGAAGAATCCGCCAATCACGAAGCTTGCAGGTCCTAGGATGGTAGTTACCCAGTAAGCGATCAGCTTATTGCGTTCTTTACGATATGACATAGTCAACGTCCCCTTAATTCGAAATAGTCCTCATTTAATCCTTATTCTACCATAAGAAACGTTGTTAAGCGAACACCAGTACGTAAATTAATGATCAATCATTTTCCATGCCATATTCAGCCAATGCTCAGATAGCTCTCAACGAACCTTCAGTTTACACTCAGATGGGTTTCAGGTAAGGGGTCTATACTAGGTTTTGTAAGGGAAACACAAATCCAAAGATGAGGTGGAATAACAATTATGAAAAAAATCAGCAAAAAAATTCTCGCAGGTTCACTAGTCGCATCCTTTGTCATCGGAGTTGGCTTAGTAGGAGCCCTACATAATGAAGCATTCGCAGATACAGCAGTAGGCACTTCCACGAGTACAGCAGCTCCCAAAGCAGGACAGGGCGGCAAAAGCTTTAACGATAGAGGCCGAGGTCAAATGGGAGATCGCGGTGGCTTCCGTGGCGGCAACGTGATCAAAGAAACTGCTGCGATTCTAGGCGTTGAAGAAAGTGTAGTGCAGGAAGCACTTAAGGCGGATAAAACGCTAGCGGCTTTTGCCGTTGAAAAAGGATTGACGAAGGAAGACTACCTGCAGAAGCTCGTTGCAGCAGAAACAGCTAATATTACAGCTGAAGTTACAGCTGGAAAGCTGACACAAGAACGGGCAGATGAGATCATCGAGGGTTTGAGCGACCAATTAACGAAGCAAATTGACGGTACAGGCTTCAAGGGTGGTTTCCCAGGTGGCGGTAAAGGTGGACATGGTGGTCCTGGAGGCTTCGGTGGCGGACATTTCGGCAATCCAGAGGTCCTCACGACTATCCTTGGTATTACACAAGATGAGCTAAGGACAGAGCTAGAATCAGGCAAATCTCTCGTGGATATCGCAACAACGAAAGGTATCAGTGAAGATGACCTGATCAGCAAAATCAAAGATGGCATGACGGATTCCATCAAGAAGGCCATAGAGGAAAAAGACACGGCTCGCAAACGCCCTGAAGGTGCGCAAGGTCGTCCGGGTCGCAACGCGACCCAAGATACAGCAACAACTGCCCCAACAGCTACCAACTAAGGGGATGGCATAGAAAGCTGCTCGCTGTGCGAGCGGCTTTTTGTGATTGAGGTGAAAGGTTCACATAGTCCTAAAATACCAACTTAAAAGAAGCAACTCGACCCGAGCTCCTACATTAATTCGATTTCGCCGAACTATTAAGCTGTTTCTCATTGGTGGCAGCTGATATAGGTAGATTAATTGGGTGAAATCGAACTACTGATGCATTTCCCCTCCAACTGGTGCAAATAAGCAGGCAAAATCGTACTATAACCTCGGCCTAGTTTACGTCCTACCGATTTCAGGTGAGGTGCATTGTGATGGTGGTACGCAGCTCGTTCCCATTTTCAGCAAACCCTCAGCTTTCGTTCAACTTACTTTCAGCCCACACTCAGACAGGTTTCAGACGCCCCTAGTAGACTACATCTTGTGAAGATTGTACGACCTAGGCACGGAATGACTAGGTAAACCGGGAGAGGGGTATGACGGATGAAAGTAGGCAGGAAGAAGAGGTGGCTCATTGTAGCCTTAGCTGCCATCCTTTGTGGGGCTGGTACATACTACTATGTACATAAAAATGCGAAACCAGCGGCAGCAGCCGCACAACAAACGACGATGAAAGTATCCAAGGGAGCGATTTCGATGGCGGTATCAGGGACCTCTCAATTGGATGCTAAGGATAAGCAAAATATTGTGATTCCGATGGAAGGAATCATCAAGACGATGAATTTAACCCAGAATCAAGCGGTCAAAAAAGGTGACGTGCTTGTCGAGCTCTCCGTTCCGTCAACCGAAACGAATCTGAAGGAAGCGCAAGTGACCTTGGGGCAGCTGGAAAGTGATTTGGCGGAGCTGCAGTCTGAACAAGGAAATATGAGCGTATCATCTCCGATGTCGGGCAAGATTACCTTGAATGCGAATTTCGACGTCGGCAGTCAAGTGAATAAAACGACGAAGATCGGTACGATTTCAGATACAACGCAGTTTAAGGTGAAGCTGCCATTCTCGCTGCAAGAGGCCGTGCAGCTGAAAAAAGGTGACCCTGTGGAGCTCAGCGTGGATGGATACTTGTTATCCAAAGTAGGAGCCGTCGATACAATTGGTCACGAAATTAGCGCAGATGCGAACGGGAATAAAGTGGTGCTAGTTGATGTGCTGGTCGATAATGATGGCACGCTCTCGGCGGGGCTGAAGGTCAAAGGCAGCATTGGCAGTGGCAATACCAAGGTAGCGTCTTCCGATCAGGCTGCACTTGCCTATGTGCGTACGGCGTCTATTTTCTCCGAAGCTAGCGGTACGGTGAAAACGCTGAAATTCAAAGATGGCGATACGATTAGACAAGGCGATCTGATTGTGACTCTTTTTAATGACGATATTCAAAAGAATATCATCTCGAAACAGTCTGCGATTGAAAGCCAAAAAATCCGTGTCAGCGATGCCCAGCAAAAGGTCGATCAATTAACGATTAAAGCACCGTTTGACGGCGTGTTCTCGGCGGATTTTGCCAACAGTAAAAATAATGTCCTTCGAAATTACCCGGTTGGCGCGCAAATCAATGCGAACACGACGCTCGGAGCGGTAGCAAGCTTAAGCACGATGCAACTGGCGATCGCGGTGGATGAGCTGGATCTGACGAGTGTGAAGGTTGGGCAGAAGGTTAACGTCAAGGTGGATGCAATTGCCGGCAAAACCTTTACAGGTGAAGTGACCTCTGTATCCAATGTTGGTACAACGACTAATGGCGTTACGACCTATGATGCGGTTGTAGCGATTCCGAATACGGCTCAGAATGATTTGAAATATGCCATGACGGCGACGGCTGAAATTCTCATTCAAGATAAGAAAGATGTGCTTGTACTTCCAATTCAAGTCGTGACGACAACAAGAGGCAGATCAACGGTTACGGTAAAGAAAGCCGATGGTACAACCGAAGAGCGGGAGTTAAAAGTAGGCATCCGCAGCAAGACGCAAATTGAAGTGCTCAGCGGGGTAAGTGAAGGCGAAGAGGTAGTCATGCCGGTACGCAGAGCGACAACCACGACGAATCAACAACAGCAAGGCTTCCCAGGTGGAGGTGCCTTCCCAGGTGGCGCAGGCGGATTCCAAGGCGGTGCAGGTGGAGCTGGCGGCGGTGGCTTCCAGGGTGGCGGTAATGCTGGCGGTGGCGGCGGAGCGCGTCAATAAGGAGCTAGCCTTGCTCGGAAAGGAGCTAATGGGATGAATATCATTGAGCTAAATGAGATCACGAAGAGCTACACCCGTGGTGCGGAGGAATTGCAGATTTTGCGCGGTATTACCTTGCATATTGCAGAAGGCGATTTTGTCGCCATTATTGGTCCCAGTGGATCGGGGAAATCAACATTGATGAATACAATTGGGCTGCTAGATAGCCCGACGTCAGGTTCATATACATTGGATGGCGTGGCAACTGAGAAAATGTCAGACAACGGACTTGCTCAGCTGCGCAATCGGAAAATCGGTTTTATTTTTCAACAGTTTAACCTGTTGCCAAGACTGACAGCGACGGAAAACGTTGAACTTCCCATGATTTATGCAGGGATTCCAGCAAAACAGAGGAGAGAGCAAGCGAAGCGCATGCTGGAGAAGCTGGGGATGGGTGAGCGTGGACATCACAAGCCGAGTGAGCTTTCGGGTGGACAGCAGCAGCGGGTTGCGATTGCACGAGCGTTGGCCATTTCACCGTCGCTGATTCTAGCGGATGAACCGACAGGTGCGCTGGATTCGAAGACGGGCATCGAGGTGCTCGAGTTGATCAAAGAGTTAAATCAGCAGGGCAATACGATTGTGTTGATCACCCATGATCATCACATTGCAGACAACGCGAAGCGCGTGGTGGCACTGCGAGATGGTGAGATCGTCAGTGATACTCGCAATGATGTGTGGTCGGTTGAAGTGCCTAAGCTAGAGGAGGCGCATTCATGAGAATTTGGGAGCTTTTCCAAATGGCGATGAGCACCGTGCGCTCGAATCCACTGAGGACCGTTTTGACCATGTTAGGTGTCATTATCGGGGTTAGCTCGGTCATCACGCTCGTGTCGATTGGTCAAGGGACCTCCAAAGCCATCGAGAAGCAATACGAAGGGCTGGGGACGAACCTACTAACGGTTAACCTGATGGGGAACGGGCGCGCAACGCAGTTGAATTACGATGAGTTCATGACGTTGGAGGGGACAGCGGGCATCTCGTCGATTGCACCCACAATGACGCAGAATAGCAGCATTAAATTCGACCGCACAACGGAGAGCTACAATGTGATCGGAACGAATGACCGTTATTTGGATTTGCAAAAAGGGAAGATGGCCAGCGGACGTTTCCTCGCGCAAGCGGACCTGGATTTCCGTAATCACGTTGCGGTTATCGGGAGTGACGTGGCTACGAAGTTTTTTGGCAAGGAAGATCCGATCGACGAAGAAATTAATGTGAAGGGCTACATGTACACGATTATCGGTGTTCTTCAAACGAAGGGCTCCAATACGAGCGGGACCTCTTTGGATAGCTCCGTGTTTGTACCGCTGCCGACGATGAGCCGGGATTTCAAGCTAGGTAACATTCGAACTGCTTATGTGGAAGCATCCTCTGGTGATCTCGTGAGCCGTGCACAATTAGCTTTAGAAGCTTACTTATTCCAGAAGTTTAAAAGCACCACGGGTTACAACATTTTGAACTCATCCGAGCTCATTAGCGCAAGACAAACGGCATCTAGCACGTTGACCAATCAATTGGTCGCTGTTGCAGCGATTTCCCTGCTTGTAGGCGGGATCGGGATTATGAATATTATGCTTGTGACCGTGAGTGAGCGAACGAGGGAGATCGGGATTCGGAAGTCGATTGGGGCGAAGCGAAGAAATATTTTGCTGCAATTCCTAGTCGAAGCTACCTTGATTAGCGGAATGGGCGGTTTGATCGGTTTACTGGTAGGGGTCGCCTTATCACTGGCATGGCCGTATATCAACCCAAGCCAAGAGACGAGCCTATCGCTCAATATTGGACTCTATGCGTTTTTATTCTCAGCACTCGTCGGTGTCATTTTCGGCTTATATCCAGCTAATAAAGCATCAAAATTAAAACCTATCGACGCTCTGCGTTTCGATTAGGCAACAGGAGGTTTGTAACATGATTCGTCAACTAACATCGATTAGACATAAATCAAACTCACTTAAACAGACGAGATTAGCTGTCTTGCTGACAGGAAGCTTGCTGGCTGCCTCGTGGGCAGCGCCTGCACCTTCCGCACATGCCGCAGCAGAGGGCGTTTTTATCTCGAAGGATTCTTATTTTATGCTAAATAAAGCGGCGTTGTCGTCTTCATCCCTGCAGTTCTCCGTATTATTTCATAATGGGGAGAATCAGACGCTTGATTTTAACAAGTATGGCGTACGCGTGACAGATGGTGCTGGACATAGCTACACGGCCAATTTGAGTGAGAAAAAGAGCGGCATCGTGAATGGCGGGCAAGAGATGAGCTTCCGATTCTACGCGAATTTGCCGGCTGGTGAAAATGCTGCTGATCTGAAAGTGGATGTATTCCGTTGGGATTACAATAAATCCGATTTCATGAATCATCTCGGTGAGCTGCCGATTTCCTCCGTCATCCAAGAAGGGCAGCTGGAAGCGCCAGAAGAAATCATCAGCTTGCGCACACTAGACAGCACACTCGCGAATGATGCGTCCCTTGCTTTTCAACTAGGCCAGAGCGTACGTGTGACGGAGAGTGGCAAATGGTACATGTATACACAGGTGGCAGCGAAAAACTTAGGCTCAAGCAGCGTGAAGGTGCCAGCTGGACTGCTGGTTCGACTAGTGGATGCCAATGGCTTGAAATACACCTCGACGGTTGCGAGTGGGGCGGATACGTCGATTTTGCCGAATCAGTCCGACACGTTGACGCTCAAAACGCTTATCTCCAAAGGCATGCCTACAAGCGGCTTAACGCTGGAATATTATTACTTAAACCAAAGTGAAGATGTTTCACTGGGAACCTTGAGTATGCATTCGTCGCTGAACACGGTAGCCTTGGGCGTGAAACAGAGCTATGCCGGACAGCAGGATGGCGAGAATGTGACAGCGAAAGCAAGCTCATCTACGTATTCGGTACAAGCGGACGGTGTCCACGTGCAGACTGTGGTTACGCTGAGCAATGATGGGGAAATAGTCGCAGCTGTGCCTGCATTGGCGGCGTCCTACCAGTTCGGTGACTCGGGCTCATCCGTATCATCGACAGATAACAGTACGCGCAGCGGCTTTTTAGCGCCGAAGGAGACGGCGACGTATTACTTCAATGCGACATTGCCAACCGGCGTCGATCCGAATGCGGCACAGCTCGTTCTGTGGCAGAAAGCAGCGGCGAGCACAGGCAGCACGGCGGGAAGCGGGACATCGACGGGTTCAGGGAACAGTGGGGCGACGACAGGAACAACAGGAACAACAGGAACAACAGGAACTGCAGGGCAACAGCCCGTGGCTGTGTTCCTGCTCAAAGGTGCGAGCGAAGCCCAGAACGGCTTCACCACAGCTGTAGACTATGAGCTTGGAACCAAGCTTGTTCTGGGCAGCAGCATTGTGAACCCGAATCTCGATGTATCGCTCATTGAGCTTCATGCGCATGAGAATGATGATCTCGGCTACAAAACCGCGATTGCCAAATACAAAATCACCAACAATGGCACGAGCACGCTCGCACTGCCTGAGCTGCAGAATGAGCTCATTGACAATAAGGGCAACGCCTATACAGGTGCTCGCCAAAGTGCGGCGGCAACACAAATTACACCGGGTAGCTCCTATGTTGTAAGTTATTCTTACTTGCTGCCGAATAAGGAAACTGATGACGATGATGATTCTTTTGCGCTGAATGTGTATGATGATAAGTCCGTGTCCGAGGGCAACGTATCCGCTGGGACGTTCAAGGTTGCTCTGCAGGAAAAAGAGGCAGGCGATACAATCGCGATCTATCCATTCTCCCTTAAAATCAATGACAGCTCGATTGGCTGGACGTATAGCGGCGGAACCTACTCCTATGTCCTCAGTTTGGATATGGATATCACCCACGAGGATCAAGTGATTGTTGATTCTAATTTCTCCAAAATCCAATTCGAAATGGTCGATTCTCTCGGTCGTATCGTTGGCACCCAAGATGCTGCACTGATGGGCACGGGCAAATTAACGAGCGGCAGTCAAAAAGTAACCATTTCCGGATTGAAAAACGAGCAAGTGAATTCCGGCATCGTCATCAATATGTATGAAGTCATTAACACGCCGAACGGAACGGCGAAGCGCCTTCTGAAGCAATTTAAGTAAAAGAAAAAACAGCCTAAACCTGGTCGTATAGCCAAGTTGGGGCTGTTTTTTTATTAGTTGTATTTATTCCCACAATTAGGTGAGTGTGCTACAATTTAGAGAAGGACAAGTGCATAGCGGTTGGAAACTTTCATCTCACAGGCAAGGAGGTGAAAGCTTATGGATGAAAACGTGAAGTATTTTATCGCAGGAGCAATGTTCGCAGTTACTTTGCTAAAAGTTTTAGCAAAAGTTTTGAACGGTTCCCAGGATAAAAGAAAAAAGTAATCCTCCCGACCCTCGACAAGTTGGGGATTACTTTTTCTGAGAGGAACCAGTAAAAAATCAATCGGCTGTGTACTTGTCCCTTGCCTATTTATACGCAACATATGACTAAATTATACAAGGAAGCGGCAGGTGCAGTCAATGGACCCCTTACTTACTCAGTCAGTCGGCAGTATGTCAAAAGTGTACTGGTTTCTCCTGGGGAGTGGGGCAGGGTTACTGTTGTACATGGTCTGGAACATATATGTAAAGAAGAAATAAAGTCTCTATCATAGCTTAAGTAAAATAGAACTGCCCAAACTTGGCTTGTGGCCCGGTGTTGGGCAGTTTTTTCTTATTAGCCGATAAATACGAAGGCCGAAATGCCAGAACGAACAGTACGTGTGCGGAAGATAACGCCGTCTGCATCGAAAGTTCTAAGAACCAAAGTACGAGTAGTAGGAGTGCCGATTGTACTGAACCTTGCTGTTCCAAATGCATCAAATCGAGCAGTTGCAAGACGAGTTCCATTTAAAGTACGAGCCTCACAAAAAAAGCCTGAAGTGACGAAAGGAACACCATTGTTGTCTACCCAAAGAACAGTAAGTCGTCTTAATATTTGTTTAGGGCCGAAATTTCTGTTGAGCGGGATTTGCGTGTACGATTTCCCTTGTTTGCCAGAGTCTTTAAGAGTAGGGATGTTTCGTTTTGTGTTTTGCATCTATGTTTTCACCTCCTTCTCTCTATCTGCTTATAGTAGATGTCGAGGGAGGCATGCCCGTTAAGTAGTTTTACCTATGGAAGAGAAAATGTGTTAATAGATTGATTGATTTATAGATTCATATCAGGATAAATCGAAGAGCACCGACCACAGATATTAAAAACCTATCTACCTATACGACGGTGAAGATCACGGTTAAATCGTTGATTAGGCCGAGGTGGGATCGTGAAACAGGTAACCATATGGGGAATTTTTCGGTAGTCTTCTAACTTTATTAGGTAATTAACTATTTTTAATCGAAGCGAGATGTTTGTCTACTATTAGGAAGACATTTGTCCAATCAATACTTTAGATCTAAGCGTATGCTTAAATACACTTTGTCTAGGGAGGCTAAAGTATGGCATACGGCAGTATTTCTAAAATAAAGACTTCTCGTAAAACCAACTGTAAACCAAAGAAAAAGAAGAAATGCAAGTGTAAGAAGATAGTGATTTGCAAACGTGGACCAATAGGACCTCAAGGGCCAGAGGGACCGCAAGGACCAGCAGGGCCACAAGGGATTATGGGAGCAATTGGGCCGCAAGGGCCAAAGGGAGACACGGGTTCGAAAGGTGAAAAGGGGGATACGGGTCCAAAAGGGAAAGAGGGAGATAGGGGTCCAAAAGGGAAAAAGGGAGATACTGGACCTGAAGGGCCTCCGGGGCCGCCTGGATCCAGCGAATGTGAGTGCTGTGCAAACCCTATGCAAGCTGTTTTAGAAGAGCTAAAAACTCTAAAAGCTACATCCGTTGATCTTGGAACCGTCGATCAAATCTTCAATAACATTGACTTTTCAAGTGGTCATGTGACAATAAGCGATTTCTTAATCACATTTCCGGCCCAAGGTGCCATCCAAATTATACCGATCTGCACAATCGTTGGCGTTCAATCATGTGCGATTACAGAGGAGTTCCGACTGAAGCCTGCTGATCCAGATTGTAAATGTTGTGAAGAAGCGCTTCGTGAACGACTTGCAACGCTTACCACTGTATCAGTTCATACGACAGATGGAGGGACATTCGGCATCGTGACAGGTACCATCATTGGACTCGGTCAGGGAATTGTTATTATTGACCCTCGATGTGCTGGAACGAACCCGGCTGCAGTCTCAATCTGTCAGATTACCGGCGTGCAGGTACCCCTTCCCCTTTAAGAAATAAGAAATGCCCAATCCTGGCCTGTTGGCCGGGGTGGGCATTTTTTGATTAGTGATGATATTGCCATTACTAGGTTGGTAGAGACCGTTCCAAGTGGGATGGTCTTTTGGTTGTAACTATTTAACATCATACCCCTTGGCGATGGATGGCTCGATCCATCGCTTTTCTGTATGCTCGCGGCGCAGGATGACGACGCGTTCCGGGTAGACGTCGACGATCAAGCTCTGGCTGAGCGACCGTGTTTCGGGTTCGTTTTTAGCGCTCCATACCTGGCGGATGGAGGCGCTTGAAGCAGCAAGAAACTTCAACTGTTTCACTTGGTTAGTTGTTTCTATGTTCCAGTGGGTGTGCCCACTGAACAGAATGACGTTCGGGTGCGCATCGAGTATCGCGCGCAGTTCCTGGTGCTGGACGACGCCCAGCTCCAGATCCGTGCCATCCAGCGTCCGCGGCAGCGGCTGGTGGAGGAACACGAACACGGGCTTGCTGGCATCCGCCGAGCCCGCGGCCGTGAGCCGCTCGCGCAGCCAACTGAGCTGCGCGGGAGAGAGGAACGCATCCTCGTTGATGGATGCGTCTACGTCTCTGTACGCTTCCCCGCTAAGGAACAGGAAGCGGTAGCCATCCACGACAAGCTCGTGATACGGCTTGTCGTAGCCCCAGATGCGGTCGAATAAAGCGACCGCTTTCGCACTCGACCACGATGGATTCATCTTCGTGTAATCCATCTTTCCATCCGGCGTGCGCCACACGCCGTAGTAATCGTGGTTGCCCATGGTCGCCTGCACAGGGGCATGGGGTTGGCGGCTGAGCAGCGCCATCAAGCTGCGGTAATCGCCCTCACTGCCATTCGTGAGATCACCGTTCAAGACAAGCAGCTTGCTGTCTGGGCGCAGCTCATGATGATCAGCTAGCGCTTGTTGCAGGAGCAGCAGAGAAGCTGAGTCCGACGAGACGACATGAAGGTCGCTCATCACCGAGAAGGAAAACAGCGGTGGGGCTTGCTCAGCTTCCGCGTTAGCAATAACGGGTATAGTGGGATGGTGAAGCCCCTGCCCACCTTGCCCAACAGGGCTGACCGCAGCCAACCCCAATAAAACGACCAAACTACTCCGTATAAGAAATAGAAACATAGCGAACCTACCTTCCTATAAAGTTGTGACATGATGTCTTGGGTCGATTTGCCTACCTAACAACCTTCCTCTACTGGTATTCCCCGATAAAAAAGGAATTATTTAATTGCCCAATTTCCGTCTGGTAGTTGACATTCAACTTATTTGGTTGTATGGTTAATTACATGAGTAACTAACCAAAGAAGTAACGAAAGTGGTGGTGAGAATTGTGGGATTTATGATGGATGATAGCCGCCCGATTTTTGTGCAAATCGCAGAACAGATTGAGGATGACATTATCGAATCACGCATGCCGGAGGAATCGCAGGTTCCTTCTACGAATCAATTTGCCGCCTTTTATCAGATCAACCCAGCAACAGCGGCTAAGGGTGTTAATCTGCTGGTGGACCAAGGGATTTTATACAAGAAGCGTGGAATTGGCATGTTTGTAGCGGAGGGAGCGCGAGTCAAGCTGATGGAGAAGCGAAAAGAACTATTTTATGAGCAGTATGTCGTGACGATGGTAAGGGAAGCTGAGAAGCTGGGCATCACGTTAGAGCAGCTGACAGAAATGGTGCGGAGAGGGGAGAAAGCCTAATGACGAACATTGTTGAAGTAAAAGACCTTACGAAGTCCTATGGCAAAGTAACCGCTGTGGATCATGTAAGCTTTAAAATTGAAGCGAACAAAATCTACGGTTTACTCGGCAGAAACGGCGCTGGCAAAACGACCATCATGCATATGATCTCCGCACAGCAGTTCGCGACTAGCGGCGAATTGAAGGTGTTTGGCGAGGAGCCTTTTGAGAATAGCCGGGTGCTGAATCAGATTTGTTTTATTAAAGAGAGTCAGAAATATCCGGACACGTTTCGCATTATTGATGTGATGGCGGTGGCTAAATCCTTATATCCGAACTGGGACGACGCTTATGCTAACGCATTAATCGAAGATTTCCGACTTCCGATCAAAAGGAAAATAAAAAAACTGTCCCGAGGCATGCTGTCCTCCGTAGGGATTGTCGTAGGGCTCGCAAGCCGCGCGCCATTGACGATTTTCGATGAGCCGTATCTGGGATTGGACGCGGTAGCTCGTGTGCTTTTCTATGATCACTTGCTGGCAGATTACGCAGAGCACCCGCGCACAGTGATCCTTTCTACGCATCTGATTGACGAGGTGAGTCGGTTGTTGGAGCATGTGCTCGTGATCGACAACGGGAAATTGATTCTCAATGAAGATGCTGACGCGCTTCGCGGCCGTGCTTGCATGGTTTCCGGTCTGAAATCGGCGGTAGATGCGTTCACGCGGGGGAAAGAAGTGCTAGAGAGAACCGCAATTGGTTCTGCTGCAACAGCAACAATCCTTGGGGCTATCGGAGCGCAGGATCGGAAATATGCGGAGGAGCTAGGACTGGAATTTGCTGCCGTATCCATCCAACAGCTCATTGTTCATCTGACACGCACGCAAGTGGCGGGAAAGGGGTCTGAATCACTATGAACCGAGTTAAGCAAGTAGTCATGCTCCATCTAAGGAACAAGAACACGTGGTTTGTGGTTCCATGGGCCATCCTGGGCGCTAATTTTCTGATCAATGCTTTAATTGCTCTTTCACTTAATGAAGGCGAAGTTATGAATACGGGTGCTATTGCCTCCATCTATGTCTACACATTGATAACAGGCACGCTTACGCTCAAAGAAACGTTCCCATTCGCCATCGGTCTTAGTATTCGGAGAAAGGATTATTTCTTCGGTACAGCATTGACTGTCCTGTTGGTGAATACGATTTCAGGGACAGTCATAACCATACTTTCAGCTATTGAGCAAGCAACGGATGGGTTTTATGTGAATTTGCATCTATTTGAAATAGGGTTCCTTAGCGATCTGCCGTACATCGGAATACTGGGGATTAATATCATCCTGTTGATACATTTGTACTTCCTTGGATTTACAATTTCGAGCTTGCATCGCCGTTTTGGCAGCATGTCCATGTACATCTTCTTTGCAGCCGCGCTGTTGATAGGGACAATCACGTCCTACACGATGAGGCATTTCAGGCTTTGGGACGATATTGGTCATTGGGTAGTAAATCACTATATGGATTTGTTCTGGTGGATGATCCCGATGGTCGTCATCTACTCGTTCATCTCCTACGGATTGCTGCGCAGAGCAGCTGTATAAGCTAAAAAAGAGCTCCAGAAGATACATCTTCTGAGAGCTCTTTTCTTGTCTTGGATTAACCCGTGATTTTCGCCAAGTATTCGTCCAATTGATTGAACGTTCCGCCGAAACCTTCTTGCATGGAACCTTTCATGGAAGCAAAGAAGTTCAGTTCTTCTTCTGTCGCATTGACAGGGCCGCCGCGCATAGTGATGATTGTTTTGCCATCTTCTTCAACGAACGTGAGGTTATTCATAATCTCAAGTGGGAAGACAGGGCTAAATGGTGCGCGAATGACATTACCCTCTGCATCAGCAAAGGAGGTCACATAGGATAGCTTCTCAGGTGCAGCGACTTCGTGGTAAGCAAATTTGCCAAACATTTCGAATCCTTCAGGGGACTTCATCCCGTAGTGGAAGCTGCCGCCTGGGCGAACATCTAAGGATATAACAGTCAGCGCCATGCCCGTTGGTCCCCACCATGCTGCTAAATGTTCAGGTTGCGTCCATACTTGGAATACAAGCTCACGAGGTGCATTAACGATGCGTGTAATCACCAATTCGGAGCCATCACTTTTCATTTCATATTTGTAGTTTGCGTTTACTTGTGTCATTTTGTTCTTCCTCCATTTTTCTTAAAATGTTGTCTGATCTGAACAGGGTTATTCCTGATCAGTCGGTTTACTTTCTTTCGCTTGCAACGCCTCTAGATAAGCTTCCAACCGATCGAATTGCGTTTCCCACAATCGGCGGAAGGAACCCAGCCAGGTTTCAATGGCTTGAAGGGACTGCGGCCGCAGTTTGTAGACCCTTCGATTCGCTATCGGCTGTACCTCTACAAGTCCCGCCTCGCTAAGTACCCGCAGATGCTTGGAAACTTGTGGCTGGCTAAGGCCAAGCCGTTCAACTATTTCCCCTACGGTCAGGGGACCGTCTCGCAAGAGCTCAACGATGTGCAAGCGGTTTGGTTCGGCAAGAGCACTGAATATCGTATTCATGAACACAATATACCTCGAATGGAATATTCCTGTCAAGGAATATTCGAGCGGGAAAAATAACATGGAATCAGGCCATGTTGTCGGATCGTTTCTCTTTGCGTAGTTACCTTCTATAGGTTAACTATCGTAAACAGAATGGGATGGAAATATACAAGCAGCCTACTTAGCGCTCTCGTATTTTGCTGCCTATCTAGCATTTATTTCATAGGGCATGGTATAGAAATCAAATTTTTAGCCGAGTCTAGTAGCTATAACTCTATTAACTTTTCGAGGAGGAGCTATAGCTATGTTGTTTCGTAAAATATGTATTTCGACCTTATCTCTTACACTGTTGCTAGGATTGTGGTTCATGCAAGCGAAAGTATATTCCTTTCCGACGAGTGATGCAGATGGGGAAATACCGCCTGTCTATGTGGCTTCTGTGAATGGAAGCTCAGATAAACCGATAGAAGAATCTCAAGCTCAGCCAGTTGAAATCGAGAAAGCCACGACAGCTTACAAAGTAAGCCGAGGTGATACCCTGTTTAAAATAGCAAGAAGCTTCGATATCGCCGTAGATGACCTCATAGCTGCGAATACTATTTCCAATCCCAATCAGCTGACGATCGGACAAAGTCTAACGATCCCAATCGTAGCTGCAGGTGCTTCCTCTTCTGATGGACAGCCGAAAATAATCAAAAAAGTAATCAATACCACGCTAACCGCGTACACCGCGGGCTTTGAATCTACAGGCAAAAAAGCGTCTCACCCCACATACGGCATTACCTATAGCGGCATCAAGGCCAAAGAGGGACGCACGATTGCCGTGGACCCAGCGGTCATTCCATTAGGATCAACGGTATTCATTGAAGGCATTGGTATTCGGAAAGCGGAAGATATCGGATCGGCGATTCGCGGCTCTCGAATTGATGTATTTATGAATGATTTGGGCCAAGCACAGGAGTTTGGTGTGAAAAAGAATGTAAAGGTCTATGTGTTAGATAAAGAAAACGTGTAGCAGCTGTTATGAGCACAGGAAAGACCGACGTCATTGACGTCGGTCTTTCTTTCATGTTCAAGCATGCATCTTGGGCTTATTAGGCGTAAACGTATGCAGATCCAACCAACCTAGTAAATCAGAGAGGAATTGCTCTCGCCCTAGGTCATCGAAAGGACGGTGTCGCATCGTATCGTAAGCGTAGCTTTTTTTATCTTGTGAACCCACCAAGTGCAGAAATTGCTTCAGCTTCTCGGGGGGAGTCAATTTATCTTCTAGGCCGTATTGCAGGAGAAGAGGGAGTTGAAACGATTGTGCTTGATTCAAAATTCTTGGAATGGCTTGACTTAATCCAAGGCCTAAGCCTGGCGTTACGGTACTATGACGCAAAGGATCTGATTGCAGCTTCGCCGCCATGTCGGGATCTTGTGTTAACCCCTCGACACTGCCTGATTTTTGAATGGTGAGTTGTGGCCGAAGCTTCCCCAGAAGTTTAATGAGCCAATTTTCAAAGGTCGTCATTTCATAAGAAATCGCAGGAGCCACTAAAACGAGTCCACTAATCCCTGTGCCCCGATCGAGCACATAGTCCGCACTAATCACGCCACCCATACTGTGACCGATGATAAAGAGAGGCAGCCCAGGATTCTCAGATAGGACGAGTTCTCTAAATACATGCAGATCTCCTTTGTATTCATCCCATGAGCGAATGAATCCACGAATACCTGGGCTTCGCCCATGACCGCGCGAATCAGCCGAATACACGATATAACCACCCTGTACGAGTGCGTCACACATATTGACTAATCCACCGCTGTGGTCGCCATGTCCATGGACAGCAATAATAGCGCCTTTGGCTGGTACTTCTGACGGAGTGGCTCTTCTATAGAAAAGTTCAACCCCGCCAACTCCCTGAAACGTTCCCTCCGTGGTGTTCACAAGAGAATCCTCCTTACGCAATAAGCGAGATAGTTCAAACTAAACCTTATTTTACCATACTCCTAAATGGCACTCACGATAATTTTAGCCATGCCAGCAGGGGGAATGCCCGTCTATCAGAGGTCGTAGACCCACCCCGACTAAGGTCTAGGAGCAAATACCGTCCACGGTCCGTTTTGGAAAGCAGTGATTTTACCTAAAATAAAGACATGAACAAGACAACAGCCAACAACGAAAGGCGGTGACGAAACGATGAAAAGAAATACAGGGTTTGCCGCTTTGCTAATCGCATTCGGCGCACTGATTTTATTCAATAAGCTAGGCTTTCACTTAGGAGACTTTGTAGGATCGGTGATGGGATATGTCATTCCCCTCATTATGGTTGGACTGGGTTACCTAGGGATTAAGAACGATAAGAAAATTGGATGGGTTATTGCTGGTATCGGGATAATCATTCTAGTAAGTAAGCTAGCAGGTTGGATCATTATCCTTCTGGCGATTGGGTTAATCGGCTATGGATTTTCAATGTTAAAAGGAAGAACAGCGTAATGTAAAGGCACGAACCGAATACAGAGTGTGAAAAAGGTGGAGTGAAGATGAGCCTATTTAGGCGGATGAGAGATATAACCGTGGCAACTTTGAATGAGCATTTAGAGAAGTCAGAAGATCCAGTACGCTTGATTGACCAATACTTAGCGGCCGGGCGTGAGCAGCTTCAGCAGTCAGAAAGGCTGTATCAGCAATGCGTGAGTCACGCAGCATCACTTCGGCAGCAATATTTAACCGCCCTAGAAACGAAAGAAAAGCGCGAGCATCAAGCGCTGCTGGCCTTGAAGGCTGGCGAAGAGCACATGGCAAGGATCGTGCTGCAAGAGAAACTGCAAGCTGAAGAGAAAAGCGTGCAATATCATGATCTGTATGAGCAGGCGAAGCAGTCTATCCTTGAGCTGGATGAGGAGCTTCAACAACTGAGGGCAGATTACAAAGAAGTCGCAGACAAACGCAGCTACTACTTGGCTCGTATGGAGTCCGCCCGCTTGCAGCAGCGTATGCATGCTCGCAGCGGTGTCACACAAGATGGGGCACCACGGATGTTCGGCCGATTGGAAGAGCGCGTATCCGATATGGAGCTGCATGCCAGAACACTTCGCGATGTCCGCCGAATGGGTCGCGAAAGCTTCTACAGCGGGGGCAACCCGGCCGTAGATGCGGAAATGGAAGCACTTCGCAATAGACTGAAACAGGAGGGAACACAGGATCATGAACAAACTATATCGCTCACGAAGAGATAAGAAACTTACGGGCCTATGCGGGGGACTTTCAGAAGCCATGAATGTAGATGTCACATTATTACGTTTACTAGTCGTGATCACCACGTTTTTCACCGGAGGCACCGTCATTTTCATCTACTTTGTAGCGGCGATTGTTATTCCGAAGGAACCTGGGTTTGATCAGCCCCCATTTGATCCCTATGCAAGCTCGTATGGTCGTCAAAACTATTCAGGCGGATCATGGAATCATCATAAATCCCACAATCACCACCAGGCTCCTCAGAGAGCGGATAGCTATGCACCATATGAAACTAGTAAAACTACGAATAACATCGATGAGATGATGAAAGACATTGAGAAAAAAGCACTGCAAAGAGAAGTAGATGAACTAAGAGCCAAAGTCGCTCGTTTTGAAAAACAAACATTGGATAGTAAAAAAGGAGACGTGTAAACCATGGGTGTATTTACAAGAATGAAAGATATGACGAAAGCATCAATTCACGAGGTATTAGATAAAATTGAGGATCCAATCGTGATGTTGAACCAGTACCTTCGCGATATGGAGCAAGAAATTGCCCAAGCAGAAGTAACTGTTGCACGCCAAATCGCAAGTGAGCGCAAGCTGAAGCAGCGCCTTGAGGAATCCATTCGTCTCGTGGCTGACCGCGAAGCGAAAGCTTCCGCAGCAATCAAGAACGGTCAAGAAGCGATTGCTCGTCAAGCTGTTGAAGAGAAGCTCTACCACGAAGATAAAATTGTTGAGTACACAGATCTTCACGCTGCTGCAAAAGCACATGCGGATGAGCTTACTCAGCAATTGCACGAAATGAAAGATGAGTTCTACAAAATGCGCAACAAACGCAACGAGCTGGTATCCCGCGCTCAATTGGCGAAAGCTAAGAAACAAATGGCACAAGTGTCTTACAACGGTGTGATCGAAAGCGGCAGCGCATCCCGCGGCTTCCAGCGCATGGAAGAGAAGATCATCCAGCTTGAAGTTGAAGCTGAGATCGCTCGCAAGCCATACGTGCCAGCGGGTACAGTAGGCAGCTACACGCCGATCGATACAGCGAAGCAAGCTAAAGTTGATGAGCAGTTGAACCTGCTCAAAGAGAAATTGAACGGCCAAGCGGCTGAATAGCAGCTTGTGAAGTAAGCGGAAAGCCCCTCATGGTGAGGGGCTTTTTGGTGTTTAGGGGGTTGGTCAGCAACGTCCCCCACTAGCCCCACTAGCCCCACTAGCCCCCAACCCCCACAAACCCCACTCCTCAATTGCGGAACGTGGTCCCCCAACCCCCACAAACCCCACTCCTCAATTGCGGAACGTGGTTCCCTTATTCGGGCTAAAACTAGCTGAATCGGCCAGAAACGGAACGAGAGTCCGCTATTTTCCCTTAAAAAGCGAATTTTGAGCAAATTTGCTGAAATAGAGGAACCACGTTCCGCACCACAATAGAAATGAGCTTTTTCATCGAAATAGCGGAACGTCGTTCCGTTTCCCCCGAGCTCTCTCGCACCAAGTTCCAATAACCCATCCAGCCAGGCACACAACACTAATCATTCAACAAACCATCCCCCCACCAACAGCACGCCCTAGCACCAAGTTCCAATAACCCATCCAGCCAGGCACACAACACTAATCACTCAACAAACAATTCCCACCAACAGCACGCCCTAGCACCAAGTTCCAATAACCCATCCAGCCAGCACACAACACTAATCACTTAACAAACCATCCCCCCACCAACAGCACGCCCTAGCACCAAGTTCCAATAACGCATCCAGCCAGGCACACAACACTAATCACTTAACAAACCATCCCCCCACCAACAGCACGCCCTCGCACCAAGTTCCAATAACGCATCCAGCCAGGCACACAACACTAGTCACTCAACAAACAATTCCCACCAACAGCACGCCCTAGCACCAAGTTCCAATAACCCATCCAGCCAGGCACACAACACTAATCACTCAACAAACCATTCCCACCAACAGCACGCCTTCGCACCAAGTTCCAATAACCCATCCAGCCAGGCACACAACACTAGTCACTCAACAAACCATCCCCCCACCAACAGCACGCCTAGCACCAAGTTCCAAAAACCCATCCAGCCAGGCACACAACACTAGTCACTCAACAAACCATCCCCACCAACAGCACGCCCTAGCACCAAGTTCCAATAACGCATCCAGCCAGGCACACAACACTAGTCACT